>JAQVCT010000021.1 GCA_028689655.1 Lachnospiraceae bacterium
CTGGTATAATCGCCAACGGATTCACAGTGCTCTTGGATACAAAACTCCTCAGCAAGTGGAGGACGAAGCTACTCAGGCAGCATAAAAAAGTTTAACTTTTTGTGTCCAATGTATTGACACAGGTCCACTTTGTTCCTATTATGGTTGTAAAACATCATCTAAATATAGATACTGATAACTGTATATTGACGAAAAAATGCGTGACTATGGCGAAGTCAAGAGGGAAGAAACTGGACATCAGCATTTAAAGATGGTATATTATTCCACAATATAAGACAAAATATAACAAAAATAATCAAAAAACATATGATTGGAAGGGGAATTGTGATGAAGGGGAATCATAAGAAAAAGCAATCTATTTTGGTAAAATTACTGGCAATGGTGTTGCTGCCATTGGTCGTTATGTCTGTAGTTACAGTGGCATTTTCCACCAGAAATATGAAGGATGGGATGCAGTCACAGGTAATGGACGGATTAAGAGGAACGGCATATTCTTTTATGGAGATTTATAATGTACTAAATCCTGATGCATATGGGAAAAATGCAGACGGTACGCTGACAAAAGGGGATAAGGTCATCGGAGGCGATCACACGGTAGCAGATAGGATCAAGTCGGAGACGGGATACGATGTGACCTTATTTTATGGAGATACCAGAGAGATTACCTCTGTTATGAACAGTGAAACCGGAGAGAGAGCAACAGGCACTAAGGCTTCCGCTGAGGTGGTAGAGGAAGTTATCAACAAAGGAAATCATTATACCAGCTATGATGTGGATGTGGACGGTCAGCAGTACTATGGATATTATTTCCCCATGGAGGACAGCACAGGGAAAATAATTGGAATGGTATTTGCTGGAATGCCCACGGCAAAAGTGAACAGTTTTATCTCCCAGAAACAGAATATAGTAGTACTTATTGCATCGCTTATTTTCATCATTGGATTAATAGGAGCAATAGTGACGTCAAGATCCATGTCAAATGCGGTGAAAGAGTCAGAGAGAGTGATCGGGGAATTATCCACTGGAAATTTGTCTGTGGAGATCAGTGAAAAATATAAGAAACGGGCTGATGAGATTGGGATTATGCTATCAGCATTACACTCCCTGAAAGATCGGCTATCCAACATCATCGGAATCGTTAAAGATTCTGCGGGAGTATTGTTGAACTCCGGAGAATCTCTGGACAATATGGCGGCACAATCAAGTCAGACTGCGGATGAGATCAGTCATGCGGTGGAGGACATCGCCAAAGGAGCAACCTCACAGGCAGAAGATATCGAGTCTGCCTCAATGAGCATTGGCGACATGGGCAATATGATAGAAGGTATCGTGACGAATGTGGAAGATCTGGATCGTACATCGGATGAGATGAAGTCTGCCAGTGACGAATCGCAATTGATCATACAGCAGTTAAGTGAATCCAATGATAGAACAACAGAAGCGATGGAGAAGATCGGTGCGCAGATTCATGCTACCAACGATTCTGTACAGACCATCCAACAGGCTGTGGAACTGATCACAGAAATTGCTACAGAGACGAATCTCCTCTCCTTGAATGCATCTATAGAGGCAGCAAGAGCGGGAGAACACGGACGTGGATTTGCGGTGGTTGCCACAGAAATACAGAAATTGGCAGAGCAATCCAATCATTCAGCAGTGCAGATTGAGAAAGTGATTGACCAACTTTTACAGGAATCTGAAAATACAGTTTTTGTGATGGATCAGGTAAATGCCATCGTATTGGAGCAGCAGGAAAAATTGACAGAGACAAGAGAAAAATTTGCCAGAGTGATTGAAGGTGTGAACAGTTCCAGGGAAGAGACCCGCACCATCAAGGATCAGACAGGTCTCTGTGATGATGCAAGAGGAAAAGTGGATATGGTTATTCAGAACCTGTCCGCGATCTCAGAGGAAAATGCAGCCAGCACTCAGGAAACGACAGCCTCCATGGAGGAATTGAATGCCACCATTAATATGCTGGCACATGCGGCAAAAGAGTTAAAAGGAATTGCAGTGGAGCTGGATGAAGATATGAAATTTTTCCAGATATAAGATCCATTTAGACCGGGGAAAGGGAACACTTCTATGTGTAATGCGTGGAAGTGTTCCCTTTATTTGATAAAAACTTATAGTATTTCTGGTAAAAAATGGGTTGACAAAATAAATAGAAACGAGTACTATATTTAAAACAAATAATCTCTATCGGATTAGTAGGAAATAGAAGAATAAATAGAAAAGGAAAGAGGGATAGAATGGGAATCGTGAATAGAAAAAGATTGATTGACACCTTTTGTGAATTGTCCAGTATAGACGCTATTTCCTTTGAAGAAAGAGAAAAGGCAGATTACCTGAAAAAGGAATTACTGAAACTGGATTTTCAGGTGATGGAGGATACGGCGGGTGAATGTTATCACAGTGAAACCGGTAATCTATACGCCTATAAAAGGGGAACCGGACCGGAGGTCCTGCTGTCAGCCCATATGGATACAGTGGAACCCGGGCGCAGCATCAAGGTAGTGATACATGAGAATGGACGGATCACCAGCGACGGAACTACAGTCCTGGGAGCGGATGACAACGCGGGTCTCACATCGATTGTGGAAGCACTGCGGCTGATCAAGGAGCAGAACCTGCCAAGCAGGAGCGTAGAGCTATTATTTACCATCGGGGAGGAAGCCTATATTCGTGGAAGCGAAGTGTTCGATTACAGGAAGATCAAGGCGAAGGAGGCATATGTGCTGGATCTTAGCGGTCCTATCGGCACAGCGGCAGTGAAAGCGCCCACATTGCTTTTCTTTGAAGGAAAGATTCTGGGAAGAGCGGCACATGCAGGATTTGCCCCGAAGAGAGGGATCAATGCTATCCAGATTGCAGGAAATATCATAGCGAACCTGAAACAGGGAAGAATCGATGAGGATACCACGGTGAACATCGGATGTATCAAAGGGGGAGCGGGTACGAATATTGTGTCTCCTGACTGTACATTTTCCGGGGAGGTCCGCAGTCTGGATCATGAGCGTGCATTGCAGATGGTGGACCATATAGAGGCCATAACGAGACAGCGGACAATGGATGCAAAAGCAAGCTATGAATGGAAGACCAGCACAGGCTGTATCGCTTATGAGACGAATCCCGGTTCAGTCACCGTACGTAATCTGCAAAAGGCATGCGAAAAGCTGCATATTCCATGCGACCTGATTACCACATTTGGCGGCAGTGATAATAACAATCTTATGCGCCATGGAATTCAGGGTGTGGTGCTGGCATGTGGCATGGAGAAGGTACACACCTGTCAGGAATATACGACCGTGGACAGTCTGGAAAAAAGCACAGAATTAATATTGGAATTATTGCATGCATAAGATAGATTAATGTTTCGAAGGTATTCAAGACAGAACGGAGGCATACTTATGAAAAATCCTTTGAGTTATCAATCAACAGAATACGACTGTGGCCCTACAACGGTGCTCAATGCCATCAATTATTTATTTCCCCGGGAAGAAATCTATCCAGATGTGGTAAAATCCATCATGCAGTACTGCCTCGACTGTTACAGTGATAAAGGGGAAGCTTACAAGAACGGCACCACCGGAATGGCGATGATGTTTCTGTCGAACTGGCTGAATCATTTTGGAAAAGTGAAACACTGGCCCATACAATGCGTCATGGTGAACGGGCGGGAGGTATACATCGGTCAGAACAGCCGGATCGCAGAGTGTCTCCAGCAGGGTGGTGCAGTGGTGGCACGGGTCATGCTGGGATGCTGGCACTATGTACTTCTCACCGGCATGGATGAGAATCAGGTCTACGCCTTTGATCCTTATTACCGCAGAAATCCCTTTAAGGAGCAGAAAATAAACATGGTCACAGACCAGCCCAAACGAATGAATCGCAAGATCACGTGGGATATTATAAATGCGGAAGGGAAAAATGATTATGCCCTGGGAGAAATAGAACAGCGGGAATGCATGCTGATCTACAACCAGAACACCAGACAGACCATGGACAACATGGAGTATGTAATTTGACTCCATTACAAAGTAATCGAATCACGAAGGAACGAAGTTTCGTAGGATATAATTTGATTGGATTACAAAGTGAATGAGTCACGAAGAAATGAAGTTTTGTAGTTTATAAATATTTAATTGTACACAATTTATTTTTGTGATAGGATATACTGGAAGAAAACTTGAAATATGTAGTCAAAAAGTAGTCAAATAAGAAAGGCAGTCATACATGGATAATTCAATTCTCGAATTGAGAGGAATAAGGAAAAATTTCGGTACCACAGAAGTGTTAAAGGGAATCGATCTACAGATAGAAGCGGGCGAATTTATCACGATCCTGGGTTCCTCAGGATGTGGTAAGACCACCACGATCCGTATTATTGCAGGTTTGGAGGAGGCGGACGAGGGCACGGTATTTCTCAATGGTCAGGATGTGACAAATCTGGAACCCAATGAACGGAACGTGAATACTGTATTTCAGAATTATGCATTATTTCCCCACATGACAGTGGAAGGAAATGTGGGATATGGTCTTCGAATCAAAAATGTACCCAAGGCGGAAATAAAGAAAAGAGTGGAAGAAGCGCTGCAACTGGTACAACTGGAGGGATATGGCAAAAGAAAACCCACAGAACTCAGCGGTGGACAGAAACAGAGAGTCGCCATTGCCCGGGCAATCGTCAATGACCCAAAGATCTTACTGCTGGATGAACCTCTGGGAGCACTGGATCTTCAATTGCGCCGTCAGATGCAGGTGGAGCTCAAACATTTACAGCAGAGACTTCACATTACTTTTATCTATATCACTCATGATCAGGAAGAGGCGGCAGCCATGTCAGACCGCATCGTGGTCATGAACGAAGGTAAGATCGAGCAGATCGGAACACCAAAGGAAATCTATGAAAGTCCTGCCACAGAATATGTAGCAAAATTTATCGAGAACTCCAAGTTGAAGATCGCAGAATGATGGAATGCTTTCACCAGGAGAATCAGAATATATCTATAAGATTATGAAATAGTTGTGTAATAGTGTGATAGAAGAAAGAACAGGTAGCAAATGAAACGAAAGAAATGGATTATTGCCACCATGCTTCCCATTTACCTCTTCACGATTCTTTTCGTCATATGCCCCATGATCTATATGGTGGTGTTGAGTTTTATGAGTCGCGCGGAAGTATGGGGCGTGGTAAGTGTTTTTACATTAGATAATTACAGAAAAATATTGGAACCTTTATATCTGAATACATTTCGGGAATCCCTGCAGCTGGCATTTACCTCCACGGCAGTCATTATACTCATCGGATATCCCTTCGGATATTACATGGGACAGTTGAATGAAAAGTGGAAGAAGAGAATGATGCTGCTTATCATGATCCCTTTCTGGACCAGTTCTCTGATCCGCCTCTATGGATGGATCATCATGTTTCGCAGTAATGGGGTGCTGGATATGGTACTTATGGGATTAGGCATCACAGAAAAACCATTGAAGCTGCTATATTCTTACCCGGCGGTAGCCACAGGAATGGTTTACGCACTGCTTCCCTTTATGATCTTGTCCGTCTACTCCAGCGTGGAGAAGATGGACTGGAACCTGGTGGAGGCAGCCAGAGATCTGGGAGCCAGTGGCATGAAGGCATTCTGGACGGTGACATTTCCCCTCACATTGCCGGGACTTTTCTCAGGGATTATATTGACGTTCATTCCCTCCATGGGACTGTTCTTCATCGCGGATATCCTGGGAGGTAATAAGATCGTACTGGTGGGAAGTGTGATCCAGGAACAGCTGACCAAAGGACGTAACCTTCCGTTCGCCGCAGCACTATCTGTTATCCTCATGGTCCTTACCTCTCTTCTGATCAGGCTGTATCGTAAGCTGTTCCATACCAAGGAAATCGAAGGATTGGTATAGTTTAGACGGATGTTCAAAGTAGAAAGGGATAGAGATATGAAGAAAAAACGTAAATTTCCATATATTTATATAGGACTGGTCACCATACTCATGTATATTCCCATTATCGTCACTGTGGTGTATTCCTTCAATGCATCAAAGATTTCCTCCGTGTGGGGCGGATTCAGCCTGACCTGGTATGAGGCACTGTGGAAGGACAGAGAGATCAAAGAAGCGCTGTGGAACAGTATCGTCCTGGCACTTTCCAGTTGTACCCTGGCCGTATTTATCGGAACACTGGGAGCCGTGGGTATGTCAAAGACCACCAGTAAGTTCAATGACCTGATCTCCTATCTGGCGACTCTGCCATTGATGATTCCGGAGATTATTCTTGGTATGGTATTTCTGGCATTGTTTTCCGCCATGGGATTACCCTTTGGAATGCCTACGCTGATTCTTGCACATACTACCTTCTGTATACCTTATTTATTCATCATGGTTAGTGCAAGGCTCATCGGTATGGACAAAAGTCTGGAGGAGGCAGCCAGGGATCTGGGAGCCACCCAGGTAAGAACCTTTTTCGACATTATATTACCGCAGTTAGTTCCGGCTATCCTGTCGGGGGTGCTACTCTCCTTTGCCATGTCCTTTGACGACGTGGTCATCAGCATTTTCGTCACAGGCCCCAAGGTCAATCTGCTGCCCATCAAGATCTATACGAAGCTGAAAACAGGCATCACACCGGAAATCAATGCATTAGCTACCATTATGCTGGCGGTGACCATCCTGTTCGTCCTGCTATCTCGACTGATAGGCAGGAAAAGTGCAAACCAGTAAGGATTTAAAATTGATGGTGAAAGCCATTTAATATAGAAAAGAAAAGCATTAGTCCATTTGCGACAGCAACTTTAAGATGGGCTGATGTTCAACATTAATTGTGTCAAGATTTCTATGAAAAATTGACATGCAGCGTCAGCCTGTTTTGGATAGGCTGATGTTCGATAGAGGAGGAAGATATGAAAAAATTATTAGCGACATTACTTACGACGACCCTTGCAGTCACTATGATCACGGGATGTGGAAACAGTGCAGACAACAGCACCAGCCCGGCTACGGAAACAGAGACTACGCAGGCAGCAGATACAGCAGAGACTACCACGGAGGAAACTGCACAGGCACCAGCACTTTCGGGAGAGCTGAATCTCTATACATGGGATGGTATGTTCCCACAGGAAGTATTGGACGGCTTTGAACAGCAGACCGGTGTGAAGATCAATTACTCTAACTTTGATTACGATGAAGATATGTTAGCGAAACTGGAAGAGACCGAAGGCGGCGACTATGACCTTGTCATAGCAGATGATTACATCATCGAGTTAGCCATCAAGGAAGGACTTGTTCAGAAATTAAATAAAGACCAGATTACAAATTTTGGAAATATTAATTCCTTATATCAGGGTCAGTTCTATGATACCACAGACGAATACACCGTTCCTTACGGAGCAGGAATTCCGCTGATCGTATATGACAAGGATGCAGTAGGATTTGAGATCAAGAGCTATGCCGATCTCTGGAATCCGGCATTGGAAGGAAATCTTGCTGTGATTGGAAACTATCGTGTTATCGATGGAATCGCCTTGAAGACATTAGGAGAATCCTTCAACACAGAAGATCTTGACACCATCCAAAAAGCAGGGGACAAATTAATGGAACTTGCTCCAAATATTCGTCTCATCAGTGACAGCAATACACAGGACTACATCGTCAGCGGTGAAGTGACAGCAGCATTCCTCTACACTTCGCAGGTGAATGCAGCACTGGATGCCAACCCGGATCTGTCTGTATGCTATCCATCTGAAGGGTTAGGATTTGGCATCATGGCAGGATTTATCCCATCACAGGCACCCAACGCAGATGCAGCCAATGCATTCCTGAATTACATTCTCCAGCCGGAGGTATCTGCACAGTGCACAGAGTATATCGGATATTACAGCACAAATAAAGCAGCAGACGAATATATCGCACCAGAGAAGAAAGACAGATTAGTGGTACCTGACTCCGTCACCGAAGGTGAGATCATCCAGAACATCAGCCAGGAAGCCGAAGACCTCCACGCAGAGATCTGGAAGAAATTCCAGACAGCCTGCAACTAAACGAATATGAAATGAATGGTCGTGTTATACAACGACTGCTTATACAGGTTATGCTGGGAGTGAATTAATAATTATCCGGATAATAGATATCCAAGTGAAGAATCGCCAGAACCGACATTTGCCGGAACTGGCGATTCCTGATTAGGGACTTATTTTACAGCCCCATCCAGTAAAAGACATGCGGTTGGCGAACCATTCACAATGGAACGTGAAAAATTAACTTTACTGAAATTATAGTATATGTTAAAATATCCACAAGCAAGCTATTTCTATAATCTAACTACGACAAAGTCGTATCTATTATCATTCATCCTATTCGGGATTCAGATTAGAAGTCTTATCATTGCTTATATTCCAATACAAAAATGAGGCTTTCCAGAAGAATCCCAATGGATGAGACAGGAGCCTCCATATCACAAAGGAGGATGTTGGATGAAAAACGACCTGTCTTTTATGATTGATTCCAGAGTGTCGCTGTATGAACATCAATCGACGTATAACCCGAATATGCCACTGAGAAATCTGTTCTACATTTCAGATTTGTATAAGATTATGACAAGAGACGAGAATCTTTATGGGAGAAAACTGATTCAGCTTCCCACACCGGAGTTTGTGGTTTTCTACAATGGAGTGGAGGAACAGCCGGAGAAAAAGATATTTCCTTTATCGGATTCTTATATAAAAGAAACAAAAGAAGTCAATTTAGAATTGAAGGTATTATCCCTGAACATAAATCAGGGACATAATGAGGAACTTATGAAGAACTGCAGGACCTTGCGGGATTATATGGTCTATGTGAATAAGGTAAGGAATTATGTATCTGAGGCTGACACAACGCTGGAGGAAGCGGTGGAAAGAGCAATCGCAGAATGCATAGCGGAGGGAAGTCTGGTAGAATTTCTGTCTAAGAATCGAGCGGAGGCGAAGAACGTGAGTATTTATGAATATGATGAAGAGAAACACATGGCACAGGAACGAGAACAGGCGAGAGAGGAAGGAAGAGAGGAAGGACGTGAGGAAGGTATCGAAGCGCTTATCCTGGATAATGTAGAGGAGGGAATCAGCGTGGATAGGATATGCCAAAAGCTTGAGAAGAGGTTCCGGTTAACCAAAGAGCAAAGTGAGTGTTACTGGAAGAAGTATGGTGAATCATAGGAATGACTGATTGAAAGGAGATCCCTCCACTGTTATATTTGTTTATTCTGAGTGAAGAGACGATGAGATGGAAAGTGATAGGGGCTGTGGCACTAAGTAATTAGTGCCACAGCCCTATCTACGTTGTTAATACAGCTGTTTGAACAACATTTTACTGTCAAAAAAGTAAGAATAATCTTTTTTATGGCTCATATAGGGATGCCATCTCCAGCAGTCCGGTCTGATAATGGGTGGAAGAGTCCTTAGTGTAGGAAAATTCCGGCATGTGTTCCTCAGGGATGTAGCGACTGCAGGCATTTGTCAGGATACCCATCAGGGAGATACTGATACCAGATCCCGTGAGAAGGATAATATCGGGATTCAGCAACTGGATGAAGGTGCTGATGGTCTTTGCCATAACGTCTTCTGCGGAAGCCTTTGTGCTGGTGCGGAAAATGCCACGTGTACTGGATTCCGGTGGAAGACTCAGCAAAGAGACATCCCCGGCAGCATTGTCTTTGCCGTGGAGCAACTGCCCATTTAAGATAAACCCGGCAGCAGTACACTTCATGTTGTCAAAAGACAGAGTGATTACATTTTTGATCGTGGAATCCTCTAATTGTTTATAGAAACCGTATGTAATAAGATTGATCTGATTATCAATAATGACTGGTAATGCAAAATCCCGGTCAATATTTTGGATGAGATTGATTCCGTTCAGGGAAGAAAAGCAACTGTTCTGAACGCGACCTTCCACATCTATGGTGCCATGGATACCGATGCTGATAATCTTAATATTGTCATATTCTCCCGTGAGAGATTCCAGCATATGATGGATGGAATCATAGGTGACAGGTGCTTTCACATCTTCCTTTTCTGCTACGAGATAATTCATGGAATTATAGATGCGGCAACCCATGGTATTGACACCCTGGTCACGGAAAAGGGAAATACAACAGACGGTATAGGAGTTGTGATTGACACAGTAGGTCTTAGAGGGTCTTCCGGCACCGGAGGGCTTTTTTTCCTGAGGAACTACCACAATCTCATTTGCCCGGGCAAGCTCATTCAGCAGAGTGTTACAGGTAGCAACACTTAATCCGGTCTCCTTTGCCACGGTATTTTTTGTGGCCTGTTTTAGCGCGAGAAGTGTTTCCAAGATAAGTTTTTTATTATTTTCCTTTACCTGTGCAGTGGTATTGATCATCTGTGTCATAGTATACCATCCCTTTCCTGAGAGGAATAAATCACAATCGTATCATAAGCCTTCTGATTTTTATAATACTCATAATAATTGAAATGTCAATATTATTGTGGATAATACAAATATTGTTTGTATAGAGAAAAATTAAGACATAAAAGATAGAATATTGTAAAATAATGTAGTAAAATAAAAATAACCTGACAAAATAGGATTGCTATTTTACTGACAAATGGCGATGAGAGGGGTGTATGATATGACGGATGATGAAAAAGATCAGTTAAAGACAGTAGGCATAGACGTTGAGGACGCTATGGATCGATTCATGAACAATGAAGAGTTATATGCAAAGTTTCTGTTAAAGTTTTTGGAAGACAAGGATTTTGAAGAAATGAAAGTCTTTTTGGAAGAGGGGAATTGCCAAGATGCATTTACCAGTGGTCATACTGTAAAAGGTGTTACCGGGAATCTGTCCATAAACGGTCTTTACTATATAATCGTGCCTTTTGTGGAATATCTGCGGAATGGGAATCTGGAGGCAGCCAGGGAACATTTCCCGGAACTGGAAAAAGCATATAATGATTCCATCAATATGATTCGTATACTGCAATAAACATTAATTATGAGGCAGAACAATGAATGCAGACATGAAAAAGACAAATGTAAAAAAACTGAATGAATATGACTATGTGCAGGAACTTGATCACATACGAATCCTGGGCGGTGATGCTGATAAATATCAGGGTCAGGGAATGGACTATGCTCAATTGGTGGAGATCCGCCGCGGACTGGAAAAAGGGTTCGATGTATCCATTTACGATAAGCCCAACATTCCATGGTTTCAGATGGAAGAGATCCGGGATGCGCTGGAGGAAGGCATCGATCTAAAGGAATACTTTGAATCGGGCTATGACTGGATGCAGCTCAGCGAGATTCGTCTGGGAATGGAACACAAGGTAGATATTACCTGCTATGCCAAAAAAACATATATCGCACAGCAGATGAAGGAAATACGAATCGGTCTGGAAAATGGTGTGGATGTCTCCAGGTATGCGGATGTAGAAAATGACTGGTTCCAGATGGAGGAGATTCGCAAAGGTCTGGAGCGTAATGGTGATATAGAAGCATATACGGGAAAGGGCTATGACTATCTTACCATGCGTGAGATTCGGAAAGCCCAGGAAAAAGGCATTGACCTCCAGCCTTATGTGAAAAAAGGATATCCCTCATCACTGCTCCTTCAGATCAGAAGATGTATCAACAATCAGATCATACCAGATCCCTATTTGGACGAAGGATACGATGCGGAACAACTGGAACAAATATTGATTGCACATCAAAAACAAGTTGACATAAATCCATATCTTTCTTCGGAGATGGTGGGACCCCAATTAGAACAGATTATAAAGGGTCTGGAAGACCGTGTTGATGTAACAAAATATGCAAGAAGTGATTTTGGATGGCAGCAGATGCGCGAGATCCGTCGTGGATTAGAGGATCGTATCGATGTTTCCGCCTATCTGAAAACATTCTATAACTGGCAGCAGATGCGTGAGATCCGTCTGGGACTGGAGGCGGGCTACGATGTGAGCAGCTATGCCAAGCTGCGATATTCGGTAACGGATATGAGAAATTTCCGGGAGAAGTTGATGGAAGTGGAATCTGAGCCATCGGAGACATTCTCCACGCCGGATAATCTGGTGGAGGAATCAGTTACCAGCTTTGTCACTATCAGTGAAGACGGAATGGAAGCAGATCTGAACCTGGCCAGACCTAAGAAAAACAAGGCGTATACGGAAAAAGATATCTTGGAATTATTGAAGGAAAATGGTGTTACACTGGGCATTGATAAAGAGGTCGTCAGGTTAATAGTAGAGCAGGAAATCTATGAGGAAAAGGTCGTCGTGGCAAGAGGTCAAAAGGCGATTCCCGGAGAAGACGGGCACTATGAATTTTATTTCCGCACACAGCTCCCCACTTTGCCGAAGATACTGGAGGATGGCTCTGTGGACTACATGAATATGGACTATTTTGAGAAAGCCATCCGGGGACAAAAGCTGGCATATTATTTTCCGGCGACCCTTGGAAAAGGCGGCTATACCGTGAATGGTAAGATCATGGTGGCACGAAAAGGAATAGAACAGCCGGTTCTTCGCGGCACCGGATTTGTACTTCTGGAGGATAAAAGGACCTATGTCGCCACTTTAAGTGGGAAGGTTTCTCTGGCTGAAAATTATATGGAAGTGAGCAAACTTCACATTGTGGATGGAGATGTCACTTATACCACAGGAAATATTACATTTGATGGAGATCTGATCGTGCATGGATGTGTGAGAAGCGGTGTGACACTCCAGGCAAAGGGAAACATAGAGATAGATGGAAATGTAGAATCTGCAAATCTCATCGCGGAGGGTGACATTTTGGTAAAGCAAGGTGTTCAGGCAGGCGGCATGGGAATGATTCATGCCAGGGGCGCAGTTACAGGGAGGTTCTTTGAATCTGTCATTATTGAGACAGAGGGTGATATTCGTGCTAATTATATCTTGAACTGCGATATTACCACCAAGGGAAAAGTGGTGGTATCCGGTAAAAAAGGAATCCTGGTGGGTGGCAGAACCAGGGCAGTCCAGGGTGCAGATGTATATGAGATAGGAAACAATGCACAATTAAGTACGGTCATTGAAGCAGGTCTCACCAGGCGCTTTTTTGAGAAATATAATGAAATACAGAAAAATCTTATCAAGATACGTTCTGAGGTGGAAGTATTCCGGGAGGGTATCCGTAAGTTTGAGAATACATACAAAAAAGAACAATTAGCAAAAATATCCGTATACGATAAAATAAAATTAGCACATCAGATGAAGCTGGAGGAACTGGAAGAGGGAAAGATCAGGAAAGAGGCATTTGAGAAAGAGATGGAAGAAATGTCCAATGCCAAAATCACAGCAAAGGGCAGAGCGTATCCCGGTGTGTATGTGATCATCGACAGAATCCCCCTTCGATTGATGGAGTCTGTGGAGAATGTGACATTTAAACATATTGAGGACAGGGTCGGCATATTTAGAAACAACAAAGGTGAGGCAAGAAAGGGCAGCATATGAATAATGAGATCATACTAGTGGTAGATGACATGGAAGTGAACAGAGCTCTTCTATGCGGCATGTTTCAGAACAATTATAAAATGATGGAAGCGGGAGACGGGGAGGAAGCTTTGAAGATCGTAGAAGAGTACAAGTCTTCTATTGTCACGATTCTCCTGGATATTATAATGCCCAATATGGATGGATTTGAAGTGCTGAAGATCTTAAATCAGAAGAAACTGATCTCCAGAATACCGGTCATCCTTATCACGGGAGATACCTCCGCTGAGGCAGAGAAAAAGGCTTACGAGGTGGGCGTGGCAGATATGATCGCAAAGCCATTCAACCCGCATATTATACAGAGACGTGTACAGAATACCATCGATCTCTATAACTATAAGAACAAACTGGAACGCATGGTATCAGAACAGACCAGAGTACTGCAGTCCCAGTCAAAGAAATTGAAAGAGATGAACTCCAAAATAATCGATATCATGAGTACCATTGTGGAATTTCGTAATATGGAGTCCGGCAAACACATCAAGCGAATCAAGGGATTTACCAATATTCTGGCAAAGGTCGTAGCCCAGTATTATCCTGAATATGGACTAACGGAAGAGCAGATCAATATCATCACAGAGGTATCGGCAATGCATGATATTGGCAAAATTGTCATTCCTGACAGTGTCCTTCTAAAGCCGGCAAAATGGACGGAGGATGAATTTGAACTGATGGAGTCCCACACCACAAAGGGATGTGAGATCATAGCGGCAGTGGCAGAGATGCAGGATGCCCAGTATCAGAAATACGGATATGAGATCTGTCGGTATCACCACGAAAGATTTGATGGAAATGGCTATCCGGATGGACTGAAGGGGGATGAGATACCTGTCTCAGCCCAGATCGTATCCATTGCGGATGCCTATGAAGCACTGATCCATGAACGTAGATATAAAAGTGCTTACTCAAAATCAAAAGCATTTATCATGATCCAGGAGGGCGAACGTGGTATCTTTTCACCGAAGATGCTGGAGGCATTGAAGATTGCGAGAGATGATTTTGAATGTCTGGCAGATGCCAATGAGGATAAAGAATAGGGTGTAAATGGAAAAAGCATATAAACTGGAATTTACAAATAAACATGCGGGAGAACTCTATCTGAACACCTGTGGGTGCTCCAGGACGGAGCCCCTTCACAGCTTTGGACCAGCAGTTCGTCCCCACTATCTGATTCATTTTGTCCTGGATGGTAAGGGACGATTTGTGAGCGGAAATAAAGAATATCCCCTGGAGGCCGGATATGGGTTTCTCATCGAACCGGATGAACTGACTTTCTATCAGGCGGATGAGAAGGAACCCTGGACTTACGTATGGGTGGGATTCAGTGGGAGCAAGGCAGGTGAGTATATTCGAAATATGGGTCTGTCTATGAGACATCCCATCATCCAGTCAGAGAAGCAGGAGGAAATCTATTCCCTTGTCAAGGACATGATTGAGCATAACACTTACAGTATGGCAAACGAACTGCGTAGGGATGGTCTGCTCAAAATGTTCCTGGGGATTATCGCGGAAGGCGCAGCGGTAGCGGAAAAGGATGATACGGACAAGGGCAATCACTACGTGGATATGGCAATTGATTTTATCAGAAGTAATTACTGTAACCCCATCAGGATTACGGATGTGGCAGATTATGTGTGCATCAACAGGAGCTATCTGTATACACTTTTTCAGGATTCCCTGCAGATGTCGCCTCAGCAATTTCTCACCGTCTTTCGCATCACCAAGGCAGCAGAACTCCTGCAAGTCACAAATTTTTCCATAGAGAGTATCGCGCTGTCCTGCGGATATAAAGATCCGCTTGTATTCGCCAAAGCATTCCGTCAGATGAACGGATTGTCCCCCAGCAAGTATCGCAAGGAGGTCATGGATGGCAAGGTAAGACACTCCCAGAATAATCTGGAACAGATTGAGAACTTTATAAAAGGGTCTAGCCCCATATCTTCCCAATCGGACCATAGATAAACTTGCTGCGCACTTTCGTGACTCGATTATTATATAATCAAGTCATATAACATATTAACTGGTATTTACAACATAGGGGTATGTAATATTGACAGCATTTTCGTATACTATAGATAGGAAGATGCTGTTTTATTATTCTAACAAAAAACAAACACAGGTAAAGGAGTATTGGGGTATGAAAGAAATTATTTTACAAAAATTTGCAGAGGTATTTGGGGATACGGAAGGGGTGGACACTTATTTTGCACCAGGTCGTGTGAATCTAATCGGTGAACATACTGACTATAATGGCGGACATGTATTCCCATGTGCGCTTACCATAGGTACCTATGCGGCTGCCAGAAAGAGAAATGATAAAAAACTTCGTTTTTATTCTATGAATTTTGAGCAGCTTGGAGTGATCGAGTCCAGCATAGAGAATATCAAACCGGAAAAAGAAGCGGACTGGACGAACTATCCAAAGGGCATGATCTGGGCATTTATGGAAAAAGGATATGAGATTCCATGTGGTATGGATCTCCTGCTGAATGGTAATATTCCAAATGGCTCCGGACTATCCTCCTCCGCATCGGTGGAAGTACTGACCGGCTACATATTGAGAGAATTTTTTGGACTGAAACAGGTAACCAACACAGATCTTGCCCTCATCGGACAATTTTCGGAGAATAAGTTCAATGGCGTGAACTGTGGTATTATGGATCAATTCGCCATCGCCATGGGCAAAAAAGATAATGCCATCTTTCTGGATACAGCGGATCTGTCATTTGAGTATGCACCCATCAAACTGGAGGGTGCTAAAATGGTGATCTCCTGCAGTAATAAGAAGAGAGGACTGGGGGATTCCAAATATAATGAACGACGCAGCGAATGTGAGACAGCTCTGGCAGAGTTGCAGAAAGTTGTGGACATCAAAGGGTTGGGAGATCTCACAGAAGAAGCATTTGAAGAACACAAATCAGCGATCAGGGATGATGTGAGAATCCGCAGAGCACGACATGCAGTTTATGAGAATCAGAGAACCATCAAGGCAGTGGAAGCACTGAAAAATAATGATGTAACTTTATTTGGAAAATTGATGAATGACAGTCATGTATCTCTTCGCGATGATTATGAAGTGACAGGAATCGAGCTGGATACCCTGGTGGAGGAAGCCTGGAAAGTGGATGGTGTCATCGGCTCCAGAATGACAGGAGCGGGATTTGGCGGATGTACCGTGAGCATCGTGAAAGACGAAGCTATCGACAACTTCATCGCAAAAGTCGGACCAGCTTATGAGCAAAAAATTGGATACGCTGCTGACTTCTATGTAGTAGAAGTGGGAGATGGACCTAAGAACCTATAAATAGAGAGAAAAAATAAGAGACAAAAACAAGAGATAAAAATAAAAATAGAGATAGAGATAGAGATAGAGATAGAGATAGAGATAGAGATAGAAATAGAGATAGAAATAGAAGGGATAAAAAATGATTGCACAGGATATAGAGAAGCTGGTTGCGTATGGTTTGCAGACAGGATTGGTAGAGAAGGAAGATAAGATATATACGATTAACCGACTGTTAGAATTATTTGAAGTAGAGGATTTTACAGAAAGTGACACTGATGTCACGTGTGGAATTGATGAGCTGGAATCATTACTGGATCGGATGGTAGATTATGCATTCAAGGCTGGCATTATCACAGAGAACAGCATTGTATACAGAGATTTATTTGATACGAAGATCATGAGCATGCTGGTGGGAAGACCCAGTGAGATTATCCGTAAATTCAAGGAATATTACGCAGTGAGTCCCAAAAAAGCAACGGATTATTACTATAAATTGTCACAGGACACAAATTATATCAGACGTTACCGCATCGAGCGGGATCTGAAGTGGACTATCGATACCACTTATGGAGTCATGGATATCACCATCAATCTGTCCAAGCCGGAGAAGGATCCTAAAGCCATTGCAGCGGCAAAGAATGCCAGACAGAGCGGATATCCAAAGTGTCTGTTATGCATGGAAAATGAAGGATATGCGGGGCGGGTGAATCATCCTGCCAGACAGAATCACAGAGTGATTCCGGTCACCATCGCGGACAGTGCGTGGGGGTTCCAATATTCCCCTTATGTATACTATAATGAGCACTGTATCGTGTTCAATTCCAAGCATATTCCCATGAAGATCGAACATGCCACGTTCTGTAAACTGTTTGATTTTGTGAAACAGTTCCCCCACTACATCGTGGGCTCTAATGCGGATCTTCCCATTGTAGGGGGTTCCATATTAAGCCATGATCATTTTCAGGGAGGCAATTACGACTTTGCCATGGCAAAAGCACCAGTGGAGAGAACGTTCAGGGTGCAGGGCTTCGATGATGTGGCAGCAGGCATCGTGAACTGGCCCATGTCTGTGATTCGTCTCACAGGAAAGGATACGGATCGGATCATCCAGCTGGCGGATATTATCTTAAATCAGTGGCGCAGTTACACGGATGAGGACGCTTTTATCTATGCCGAGACGGATGGGGAGCCGCATAACACCATCACACCTATCGCGAGAAAACGTGACGGAAACTTCGAATTGGATCTGGTACTTCGCAATAACATTACCACGGAGGAACATCCGATGGGTGTCTACCATTCCCATGGCGAACGCCACCACATCAAGAAAGAAAATATCGGACTCATCGAAGTCATGGGTCTGGCAATCTTACCATCCCGCTTAAAGGATGAGATGGAAATCCTGGCAGATGCCATTATAAATCATAAGAAGATCAGAAGCATAGAGACCATTGAAAAACATGCGGACTGGGTGGAGGAATTTATGCCACGGTATACTTCCGTCAATAAAGAGAATATCATGGAAATCCTCCAGAAAGAGGTAGGTATGGTCTTCATGAAAGTGCTGGAGGATGCTGGTGTCTACAAACGCACGCCCGAGGGACAGGCAGCTTTTGACAGATTCTGTCAGAGCCTTTCCTAAATAGAAATCGGTCATGGAAATCAGCCATAGAAATCAGTCATGGAAATCAGCCATAGAAAATGGTAATAGAAAGGCAGCTACATGAAAGTCTTACTCACAGCAGTAAATGCAAAATACATTCACTCCAACCCGGGGCTTTACAGCCTTCGGGCATACGCGAAAAGGTATGAGGAACACATCGAGATCGCGGAGTATACCATCAATAATCTGAAGGAAGAGATTCTGGCGGATATTTATAAAAGGCAACCGGACGTCGTTGCCTTTTCTTGTTATATCTGGAATTGGGAGATGATCCAGGATCTCTGCGTGGAACTTCACAAGATCCTGCGGTCGACGGATCTGTGGCTGGGGGGACCGGAGGTATCTTTTGACGCACAGGAGATTGTGAAGCAGTATCCGTTCCTTACGGGGATTATGCTGGGAGAGGGCGAAGTGACCTTCTGTGAATTAATGTCCCATTATGTGGATAACGTCATGGAAATCGGAGACATCTGTGGAATCTGTACCACACAGGGCTATACGCCGCCCCGTCCATTGACAGACCTCAGCAAGATTCCGTTTCTGTATCACACAGAGAAAACTCCAAATAGGGAAACGCAGAATGACCGTCTCGAAGAGGGTAGTATATACGGCGATTTAAAGGACTTTCAAAACAGAATCATCTACTATGAGTCCAGCAGAGGATGCCCTTTTCGATGCAGTTACTGCCTGTCTTCCATCGATAAGCAGGTGAGACTGCGGGACATCAGTATCGTGAGAAAGGAATTACAGTTTTTCCTGGACAACCGTGTGTCTCAGGTGAAATTCGTGGATCGAACCTTTAACTGTGACCATGTCCATGCCATGGAAATCTGGAAATATCTCCGAGAAAATGACAACGGTGTCACTAATTTTCATTTTGAAATATCCGCTGATATCATCAATGAGGAAGAGATAGCCCTGCTGAATACATTGAGACCGGGACTGGTACAGTTGGAAATCGGTGTCCAGACTACGAATCCAAAGACGCTGGAGGCTATTAATCGCTATGTGAAGTTTTCCCACCTGAAGACCATCGTGGAGAAGATCCACGCGGGGAAAAACATCCATACCCATCTGGATCTCATCGCAGGGCTTCCCTATGAAGATTATGACAGCTTTGTCACTTCCTTTAATGATGTGTATGCACTGCATCCGGAGCAGCTACAGTTAGGATTTCTGAAAGTACTGAAAGGGTCGGAAATGCACCAGCGTGCGGAGGAATATGGCATTGTCTATAACAGTAAACCGCCCTACGAGATCCTCTATTCCAAGTGGCTTTCCTACAGTAATGTACTCCGCCTGAAAAAAGTGGAAGAGATGGTGGAACTTTACTATAACAGCAATCAGTTCACAGCCACGATTCCTGTTCTGGAAAGGGCCTTCAACTCCCCATTTCATCTGTATCAGGCACTGGCAGAGTATTATGAGGAGCGGGGCTATTTCGTGAGCAGTCCGGCGAGATCCTACCGTTATCATGTGCTGTTACAATTTGCATGTTCCATCCATTCAGAGAATTGGGAGGAACTGATAGGAGAGTTACTCACCTATGACATGTATCTCCGGGAGAATCTGAAAAGCAGACCGGACTTTGCCCTGGAGCTGGAGCCCTACAAGGAGCAGATACGTCTGTTCTATCAGAAGGAAGAAGAGAACAGGAAATATCTGCCGGATTACGGAGCTTATCGTGCAAAGCAACTGAGTAAGATGACCCATCTGGAACCATTTCATTATCCGGTATGGGAAAGTGACACGGACGTCATTTTAGAGAGAAGGCAGGAGCCCACATTTGTGCTGTTCGATTATCAGAATCGGGACGCTCTCACGTACCAGGCGAGGACGGAGCGCATGATCTGAATATACACCAGAATCACAGTGTGTTGAGAGATGAATAGATTTAAGTCCATGAAAATATCTCATCGCTATGAGTTATTTAAATAGATTTCTGAATCGTAATGAGGAATTACAAAATGGGGAATATAAAGTAGAGGATGGCAAATTACCACAATAGGAAAAGTGATAAGATAGGAAAAATATGACAGACAGGATAAACATGACGAAGAGCGATGAATTGCATACAAGACAAAAAGATTCCGATAAGGGAAAGACCGTCAGATCCTATGTATCTCTGGATCTTGAGACCACAGGCTTATATCCCAAGCAGGACAGGATCATAGAAATCGGAGCGGTGAAAGTGGTGGAGCATGAAGTTGTTGACACTTATGTCACATTTGTAAATCCTGGGAGAAACCTTACAGAAAAAGTAAGGGAACTCACGGGAATCACAGGTGAAGATTTGGCAGCAGCCCCTTTTATAGAGGATTGTATACAAGACCTGTTAGAGTTTACAGGAGAGCTGCCATTGCTGGGGCATAGCGTGTTATTTGATTATTCCTTTGTGAAGCGTGCCGCAGTTAATGTGGGGAAGACCTTTGACAAGGAAGGGATCGACACCTTGCAGATTGCCCGAAAATATCTACCGGAGCTGGAGAGTCGGAATCTGGGATACTTATGCAGATATTTCGGAATTGCCCATGAGGAACATCGGGCATTGGGAGATGCCCTGGCGACCCATGAACTGTATCAGATATTGTGGGGGAGATTCAGACAGAATGACACAGTTCCAGAAAATGAGGTACCACAGGAACAGCGGGAGATATCCATGCCGGAAGACAAAATATTCCTGCCACATCCCCTCCACTATCAGGTAAAAAAAGAGGGTCCAATCACCAAACATCAAAAAGAGAGGTTATATGAACTCATTGAACGGCATAAACTTACTGTGGACTACCAGGTGGAGCATCTGACGAAAAATGAGGCGAGTCGTTACACAGATAAGATTCTTGCAACGTATGGACGATAGCATTTTTCATGGCGGAATTCAGTGTGGAGGCGATGGTCACCAGATTGCGGATCTTATCAAGGTTTCCTTCGGAGGAATAGATATCTGCCAGCATTTTATAACTTTTACTCACATCTGAGCGAATAGAAACAGCATATTCTAATAGCATTTTTCCCTCATTAATATGGTTATTATCGATCAAAAGCGCCGCCCATTTTTGGAGCGTGCGCACCAGCATGGTAAAGTTTTGATCGTATTCTGTGAGCAGCGTGATATTAGGTGCCCCATATTCCAGCTTTAGCTGGGTGTTGGTAAAACCTGTAAAATTTACGATTTTTTTGTCATTCAGGATTAGAATCGTCTTTTGAATATCCCGGACAGTTTCATCCTCCGCCATGACATCCATAGGAAATTTATCCATGGGAAGTGTGATATAGTCCAGGTGTTCCAGGCTTTTTCGCCGGGTGGAATTGGCAGCATTTTCTTTGTCCCAGAAAGCATCATGGTTTTTTTGGTGGGAAATGCTATTCTTTTTTATTTCATAGGTAAGCCATATAGTAAAGACAATAAAACTTGCAAAAAAGGGTAATTTCATTTATAATATCCTTTCAGTGAGTATTGATTTTTTAGCGTAAATAAGGCAATTATTCTTATTTACAGATAGGAGCAGCCATGTTTCATATGAGTCAGAAAACAAAACGTGTCGTATCAGCCGTTATTATCCTCATTTTAGTGGTGGCCATGGTATTACCCATGGTGTTATCAGTAGTGAGTGTCTAATTTCATTTTACATGATTATAGAGTGATGTCAAATCACGAGGATGTTTTTGAGGAGTATTTATGAGGGAATTAAGAAATAAGATTATTTTAGCAGTTATGGTATCTCTATGCCTTGCCGGGAGCACGGTGCAGGCGAAGGATAGCAGTGCAGATCAGCCAGCTGCCTCCGGTCAGGAGGCGGTGATAGAGAATGGAATCTATGTAGAAGATATGAATCTGTCCGGTATGAATGCGGCGGAAGCGGAAAAGACAGTGGAGGATTACATCCAGTCTTTGAAAGAGAAAGCCATCGTACTGAAGGTCAATGAAGAAAATCAGGTACAGACCACTGCAGGGGAGCTTGGACTCACCTGGAGCAATCCGGAGATCATAGAGGAAGCTGCAAGCTATGGCATTAAAGGAAATATTATCCAGAGATATAAAGCGAAGAAAGATCTGGAGCATGAGAATAAAGTATTTACCATTACATATGATGTAACTCCAGCGGTGGCAAAACCTTTTTTGGAGGAGAACTGTGCCGCCTATGAAATACCAGCAGTGAATGCATCTTTGAAAAGAGAAGATGGCGCGTTCACCGTGGTCAGCGGAAAAGAGGGACTGGGAGTAGAGATAGATCAATCCCTGGAAGCAATTCGTCAATATCTCAATGGAGAATGGAAGCAGAATACCAAGGGTGAAGCGGTCATTTCACTTGTGACACAGGTGGAGGAGCCAAAAGGCAGCGCGGAGGAATTAAGCAAGGTAAGAGATGTTCTGGGTACTTTCACCACAGACTATCATACATCGGGAGGGGACAGAAGTGCCAATGTGGCAAACGGATGCAGCCTGATCAATGGCACCACATTATATCCGGGAGATTCTTTTTCCACCTATGAGGCAGTCAGTCCTTTTTCCAGGGAAAATGGCTATCATATGGCGGGTTCCTATCTGAATGGAATGGTAGTAGAAAGCCTTGGCGGTGGAATCTGCCAGGTCAGCACCACGTTATACAATGCAGTATTGCGCGCAGAGCTACAGGTTGACGAGAGATTTAATCATTCCATGATCGTGTCCTATGTAGATCCGTCTGCGGATGCGGCAATCGCTGGGACTTCAAAGGATTTTAAGTTCACCAACTCGTCAGAATATCCGGTATACATAGAAGGAATCACTGACAATAAGAAGATTACATTTACGGTCTATGGTGTGGAGACCAGGGATCCTGACAGAGAAGTAACTTATGAGAGTGAAGTATTAAAGAGAACCGTACCTGAACAGGAGAAGATCATTGCGGATGCAGGACGTCCTGTGGGATCTATCAATGTGCAGTCAGCCCATGTGGGATATGTGGCGAGACTTTGGAAAGTCGTGACGGAAAATGGCAAAGAAGTGAGCCGTACCCAGGTAAATGACAGTAGTTATCGGGTAACGCCTAAGACAGCCACCGTGGGAATTGCCCATGCAGATCCGGCTGTGACAGCAGCAATGCAGGCAGCGATCGCTTCCGGCAGCATTGATTACGTGAAGGGTGTCATTGCAAATTACAAGGCAGCCACAGCACCTCCAACAGACCCGGCAGTACTTGCGGCACAGCAGGCATTGGCACAGCAACAGGCTCTGGAACAGCAGCAAGCTCAACAGGCACAGCAGGAGCAGCAACAGACTGAGCAGACACAGGGAACAGAGGCAGAACAGCCGGCGCAGTAGCATATTACAGGTTAGCAGCAGAGCATATGGAAGATCACAGAGTTATATGGGGAAAGTCATACATATTTCAACACCAAATGTGCTGGAATAGAGAAGGATTGCAGTCCATAAATGAGTAAGTATGAGACAAAGGTGTATCTATGAAAATCGGAAAAGTATCAGAGAGCGTGTTAAAGCGCTCTGTCTTGAAACAGATAAAAAACAGAAGAGAAGAAGTATTGGTTGGCGCAGGGATAGGAGAAGACTGCGCCATTTTATCGTTTCAGGAAGATGAAGTGGTCACCTTGACGGTGGATCCTGTCACAGCTACGACCTTTGAAAATGGTGTCTATGGCATCTATGCAGCAGTGAATGATATTGCGGCAACAGGGGCAGAACCTGTTGGTGTGCTGGTATCGATCCTGCTGCCGGAGAGCACCTATGAATCAGAGTTAAAAGAGATGATGCAGGAGATGGAAAAGATCTGTGATTCCCTGCATATCCAGATCATAGGCGGACATACGGAGGTCGCACGAGCGGTCAACTGCCCCATCATAACCATAACGGGTGTGGGCAAAGCCGGAAAAGACACGTATGCATCCACCAGGGGCGCGAAACCGGGGCAGGACATCGTCATCAGCAAATGGATCGGATTAGAGGGAACATCCATCATTGCTCATGAAAAGGAAGAGGAACTTCGGGAAAAATATCCATCGCACCTGATTCATGCGGCGAAGGAATGCAGGAATCTGCTATCTGTCATTCCGGAGGCTGCCACCGCCATTAAGTCCGGCGTTCGGACGATGCACGATGTGACAGAGGGCGGTGTATTTGGAGCCCTGTGGGAACTGGCAGAAAGTTCGGGTGTTGGACTGGAAATCGATTTGCAGAAGTTACCCATCAGACAGGAGACCATAGAGGTCTGTGAGTTCGTGGATGTGAATCCCTATCAGATGATATCCTCAGGTTGTCTGCTCATGGTAACGGATCAAGGATTCGATTTGGTCAGAGCTTTAGAAAAAAATGGTATTAACGCAGCTGTCATTGGCAAGATCACAGATAATAATGATAGAGTTGTCATAAATGAAGAAGAAAGAAGATTTCTGGAGCCACCGAAATCGGACGATATTTATAAACTGAATGGTATGGAAAGGAAAATAGAAAAATGATGAGAGAAGAATTATTGATGGTTATTGAAAAAAATAGCCGCATTGACTTAAAAGAATTAGCTATAATCCTGGGCGTGGAAGAAATTGACATTGTGAATGAACTTGCAACCATGGAAAAGGAAGGAATTATCTGCGGTTATCATACGTTGATTGACTGGGATAAGACCACCATCGATAAGGTGACAGCACTGATTGAGGTGCGTGTGACGCCACAGCGAGGCCATGGATTCGATGCAATTGCAGAGAGAATCTATAAATATCCGGAGGTGCGCGCTGTCTATCTGATCTCCGGCGGATATGACCTCCTGGTGATCCTGGATGGCAAGAACCTGAGAGAGGTATCACAATTTGTCTCCGATAAATTATCCACACAGGAGTCTATCCTCAGTACCGCAACACACTTTGTACTGAAAAAATACAAAGATCACGGTACGATCTTTGAGAAAAAATCAGAGGATGAGAGGATGGTGATCACGCCGTGAGAAACCCATTATCTCGAGAAGTAGTGACGATTAAGCCATCAGGAATCCGTAAATTTTTCGACATTGTAAGTGAGATGAAAGATGCAATTTCCCTGGGAGTAGGTGAGCCTGACTTTGATACGCCCTGGCATATTCGCGATGAGGGTATCTATTCCCTGGAAAAAGGACGTACCTTCTATACCTCCAATGCAGGATTGAAAGAATTAAAAATTGAAATATGTAATTATCTAAAGAGACGCTTTGAGTTAGAGTATCATTATAAGGATGAAGTGATTGTAACGGTAGGCGGTTCGGAAGCCATCGATATCGCACTGCGTGCCATGCTGGACCCGGGGGATGAGGTATTGATCCCACAGCCCTGCTATGTAAGCTATGATCCATGTACAGTTCTGGCAGGAGGAAAGCCGGTGCCCATCCAGTTGAAACAGGAAAATCAGTTCCGACTCACGCCACAGGAGATTCTGGATGCTGTAACTGAGAAAACAAAAGTACTGATCCTTGCTTTTCCCAATAACCCGACAGGGGCTATTATGGAGAAGAAAGATCTGGAAGCCATCGCAAAAGTTATTATTGAGAAAGACTTATTTGTAATCTCGGATGAGATTTATGCAGAATTATCCTATGCAGAAAATCATGTATCCATCGCCAGCATACCGGGAATGCGGGAGAGAACCATCGTCATCAATGGCTTCTCCAAATCCTACGCCATGACCGGATGGAGACTGGGCTACGCATGTGGCCCAGAAGAAATCATAGAGCAGATGACCAAAATTCACCAGTTCGCAATCATGTGCGCACCTACCACCAGCCAGTACGCTGCTGTGGAGGCACTGAAAAACGGTGATGAGGACGTGAAGAGAATGCGGGAAGCATATAATCAGAGAAGACGTTATCTGGTTCATGTATTCAGGGAATTGGGTCTGGAATGCTTTGAACCCTTCGGCGCATTTTATGTATTCCCATGCATCAGGGAATTTGGAATGACCAGCGATGAATTTGCCACCAGATTCTTGCAGGAAGAAAAGGTCGCAGTGGTTCCGGGAACAGCTTTTGGAGATTGTGGAGAAGGATTTTTACGTATCTCCTATGCATATTCCATGGAAGATCTGAAGCTTGCCATCGGAAGATTCTCTGACTTTGTAGAACGCCTGAGAGCAGAACAAAATAAGTAAAAAGACATGATATCATAATATGGCGGATCCTGGATTCGCCATATTTCAATGGCAACAGATAGAGAAATACCATATGAGTTCAAAAGCGTATCAATGACACGAAAAAAGTGCTGGATTTCACAGAGAACCATAGAGAGAAGCCCATAGAGTTAGGAAAGGAATAGAATGATGTTAAATATTGTATTATTTCAACCGGAGATACCGGCGAACACTGGAAATATCGGACGTACCTGTGTGGCTACCGATACCCGGCTGCACCTGATAGAGCCACTGGGATTTCGCCTCAATGAAAAAGAGATCAAACGGGCAGGAATGGATTACTGGGAGCACCTGGATGTGACCAGATATGTGAACTATGAAGAGTTCCTGGAGAAGAATCCCAACGCAAAGATCTGGATGGCAACCACCAAGGCAAAGCACGTTTACACAGAGGTGTCCTACGGACCGGATGACTATATTATGTTCGGCAAGGAGAGTGCCGGCATACCGGAGGAAATACTGGTGGATAACGAGGAGACCTGTATCCGTATTCCCATGCTGGAGAAGATTCGTTCCCTCAATCTGTCCAATTCCGTGTCCATCGTGTTATATGAGGCACTTCGACAAAATAACTTCTCCCACATGCAGATGCAGGGTGAACTTCATAGACTGCACTGGAAAGAATAAAAGCGTAAAACCACAGAAGGATTACAAAACAAAAGAATCAGAAGATACGAGAATCCAAGATAAAACAATTATAAGATATCATACGACGTATAAGCGGTTCATGATACCGCCAGGTCAACTCCTATGTTAAGGACAGACCTGGCGGTATTTTTATATAATGAGAAATCCCTTTGAGATTTCCTATGGCAGCATGAAAGAGTCAAAGACACTTTGCAGTGTTTGCATGCGTGCTAAAACTGTGCTAAGAAACCCGCAAATCCATTGTATAATTTCCCTGAAATAGGTATGGTGTATATGAAAATTATAGTGGCTATGAGAGTTATCATATGAAGCTTGGCTGAGAGAATGAGGTGCTAAGTACATAGAGGTGTGAAGTGCATAAAGTAATGTATAGCCAGAATATAAATGAAAGAAAAGGTCGTGCCAAGTCCAACTGTGAGGATGTAGGGTTAAGTATTAGCATGGGGAATAGGTTGTGCTAAGTTCGAATGTGAGGATACCGGACGAAGTATCAGCATGGGGAATAGGTTGTGCTGAGTTCGAATGTGAGGATACCGAACGAAGTATCAGCTTGGGGATAGGTTGTGCTGAGTTCAAATGTGAGGATACCGAACGAAGTATCAGTCAGGGAAAAAGGCTGTGCTGGGTTCGAATGTGAGGATAGTGGACGAAGCATCAGCCTGGGGAATAGGTTGTGATTGGCCCGATTGTGAGGATATCGGTTAATAGGTAAGGGGGTATCAATATGAATTTGGATATATGGTCTGTGCTGGCCATCGGTATTGTAATCGTGGGTGTCGTTGGCGGTGTATGGTTTGAAAATAAATAGAGCATAAGGACGGTAAGATTGCGTCAGCCCATTTGTCTACTGTAATGCTTCCAAAGGAAGGAATATCCCAAAGGGATTAAGGAACGGTAGTTCCTTAACAGGACAAATTTAAAATGGCCTGATGTTCAATAAAGGGGGGAAAAGAAATGACGATTGGTGGAGCACTTATTTTAGTCGTGGTAGGTGTGGCACTTCTGGGATGTCTGGTAGTAGGCATCGTAGAAGGTACAAAGAAAAATTAACAGGAAAAATGAAATAACCTATGAAATAACAGGCAAGTGGGATAGCAAATAAATAATACGCCCGGGAGGATTTGTTCCTTCCGAGCGTATTATTTATTTCACTCCTATCTATTATTTCTTATCTGTTATTTTTTATCCGCTATCTCCTATCTGTTATCCCTTATCTCTTACCCGTTATTTCCATTTCACTGTGATTTCTGAAGCATTTATTTGTTAAGTGAGATATGATAACGGCACTTCCGGTATACCTTAAAGCCAATGACAACAGGAAGGCTGATAACAAGATATAATGTTGAGAGCAGACCTACACTTCCACCAACGATCATCATAATCAAAACACCAATATTCATAATTTTTCTCCTCCAATTTCTGTTCTTTGTTCTGTAGTTCATTCTATCATTTCATCAGAAAAAGAGAAGAGAATAGGGGGATTCTTAGCACCATTTTAGCACGGTCTATTCGCTGTCATCCAGGAAGCGATAGCCGACCTCAATTTCAGTGAAAATGTATTGGGGAGCGGCGGGATTCAATTCAATCTTATGGCGGATATTTGCCATGTTTACCCGTAAGATCTTCGTATTATTGACGTCTATATAAGGTCCCCATACATGCTGCATGATGGAGGAATAAGTATGTACTTTTCCAGAATTTTTAGCAAGATATGTGACGATCTTATACTCGATGGGGGTGAGGTGAATCACGGTGTCACCTCTTGTCACAACGTGGTTTTGATAATTAATGGTAAGATCCAGTGCATGGTAAGGTCTGTCAGCGGACTGTGAGGATGTGTTGGACTTATTGCTGTGACGAATGGAAGTCCTGATACGTGCCAAGAGCTCAGAGATACCAAAGGGTTTGGATATATAATCGTCAGCACCGGCATCCAGGGCGGCTACTTTGTCAGATTCCTTGGATCGGGCAGATACCACGATAAGCTGGTTACTGGACCATTCACGTACGCTGTGTATAATATTGATACCATCCATATCGGGCAATCCGAGATCCAGCAGAATAATGTCCGGACAGAGAGAAGATATGAGAGAAAGCCCATCTTTTCCGGTATAAGCACATACGACTTTATAATCGTGTGCGGTAAGCGCTTTGGAGATAAAATTACAAATGCTTTTTTCATCCTCAATCACAAGGATGCAATACTTACTTGCCATAAGGAAACCTGTGTCACGTGGGAAGATTGCGTTATAACCTTACACGTGCCTTTCTAATCAAACTTTATATAAATTTTAGTCCTATTTTCTTACTCTGTTTTAGGGAGGGAAAACAGGAAGGTAGCTCCATTATCCCGATTCTCAGCGTGAATCTCGCCTTTGTGGGCAAGTACGATGGTCTTACAGATGGATAACCCAATGCCCACGCCCTTTTGACTGTCAGCAGTGTTAGATGCTGTGCTGGGAATACCATCAAAGAGAATGGGCAGCCGTTCCTCAGCAATGCCGATCCCATAATCGTCCACCTGGAAAACAATGGTATGAGATGTTTCGGTGACCGTCAGATCTACGGGGAGTTCGCTGTGGGAATGGATAATGGAATTTTCCAACAGATTGATCAGCACCTGTTCGATGAGCATGGCATCCATGGGTAACATAATGATATCCTTTGGAATGGTGACATTGATTCTGGCGTCTGGAATCCGCTTCTTTAATCGGGATACTGCTTCGGATACCACTTCCTCCACGATTTCTATTGATTTTTTAATGGTACTGGTATCGCTTTGAATACGGGTGACAGACAACAGATTCTCCACCATGTTACGAAGCCAGCTGGCATCATCGTAGATTGCCTGGATCAGTTCTTTGTTATCCTGTTCCGACATTTTCCCATGGTTTTCAATCAGGGAAGAGGAGGAGCCGATAATACCGGTGAGGGGTGTGCGTAGGTCATGAGAGATGGCACGCAGAAGATTTGCCCGCATTTTTTCCCGATCCGCCTCGGCAATCTTTTTCTCCTGAGCAGCAAGTTTCTGCCCCTGCTCGATCATATGGGATGTGGTGGTGCTGGTGATGAGCGTTACGATCAACAGCTCCAGAAAGGTGATTGGATAGCCGGTGAGAGTAAAATTGAATTCAAAATAGGGGTAGGTAAAGCAGTAGTTAATGGCGAATACGCAGAAAAGAGAGGCGAAGAAGCCATAAAAGTACCCTTTGGTATAGCGGGCGATGAGAATCAGTGCCACGATGTATATCAGTGCTACATTGGCATTATTTTCAGGAACCAGATGAAACAAAATAAAGGCAAGAAGCGTAGCAATAATGAGAAAAAAAGTAGAAATAAAAGTATTGCTATGCAGAATACGTAGAATATGTTTTTTCATAAAAACTCCCTCTATACAGATAGAAACATGCAATCAAGGGCTTAATTTATACTTACGCAGATAAGATTAGAAATAAAAAGCCACTGCAATTGATGAATCATAACTATATACGATAAGTATGCCTTATCATAACAGAAAGAGCAATCACTTTACATATTAAAAAAATGTTAAGATTTTAACAATTTCTGATAAGCAGCATCTATGAGGAAAGCACCCAGTGGAGCAGTGATGAGGATGGCGAGAACAGCTACAGTGAGTACGATGTTACCGCAGGCGAGCCCCATGGAGAGAGGGACCCCTCCGATGGCAGCCTGGACAGTGGCTTTTGGCAGATAGGCGAGCATACAGAAGAGGCGTTCCTTTGGGCGCAGTGGTGTGCAGAGCATACAGCAAAAGACGCCTGCCATGCGGAAGAGAAGAGCACCCAGGATGAGAATAACGGAAGCAAGTCCGGCAGAAACCACATATTGCAGATCCACGGTGGCACCCACCAATACAAATAGTAAGATCTCGGCACCTACCCACAGTTTGTTAAATTTTAGGGACAGACGATTCGCAACGATCTCACGTCTGCGGTGTAATGCGATTCCCACGCACATAATTCCGATGAGAGATGCAAAGGGAATGAGAGAACCATAGGAGTCCTCCGCTGTGACCATGAGAAAGGAGATACAAAGGAGGATCACCACTTTTCCGGTATCACGGATGTGGACTTTCTGGAAAAACAGTGTCAATGCATACCCGGCCAGAAGCCCCACTAAGATACCCATGAGTATGGAGATTGGTATTTTTATAAAGCTTACAGGTGAGAGATGAGCGCCCTGAGCTAAACCGGTAAAGGCGGAAAAGAGGACAATGACAAAGACGTCATCCACGGAGGCACCCGCCAGAATCAACTGTGGGATTCCTTTCTCTGTGCCATAGCCTTCCTCCATGAGCTTTAGCATCTTCGGGACGATCACTGCAGGAGATACGGCAGCGATCACTGCGCCCATGATAGCCGCCTCCAACAGAGTGATGTGCAACAGTCTGGGAGCCAGCAGCATCATACCCAGGATCTCGAAGCAGGCAGGGACAAAGCACATAAGGATAGCAGGTCTGCCCACCTTTTTCAGATCATTGAGATCCAGAGACAGACCGGCTCTGGTGAGTATAATGATGAGGGCAATGCGCCGCAGCTCGGAGGAGATGCCCAGTATGGAGCCGTCGATGAGATTCAGTGCATGGGGTCCCAATAATATTCCAGTGAAGATCATTCCCAGTAAGCCTGGAAGGTGCAGCTTTTTACAGATCCATCCTCCAAACATACCCACAAGTAACATAAGAGCAATACTAAATAACATAATGGCGATCCTTTCCTGTGAAACAAAAAAGCCGACAGCTTCTGCATGGTCTTGCAGAAGTCATCAGCCTAATAGCGGTTTACGTATAACACGAAGGGAGAACCTCATTCCCTTTTGCCATTATATAAAAATATTTTCTGTTCGTCAATCATCTTCCGGGGTTTCTACTTTAGGGAGGGAGAAGATAAATTCTGATCCTACACCCTCAGTGCTGATCACGTTGATATTTTCCCCATGAGCATGAATAATCTCTTTGGTGATGGAAAGTCCAAGTCCGGTACCCTTCTTATCTTTCCCCCGGGAAAGATCTGTCTTATAGAAACGGTCCCAGATGAGCTTCAAGCTGTCCTTGGGAATGCCGATTCCGTTATCCTTGATGGATACGAAGATCTTACTGTGTTTTTCCGTAGTCTCTATCTTGATCACAGAGTCTTTGGGACTGAACTTGATGGCGTTATCCAGGATGTTATACAATACCTGCTGGATCTTTAACAGATCCGCATTGATGATCATGATCTCCCCGGTGAGGATCAATTCGATGGCAATGGTCTTCTTGACGCAGGTGCCCTCAAAGGAAGCGGCGGTGTTCTTGATGACCTGATTAATGTCGAAGTTGGTGCGTTCCAGGATCATGCCACTGGTATTGAGATTGTTCAGCGTGAGCAGGCTGTTAGTAAGCTTTGTGAGACGATCTGTCTCATTTAACAGTACATTCATGTATTTCTCATGCATTTCCGGAGGAATGGTGCCATCGATCATAGCTTCCAGATATCCTTTGATGGAGGTGAGGGGAGAACGAAAATCATGGGAAACATTCGCCACCATTTTCCGCTGATTCTCCTCACCTCTGGCAATCTCACTTGCCATGTAGGACAGGGAGGCGGCAAGATATCCAATCTCGTCACCGCTGTCGACCTGGAGATCATACTGCATATTGCCAGCGGCGAACTGCTCTGTAGCCACGGTAATCCTGCGGAGAGGAATGTACACGATCTCCGTAAAAAAGATCAGGATCATCAGGGAAAGCAGGAATAGAATAATCAGCATAATGTAGGAAATGTTCAGCAGGCCGTCACAGGACTTGCGGATGCTGTTCATGGAAACATGGATGACGACGTATCCTTTCACTTCATAATTGGTAGCGATGGGAGCGAATACGCTGAGAGTCTCCTCCTGAAACATATTAAAAAAAGTACCCACGGTATAATAGGAACCTTCGGTGATGGTGGGATCAAAATTCTCTACCAGAACGGGATTGTCAATATTCAACGGGGTTCTGGTGTCCAGGATGATACGCCCGGATGGGTTGATAATCCAGATGGAGGCACCCAGATAAGTGTCCAGGGAATTTAACTGCCTTTGGACTACGTCAATGGAAGCCTGGCTGTTATACAGGTCAGACGCATAGGTGTTGGCGATGAGCGTAGCTTCCTTGTAGAGAGTGTCCGCTTTTTCTCTTTTCAGATGTTCCAATGTCATGGTGGATACGAAGGTAGCCACCACTACGAATCCAAAGAATCCGAAGATGACATAGGCAAGTATGAACTTGGAGTAAAGTGTTTTTTTCATGTATTTATGTGCTCTTTTCCTTTAGTCTACTGGCGTACTTCAAATTTATATCCGATGCCCCAGATGGTAGCCAGCTTCCAGGATTGATGATCGTTTATTTTCTCACGGAGTCTCTTGATATGCACGTCAACAGTTCTGGTGTCGCCGATGTATTCATAGCCCCAGATCTGATCTAAGAGCTGCTCTCTGGTAAATACGTGATTGGGTGAGGAAGCCAGGAAATAGAGAAGTTCCAGTTCCTTTGGAGGCATTTCCACAGGTTTTCCCATGTAGAGGACGGAATAGTTCGTCTGGTTAATGATCAGGTCAGGATATTCCACCTGCTTGACATCGGAGTTGGGACTGGGGGCAGCGGCTGGTTTGTAGCGGCGTAGTACTGCCTTTGCACGAGCCACCAGTTCCTTGGAATCAAAAGGCTTTTCCATGTAATCGTCGGCACCCAGTTCTAAGCCCAGCACCTTGTCGAAGACTTCGCCCTTGGCGGACAGCATAATGATGGGAATGGTGTGCTTTGCCCGTATCTCACGGCACACCTGATATCCATCGATGCCCGGGAGCATAAGGTCTAACAGGACGAGGTTTGGCTGAAAAGAGTCCATAGCTACCAGAGCGGATTCTCCGTCATTCACGATCATTGTCTCGAAACATTCCTTTGTGAGATACAGGGAAATCAGCTCCGCAATATTGTTATCATCATCCACGATTAAAATTTTCTGTTTACTGACCATATATTCACGACCTTTCATTTGCCTGTTATGGATTCATACAGTTTTACCCAGAACAGGAATTTATAGATAGAAATTATGTTATTTTTTAAAAGTTACTATTGTGACACCTGCGTCACCTTCTCCAAATTCGCCTAACCGGAAGGAGTCCACATATTTTACTTTTCTAAGGTAGGTCTGTACCGCTTTTCGCAGGGCACCGGTGCCTTTACCATGCACCACCCTCACAGAAGGTAAGTGGGAGAGATAGGCATCGTCCATATATTTGTCCAGAGTGGATAAAGCCTCATCCACAGTCATGCCCAGAAGGTTGATCTCCGTGGATATGGTGGCTGCCTTTGACATCTTCATTCTGCCCGAGGAGGCCCGGCCCGGCAATTTCTTCGTGATATCATCATCATCGATGAGCACCACGTCATCCAGCTTTGTCTGGGAGCGAATGATACCGCATTGTACAAAAAGATTTCCACGGGCATCAGGGAGGGAACTCACGGTTCCTTTCAGTCCCATGGACAGAATACGCACGCTGTCTCCCAATTTTAATTTTACAGGTTTTCTGTCAGAACTCCCAGTGGTGGAAGATTTAATGACAAGCTTGTCATTTTTCTCAGAAATCTTGCTGCGCACCTTCTGCCTTGCATTTTCCATTTCTTTTACAGACAAGGTAGAGCCGTGTTTATGAAAGTTGCGGATCGCCTCATCAGCAACGTCTTTTGCCTCCTGTAAAATATCTCTCGCCTGCTCATTGGCTTCCCGGAGTATCTTGTCTTTTGACTGATCCAGGCGCTCCTGTTTTACGGTGAGCTGCTTTTTCAGTTTCTCGATCTCTTCCTTATAAGAAGCAATCTCCAGCCGTTCATTTTCGATGGTCTTACGGCTGATCTCCAGATCTGCCAGCACGTCTTCAAAGCTTTCATCCTCGGCACTGATCTCTTCCTTTGCAGAGCTGATGATATCGTCAGGAAGTCCTAACTTGGAGGAAATGGCAAAAGCATTACTTTTCCCAGGAATACCGATCAATAGCCGATAGGTGGGGCGAAGACTTGCCACGTCAAATTCCTGGCAGGCATTCTCCACGAAAGGAGTCGCCAGAGCGAAGACTTTTAACTCACTGTAATGGGTGGTAGCCATGGTGCGGATACCTCTGTCATGGAGATAGCGCAGGATGGCGATGGCCAGTGCGGAACCCTCAGTAGGGTCTGTTCCGGCACATAATTCATCGAAGAGGCAGAGGGAATTACTGTCGGAGTGGGTCAGTACGGACACGATATTTGTCATGTGTGAGGAGAAAGTACTGAGGCTCTGCTCGATACTCTGCTCGTCACCGATATCAGCGAATACTTCTGTAAAAACAGATAACTCGGAACGGTCAAGGGCTGGAATATGCAGACCGGACTGTCCCATGAGGGTAAATAATCCCACTGTTTTCAGAGAAACTGTCTTACCACCGGTATTGGGGCCTGTGACGATGAGCAGGTCAAAATCTCTGCCCAGATTCACATCGATGGGAACGACCTTTTTCTTATCCAACAGGGGGTGACGTCCTTTTCGTATGTTGATGTAATGATCCTCATTGAAAATAGGCTGCGTGGCATTCTGATCCATCGCCAGCTTTGCCTTGGCAAAGATGAAGTCGAGGGCGCTGAGAATGGATTGATTGGTGGTGATCTCATCAATATAGTCAGCAGCCTGGACGCTGAGTCCTGCCAGGATGATTTCGATTTCTTCTTTTTCTCTGATGCTTAGTTCTTTTAACTGATTATTCAGTTCCACCACGGCAGCGGGCTCGATAAACAGGGTGGAGCCGGTGGAAGACTGGTCGTGGACGATACCGGACACCTGACTTTTGTACTCGGACTTTACAGGGATACAATACCGGTTGTCACGCATGGTGATCACGGCGTCCTGGAGATAGGTGCGGTAGCTTCTGTTGACCATATTGGTGAGCTGTGTGTGGATCTTGTCATTGATCTGCACCATGCTTCGCCGGATATGCTTCAGATTGCTGCTGGCATCATCGCAGATCTCATCCTCAGAGAGGATACAGCGGCGAATCTCGTTGGAAAGCGGTGTCAGCGGTTCCAGGGTATTGAAATACTCTGTGAGGGAATCCGCCGGGGCGTCATCCCGCTCACTGCGCCCGTAGGACTTGATGTGATTGGCACATTCCAGGGCGTTGGCAATCATTAACAGTTCACTGGCAGACAGGACACTGCCAATCTCCAATGCCCGCACAAAGGACGTGATATTCTTATTCCCGGAGAAAGAGATGCTTCCCTTCTGAAATAGGCGGGTGAGTGCATCTGCGGTCTCCGTCTGTTCTTTCGTAATTTTATCCAAATCGCAGGAAGGCTTTAAATCCTTACACAGCTGCTTGCCAGGCGCAGAAGAAGCGCAGTCGGACAGCGTTGCGATGATCTTTTGAAATTCTAATACGCGCAATACTTTTTCGTTCATTTCGGACCTCTGAAATTCATAAATTTGTGTCTGTTCACAGGTCTATAGTAACGATATTTCCTGCATACAGACCACATCCTCATGATACCATAGAAAAATAAAAAATACTATGATATACTTGACATGTTCTGAACAGAGAGTCACGCGAGTGACGTAGGTTAAAATATGTCCCGATTGTTTCATAATCGGGACACGGAGTCACGTAAGTGACGTAGGTTAATATGTCCAGATTGTTTTATAATCGGAGACAGGGAGTCATGTGTAGGAGGTTCATATAGATATGAATGAGAATCAAAATAAAGATGACAGTCATGTCACAAGCGAATATCGCCCCCCAAGCCGCAGGGAAAAGATCAAACCTACGGGAGAGCTGGTGGAGGACAAGGATTTTGAATTTATGAAGGAAAAGATCAAGGAGCGTCCCATCAATCGCAAAAAGCTGGTTCGCCGTACCATTATCACAGCCAGCATGGCAGTGATCTTTGGACTGATCGCCTGCTTTACGTTCCTGGTACTGGAGCCTGTTTTCAGTAACATGCTCTATCCGGAGGAAGATCCCAAGCAGGTGACATTTCCGGAGGTGGAGGAGGAGATGCTTCCTCAGGATATGCTGCAGACGGAGACACAGATTCCCGGCAACGGAGAACCGGAGGAGCAGGAGGAACCCACCACGGAGGCGGCAGCCCCGTCCCTGGAAGTGTCCGATTACCAGGCTCTGTACAATAAGATGTATGCTGTTGCACAGGAAAGCCAGAAGAGTATGGTCACGGTGACAGGAGTGACATCGGATGTGGACTGGTTCAATAATCCCTACGAGAGTAAGGGGCAGACCTCGGGAATCATATTGGCAGATAATGGGAAAGAGCTTTTGATCCTGGCAAATAAACAGGCGGTGGAGGAAGCGGAGAGCATTCAGGTCATGTTCTGTGACGGAGAGCAGGCAACGGGAGCGCTGCGTGCGTCAGATGCCACGACAGATCTCTCTGTGATCAGCGTGCCTCTGGAAGAGATCGGAGATGATACGAAGGATGCCATCGCCATGGCGAACCTGGGTAGTTCCAATGGAAATAATCTCCTGGGAAGTGCCATCATAGCAGTGGGAACGCCCATGGGTACGGGCAATTCTGTGGCATATGGTATGATTACGTCCGTGGGAAGTACCATCAGTGTGCCTGACAATGCGTACAAACTCATAACCACGGACATTTATGGAAGCAAGAACGCGGGCGGGGTGATCCTGGATATGAATGGAAAGATCCTGGGAGTGGTGGATATGACCTATAATACGGAAGATATGGAGAATATCGTCTGCGCCATCGGAATCTCAGAATTAAAAAGAACCATTACCAAATTATCCAATGGAAAGGAAATGGCTTACTTTGGCGTGGAGGCTATTGATGTGACCGCAGAGGCCAACACAAAGCTGAAAGTACCATTTGGAGCCTATGTGACGGAGATTCAGATGGATTCTCCTGCCATGTCATCGGGAGTTCAGAGTGGCGATATCATCACAAAGATAGGAAATGAAGAGATTGCCAACGTGGATCAGTATGTGGATGCACTGTTAGATTACAGTCCGGAGGATTCTGTAGATATCACGGTGATGCGACAGGGAAAAGATGAGTACCGTGAGATGTCAATTACAGTGACACTGGGAAAACAAAGTAAATAAAAATTAAATTTTGAAGGGAAAATAATAAAAATGAAATATATCAAGGATTATAACGACGGAGACAGAGTATTTGACATTTATCTAATTAAACATAAGCAGTCAGCGGTGACGAAAAACGGAAAGTCCTATGAGAACGTGATCTTACAGGACAAGACGGGAACCATTGATGCGAAGATCTGGGACCCAAACAGTGCAGGAATCGGAGAATTTGACACCCTTGACTATGTGGAAGTATATGGAGATGTGAGCAGTTTCCAGGGAGCACTCCAGGTGAGCATCAAGAGAACCAGACTTTGTCAGGAGGGAGAATATGATCCAGCCAATTATCTCCCTGTTTCCTCCAAAAATATCGATGATATGTACGCAACCGTTTTAAAATATATTGCTTCTATTGAAAATACATATCTGAAACAGATGTTGGAAGCTTTTTTCATTGAGGACGAAGCTTTTATCAAAGCATTTAAGGCTTCCTCCGCAGCAAAGACCGTACATCACGGCTTCGTGGGAGGACTGTTAGAGCATACGTTAAGTGTGACGAATCTTTGTGAATATTACTGCAAGGCATATCCTATGTTAAAAAGAGATTTATTGATAGCATCCGCAATCTGCCATGATATTGGTAAGACCAAGGAGATCTCTCTTTTCCCGGAAAATGACTATACCAACGATGGCAATCTCCTGGGACATATCGTCATGGGCACGGAGATGATCAGTGACAAGATCCGTGAGATCGACGGATTCCCACAGATACTTGCCAGCCAGCTGAAGCACTGCATTCTGGCACATCACGGTGAACTGGAATACGGTTCCCCGAAAAAGCCGGCATTGATGGAGGCAGTGGCACTGAATATGGCAGACAATACAGATGCCAAGATGCAGACATTTACAGAGCTTCTGCAGAATAATACAGAGCAGGGATGGATGGGATATAATCGCCTGTTCGAATCCAATCTGAGAGTGACCACATTAGAGTAGTATAGGGACAAAATCTAACAGTACAACGCACAATCGGTATAGGCAAAGTTTGGATAGGCTTTTGCAGGTAGTTTAATATTTCGTAAGTATCAAGGCAGACAATTGATGTAGAAAAAGAGGACAAAAAGTGACGAAGAATGAGATGGTACAGGTGACAATCGAGGATATAGGAAATGATGGAGAGGGTATCGGGAAAGTGGATGGATATACGCTCTTTATCAAGGACGCTATCGTGGGTGATGTGGTGGAGGCGAAGATCATCAAGCCGAAGAAGAACTATGCCTATGCCAGAGTGGAGAAGATTCTGGAGCCATCTCCTTATCGGATAGAGCCGCGCTGCAGCTATCATCGGCAATGTGGGGGATGCCAGATACAGGCACTGGATTACAAAAAGCAACTGGAATTTAAGCAGAATAAGGTGCGAAATAATCTCATTCGCATCGGCAAATTCCAGGAGTCTGAGATCGACGGTGTGATGGAGCCAATCCTGGGAATGGAGGAGCCTTATCACTACAGGAATAAGGCACAGTTTCCCTTTGGTACAGACAAAGACGGCAACATTATCACTGGATTCTATGCAGGAAGAACCCATTCTATTATCCCCAACACGGATTGCTGTCTGGGGGATGCACAGAATGAAGAGATCCTGCAGTGCATGCTTTCCTATATGAAGGAGAATGGAGTCACAGCCTACGATGAAGAATCGGGAAAAGGACTGGTGCGCCATGCACTCATCCGAATCGGACACCAGACCAGAGAAGTCATGGTGTGTCTCGTGATCAATGGGAGGAAAATACCAGCCTCTGATAAGCTCATAGAAAAGTTATGTAAACTAAAAGGCATGACCAGTATCTCCTATAGTGTGAATACAGAGAAGACCAATGTGATCATGGGAAATGAGATTCATACCCTTTGGGGAAAGGACTATATCACAGATTATATTGGAGAGATTCAGTTCCAGATATCCCCATTATCCTTTTACCAGGTAAATTCGGTACAGACGGAGAAGCTCTACGGGCTGGCGTTGGAATATGCGGGACTGACAGGCAGAGAAACCGTGTGGGATCTCTATTGTGGTATTGGAACCATCTCCCTCTTCCTGTCCCAAAAGGCAAAACAGGTCTATGGGGTGGAAATCGTACCACAGGCAATCGAGGATGCCGAAAATAATGCAAAGCTGAATGGCATTACCAATGCGGAATTCTATGTGGGTAAGGCGGAGGAAGTCCTGCCACAGAAATATAAGGAGCAGGGTGCCCACGCGGATGTCATCGTGGTAGACCCTCCAAGAAAAGGCTGCGATGAGCAGTGCCTCCAGACCATGCTCCGGATGAAACCGGAAAAGATCGTCTATGTGAGCTGTGACTCCGCCACACTGGCAAGGGACCTGGCGATTCTGTGTGAGAAAGACTATAAACTGGAGCGGGTGCGGGCTGTAGACCAGTTCGGACACACCGTGCATTGCGAGGTTTGCGTGGAGCTGTGTCAAAAATAGATGTATGCATTAATTTGGAGATCTTGGATAGCAGTTTAGATATTACTTCCAATACTTATTGGGCAAATTAAAGAAGTAAATCCATTTTGGAATTGGAATGACTTTATAATGTACCCAATGCAGTAGGCAAACTGAAACAACCGAGAAAACGTCTACCAAAAGAGAAAATGGGGGAAATAAGTAAGCTTTATAAAGAAGCATACGATGTCTATCTGTCAGTGGTTGAAGAGGTATGTAACAGAGGAGCATATTTGGAGATATGGGAAGATAGTTAAAGAAGACAGGAAGGTGTGTACAATGAATTCTAAAACCTTAAAAACAATATTGGAAATTGGTGAAACAGTTGCTGTAGAGTTCAAACGCTGTGGCAATGGTATCGAATCAGATACATATGATAGTGTATGCTCGTTTTTAAATCGTTTTGGTGGTGATATATTTATGGGCGTCTTGGATGATGGAACGGTGATTGGCGTTCCGCCCAAAGCTGCACCGAATATGGTGAAGAATTTTATTACGGTTATCAGCAATCCGACACTTTTTACACCAACGATATACTTATCTCCAGAAATTATGGAATATGAAGGACACACGATTATTCATGTACATGTGCCGCCGAGTGCAGAAGTGCATAGTTATAAGAAAACTATTTTTGACCGAGTGAATGATGCAGATGTAAGGGTTACGGCAACAGCACAGATTGCCGCTATGTATATTCGTAAGCAGAATATTTTTACAGAGAAAAAAATATATCCATATGCAACCATCAATGATTTGAGAGTAGATTTGCTTCCAAGAATTAGGCAGATGGCAGTAAACCATGCTGGTGGTAGTCATCCATGGGAAAATATGTCGGATGAAGAATTATTGCGAAGTGCTGGTTTGTATGGAACGGATGTGGCAACAGGAGAATCAGGTTATAATCTGGCTGCGATTTTACTTCTTGGCAAGGACGAAGTGATACAGAATGTCTGTCCTGCTTACGAAACTGATGCGCTTGTAAGAAAAGTGAATGTCGATCGATACGATGACAGGGAGATTGTACGAACTAATCTGATAGAGAGTTTTGACTTTCTAATGAATTTCATTAAAAAGCATTTGCCGGATAAATTTTTCCTAGAAGATGAAAACAGAGTCAGTCTGCGAAACATCATCGCTAGAGAGATTGTAAGCAATACACTTATGCATCGAGAATACACGAGCTCCTATGCGGCAAAACTGATTATTAAAAATAATCAGATGTATACAGAAAATGCAAACAGAGCAGTAATGAATGGATTTATTACGCCAGATAATCTTGAGCCAAATCCAAAGAATCCATTGATTGCATCTTTTTTCAGAAATATCGGCAGAGCGGATCGCTTGGGTTCTGGTGTTCATAAACTTTTTAAATATACGAAGCTTTATTCTGGGAAAGATCCTGTATTTCAAGAAGGAGATGTGTTCCGTATTGTAGCACCGTTGGACGATAACTATTCCTTTGATATGGCAATTGGTTCAGAAACCAAAAGTGCGACTGATGCGACTAATCATGCGACTGATGCGACTAATCTTTCCAATTTACTTACTGAAGATGAGAAAAGTGTATTAAATTCGATAAGGAAAAATCCGATGATAACTCAAAAACAGCTTCAAGAAGCTACTGGAATCACATTAGGAACTATTAAACGATTACTGCCAAGGCTTCAGGAAAAGGGAAAATTGGAGAGGGTTGGTAATCGTCGTTCTGGTCAATGGAAAGTCAATGATTAATAGGTTAGTATATTTCCAAAATTCAAAAGAATGAGATAGTGGGGGAGTGGAAGAATCAGATTGTCAATCGGAATTGTATTAAAAGCTGGTAGATATGGTGGGATATATGTACATAGCGATATTGCGATGACTTTTGCAACATGGTTGTCTCTTGAATTTCAACTTTTACTTATTAAGTACCGATTGCTAGTGGAACATTGGACTTTTATTTTTGATGATGTTAATAAAGCAAGTGAAACCTGTTTATACTCTGGAGAATTTATCAGTGTGAGCTTTATTGATGGTTCTATTATAGAACTATATGATTTGGTTAGCGAAGAGATTGTAAATCATATTGATAATAACGATGCAATTGAAGATATCATGACTGACTTAGAGGAGTTAATACAATTAAATAAAAGTATGAGATCCTTTAGTGGCAATTTAGATAATTACTTATGACAAGGAAGTTAGAATAGAGACCTATCCTTTTCCAAGAGATGGAGTTCGTGAAGCAGTATTTAATTCGCTGATTCACATTGCAATTGGGCTGATAGTATTCCCATTCAGATTCTAAAGTTTCAAAGCCTCAAAATGATGCTTTAAGTGATGCTTTGGAAAAAGCAATCTTGAACGAGTTAATAAATAATCCTCAAATTAAGCAGATAGAATTAGTGAAGGCTTTAAATTCATCAAGAGCATCGGTTCAAAGAGCTATGAAATCCTTAGCAGACAATGGAAAAATTGAGCGACAAGGCGGCAAGAGACATAGAAAATATGTGTTCCAACAAAGAATACGACATATGTGGAGATTATTGTGGGACTACAAAGGAAAGATACCTAGAAATCCTTGAATGTACACACTTTGTGGAGTTTTTCAGTTTCAATAAAATTGGTGAAAATCACAGGAAAAAAGAGCTTGTGAGAAGAGTCATCGTAGTTGTGGCACCAGACCTCGACACGAGGGACACAAAAAATCTTGATTTTGAAAGTTAATAGAGAACTCTCAGATATTTGATAGATTGTAGGGATGCTTCTCGTAACATTTGCTATTTCCCTTAAAACAATAATAAATTTAAGGGAAAGCAAGATTGTTTAAGGGCATTTACTTCAATCGAAGGTAGCAGATTGATTTCCCTGCACCTTCGCGCGCAAGTTCACCAGATTTTACCAGCTTGCGCAAAGAGCCTTCGATGGAACTGACACTTAGAGATGGACACAGTTCTCGAATGTCCTGCTTGGTAAATCTTCCGATTTTATTTTGTGCTGCTTTTCTTACCATGTCTATGGCAGGCAGTTTGGTTTCCACAATGGAAAACCTATCCTCGAAATCCCTATATGCTGCCAGAATAATTCCGAGCAAATATTTGATGAACGGAATGGTGTCTTCACAGCCTTCATGCCATCCATCTTGTGAACGACTAAGGGCATCATAATAAAGGTCTTTCGCCTGTGCGATTTTCGCCTCCAGTGAGATGTACTTTCCGACGTAGAATCCATTTCTGTATAAGAGTAGAGTCGTGAGTAAGCGACTCATTCGGCCGTTTCCGTCATTGAAGGGATGGATGCATAAAAAGTCGTGAATAAATACTGGTATCGCAATCAAGGGCTCCACTTCCATGTTGCCAATGACCAGGTTGTACTCTTCACAAATTCTATCAAGAGCTTTCGGAGTTTCAAATGGAGCAAGTGGAGTAAACAGAATTTCTGTATGTCCGTCCGGATAAGTAGCACTGATATAGTTCTGAACATTTTTTGTTTGCCCTGCAATCGGGTTGTTCATGTGGCTGTACAGGATTTTGTGCAGCTGCAGGATATAATTTCTGGAAATTGGAATCGCATCAAAACTTTCGTGAATGACATTTAAGACATCGCGGTATCCGGCAATTTCCTGTTCATCACGGTTTCTTGGCATTGTTTTTTCTTCCACCAACTGCTTGATTCGAGTGTTGGTGGTGACGATACCTTCGATTGCATTAGATGCCTCGGTACTTTGTACCTTTGCAATTTCCACGAGCTTTTCCAGCTCCTCAGGACGCTGCTTCAGGTATTGTTCCTGCTTACCAGCTTCCTTATAGATGGCCGCTATAAGCCTAAGGATATCAGAGTCCCATTTTTGTTCACTGATTTGTGAGTAGTTAAATTTTCTCATTCCCTTAGCCTCCCTTCGTTTCCCTTAAATACTATTACAAATTAAGGGAAAGGTCAATCCATAAGGCACACTTTCTCTTAAAAATAGCAAACAAATAAGGGAAAAAGAAAATCTTAGATAAATAGTATGCCCTGTGAATCATAAATTGATTCATTTGGATTGTTACCAGAGCTGTTGAAGGCATAGAAGCTGATGCTGGCACGACCATACACGCCAAAGTAGATATCTGCATATTAGTTGATAGTTTTCAGAGGAATGTTCTTATTTTGTCAAGGAAATAGATAAGTGTGAGAATTGGAAATCTATTATTAAGGGTATCTAAATCCCCCAATCAAGGCATACAGAAGTTATAACCCTGTTGCAGCAGGCTAAGTAGTAAACCAAATCAATGCCCTTGGCAGAGGGGAAAAGCATGATTGGTATTGAGTTAGATAGAATTTTGCACATAAGAATGGGAAAATTTGAGAAAGGTTTGGTATTAATTACATATTACAGAGATTTTTTTTATTAGTGTATAATAAGTATGTTGTAGAAACAGGTGGTAACTATTGTGTGAAAGCCCAACACATTAGTTGCCCCTTTTTTTGTGAGTAAAAAGGAGGAGAAAATAAAAATGAATCAAAATTCAAATTCATATCTTGCGGAGGAACCGATTGGGAAACTTATGATGAAGTTCTCAGTTCCATGTATCATGTCTTTGCTCGTATCGTCACTTTATAATATTGTAGACCAGATCTTCATCGGAAGAGGTGTTGGATATCTTGGAAATGGAGCTACAAACGTTGTATTTCCAATTACGGTTATTGCCCTTGCACTTGCATTAATGATCGGAGATGGATGTGCAGCTTTTTTAAGTATCTGTCAGGGAAAAAGAGACACAGAAGGCACGAAAAAAGGTGTTGGAAATGGAATTACTATGTTAGTCATTGGAAGTATCATTTTAATGA
>JAQVCT010000005.1 GCA_028689655.1 Lachnospiraceae bacterium
GATCTACAATTTGCTGTTTAAATTCCGGAGTGTAAGATTTTTGATTTTTTGCCATTGGTTGAACTCTCCTTTGTTATGATTATAGATTGTTCAACTTTCTGTGTCCATACTTATATACTAGCTCCACCTTCCTTTATCTAAAATATAAAACCCCTCTCATCAAACAGTAAACGTCCGACAAAAGGGGAATCCTATTATTCACCGTCATCCAAGTCCCGCTTATCCGCTCCGATATCCAGTGTGTTTAATGTTCTTCTCTTTCTTCTCGCTTCTTCCGATGCTTTTAAAATGAAATCTTTGATCTCTTTTGCATTTTTAATATGAGACAACACCATGGTCTTATCCGTCACATCCCCCGTAAAACAGCTTATGGTTCCAAGACCAAATATACGCTCAAATAATGTCGTGGTCAATCTCACATCCTGAATCTTATACATATAGCAGTCGTTCTCCGTCTTATTCATAAATCCGGTATCCACTGTCAGGATATCTTCCTTTACAATATACGTAGTAAATGATAACGGCATGGCAAATAGTACGACTCTTTTCTTCTCCACATATTCCATAGCGGCCCCATCCTCTCTTTTCACAGAATTCCCATAAATTTTCATAAAAATCAACCCGTTGCACTTTGTAATTGTCTGCATTAGAGTATAGCATAATAATTCCCTCAAAACAATGTAATTCATTCTTGTAAAGGACATTTTCTTATGGTATCATTATTGCAAATAAAAAGAAAAGGGAGGGTAATCAAATGACAGGTAAAGAATGTATCATGGGACGTCGAAGCATCCGTAAATTTCAGGACAGACCTATTTCACATGAGGTATTGTCCGACATTGTGGAGACGGCTTCCTATGCACCCAGTTGGAAACATACGCAGATTGTTCGCTATATTGCAGTAGAGGGCGACTTAAAGCATAAAATCGCTGCTGAATGTACCGCAGTTTATCCTAATAATGGTGTCATCATGGATGGTGCTGCTACACTGATTGCAGTTACCATTATCAAAAACAGATCCGGTTATGAACGCGACGGTTCTTTTACCACTCCACGTAAGGACACCTGGCAGATGTTCGATGCCGGAATTGCATCTGAGGCATTTTGTCTCGCCGCATATGAGCAGGGTATTGGTTCTGTTATTCTCGGAATCTTTGATGAAGCAAAAGCAGCTTCTCTGTTAGACATTCCAGAAGACAGAGAATTAATTGCATTGATTCCAATCGGTTACCCGGCTGAAGAGCCCGCTGCTCCCAGACGCAAGCCCGTAGAGGAATTACTTTCCTACAAATAATCTGTAATCGAAGAGAATTTCTTTTTCTCTTCGATTTTTTTGCGCGAGCAATGAGCCAAATAGATGTAAGTTTACTTGCGAATCTGTATCATAAAAACCAAACAAGGAGATTAGAATAATGAAACACGTAATGAGCCCTCTGGATTTTACAACTGAAGAATTAGACAAACTATTTGATCTGGCAGGTGATATTGAGCGTCACCCGGATAAATACGCACATATATGTGATGGCAAAAAGCTTGCCACCTGTTTCTACGAGCCAAGCACACGTACCCGATTAAGCTTTGAAGCTGCTATGATGAATCTCGGTGGAAAAGTCCTTGGCTTCTCCGACGCTGCAAGCTCCTCCGCATCCAAAGGCGAGAGCGTGTCCGACACTATCCGCATGATATCCTGCTACGCGGACATCTGTGCCATGCGTCACCCCAAAGAAGGTGCTCCCATGGTGGCTTCTACCAAATCCCGTATTCCCGTGATCAATGCCGGGGACGGTGGACACCAGCATCCCACTCAGACCCTCACCGACCTGTTGACCATCCGTTCATTGAAGGGACGCCTGGGCAGCTTTACCATTGGTCTCTGTGGTGATCTGAAATTTGGACGTACTGTTCATTCTCTCATCAATGCTCTGATCCGTTATTCCAATGTGAAATTTGTCTTTATCTCCCCTGTGGAATTAAAGATTCCGGATTATATTCGTGAGGATGTCCTGCGGAAAAATAATATTCCCTTCCAGGAAGTGATCCGCCTGGAGGACAGCATCGCGGATCTGGATCTTCTGTATATGACCCGTGTGCAGAGAGAACGTTTCTTCAATGAAGAAGATTATGTTCGTTTGAAAGATTTCTATATCCTGGACAAAGAAAAAATGTCTCTTGCAAGACCAGACATGCTGGTACTTCATCCCCTTCCAAGGGTTAATGAAATCTCTGTAGAAGTGGATGATGATCCACGGGCTGTCTACTTTAAACAGGTACAGTATGGTGTCTATGTCCGCATGGCATTGATCCTCACCCTGCTGGAACTTGCCTGACACACCATTTCAGTGAAATATGCAAAATATGACCAGATTACGAAGTAATCTGTGTCAGGAAGTCATGAAATGACTGACGTTAATAAAACTTTAGATAGGAAAGAGGTTATTTATATGTTAAATGTAGGAAAGATTGAAGAAGGTTTCGTATTAGACCATATCAAAGCTGGAAAGAGTCTGTCCATCTATCATCACTTGCAGCTTGATAAATTAGACTGCACCGTTGCCATTATCAAAAATGCCAAGAGTGGTCTTATGGGTAAAAAAGATATCTTAAAGGTAGAATGTGATATTGATAAATTAAATCTGGATATTCTGGGATTTATCGATCATACCATCACAGTAAATGTGATCAAAAATGGAGAGATCGTAGAGAAACGGAAATTAGAGCTGCCAAAAGAAATCAAAAATGTAATTAAATGTAAAAATCCCCGCTGTATCACTTCCATCGAGCAGGAACTTCCTCATATCTTTGTCCTCACAGACACTGAGAAAGAAATCTATCGTTGTAAGTATTGTGAAGAAAAATGTGCGGAAATTTAATTTCCGCACTCTACACTGATTTTATTAAAGACAGACATAATTTCTTCTGTCTGTACATTCTTTTTCTCTTCTCCCGCCTTATCCACGATTACATTTCCCTCATGCATCATCACCAGACGATTGCCATACTCCACTGCATAGCGAAGATTGTGCGTCACCATGATCGTCGTGAGTTTCTTCTCCTTTACGATCTGATCTGTGAGCCGCATAATAATCTCTGCTGTTTTGGGATCCAGCGCGGCTGTATGCTCATCCAGGATAAGAAATTCAATGGGGGTCATGGTGGACATGAGCAATGACAATGCCTGTCTCTGACCACCTGATAATGACCCTACCTGGGTGTACATCTTATCCTCCAGTCCCAGATTCAGGGGGCGCAATAAATCCCGGTAAGATTCTATCTTTGCTTTATTGGTACCACGTCCCAGATTGAAGGGCTTTCCCTTATTGTCCGCGATGGACATATTTTCCAGAATATTCATACTGGGACAGGTTCCCTTGGAAGGATCCTGATAGACCCGTCCGATACTGCGGTGACGCAGGTAATCTTTCCTTACTGTGATGTCCACTCCATTTACGATGATCTGTCCCTGATCGATGGGAATACTGCCACAGATAATGTTCAGCATAGAAGTCTTTCCGGAACCGTTGCTTCCCACTACGGACACGAACTCTCCGTCCTGCACGGTAAGGCTGAAATCATCAAAAAGGCACATCTCATTCACGGAACCCGGGTTATAATATTTCTGTATCTGTTTTAATTCTATCATAGTAACTCCCATCTCTTGCTCTACAGTAGCTTTTATACGAATGCTTACTATATGTAATATCTTGTATGTTTAATATCTTTTATGATTAATATCTTCTAGATTCAATGTTGTCTATTGTTATACTTCCTGTTCTAAAATCTTACCTCTTATTTACTTACATTTTTTCCTGCTTTTGTGTTGTTTCTCCCATTTTTTTCCATACTGAATACCAGGATCAACAGGAATAGTGCAGATGTAACAAATTTCATATAGGTGGATGGAAGTCCCAGTCTCACGGCTGCTGCCACACAGGCCTTATAGATAATAGATCCGATCACCACACTGGAAGTAATTCTGAGAAAACTCACTTTTTTTAACAGGGACGTGCCGATAATCACACTTGCCAGTCCGATGACTGCTGTGCCGGTACCGATGGAAATGTCAAAAAATCGCTGCTGCTGTGCAAAGATACATCCACTGAGGGCTACCAGTCCATTGGCAATTGCAAGCCCTACGATCTTTACCATCCCTTTATCTACACCGAGAGAGGTGACAAGTGTGTCATTATCTCCCACTGCACGAAGGAGAAATCCAGATTTCGTAGCCATGTAGGCATCCAGGATATATTTGGTGAGCACTGCAATAATAGTCACGATGATCACTGTCTGGAATGGTTTCAATACTGTGGGCATGATTCCATTGATAAAGTCATTGTCAAATATGGTATTCATATTATAGATTGGTACATTTGCACGACCTGCAATAGTGAGATTCACGGAATATAGTGCTGTCATCATGATGATTCCAGACAACAGATCCCTTACTTTCAATTTTACATGAATCAAGCCCGTGATAACACCCACCACCCCACCTGCCACAAAACAGATGGGTAAGGTGATGGCTGCATTCATTCCTCTGGAAATAAGAATTGCCGTAATGGCAGCTCCCATTGGGAAACTGCCATCTACGGTCATATCCGGAAAATCCAATATTTTATATGTGATATACATGCCTAATGCCATAATTGCATAGATAAAACCTTGTTCAAAAACACTTAGTACTAAAGCCATGATAGGATTCTCCTGTCTATTCTCGATTACTCTACTGTGATTTCATCAAATGTTTCTTTTGCACCTGAGATGTAACTGTCACCCAGTTCCATGCCAATCTTCTGGGCTGCCGCTGTATTTACATAGAGACTTGCCTCTGTAATGGTCTCATAAGGGATATCCTGTGCAGATGCTTCTCCCAATAACACTTTTGCTGCCATGGCACCTGTCTGTCTGCCAAGCTCTACATAATCAATTCCCATAGATGCTGTACAGCCATTTTTGACCTGTTCCACTTCACTTCCAAATACCGGAATATTCTTTCCATTTGCTTCCTCTAAAACGGTCTGTAATGCAGATACCACTGTGTTGTCCGTAAGATTTGAGATGCAGTCCACTTTTCCTGCCAGATCGGCTGCTGCCATTGGTACATCTGCGATGGTATTGATACCGGTATCTACGATCTCGAATCCATAATCAGGTGCTGCTGCTTTATATTCCTCGATGGTGCTTACAGAGTTTGCTTCACTTGTGGTATAGAGGATACCGATTTTTTTGGCATCCGGCATCATGATACGAATCATCTCCAACTGATTGGTAACTGGTAATGCATCGCTGGTACCTGTAATATTACCTACACTTGATCCGTCTTCCTTTGCAAGACCCGCGCCTATCGGGTCAGAGATTGCTGTATAGATTACCGGAATGTCCGCGTCCATTGCTGCATTATATGCTGCCATGGCACTGGGTGTAGCGATGGCACAGATCATATCCACCTTCTGTGATACGAAGTTGTCCGCGATGGTGGCTGCTGTTCCGGTATCTGCCTGCGCGTTATCGAACTGAACGGTAAGATTCTGTCCCTCTACGATGCCTGCCTCTGCAAGCCCTTCCAAAAATCCCTTTTTACAGTTATCCAGGGAACCATGCTCTGCGAACTGTGAGATGCCGATGGTGAAAGAGCCATCAGCCACCGTACCTGAGGCTGTTGTTTCTGCTGCTGTTTCAGTTTCCGCAGCTGCTTCTGTTCCTGCTTCACTTCCAGCTTCTGGCGCTGTACTATCTGTTGTGGCTGCCGTGCTGCCGCATCCTGTCACCATAGCTACGGTCATTGCTGCTGCCATCATTACTGCTGTTACTTTTGTTTTCATTTCTCGATTTTTCATGTCCTGTTCTCCTCTTATAAATTGATTGTTTATAGTGTGCCATCTAGTTGTGAAGAGTATTTTGAGTGTTGAAGCACAAAAAACCGCCCCAAGCTATTGCTTGAGACGGTTAATAATATACATTATCCGCGGTACCACTCAAATTGACATTATGTCCACTTCTTTCACGTACTATCATACATGCCGTAATGATAACGGGTACGGTTCCCGACATCACCTACTCTTTCGATCATCATCTTATGAATGAAATCTCCATTTCAGGTTGCCCTCGAAAGTCCATTCAGCAAATTCCAGTTATTATCTGGAAACTTTATATCCACTATGCTGCAATCACACCACCTGCAACTCTCTGAGACAGCTTCTATAGCCTACTACTCTTTCTCAACGGTTTATTTATGTTACTGATTACTTTAAACCCAATTATAAAATTTGTCAACGGTTTTTAGTTGAATGCTACATTTTTTCCTTTTTGGGCGATGGCGATATAGGTCCTGCCCTCATTCATCTCAATCTGATTGCCATAGTCATCAAAGTATTGTGTAGGTGAATACTCGGAAAGTTTCTGCCAGTAAATGTGAATGGCTTTTCCTTTGGTAAAGTAATATCCATCAGAGGTATTATCCAGGTTCTGGAAAGCCAGATATCCTTTTTTATCTAAGGTAGCCCAGTTGGTATTCTGTACAATGACATTGGCAAATTTCAACTGTTGACCGTTATTGCCATCTACCTGTGGTGATCCATGCAGGTATTTATAGTACACACCCTCTGCGGCATTATAGGTAAGAGAACTCTTGGTATACTCAAATACACCTGCCAGATCAATCTGATTAGCGGTGGCTGCATTTGCATACTGCCCCAATGTGTTTACACCGGCAAAGAATTTAAAATGCTGTGGATTATAATAACCCTGGCGTACCGTCATGGGATATCCCAGCTTTGTACAGGCTGAAGTAATGCCGCTGGCACTGATATAAGCGTTATGTGGTGCTTTACGATCGCTGGCGCGGAAGAAATATCCGGCACCTGGAGCGGAACCGCCCACACCGTACTCGTAGGTTCCTGAAAGATTAGTGATATCCGGTGCATCAATGCGTCCCTTCATATAGACCACACCACCGAAATGAATAAGGATCGGATCCCACTCTGTTGCCTCTGGGATATAGTATGCTCTACAGCTTCTGATGTTTCCGATCTTGGATAATCCCTGCCAGTCATCGATAATGGCCATCTGACGAGAGATATTGCCTTCCTCCATGATCTCATACAGCACCTTTGCATTGCTGATACCATAGGATGGCTGTGCTGTCTTGTCCGTTGGCATCATGATTGCGATGGGTCTGTTGGCTGCCTGAGAAGCCGGTATTACCTCATTGGTATAGACGCTTCTCACTGCTTCCTCCGCATGTACCTGTCCTGCCGGTATCGTCACTGCCGCACAGGTGATTGCGGTTACTGTTGCTAATAGTTTTGTCATTCCTTTGAATCTCATATAGTCCCTCCATTTATGTATTTTATTTATTTCTTTGCTTCTCTGTTTAATCTGCTTTGTCTGTCCATCTCTTTATGGTATCTAGTATTCCTCTTCCATGGTGTCAGCGAACATTGATTCATATTGGTAATGGCCCAGATACTTCCCATAATAATTAGCCGGACTATAGCTGTACTTGCCAAGTCCATCTGCCGCGCTGGGACCGTAAGTACCAAGTACCTGCATGGCTGTTTCATAATTTACCTGACTGGCATATGCCGTGATGGAAAAAGAGGCGTTTCCTGCTCGTCCCTCATTGATTCCACACTCCACAAAGTGGCGCAGCAGCTCGGATGGACTCATTCCAATGGTCTGCTGTAGATCTGGATTATGGTCATAGTAATACCGTGCATCAAATACACTTGCATAATCCCGTCCATTATAAGTTGTATCAGTTACCACCGACTCCGGACGATTGTGCAGATACGGATTATTCAGGCAATCTTTCAAGATCAGATAAAATGTATCTTCTCTTCCTGCCCGTTCTCTATAATCCTCTATATATTCCTGTAATACATTATAATCCATTTCATAACCATTGTCCAAGAACATCTCAAGATTCTGATAGGCATTGCTCGCAAGATTCGTGGAAATGGTGTGATTATCCCGATCCTCCACGCCGGCAAAGTTCCAGAAATCTCCCTCCACTGTAGTGAGATACTTCGGCATCCATCCGTCCAGATTCATAGTATTGGTCTTTTTCTGCATTTCCGCGGTGGTGGTAAATCTCTCATTGCGGACTACATTCCCTTCTGCCTGCACTTGTCCCTGCAGTATTCCTGCAAGCATACATGCACCTATTACAAGGACACACCCCTTTTTCCAATCTGTACACTTCATATTTATCACCATGCCTTTCTTTTTCACGAAATTTAATATCGCACGTTATTTATAGCCCATATATTTTTCCAGTGTTTCATATAATTCTTTTAATTCAATGGGCTTTGCCAGATGTTCATTCATGCCATGTGCCAGTGATTCTTTTTTGTCCTCCCGAAAAGCATTGGCGCTCATTGCCAGAATGGGGATATCACAATCCACCCGTCCTGAATTGCGAATATGTTCTGCCGCCTGGTATCCATCCATCACAGGCATGCGAATATCCATCAGGATCAAATCATAATGATATGGAGGTACATTTACAAATTTTTCCACCGCCATCTGTCCATTTTCCGCGATTTCTACTGTAATTCCTACTCTTTCCAGTAGTCTCTGAGCGATTTCCCTGTTCAATGGATGATCCTCTGCTAATAAAACACGTTTTTGTTCAAAATAATATTCCGAAGGGTGCGTTCCATCTTTCGCCGGCCTGTCCTCCACCTGTAGTTTCGTTTTTTCACACTTGGTAAAACATAACGTTACCTGAAATTTCGTGCCTTTTCCTACCTGACTCTCCACCTCAATGGTCCCATCCATTAACTGAACGAGATTTTTCACAATGGTAAGCCCAAGTCCGGTTCCACTATATTCGCTGGTACGTCCACCTTCTTCCCGTTCAAATTCATCGTACAGATGTGGCAGAAATTCTTTTGAAATTCCTATTCCATTATCCTCCACCTGGAACAGCAACGTGACAGAATCCGCTGCACTGGCTATCTTTGAAACGCAAAGCGATACCCTTCCACCTGCATTGGTAAATTTCACAGAATTATTTAGCAGATTAATGAAGATCTGCTGTAACCGCATCTTATCAAACAGAAAGATCTGTTGATCCACTTCCTGCATCTCGCTATGATATTCGACTCCCCTCGCAAGTGCCAGGGGTCTGATAATCATATCAACTGCTTCGATAACATCTGATATTCTATATGGATTCGGATCCAATACCACCTTATGTCTTTCTATACGGGACATCTCCAGGACATCATTGATCAATGCCAGCAAATGTTCCGAGGAAATATTCATCTTTATGAGATATTCTCTTATCTCCTTCTCATCCATATCATCCGCAAGCAGAAGCCTGGTAATTCCCATAATGGCATTCATAGGGGTCCGGATTTCATGGCTCATGAGTGACAGAAACTCGGATTTTGCTGCATTCGCCTTCTCCGCCACCGCCACCGCTTCCTCTAATTCTACATTTTTGGCTGTTAGTATTTGATTTTTTCTGGCACGAATCATCATTCCATACAGCAGCATGAGAATCATCGCCACGATTGTAATCAGTATCGCCACGAATATGACCGAATAGAGCGGGTACTTGTAGATACACTCTTTTAATGACAAAGGTTCTCTGCCTGTCTGTATATTATGTACCACAAATTGATTCATACTTTCCTCTGAAATCTGTAAGAGCGACTTATCGATAACAGAATATAATATTTGGGATCGCATATCTTCTCTATAATTGGATACTCCAATAGAAATTGGAACTGCCTCCGTGTTGGTCAAAACAACGGACAGATCCGGATATTTTGGGAGCAGATCCTCCGTCTGTAAATAATAGGAGTTCAGAAAGGTGACATCTGCCTTCCCGCTTTGAACAGCGTCCATGCCCTCTTTCATGGTATCTGCCACGAGAAACGTCCATTTCGGATGTTCTATCTGCATATATCTAAGGGTTCCCGGCATAGAAGAAGGAAGTACTGCCGTGATATGTCTGTCATTGGTGATAATATTATCCTTTTTTGCCACACCTCCCAGATATTCATTAATATACGGAGTGGTAAAATTGATGTGATATTCCCTGGTAATAGAGTCCTCACCATGTACCCCCAATAATAGATCAATTGTCCCCTCCTGCATCATCTTCCATGCATCATCAAAAGTGGCCGTCCGCTTTATTTTAAACTGTAATCCACTGATCTGGGACAGCTTTTCCAGGATATCCAGATCAATTCCCCGGAAGGTCTTACTTTTTTCATCATACCATGAAAATGGATAATTATTGTCATTGCATGCCACTGTAATCGTATCTGCATGTGTAATAAATGCTGCTTCTTCTCTGGAAAAACTCTGTATCTGTCTCTCCATTGAACCATAATATTTTTCCATCAGATTTGGCACGAGCTTCGGTGTTCTAAGCTTTATCTGGTACATGGCTTCATTGAGTTCCTGAAGCGTCGTTTGATCATTTTTATTTGTTATAAAATAGGTTGGTATATAATCAAATTTTGCCAGCAATTTCTGATTATCACCAATACTCATATTACCTGTTACGATTGCATCCACTTCTTTCCCGCTCAGACCGTCTTTCAGCGCTTTTGCATTGGGAAAATATTTCGTCTTATAGCTGAATCCCTTTTCAGCAGCAAATTTTTCAAACTGTGTATTGAGGAAATTCCCCTCTATCATACCCACTGTGAGTCCTGAAAATTGGTGATAGTCCTCATAATAAAGAGATGTGTCATCCCCTCGGCTTAACAATGCAACATAGTCAATGAAACATTCCAGTGTGCTGTAACTATAATCCTCTGCACGTTCACTGCTGTATTCCGCTGGAAGCAGTAAATCAATCTCACCATTCTTTAAGCGATCCATGCACTCATTCCAGGTGCCGCTGATATATTCATAGTTCCAGCCTGTATATTTTGCGATTTCCTCCAGATATTCTGCCCCATATCCGGAAACTGTCCCATCTTCTTTTTGCACCAGAAAATTGTCAATATCCACGCATCCCACACGAATTGTTTTTCCTGATTTCGGCAGTTCTGCATAAACAGGTATTATTGTATTCCATAAAATCAAAAAGCATACTATAAATGATATAATTTTTCTTATTATTCTCATATGAGTAACCCTGTCTCTCTTCGACCCTTTGTATATACATATATTATCACAATTGTCTATGTCTTAAAATATAATATTACAAAAACTTTTTCTTTCGCATTTCCCTGGGCGACTCTCCAAAGAGATTCTTGTAGGCGCGGGAAAAAGTAGAATGCTCCTTAAATCCACTGGTGTAACACGCCTGGGTGATGGGCATCCCCTCCTGTATGTATTCTTTTGCCCGCAGCAGTCTCTTATTACTGATATATTTTCCGATGGAATATCCTGTCTCCTCCTTGAATATACGCATCATATGATATTTACTCATATAGAAATGCGCTGCCAGAAAATCAATCGCAAGATTTTCCGTCAGATTTGCGTTGATAAAATCGATGATATCCACCACCTTTTGATTACAGATATTCGTATTTACATAGGAAATCTTCTCCCCTATCGCCGCTCTGTTCAGATGAACCATAAATTCCAGAAAAACAGTCCGCAGATACAGTTCCCGTGCATATTCCTCATGGCTTCTTCCAGGGTCCAGCGTCTGTTTCAGCTCCATCACCACCTGATACAGTTTACTTTCTGACAGCTTTGCGATGCGAAGGACATTGGCATGTTCCCTCTTCGCCTTTTGGAAACACTCATCAAGCTGATACTGTTGGCTGGAATACCGCTCCAGAAATTCCGGTGAGATGTACATGATGATCCTGTCATATCTGGTACTCTTATCCACATATAACTTATGTATGTCGTGATGTCCCACCAGTACGATGTCATAGGGTTCCAGCTCATAGGATTTTCCCTCCACGATATAGGTCACCTTTCCCCTTAAAAAGATGGTAATCTTGTCGAACTCATGATAATGATTCTCGAATTCCTTCGGTTCCTTGTCCGACAAATAGAACATCTGAAAGTCTGTATTCAGATAACCTTTTTTCTCATAGTTCCGAAAAATATCCGGTTCCTCCATATTTTGATTATGACACATTGTTCCCTCCTGTTTACCTGTGATTCTTTTGCTTCTATTCTTTTGCTTCTATTCTTTTACTTCTATTCTTTTACTTCTATTGTCATGTGTCATTATTATTGCACATTCATAACATCATTTGCAATATTAATGGCATTTTTTTACTATTTTTTGCATATCCTGTGGCATATACTGTTAGTAACACTACGTACATAAGTACACATATTAACAGTTAGAAAGTGAGGGATTGCAACATGGAACAAGTTTTCAGCGCAATCAACAATGTATTTAATTTCGTGACACCTGTCTCAGATTTTTTCTGGGATTTTCCCACAAACCTTTCCTGGTATGCCGCCATTCCTATCTTAGGTAATTTTTCACTGGCAGTGATCCTGTTGATGGGATCTGGGATTTTCTTCACCATCAAAACAGGCTTTATCCAGGTCACACATTTTAAAAAAGGTATTAAGATCCTGGCGAAAAAGAAAAGCGATGAGACCGGTATCTCCTCCCTGGCAGCCTTTTTCCTCAGTTCTGCCATGCGTGTAGGTCCCGGTAATATTCTGGGTGTGACCGGTGCCATCTCCGTTGGCGGTCCCGGTGCATTGCTCTGGATGTGGGTCTCCGCATTTTTCGGTATGTCCACCGCCTATACAGAGGCTGTTCTGGCGCAGATCTTCAAGGAGAAAAAGGATGACGAATTCGTAGGTGGTCTTCCCTTCTACGGAAAACGCCTGCTGGGAAATAAACTATGGGCCGGCATCCTGCTATCTGTCATGTTTATCGTATACGCAATGTGCTGTCTCCCCGCTCAGGGATTTAACGTGGTCTCCTCCATCGGACAGATGGCATCCATCGTGACTGGCGTCACACTGGATACCACTTCTATCTTTTATTATATTGCAGCAGTCATCCTCATTATCGCTACCGCCTATATTGCATTTGGTGGTATCAAAAAAGTAACAAAAGTAACAGACAAAGTAGTTCCCATCATGGCAGTCGTCTATGTGGTCACAGTATTGCTCTTAGTCATTATTAATTTTAAATCCATTCCTTACTTCTTTGCCGCAGTGTTCAGCGGTGCATTTACGCCACAGGCTATCTTCGGTGGTGCGTTTGGAACCGTATTAGTGCAGGGCGTGAAGCGTGGACTCATGTCCAATGAAGCTGGTCAGGGTACCATCACTATGGCTGCCGGTGCCGCCAACACAGATCACCCCTGCGAACAGGGATGTGTACAGTCCATCGGTGTTTTCTTAGATACTATGATCATCTGTACCTTAACAGGTTTTGTCATCGTCATGGCACATGTATGGAGTGGTGCCGGCAGTGATTCCTGGTTCGCCTTAGACAGACTGCCACGTTTTCTGGCATCTGCCGAGGTGCTTACCCCCGGTACTGCTTTCAATCATATCGTAGCATTTTTGCTTACCTTCTGTTTCTGCCTTTTCGCTTTTACATGCCTCATCGGTATGATCAGCTTCTCCGAGATCGCTGCTAATCGTATCAGCACGAAGAAGACTTTTATCCGGGCGATCCGTGTCCTCGGTATTCTGATCACCACCTTTGGTATCCTCTGCTCTCTGGCAGGACTTGATCTCGGTAACTTATGGGCTATTTCAGATCTGGGCAATATCCTCATCGTATTCGCCAATATCCCATTGTTATATATCGGTGCCGGCTATGTATTTAAAGCCACTGCACATTTTAAAAAGGAGGGTCATACACCATTCAACTCAGATGTCATCGGCATATCCTGTGAATACTGGGATGAGAAAAATAAAAAACAGAAAAGAAAATAATTTAATCTTAATTTAATAATCTACCTAATAGAACAAAGTGTCTTCGACACTCTTATGTTATCACCACTTTAATGACACTTTGGGCGGATCTTAGCAGTATCGAAGATGCTGCCAATAGGAAATTTCGAAGGAATTTCCTATTAAACAAAAAAACATAGAAAATGAGATTACCTTAATTGGGTAATCTCATTTTCATATCTCATATAATTTCACATCTATGTTTTTCATTTCAATCTATGATTTCATTTTTATGGCTCTTTTATGCAGACTGCACTTTTTTCAGACAGGACTTTCTCTTTTCCATTTTATCTTTATAGAGTACATGATCTGCCTCCTTCAGGATATCTTTCAGATCCATACCGGAATGTGCGATCACTTTCTTAACACCCACAGACATCTCGATATAGTAAGGTTTATCACAGGTGCGGTTCAGTTCATTGGTCAGATTCTCTATTCGATTCTTGATCTTATCCACCATATGCACCTCATCGATCTCCGCATAGGCAATGAACTCATCTCCGCCGATCCTTCCAATGGGATCATTTATACGGAAACTCTTAGTGAGGATATCTGCGATACTCTTCAGGGCGAAATCTCCCTCATGATGTCCAAAGGTGTCATTTACCTGTTTCAGATTATCCATATCGATGAATACGATTGCTACCGTCTTTCCATGACATTCTGTCAATCTTTCTAATATGGCATCAAAGATACCACGACGGTTCAGCAGTCCTGTCAGTTCATCAGAAACGGACAGATGATTCAGCAGATCATTCTTCTTGCTGATAATGTCCAGACTATCCTGTAAACGTTTCTGCATATTTGCCTGCTGCTGCATCATTTCCAGATATTTCAGTGATGTGCCGATCTGCAGGCTGATGGAGTAGGCAAAGGATGCTTCATGCAGATCTGCTTCACACACCAGCAATCCATACTGTACTTCGTTGGAGAACAGACTGAAATGTAGCGCGGTGTAACGCTCCTGGCTGTCAATGGCATTCTCGATTCCCTCTTCCAGGGTGATATTTGGTCTCTTCTCCACCTCATAGGCGTCCACCCCATTGCGATCCTGCTTTGCTGCAAGGTACATACGCTCCGGGCATTCCCAGCTCTGATTGGCGTAATTGATGATCGGTTCCTTGAACAGATAGATATATGAACTCTTGAAATTCAATAACTGCATCTTATATACGATCTGATAAAGTGCTTCCTTTACATCAGAAGAATAAATCATGGTATCTCTTGTCACATAGGTGGCATACCATGCTTCCTTTTTCCCCCGTTTGATGGTTCTCTGGTATTCTGCCTGTAAATATCTGCTCACTGTGGTAAATATGGTAGTGGATAACAGCGAATAGTAAGACCGGGCATCCGCATCATCTGTATTCCGGATGATCGACTGGATAAAACGAAACATCGTCATTTGGAACCGATGAGGTGAATAATAGCCTGAATATTCATTTTGTAAAATACTCTTTACGATCTCTTTCAGACTGCTCAATCGCTCTGTAACTTTGGTTTCGTCGTAGGATTCTATAATAATCGCCACAAGATCTCTGATCTTTGCTCCTAATTTTTCCTTGATTTTCTCGCCATCCGGATGATTACTGATCTCATTTAATATGATTGTCGTATGACCGTTTACCTGCTCCATCACATTATTGTTATCAAAAGTAATCCCCGACCTGTCATAGAAATCAGCAGAACATCCACAGGAAGCTCTCACCTGAAGCGCAGAATCCAATACCTGAGATTCCACCTTCTCCCCGTCCAGTTTTCCAAGTGCTGCTTCCACCGCATGATATCCCAGCATAAAAGGGCGCACGCGTACTGTGGTCAATGGGGGATCATAAGACATGGCCTCCTGATTATCATCAAATCCCGTGATTGCAATATCCCTTCCGATCACAAGACCGCGACGCTTGCATTCCCGATATCCGCCTATGGTCATCAGGTCATTGGCAAAACAGATTGCCTCCACATCCGGATGACGATCCAGTATCCTGGCTACCACATCGTCCGTATATTCTGTAAAATCTCCGTATCCGATCATGCCATCCTCGATTGGAAGATTATAATCCTTCATGATCTTCTTATATACTCCCAGTCGTTCCCTGCCATCAAAATTATTTTTCCTGCCGGATACAAAAGCGATCTTCCGATATCCGTGTTTTACAATGAGGTGCTGTATACATTCATACAGACCCTCACGGTTGTTCAGCGTAATACAGGTCTCGCCCTGGATGCAGTCCTCCATGATGATCATTGGTATTCCCTTGAACTTTGCCAGGAACTCCTGATAATTGTCCGTTCCCAGAAAATCGATAACTGTACCTAACGATACCAATAGCATATCCACACGTTCTTTTGCCACGTAGTCATATACCGTATTAAATTGATAGTCGAATTCCTCTCTGTGCTCCAAAAGTTTCTTGTCATAAAATGACTTGGAATGCATCCCGGGAAATACCAGAAGATTTGCATTATAATCCTCGGCTGCCTGACTCATTCCTTTCATCAATTCATATGCGTGCTGCGCCTCAAGATTTCCAATGATGGCGCCAATGTTTCTCATCTTTGCTTCCATATTGTAGCCCCCGCTCAATAATCGTTACCTCTATATGCTTCCCCTTTTAGTACCTTCGTACTAGATTATACATTCTTTTTAATGATAAGTCCATATAATTGAAACAAAATAAATAAAATGATATCTACGATTACAATACTTGCTCCCGTAGGCGTCGCATACAGATAAGAAGTTGTGATTCCCACAATAAAACTGACAATAGACACGAGTACCGCGGTAATTGTCACACTTTTAAACGTGTGACATATTCGCATGGCAGTCACCGCCGGAAATACAATAAGACTTGAGATCAAAAGAGCCCCCATCATACGCATCCCCAACACGATGATCAGCGCTGTCAAAATGGATAACAGCATGTGATACAGATTGGTATTGATCCCTGTCGCTTTCGCAAAGGTCTCATCAAAAGTGACCGCAAATATCTTCTCATAGAAGATCACATATAAGATCAATACGATTATAGAGACCATGATGCTCAACACCACATCTTCCCTGCTCATTGCCAGGATGCTGCCAAACATATAGTTGTAGACATCCATATTCATGCCCGTGGTGAGAGATACCAGCATCACGCCCACCGCCAATGCTCCTGTGGAAATCAGGGCGATTGCTGCATCCCCCTGTATTTTACTGTTTTCGGTCACGCGCAGCAGGATAAAAGCTGCCACTATGACCACCGGGATGGCTACCTTCAACGGTGCCATATTCAAAGCCACCGCCAGTGCCAGTGCACCAAATCCCACATGGGACAGACCATCACCGATCATGGAATACCGTTTCAACACCAGACTGACTCCCAGAAGAGAGGCACAGACCGACACCAGCGTTCCTACGATCATCGCTCTTACCATGAAGGGATAGGAGAACATCTCTCTAATTAATGTGATCATCTTCCATCCCTCCTAAAAACCGTTTTCCAAATGTGCTATGGCGGTACGCCTCCACCGTTCCATAGAAATAACTGCTATGAGACAAATGCAATATACTGCCGGCATGCTCTATGGCTTCTTTGATGGCATGACTTACCATCACAATGGTGATACCATGCTTTTTATTCAGCCTGTCAATCATACTGTAAAATTCTGTCGTTGCCACCGGATCCAGTCCCGTGGTGGGCTCATCCAACAATAATAATGACGTGGTAGCACACAGGGAACGTGCCAGCAGCACGCGCTGCTGCTGACCACCGGACAGATTTCGATAACATTTTTTTCGTAAATCCGATATTCCCAAAAGTTCCATATTGGAGTTGGCGCGCTCCTTATTTTCCTTGCTATAACCCGGGCGCATCCCTCTCTGGTTCAGGCATCCTGATATCACTACCTCATATACGGATGCCGGGAAATCTTTCTGTGCAACGGTCTGCTGGGGTACATATCCAATCTCCGTTGGCTGAAAAGAATCCCCCACAGTAATCTTTCCTCCGGAGGGTTTCTTCAATCCCAGCAGCCCTTTTACCAGAGTTGTCTTACCGGTACCATTTTCACCGATGATACACAGATAATCCCCTTTTTCAATGGAAAAAGAAAGTTCGTTTACCACGATCTGTTTTTCATAGGAAAAGGATACTTTATCACAAGCGATTAAAGACATTATTGTAGTGCTCCTTTCAGTACTTCCAGGTTCTGCTTCATCAGGCTGAGATAGGTGACACCCGCCTCCACCTCATCTTTTGAAATATTATGACAGGAATGAAGCATCTCCGTGCGCGTGCCTGTGGCCTCCGCGATGGCATCTGCAATCTTATGATTGGATAATTCCAGGTATAATACCACCGGGATTTTGTCCTCCTTCACCTTATTTGTGAGAAATGCCACCGTTGCCGCACTTGGCTCCGTCTCAGAACTGCACCCGGGAAACGCTGCATAATAGGAGAGTCCATAGGCATCTGTCAGATACCGGAATGGAAAACGATCCCCAAAGATCAACTCTTTTCCGGCTGCATTGGATACCACCTCTTCATAAGCCTGATCCAGTTCTTCCAATTGCTGTTCATAAGCCGTAAGATTCTGCTGATATTGTTCCTTATGTTCCGCATCTATTGTTATTAATTCTTCTGCTATTTTATTCACAATCAGGTTCGCATTTTTGGGGGAAGTCCACACATGTTCATCATATTCTGCATCCACGGTATCCTCCGCCTCCACAGACTGATCCTCTTGCGCTATTTTCTCGGCGCCATGTCCCGCAGCCTTTGCTTCTACATGTTCCACTTCCTCATGTTCCGCCTCCATGCCCTCCACATGTTCTTCCTCCACTACATCCACACAGTCCATCAATGTCATGGTCTTTACAGACTGATCCAGAGAATCTGTGATTCCTTCCACCCACGCGTCGGACTCCCCGCCCACATAGATGAAGAGATCGCTCTCATTGATCTTAATGATATCCTGTGGTGTCGGTTCATAAGAATGGCTCTCCACTCCCGGTGACAGCAGCATCGTCACTTCCACGTCATCGCCCCCCACCGCTTTTGTGAAATCATAGGGAGGAAATATGGTGGTGACAATGGAAATTCTGCCTGTGTCCGCCACCTTATCTTTCTCATCTGTTCTCTGGCATCCTCCTAGCAGACTTGCCAGAAGTACCAGTATACTTATATAAATAACTTTCTTTTTCATAAAACCTCTACTATCATGTTGCTTATGCTGTTACCATCCATACAGACAGTTCTAAATTTCTTTATTTTCAGCTTCATTTACAGTCTTTTTCTTCCTGGATTGCTTTCTCCTGGTAATTTCCTTTTTCAGTTCTTCCAGATACTCATTATATCGAGCAGATGCCATGGAAGGGTTGCCCAGGATCAGGTTGCGCTTATGGAAATCGGAAGCTGCCTTCTGTACGCCGTCATCTGACTGCACACTGAATCTGCCACGCAATTCGGAAACCTCATCTCTGATACTTTCCAGATATTTACTCGGTCTCTCATAGATGGCACGTTTTACCTTATTCAACTGCTCTTCAATACCCGCTTTCATCTCTGCGGATTCTATACTATGATACTGCAGATTTTCCTGTATCGTCTCTTTCCATTTCTCTTTTACCTGTTCTAACTGTTCCCTGGTCTGTTCTTTCTTCTGTTCAATACCCTCCACGAATTCCTCTTTGGATTCATCTATAACAGCGATCATAACATCCAGACGCTTCTGTATCCGCAGCAATTCTTCCTTGCCCTTTTCCATCCGCATGAGCACATCCCGCAGATCCATAGCTGTTCTGAAAGAAATGGAAAAATCGGCTGCGATGAACACGGTGAGGGTCAACGTAATAATCGTGAGTAAAGCACTGGGTATCCCCAATACGAATTCCGCAATGGGTCTGTGTACCACATGAGTCATAAAAATCGTAAGAAATCCCCATGCAATAGAGGAGCCAAGGCAGATATGCCCTTGAAAATTAAAAGGCTTTTTGGAATAATCCCAATAACGTACCTTAAATAAGGCTTCCATGCAGACCCCTGTGACGTATTCCAGCAAAGTGGCCCCTATAACCCCCGACAGATAAGTCAGGATAATATTTCCCTGATAGGGCGCAGAAACTACCAGCATTACAATCGCACCACTTCCATAGATCGGTAGGAATGGTCCTCTCATAAAACCTCTGTTGATAATCTTTTTCTGACATATGGACACATAAACAGATTCGAAACACCAGCCCATAAAACAGTATAAATAAAAGAAAAATAACCACTGAACAACACTATACTGATACATTTAATAGCATGACCTTTCTATATGGAGCACTTTGTCAGCTTATACAAAGCTGATGACTTCCTCCCTGGGTGCCTTGGTGGGTTCCACCCTGACTGCTTTCAGAATCGGTCCCTCCCCCTTATAATCTGCAAAATACTCTTTGGTCACCTCCGCAGTCACCATGACCCATTGTTTTGGCTTCAACTGTTCTGCCTGATCATACTTACATGCAAATCCCAGGAAAGCCATATCCTCCGCACAGCAAGTCATCGCCATGCGACCTGGTACGAAATAACCCTTCGGAAAATTCTTCGGCTGCAATACCATTCCAACGAACTGTACTTTTTTCCCAATATAACGTTCCAGATGATCCAGTGCGTCCAGATACCAGATCCCATATCCTGGATTTTTCAACACGATGACGGGAGCGTTCAGATCATAGGGCAGATCCTCCTCCAGCATTTCGTTCACTTCACCCTCGGAGTCCTCAAAGATAATCTCTGCCTTTTGATTGATTGCTTTGATATTTCGCTTATAACTGCCCAGTTCATCCTTCACCGTATCACATCGATTGAAAATGATGAGCTCGGATTTACGTACCATCTCTGCCACCAGGCTCTTCATATTGGTAAAATAAGTGGGAAATGTGGCAGCATTGATGGTGGTGATCTGCTGCTCAATCTTCCAGTTAAAGGGCAGCTTCATATTCTTATAATTCCACATACCATTGTATTCTATGATGATTCTCTCCGGCTTATACTTCTTCTCCAGCTCCAGCAGATTAGCTGGATTAAAATCAGCCTCATCCTCTATGATTTCCAGTACAGTCCTGGTCTTCCGGAGCAGTTCTTCCTCATACTCCACTTCCCCCTCCTCGCAGGCGATCAGTAATGTGATCCCCCTGGTGGCAAAGTAGGGCTGTTCCAATGTATAACAGATAAATTCTGATTTTCCACTTTCCAGAAAACCATTGATCATATATACGGGTTTCATGATATTCCTCCTAGTATGATATCTCTTGTCTGCTTATCTCGAAAAAAGCGCCTTCAAATGTTCCTCCTGTAACTTGGAACCGATAACACAGATCTTACCTGTTACATCTGGTTGTCCACTGCGGACTTCGGCTTCTCCCGGCACATAATCGAAATAGATCCAGGTGCCGTCAGCGGAAGGTACCATTCCTTTGGAACGCAGCACAAATCCATATTTGTCCTCCTGCTCCAGGCTCTTTAATATGGTCTTGATCTCGTCTGCGGTATAGGTTGCAGGTGACTCAAATCCCCAGCTGGTAAAGACTTCATCTGCATGATGGTGTCCCTCATGATCATGGTGATCGTGGTCCTGATCGTGACAGCCACAAGTACAGTCATCCCCGTGATCGTGATGGTGCTCATGGTCGTGTTCATCGTGGTCGTGGTGGTGCTCATGACCGTGTTCATGTTCATCGTGGTGGTGCTCATGGTCGTGTTCATCGTGGTCGTGCTCATGATCGTGGTCGTGGTGGTGGTGCTCATGATCGTGTTCATGTTCATCGTGGTGGTGCTCATGGTCGTGGCAGCCGCAGGTACAGTCGTCCCCGTGATCATGATGATGCTCTTCATGCTCTGCCAATACCTGTTTCATCAACTCTGCTTCCAGATCCTTGGCACCCTCGATGGTCTCCAATATCTTCGTGCCCTCCAACTGCTCCCATGGAGTCGTGATAATGGTTGCATGGGGATTATGGGCACGGATCATCTCCACACATACCTTGATCTTCTCATCCGTCATCTTATCTGTTCTGCTCAGGATAATGGTTCCGGCATGTTCGATCTGATTTACGAAAAACTCTCCAAAGTTCTTGATATACATTTTGCATTTTGTGGCATCCACAACTGCAACGGCACTGTTCAACTGCACTTCTCCGCCGTTGGTAGCCCCTTCTACTGCTTTCATAACATCTGACAATTTACCTACACCTGAGGGCTCGATAAGAATTCTCTCCGGTGTATATGTTTTCAAAACTTCCCTTAAAGATGTCCCGAAATCTCCTACCAGAGAACAGCAGATACATCCAGAATTCATCTCCTTTATCTCTATTCCGGCATCCTTCAAAAATCCACCATCAATACCGATCTCTCCGAACTCATTCTCGATCAGTACCACTTTGGTATCTTTCAAAGCTTCTCCCAATAATTTTTTAATCAGTGTTGTCTTTCCTGCTCCTAAAAAACCTGAAACAATATCAATTTTAGTCATTTTAATCACCTTTCCTTTGACTGAACACAAGTCATACAATCTCTGTTTACCATCATAACACTCATAATCGCAAAAATCCATGATGTATTCATAAAAAAACTGTGAACACAATAAGTGTCAACGAAAAAATCGAGCAGAAATTCTACTCGATTTTAACCATTTAATCAGATCAGAGAACTTTATTTAAGAAGTTCCTGGTCCTCTCTTCTCTTGGATTGCTGAATATCTCTGCCGGGATACCTTCCTCCACGATGACGCCGTCATCCATAAAGATCACACGGTTGGATACCTCTCTGGCAAATCCCATCTCATGGGTCACTACCACCATGGTCATACCGTCTCTTGCCAGCTGCTTCATGACCTCCAGAACCTCGCCCACCATCTCCGGATCCAGTGCTGACGTTGGTTCATCGAAAAGCATAATATCCGGATTCATCGCCAGACTTCTGGCAATGGCAACACGCTGTTTCTGTCCACCGGATAGCTGTACCGGATATGCATCCGCCTTCTCTGCCAGCCCTACGCGCATCAACAGTTCTCTTGCCTTTTCCTCCGCCTGCTTTTTATCCATTTTCTTTAATTCCACTGGCGCAAGCATAATATTTTTCAATACGGTGAGATTGGGGAACAGATTAAAATGCTGGAATACCATTCCGATATTTTCTCTTACCTTATTGATATTTACCTTTTTATTGGATATCTCATTGCCATCTACAATAACGGTTCCCGCTGTGACGGTCTCCAGTCGATTTAAGCATCGCAAAAATGTACTCTTGCCGGAACCGGAAGGTCCGATGAGGCATACTACTTCACCTTCTGCAATCTCCATATCCATGCCCTTCAATACTTCCAGATCCCCGAAAGTCTTACGTAATCCTTTTATGCTGATCTTACTTGCCATAGGACATCCTCCTCTCCAATGCCTGTGCTACCCTGGACAAAATGGTACATACGAACAGATAGAGACATGCTACGATAGTCCAAATACGGATTGCTTCCATATTATTGGCAATGATGATCTTACCATTCATAGTAAGTTCCCTGATACCGATAACAGAAAGGATCGAGGTATCTTTCAGGGAAATAATGAACTGGTTAATAATGGATGGCATCATGGTGCGGATAGCCTGGGGCAGGATCACACGAATCATGGCAATATGATAGGGAAGTCCCAGACTTCTCGCCGCCTCCATCTGCCCCTTGTCCACAGACTCGATACCACCGCGGACGATCTCTGACATATAAGCACCTGCATTCAGACTCAGTGTAATCGTACCTGCCACAATGGCTGTCATACGGATACCCAGTGCCTGGGGCAGACCAAAGTACACGAAAAACGCCTGTACCAAAAGTGGTGTTCCTCTGATAATATCAACATAGATCATCGTCAACGTCTTCAACAGTCTGCTGGAAGACACACTAAAGAGTCCGAATATAATACCCAAAATAGAAGCAAAAAATAGTGACAATGCCGTAAGCTTTAATGTGTACAATAAAGCCGACATAAATGACGGAAAGTACTGAATAAATAATTCTATAAGTTTCATTGCTACCTCCTGTTTTCTTTCGCGCTGTTCACAGAATCTAAAAATATCTCTGTCTAAAAGTATAACATAATTGTTTTCAGAAACAACAATAAATATCAAAAGCATTTATGTTGTACTTCTATTCCATCGTTGTAATCATTCCTGTAAAAAATGGAAAACCCCCAAGCATTGGGCTCGGAAGTTTTCCACTCTTGCATAAAATGCTATTTTACATACAGATTATTTTGCAATATATGTGTTGACGATCTCGTCATATTTGCCGCTTGCTTTTAAGTTTGTAAGTCCATCATTGAACATTTTTACCAATTCTGGATGTGCACCCTTCATTGTAGCAAATCCGTAAGAGTTTCCTGCTTCCATATCTAAAGGCATCTTGAGAGCCATTCCTCTGGAGATCTCGTATCCCATAACCGGATAATCTTCAAAGCATGCTACACTGTTTCCTGCAAGTACATCCTGATACATGCTGGCGGAATCTTCAAACTGTGTTACTGTAAATCCAATCTCTGCTGCTTTTGCTTCTGCAAAAGTGCATCCCTGTGTACCTACTTTAGCTGCAACTGTCTTACCAGCCAGATCATCGTAGGAAGCGATGTCTGAATCTGCTGCAACGCCCATGCCTACACCTGATTCAAAGTAAGGATCTGAGAAATCATATTTTGCCTGACGCTCGTCTGTGATTGACATACCAGCGATAACGCCGTCACACTGTCCAGCCTCAAGTGCTGTAACTGCTGCTGAGAATCCCAAAGACTGAAGTTCATATGTGAATCCCTGGTCTTCTGCAATTGCTGCCAATAAATCTAAGTCAATACCAACCATATTACCGCTCTCATCTTCAAATTCAAATGGAGCAAATGTGGTATCTGTTGCAATAATGTACTTCTGTCCGGCTGCATCCGTTGCTGCTGCCTCTGTAGCTGCTTCCTCATCGGATGCTGCCTGTGTAGTAGTCGCAGTGTCTGCTGCTGGTGTCTCTGCCGCTTTATTGCCACATCCTGCCAATGAGAATGTCATAGCGCCAACTAACATAAGTGCCAATAATTTTTTCATAATTTTCCCTCCTGAATTCTGAATATCAGCTATCTGTTTACACAGATCATGAATAGTTTCCAATATACATGTATACAACATATAAATACGCTTTGTAATATATCATAAAATGCTTCATTCGTCAAATATTTGCTTTATAAAGTTATCACTTTAACAAAGTAGATTCTATTTGATATTTAAAAACGCTGCTCCTTTTTATCCATCTAAAGGGGCAGCGTTTGTTTCAATTCATTTCTTACAAATAATAAGCAGGACGATAAGCCGGGTTATGTCGTTGAATGATCATCTATCTAGAACTACTGTTACCAATAGCTTCAAGCGACCTACCTGAAAGCATGGCGGGCAGCCATATCGCCTTCTGTTTGGTCTTGCTTCGAATGGGGTTTACATATGCCACATCTGTTACCAGATATGCGGTAGTCTCTTAAGCTGCCTTTCCACCCTTACCAAGGTAATACATCTGCTGACAGATGATTATCTTGGCGGTTCATTTCTGTTGCACTAGCCTTGGAGTCGCCTCCACCGGACGTTATCCGGCATTCTGCCCTATGAAGCCCGGACTTTCCTCACCCGTACCCTTACGATACGGCCGCGATCATTTGTCCTACTTATTGATTTCATTGTTTCCCAGGAAACGATGTTACATTTATATCATACTCGTCTGAAATATGCAAGCAGCATGACCTCAAAATATTCCTATTTACCGTTCAGACATGCCGAAAAAACATTCACAAAAGCAGATGATTGAACTATATCCAGGTGCACGTATAAGCAGCATGACCTCAAAATCTATCGATTTTTCGGTCACGTTACTCGTCAAGTAGTGTAAAACCCACAATTACAAGCAAGCTTGCATTGTGGTTTCACACTATTTGACTCTGCTTATACGTGGAAGTATGAGCCTCCTACGAATTCACGCATGATGGAATTTCTGGGGATGATGTCACTGCTGATACCCAGGAAATACTCCAGGAATTTCAGTAAACGTTTTGCCTCAAAATATTCCGGTTCTCCCTTATGAATGCCAAATAAAAGGGGTTCCGCGTACTGCTTCAATGCAGCGATCTCGTAGATCAATGCGGAGTTGAACATGGCATCTGCACTCTCCTGATAGGGGAAAATATTCTCTTCCTCCCCTCTTCGCACGGAAGGCCACATCTCGATGGTGCGTTTTGCAGAAATGCCACGGGTACGGGCATCACGAACCATGCGCCTAAGCAGTCTTGCGTCCGTGGTAGGAATACGGTTATGTTCATCCACATTCAGCGTAGTCAGTGCACTGATATAGATCTTATATTTACTTTCCACAGGCAGGGCATAGGACATCTTGTCATTCAGTCCATGGATTCCTTCTATTACTAATACATCCTCTTCCCCAAGTCGTTTTACATTGCCTTTATACTCTCTTATCCCTGTCTTGAAGTTAAAGCTGGGGAGTTCCACTTCTTTTCCCGCCAGGAGATCGGACATATCACGATTGAATTGTTCCACGTCGATGGCTTCCAGACACTCAAAATTATAATCTCCCTTTTCATCTCTCGGTGTTTTGTCACGATTTACAAAATAATCATCGATTCCAATGGGATGTGGCACCAAACCCAGGGTTTGTAACTGAATGGACAGCCTGTGCGAAAAAGAGGTCTTTCCGGAGGAGGATGGTCCCGCGATCATGACAAATTTGATACCTCCACGTTTCATGATATCTTTGGCGATCTCGCTGATTCTTCTCTCCTGGAGTGCTTCCTGCACCAATACCATCTCCGTGGCACGCCCTGCACATATCTCGTTATTCAGATCGCCCACGGTATCGATCTTCGTCCTGATGCCCCACTCTGTTGTCCTTTGTAAGGTATTGAATAACTTTTCTCTGGGCACAAATGGATTGATTGTGGTAGGTTCCTTTTTATTTGGAAGCAGGAGCATAAAGCCGCCCTCATAGGGAATCAAATCAAAATATTGCACATAATCTGCACTGGGCAGCATATACCCATAGAAATAATCGTAAAATCCTTCCAGCTCATACACATTGATGGTAGAACTCCTTCGATAGCGGAACAGCTTCACCTTATCCTTCATGCCGTGCTTCTCGAAAAGCCTGATTGCTTCTTCAATATGATAATTCCGTTTAAAAATTGGTGTCTTTGCATCAATCAATTCCTGCATTCTCACCTTCACGCGATCCACCAGGTCCTGATCAATGACAAAATCTCCATGTCCACTACAATATAAGCCGTCTGCAATGGCAAACTCCACCTTGATCTTATCTATCTTATGAGAGCCCACCACGTCATGAATGGCTTTGGTCATCACCATGATGGCGGTTCGTGAATAAGTCTTGTGACCAATAGAATCTCTCTTCGTCACAAAAGAAAGCTTACAATCTTTCTTCACTGTCTTCATCAATTCACATATTTTGTTGTCCACGATAACTGCTGCAATCAGTCCATCATATTGTTCCTGATAATCAGCAACTATTGCTTCAAACGTAGTTCCTTTTTCCACCCGTATTTCTTTTCCATCTATTGTAACTGTTACCTGATTACTCATCTGCATTGCTCCCGTCCATTTTCTGTCTATTTTACCTATCTATATATCCTTTATGGGATTCTCTTCATGGATATCTGCTCTCGCAAGCTCTGGCATCTCCCTGTGAAAAAATTCATTCATATAGGGACTGAATATCTGCTCCAGACCATAATGTCCCGCATCAATGATAGTGAGCCCCTGCTCCAGGGCATCCAACGCTTCATGGTGTTTAATATCACCCGTTATTAATACATCCACATTCGCCTGCAACGCGGATACGATCATGTCTCCGCCTGCTCCCGGTGAGATTGCTGCCGTCTCCAGTGTGGCATCCAGATCACCATAGACTCTCACATGCGCTAACTGAAAGATCTGTTTGATATACTCCGCACATTCCTCCAGAGACATGATACGGGGCAGCTTCCCATATCTTCCGATTCCCTCATTGGAAATCTCATCCTCATAGGTCACGTCCAATACTCTTCTGCTTTGGAGATTGATCTCATCCGCCGCCTCATCCGCCATGCCCATAATGTCAAAGTTCGTATGCATGGCATAATAGCTGATGTCACTCTGCAATAATTTTACGATTCTGCGACCGATAAAGTCTTCATTGGTCACCCGTTTCACAGATTTGAATAACAGCGGGTGATGGGTGATCAGCATATCCACCTTCTGGCTCACTGCCTGCTTGATCACATCCTCAGTGGCATCCACTGCCACAGCGATCTTTCTTACTTCCTTGTCATTTCTTCCCACCAGCAGACCAACATTATCCCAGTCCTCCGCAAAAGATGGTGGGGAAAGTTCTTCTAATTTCTGAATAATATCCTGACATTTCACAAGGCGGATCCTCCTTCTCATATGGCATGTCTATTTTCTATCTGTTTCTAATATTCCTCTTTTTCTGCTATTCTCCCGGGTGCACTTTTACACACTATGAGATGAGCATGCAGGTATCTTCCAGTCTCTTCTGCTCTTTTTCCAACTCTGACAGGCGTATTTTTTGCTTTTCTGTCTGTTGATCTACATTTGTTAAGTTAAGAATTAATTTTTTATTTTTATCTTTCTGATATTGTAGAAAATCCTTTAAAACAGGATGTTTTTTTAGAATCAAAATCTTTCCATAGACATTGAAGATCTCCTGCAAATATTCTTTCCCCATATGAAATTCTGTGGCTCTATTCCCAACCTCTTCCATAGCTGTCCCAGTGATCCTATTATCCTCAACACCCTCCACATCTATATGACTGTGATGATTCCTTACAGATAATTTATTTTCTGGCCATTCTTCCCTGGGAATTGCCCGCATGATCGGATAATACTTACCCTCTTCATATACCATATGTTCATCCACGATTTCATAGCCTATGGTAGGCAAATAGCCACGTACCAGATAAATCTCTGATTGTGGCTGTAGGATAAGTTCCTTCATATATGATATTTTCTCTATGCCTTCCGTTAAGATTCGCATCGTCAATCTGCCGCCCATGCCTGCACAGATCAAGGTATCCGCTTCTTCTGACCGTAGATTCTGCGTCCCATTGGATAGTCTTGTCTCTATGTAAGACTGTAAGTTATGCGCTGCGATATGCATCTTTGCCCTCTGCAGTGGACCTTCATTCACATCCATTGCGATGACTCTCTGTGCTTTTCCCGACTCTATCAGATAGATTGAGACATATCCATGATCGCACCCGATATCTGCCACCCTGTTACCCGCTGACACCATATCGGCTACTGCCTGTAATCTTTTTGATAATTCCATATTAATCCAAATAATCCTTTAATTTACGACTTCTGCTGGGGTGTCTCAGTTTTCGAAGCGCTTTTGCCTCAATCTGACGGATGCGCTCACGGGTGACGTTGAACTCTTTTCCTACCTCTTCCAGTGTCCTCGCACGTCCATCATCCAGGCCAAAACGCAGTCTCAGCACTTTTTGTTCACGTTCTGTCAAAGTGCCAAGTACCTCCACCAACTGCTCTTTCAAGAGCGTGAATGCGGCCGCATCCGCCGGTACAGGAACATTGTCATCCTGGATAAAGTCTCCCAGATGGCTGTCTTCCTCCTCACCGATAGGTGTCTCCAGAGATACCGGTTCCTGTGAGATCTTCAAAATCTCGCGCACTCTCTCCACTGGCAGATTCATTTCTTTTGCAATCTCCTCCGGCAGGGGCTCTCTTCCCAGTTCCTGCAACAACTGTCTGCTGACACGGATCAGCTTATTGATGGTCTCCACCATATGAACCGGAATACGAATGGTACGTGCCTGATCAGCAATAGCCCTGGTGATTGCCTGACGAATCCACCAGGTAGCGTAAGTGGAGAATTTGAATCCTTTTCGGTAATCGAATTTCTCCACCGCTTTGATCAGACCCAGATTTCCTTCCTGAATCAGATCCAGGAACAGCATTCCTCTTCCCACGTATCTCTTGGCAATGCTCACCACCAGACGCAGATTCGCCTCAGCCAGTCTCTTTTTGGCTTCCTCGTCACCTAACTCCAGTCTCTTTGCCAGATCGATTTCTTCCTCCGCAGTCAGAAGGGGAACTTTTCCGATTTCTTTCAGATACATTCTTACAGGATCTTCAATATTGATACCTTCTGGAACTGAAAGGTCAATTTTCTCCACATCTACTTCGTCTTCCTCGCTGATGATGATCTCTTCATCTTCCTCTTCATCGTCAGTGATGCGAAGTACATCAACATTATTTTTTTCCAATGTTTCCAATATCCGGTCGAGCTGATCCTCTTCCAACTGAATTTCGCTGAAAAAGTCGTTTACTTCCTGATATTCCAAAACATTCTTTTTCTTCTTTGCAAGAATGAGAAGTTCTTTTAATCTCTCATCAAATTTTGCCTGTAAATTTTCGTCCATTATTTGTCCATCCTTCCAAACGTTCTGACTCTTCTTTATTTTTATCCTTATTCCAGATAAATATGCGTTTTGCTTAATTCTTCCAACGCTTTTTTCCCTTGAATCACCTTTTCCAGTGCACTTACATCTGATCCCAGATTCTGACTGGCTGTCTCATAGCTATTGGTTTTCACATTCATCACGATGTCGTGAAACGCTTTCTCCCGCTCCTGCCTGGTCTCCAATTGTTCTAACTTTGTATTGAAAAGAGAGGCAACTTCCTTCTGCTCCTCCTCGTCCGTGAACATACTGATGATTGCCGCAGGATTCATGCGTTCTTCCGCCAGATCCTGGAACAGCCGGTTTGCCACCTTATGATACAATTCCGTGGTAAAATCCTCCGGTGTAATATACTGCCTGATAGATTGATACAGCTTTGGCTCTTCCACCAGCCAGGTCAGGAGCAGCCTCTGTGTTCTCATCATTGCATCCTTTGGTGTGCTCTTGCTCTGTATTCCCGACTTCGGTCTTACCGCCTCCGATACCAGACCGGTCCGTGCCGCATATCTGACCACCAGTTTTCTCAGGTTCTCAAATCCAATATGATATTTATCTGCAACGGCTTCTATGTAATTATCCCGTTCCACTTCCTCCTCGAACTCACAGAGTTTTCTGGCTATCTCATTGTGGAACTTTGTCTTGCTCTCCGGATCCTTCAGATTAAAATTACGCTCTAGCATCCGAATGGAGAAAAAGAAACTGTTCTCCGCCTGGTCGATTCTTTTCTGAAATTCTTCTACCCCCATATTTTTGATAAATTCATCCGGATCTTTATAGGGCTGCATATTAATCACTTTTCCCGAAAGACCGGCTTCCTTTAGAATCGGCATAGCACGAAGTGCTGCTTTGATACCTGCCTCATCACTGTCATAGGTCAGCAGTACTTCCTCTGTATAGCGGCTTAAGAGACTTGCTTGTCCCGATGTGAACGCTGTTCCCAGGGATGCTACTGCCTGATTGAATCCAGCCTGATGCATGGCAATGACATCCATGTAGCCTTCACATAAGATAATATTATTTTTCCTGGATGTTCTGGCGAAATTCAATCCATAGAGATTTCGGCTCTTGTCAAATATGGGAGTCTCCGGTGAATTTAGATATTTCGGCTTTCCATCTCCCATGACTCGTCCACCGAAACCAATCACCCGATGATTGATATCCTGAATGGGGAACATCACCCTGTTCCAGAACTTGTCATACATACCGTGCTGCTCGTCCACATTTGCCAGGCCTGCCTCACGGATGATATCCTCTCTGTATCCTTTTTGTTTCAAATATTTGATGAGATCGTCACTGTATTTCAGAGAAAACCCCAATCCAAACTGTTTGATGGTCTCCTCAGATAATTTGCGATCCTGCAAATATTGATGCCCTATGGCCCCCTGTTGCGTTCGCAGCTGATAAAAATAGTATTTTGCTGCCTCTTTATTGATCTCCAGGAGCTGTGCTCTTCTGCTTTCCTTCTTTTTGGCTTCCTCAGAATACTCCACTTCCGGAAGGGTCACACCCGCTCTGTCCGCCAGATGTTTGATTGCCTCTCCAAACGTATAGTTCTCGTACTCCATGATAAAGGTAAATACATTTCCACCCGCGCCACATCCAAAGCAGTAATACATCTGTTTATTGGCACTGACCGAAAAGGATGGAGATTTTTCGTTGTGAAAGGGGCACAATCCAAAATAATTACTTCCCTTTTTCTGTAAACGAACATATCCTGATACTATATCTACAATATCGTTTTTTTGTCGTATTTCCTCTACGACTTCCTCTGGATAATACATGTTAATCCTTTCAATACCGATCCCATGATTTTGGAATATAGATTTCTTCGTACATAGCGATTGCGAAACGATCCGTCATGGATGCCAGATAATCACATACAATGCGCTCTTTGTGCTCACCGCGTTCCTCCATCAGCAGGAGCAGATCCCGTGGCAGCAGATCGATGTGTTTCATATAATATTCATATAAGGTCTCCATCAGCGTCTCGGCTTTTCCTTCCTCGCTCTTCGCATCCGGATTTGTATATACACGCTCAAACATAAAGGCTCTCAAATCTTTCATTGCCCTTGCCACTTCACCTGACATGTTAATATCATCCTTGCCTGTACTGTTGGTGACAATATCATGGATAAAATGATCCAGCCGCTCCCCCGTAGTATAGCCAATGATACCCCCTATTTCCCGGGGTACATCGCCCTCCTTCAGGATATTTGCGCGGATGGCATCATCCATATCGTGATGAATATAGGCGATCTTATCAGATAATCTGACGATTCTTCCCTCCAGGGTACAGGGCATTCCCTCTGTCTGGTGATTCCGTATCCCATCCCGCACTTCATAGGTCAGGTTCAGACCCTGTAAGCCTTTTTCCAGCACTTCCACGGTTCTGACACTTTGCTCACTGTGCTTGAATCCATAGGGACACACCTTGTTCAGTGCTCTTTCCCCTGCATGACCAAAAGGAGTATGCCCCAGATCATGCCCCAGCGCGATCGCCTCCACGAGATCTTCGTTCATACGCAATGCCTTTGCGATGGTTCTGGCATTCTGTGATACCTCCAGGGTATGTGTCAGTCTGGTTCGGTAATGATCACCCTCCGGAGTGAGAAAGACCTGTGTCTTATCTTTCAACCTGCGAAATGACTTGCTATGTAGGATTCGATCTCTGTCACGCTGAAAAACTGGTCGAATGTCACACTGTTCTTCCTCTTTTTCACGTCCTTTTGAGTTCATGCTAAGGGTCGCATACGGACTCAGATACTCTTTTTCTCTCTTTTCCAAATCTTCACGAATAGACATTATAGGTATCCTCCTATTTTATATATTCGGTGTACGCTCTGGAATTCCTCTTTTTTTATGGTTTTTTATGATTTTTACATGCTCAGGAGATTTACCACCACAGGCACTAAGATCACGGTCATGATCCCCGTGACTACAATTGCCAGAGAGCTCATGGCTGCCTGTACTTCACCCATCTCTATTGCCTTGGAAGTTCCCACTGCATGGGAAGCTGTCCCCAGGGCAAGTCCCTGTGCTGCCGGCTCCGTTACCCCTATAAGTTTCAGTATGGTAGGTCCCAGAACTGCTCCGGTGATACCTGCCACTACCACTCCGATTACTGTGATGGCTGAGATGCCCTGTATTTCATTACAGATTCCCAGTGCAATGGGTGTTGTGACAGATTTGGGCAGGAATGAGTACACCAGCGGCTGGTCTACCTTCAGTAATATGGCAACTCCTACGATAATCCCTGCATGAGCCAGACATCCACACACGGTTCCTGCAATAACAGCTGTTATGTTTTCTTTTAACACCTGTACCTGGCGGTATAGAGGCACTGCCAGACAGACCGTTGCCGGGGTCAGGAAGTAGGTAATATATTTCGCACCATAATCATAGGTCTCATAATCAATATGGAATATGAGCAGCACCGGAATAATGAGCAGCATGGAGATGAGCAGTGGATTCAACACTGGATAATTCCATTTTTTCTTGCAGAAGCATCCGATCCAGTATGCAAAAACACTGATTGCTACGCCAAAATATACGGAGTCTTTAAGTATTTCATTTATCATTTTCATATCCAAACCTTTCTACCTTTTTCATACCTGTCTTTATTCCTTCCTCTTTTTCTTGCGGCATATGATGCACTGAGACACCAGTCCTGTCACAATGGTCACCACAATGGTGGATAGAAAAGTCATCAATATGATTGCCAGAATATTGCCCTTCATGAGATCCATGGAGGTGATCAGGCTGACACTGGGAGATATGAATAGTATGGGCATAATGAGGAGAAAGAAATCTGCCGTTTCCTGGATCTGTTCTAACTTGATTACTTTCAGCATCAACAACGCAAATAATAGAAGCAGACCATATACGCTTGCCGGTACCGGGAGCGGCAGCAACATGTATAAAAGTTCTCCTGCAAAACTGATTCCTGCGATGATTCCCATCTGCACTACATATTTCATTTAAATTTCCTTGCCTTTCTGACTTGTTATTCGGGTCTTGTTATTTTGTTTCATTATAAATCTTTAAATCATAAAATTCTGCCCTGTTGTTATCTGCAGATCTCATAGATAAATTCCGCGTTCTGATCCATAGCATCATAAGCGGTCTTAAATGGCGACATCTGGAATACATGCCACATCCCTTTATAGATCTCGATCTCCACCGGTACATTTGCTTTCAGCATAGCCTTGTACAGCATGGTGGAATCATTTAGCAGGATCTCATTATCTCCCACCTGGATATGCGTTCTGGGAAATCCCCGAAAATCTCCATATAAAGGCGATATAAACGGATTGGTCAGTTCTTCCCCCTCCGCGTAAGATTTCGTAGCTAATTCCAGATACTCCGCATCCAACACCGGATCAAGGCTTGCCCTGGTCTCGTGGGATTTTCCTTTTGTCAACAGATCCGTCCATGGAGACATCAATACCAGCCCTTTCGGAATCAGTCGTTCTTCTCGTTTCAGACAATGAACCAGACAGAGTGCCAGATTGCCCCCTGCAGAATCACCTGCCACGATCACATTTCTGGCGCCATACCCTAATAGCATGAGGTAATCCCATGCTTTCACCGCATCCTCCAGTGCCGCTGGATAAGGATGTTCCGGTGATAATCGATAATCAAAGCAAAGGACGTCCATGGAAGTGGTTGCCGCAAGCTTCGTGGTAAGTGTTCTGGCATACATACTGCTGCCTGTCATATATCCGCCTCCATGACAGTATAGGATCACATATTTTTTCATATGGGAGCGATTCACACCCACCCATTCCGCATACATTCCCTGTATATTGATACTCCTGATATCTATCTCTTTCTGTTTTCCCCAGATAGCCCCCAGATTGTCCTGATTCTGTCTCTGTTTCTCAAGATTCTGGTTCTCCACCACACTATGTACCTTTTTGATTACATTCATAAGATTCTGATTCTTTTTCGATGATAACGCCATAGGTTTCCTTTCTTTGTTGCTATCCTGTAAAGATATGGATATAATAAATACGAACAGTATCTTACTTATGATAACTTCTTTTACAATAAAAATCAATTTGAAATGAATGATTTCAGGAGACCTGATGAAAAACAAACCCAATATGAATACCGACAAAAATAACTGGTTCAAACTCGACCTGTCTGCCATCGTATATCCGACCCTGCAGCGAAAAGACTTTTCCTCAGTCTACCGTCTCTCCGTTGTCCTAAAGGAGGATATACAGCCGGATGTGCTGCAAAAAGCGGTGGACATTGCATTGAAGCGATTTCCTACCTATAAAGTTGCCATTCGAAAGGGACTTTTCTGGCGCTATTTGGAGCCTAATAATCGACCCGGTCCCTTTGTGAGACCTGATATCCGCAACTCCTGCATGCCCATGCCTTTCAAGGCGAATAATCGATATGTAATTCGTTTTTACTACTATGAGAACCGTATTTCCTTCGAATCCCATCACTCTCTCGGAGATGGTACCGGGGGCATGTGTGTCCTGCAGACTGTGACCGCTGTGTATCTGCGACTCCTGGGGGCAAAGATCACCAATGAATATTTTGTGCTGAATGTGGATGAGGCACCTGACCCTCAGGAATTTGAGGATGCCTATATGCGCTATGCCAATGCCAAAGTCTGTCCGCCCCGCCCCGGTGAGAAGACCTATCGCGTGCGCGGAACAAAAGAACCTTTCTATACCTTGAATGTGATCGATGGTATCATGTCCGTCCATGAGGTGGCGAAGGTGGCTTCCCAGTATGACGCTACCATCACGGAATATTTTAATGCTGTCCTGCTGTATGCCCTGATGCAGAAGCAGGAGGCGGATTGGCACATCAAGCTAAAGCCCATCAAGATTGCCATGCCGGTAAATCTTCGTCGTTTCTTCCCATCCAAGACACTGCGGAACTTTATTACCATGATCTATCCTGCCATTGATCCACGCCTGGGAGAATATACTTTTGAGGAAATTGTGAAACAGGTACATCTTTATATGCAGTATTATATCAATGAAAAGTTCCTGCGTGGGGATATCACCACCAACGCCGCCACTCAGCGCAATCCGCTCATTCGTGTGGTTCCTCTCTTCATCAAGGATTATGTGGTGCGGCAGTTCTACACGAAGGTTCAGGACTGCAATTCTTCCGCAGGGCTCACCAATATGGGCGCATTAAAAGTTCCAGATGATATGAAACCTTACATCGAACGGTTCGATATCTATATGGGACAACCTTTTTCATCCAGAACCAATTGTGCTATCGCAAGTTTTGAAGACATCCTGACCATCAATTTTGCCAGCTCCATCATCGAGGCTGACGTGGAACGACTTTTTTTCCGAAAGCTGGTGCAGGATGGCATACATGTTAAAATAGAGAGTAATCGAGATATGGAGGAACAATAATAATGTCCTATTGTGTAAATTGTGGTGTAGAATTAAATGATGATTTAACTTTTTGTCCGCTGTGTAATACCCCTGTGATCAATCCGTCTGTAATCCCTCTTCCAGATGAGGAAAAGCCAAGTGCTTTCCCAAAAGAAAAAGGACAGGTGGATGTGGTAAAGAGAAAGGATCTGGCCATCTTACTTTCCATCGTCCTGAGCTCCACCGCAGTCACCTGTGCCCTATTGAACTTCTTTGTATTTAACCATGTATTATGGTCCATTCCCATTATTGGCATCTGTGTCGTCGTATGGGTTCTTATGATACCAGCCGTTATTTATACAAAATTCACATTATACTGGTCCTTTTTCCTGGATGGTATTGCTGTGAGTTGTTATCTGTATGCACTGACCTTCCTTACCGACAGCACTGACTGGTTTCTCTATCTTGGCATGCCAATCGTTATTCTGCTTACCTTGTTGATAGAGATATTTCTATTTCTGATCGTTCATTTGCCTGTTTCTTTTGTGACCACCGCACTGTACCTGTTTGCGGAGATTCCTGTATTCTGTGTCTGTCTGGAACTTTTGATTCGCAACTTTATAGAGAAAGCTCTGGGCATTTCCTGGTCTGCCATTGTATTGACCATATGCTCCATCATTATTATTGCTCTGATTACACTATTATCCAGAGTTCGACTGAGAAACGCCGTGCGGCGCAGATTACATTTTTGATTCTGCGTCCTTTAAAGACTGATATCCATAAAATGCTGTTTCATTGGCGATGATCTGTTCCAACAGGTTGTCGCCTTTTTTATAGGCATTCATAGTTTCCCGATATAGAAAGTTCAATGTCTCATCTGAGTATGTCTTTATCTCCGCACGCAGATAGCTTTCCATGGAGGAACCGCTGTTCACACTGTCCTCCTTTGTGGTTGCCGTCCTGCCATTTCCACGTACCTTTGGATATTTTTCTGCCACTTCTCTGTCCCATTCCAGATGAACTTTCACGATTTCCTCTATTTTTTCATCCTTTTCCAATGATATTTCCGGCAGATAGGTCAACAATTTTTCAAATTCTTCCGGATAGGTCGTCTCCATCATACGGGCATACTTTTCAAAAATAAGATTCCTGCCGTTTGCAACGGCTGTCTCGCAATCTCTTTGATAGCTTTTTAACAGTTCATCCGAATACACCATCCACTGGCTCATCCGCATCCTGTAAAAGGTATCCGGATCATCCTGACAGGAAGCTCGTCCACCTGTGTTATACACATTTTGGAACATCTCCCATTCCCGTCTGGATACATCAAAAATCAACTGCTCTCTTTCACTTATTTCTGCCATCATACATCCTTTTTTCTTTTCTATTCGATTTCGACCTCCAGGTAATCTCCCATAGCATGATTTACTTCCAGCACCAGCACCAGCGTCTGGTCATCCTTGATATAGGAATATCCCGTAGGAATCAAATTGCTATTTGAAATATCATAATCATAATTATCCAGCAGTGTTACATAATCCTCCGTGAAATCTTCTGCCAAATATTGATGTAAGTCCTCATCCGCCACATCTGTTCTGAGAATGTGATATCCATATCCATTTTCCAGGTAATCTGCCAGTTCATCCACATCCCGATACTCTTTCAGACGAAGGTTCTTCCCCGTAGACAGATCAAAATTAAACGTGGACTCAAAGGCATAAGGATAAGCTGCACCTGCATAATTACAATTGCCGCGGAGTACAATAGAGACCATCCCGGCATTTTGTGTGGCGATCTCATAGTCTAACGTGTATTCCAGAATACCTGCTTCCTTATAATTAGAGATGGCTGCCTCCTTGATGCTTTCGTTCCACAGGCTCATGGTCTTTTCATTTCTCATGTTCTGAAATTGAGGAAAACGAATCTCTACATTCTCATCCTGTATGACTTCCTCCTTCAGAGTATAGGTGCTGTCCTCCTGCTCCTGTTCCGTCAACGGATAGAAGAAAAGCGCCCCTTCATACTTATTATTGTTGGTGGAAAGAGGTACGTCATTCACAGTCAGTACCATTTCATCCGCGCCATACGCACTCAAAAAAGTGTCCGTCAATCCTGCAATAACAATATATTCTCCATCTTTTCCCATCATATTCACGTAATCCTTAAATTGCTTGGACAGATCCAGATAGAGCACTTTTTTCCCATTTTCTGTTTTTTCTTCGAACTTCTGTACCTTCGTATCGATTGACACAATATTGTGTCTTGCCAAAAGACCCAGTATGGTCATAGGTGTAACCTCACTGATGGATATCTCTTCCGTCTTCAACCCCATCGTTGTGCCGCTCCCATAATAGATGGACACCGGCTGTAAGGTCTCCTCCGTCGTAGACTCTGTCTGTGTCTCAACAGTTTCTATCTCTGATAACTGTTCTGTTACATCCTGTATTTTGATCTCGCTCTCTATTTCCTCCGATACGATCACTTCATCTTTTACGACTTCATTTACTTCCTGCTGACTGCACGCTGCCAATATAGCCGCACTTGCAAGTGTCAGCCACAGTATTCTGCTCTTATTCCCCATCCGGAGCCCTCCATGTCTTCCTGTCACTCTCTGAATCCTACATCTGAACGATCTGCTGACCAGCCCAATCCGGATCAATACAGTAGAAACGATCCTGATCTGCTTCCATTTTCTCCTGTACCAAATCCTCAATGTCCTGATACATAGAGTGATTCAATGTTATTCCCCTGGTACCTTCCCTACCTATGATAGTAAATTCATAGTTTCCTGCCGCATCTCTTCTATAGTAATAAATATGCTCTATGGATTTATCTGAGATATGCAGTCTGGCAAAAGTCATAATCTTCAATAACTCTATGACCTTATCATCCAGTCCCTGCTCCAGCACTCTGACTTTTTCTCCGAATTCCTCCAAAGTACAGCAGAATCTCTTCGTGTATCCCTTTGCTTCCTCCTGGAACTCATGTGCCAGTTCCTTCTGCAGCACATCTATTTCTATTTTTTTATCTTTGTGTTCATCCACATACCATACCAGTATTTTCTTCTCTTTATCCAGATACATACACGGATACAATAGTTTTAATACATGTCCACATTTGGGGCATGTCCATTTGAACAGACTTAAGTCCTCTGTTTCCCAGCGCTGTTGCTCTGTGATGACCTGTGGCAGATAGATCTTCTCTGTCTCACCACATTTGGAACAGGTACATGTAATTTCTCTTTCGCTTTTCACTGTTGTCTCCTATGGATCTGTTAATTCTAAAAAAATCATTTATATCTGTTAACCCACATCATTCCATGATTTAGCCCCATATATTCCCAATCGGGCCATATCGTGACACAGATTATTACATAATCTGGTCATATATTATCATTTTCCATAAACTTATGCAATAGTCAGGGATTGCGAAAAGACTTACCAAAAGACTTGTCATGTAGTTTTTAATACTATATAATGATATAAGAGTCAAAAGGTGTTTTGCCCCTTGATACTTACGGATTATTTCGCACTTCGTGCTTTCATAATCCTAAAAACGGTTTATACAACGTCTGAAACACAGGAAAAAGTATAGGAAAAGTATACGAATAATATACAACCAGGAAAGGTTCGGTCTTACGATGACATTAAATATGGATGATCTCATCAACAGCATAATGGCAAGTCTTGATCGCATCGATTATATCAAGCCCGAGGATATCCCCAATATTGATCTCTACATGGATCAGGTGACCACTTTTATGGACAAGAAACTTCGGAACACCAGTCGCAGTTCTGAGGACAAGATACTGACCAAGACAATGATCAATAACTACGCCAAGAATAATCTGCTGCCGCCACCTGTAAAAAAGAAATATTCCAGAGAGCACATATTGCTCCTGATCTTCATCTACTATTATAAGGGAATCCTATCCATCAGCGACATTCAAAGTCTGTTAAATCCTCTTACGGAACGCTTCTTTGGTACAGATGAATCCTTTAATCTGGAGGAAATCTACCATGAGGTATTTTCTCTGGAGCACGATCAGGTAAAAGCACTGCAAAAAGATATTCTGAAAACTTATGAGGAGTCCAAGCACACTTTCCATGATGTTCCCGAGGACAGTGCTGAATTTTTACAGATGTTCTCTTTTATCTGTATGCTGAGTTTTGATGTTTATGTGAAAAAGCTCCTGATTGAAAAAATTGTAGATGGATTTAATCAGAAGCAGTCCAGTGAACAAAATACAGAAAAGAAAAATAAGTAAAAAAGCAAAATTTATTCTTGACTCTCCATGTACTTTGATATATAATCGTACAAGTGAGCGAAAGAGATCGAATAAGTTCACAACGTGTTCTATGCGCGAGTGCTGGAATTGGCAGACAGGCTAGACTAAGGATCTAGTGTTGGCAACGACGTGTGGGTTCAAGTCCCATCTTGCGCAGTCAGAAGAAATAGCGAGAAGTCCTTAAATAAAGGATTTCTCGCTATTTTGTTATCTGCTGTCTGCTACCTTTGTAATCCCAGGCGCGCCACAAGTGCTTCCTGCAATACTTTAGAAACATTCAGTTTTTCCTTTTCCGCCTCCTGATTAAGCCAGTTCGGTAACGTTACATTTCTTCTCACAGTTTTATTATCATTTCTTCGACGATATTCTGCAAAATCAATATCAACCATTGAAATATAATTTTTTCCATCGGAAGAAAATGTGCCTTCATTAACATTCACGTCCTCAATTCGTGAGGGATCTGGTATTTTATCATTTGCATCTTCTAAAGCTATTCCATTAAGTCCGATTGTGTCCCTTGCCATAGAAATAGCATCAGCCATATCTTTTCCTTCCGTTAAAATATTCAAGTCAGGCACTTCTACTAAAACTATATTTTCTGTTTGAGTAAAAATAACTGGATATACACTTTTCATTTAAATTACCTCCTATATATAATCATCTGGATTAGGGAATTTTTAATACACATCATATACACATTTGTCAATGTAAAATACACATTTTTTACACATTTTACAAACCAGTATATGCATTATATTATTTTCAACTCATGGTCTAAATCAAGTTCTTTTACTAATAAATTATTTACATCACATGTTTTAAGGTATAATTTTAGGATTTCATTTCATAATGATATTATGACTTTACTTCATAACTTTAACATGTTAAAATGTGGGTATCGTAGAATTTTAAAGTTTTACAGTGTGAAAGTGAGGTCGTAGTAATGAACAAGAAAATTAAGACAGAATCTGTGGATCATTTATTCGATGCCATTCTCTGTCTAAATAACAAAGAAGAGTGCTATAACTTTTTTGAAGACCTTTGCACCGTTAATGAGTTGCTTTCTCTGTCTCAGCGATTTGAGGTAGCTTCTATGTTGCGTGAGCATAGAACATATCTTGAGATTGCAGAGAAGACAGGTGCTTCCACAGCTACCATTAGCCGTGTCAATCGTTCTCTAAATTATGGTACCGATGGTTATGAATTAATCTTTGACCGTCTAAAAAATGGTTCACAAAATGAGGAATAAGGAATTGAAAATAGGAAACAAAAAGGCAATTGAGACTTATCTCAATTGCCTTTTTGTTTCCTATTATTCATTTTATTCATTGCTCTGCCTGATTATCAGCCAAGCCTATTGCTGTATTTCCGGCTCAACAGCACTCTTGCCATTCATATTCATGGTACAGTTGCCTTCGAAAGCTGCATTCTCATCAATCACAAGGCTCTTTGCCACAATATCGCCTTTGATCTTACTGGTTGCCGTGGCTTCAATGCGCTCTGTTATATTCATATTTCCATTGATCGTACCTGCAATCATAATATTGACCGCCTGAATATTGCCCTCGATCACTCCGTTCTTCCCAACGAAGAGACTTCCCTTTGATGTGATATCTCCCTTGATCTTCCCATCGATTCTCACTGCATCTTTGAGGGTCATATTTCCTTCTATCACAACATCCTCACCGATCAAACTTTGAATCTTTTCTTCTGCAAAATCTTTTTTCTTTCCTAGCATTTTAACCTCCATCTTATCCGGCAATCTCAAGTAACGTCAACGGATCGACTGCCTGATCTTCCTTTATGATCTCATATCCCAGTCTCGTACTGGTCTCATCCATCTGGAACAGTACTGTTCCCCGCGGTATCTCGTCCCCTTCTGAAACTCTCGGAGTCGCCACATTGCGGTATACTGAAATATAACCGTTGCCATGATCTACTTTTATCATGTTTCCATAATCCGTATCATCCACTCCTACATAGCTGACTGTTCCGTCCCCTGTGGTAATCACGTTAGTTCCGGCACTGGAATCAAAAATCACCATGGGTACTTTTGGAGCACCCGGTCCGGCTGCTTCATTGGCATTTGCTTCCGTCATACTGGCCGTTCCGCTTAGTGGAAAACCAGTTGGCATACATTTCTCTGCATTTTCCTGTTTTTTCGCATTTTCTTCTTCGATCTTCTGGTTGATCGTGTCGCTCAATATGGCGACTTTATTGGTTAATTCTGTATTTTGCTGTGTTAATTCCAGATTTTCATTGGTTAATTTTACGATTTCCTGACTAGATCCGCTGGATGCCGTAACCGCTCCGGGTGCATGCGTAAGCCCGTAGGTAGCAACTGCTAATACTACCAAAAATACAGCGATCACCAGATCCAGGCTCTTTGATGATATTCGTATCTTCCTGGTCTTCTCTTCCGAACCATTCGTAAGAATCATAAACGTGTAGAACTTTTTACTGTGGTGAATGCGGTTTTGGATTTTCTCACAGTTCTGCTTTCGTTTTCCAAACTTTGGTTCACCCATCTTAGTCACATTGATCTTGAATTCTTCCATATCAAAATCTTTCACTTTCAGATTCTCCAGCTTTTGGCCCTCCAACATCGAATCTTTTGTTCTGGTCTTTTTCCCCACCGAAAAATCACCTCCATATGCCCTTCGTCGCTCGATTACTGTCTGCTGGTCACGAAGACTCTTTGTTCTCCGGCATAAATCTTTTGAATCCCAGCTAAATTATGCAATCAAGTCAAATAACATTACATATTTTACCACACTAGACTATGTACCACAATGATTTCTTAACATTTTTGTAACATTTTACCAGTAAATATTAAATTTTTATTATTTTTTATCTTCTTTTTTTGTTTTTATTCTTTACTTTTATCCTTTATTATGATATTCTTAATTTGTTGTAATTACGCAACACTATATCATATTTTTTGGAGGAATTTACAATGAACAAAGGTACAGTAAAATGGTTTAACAATCAAAAAGGTTATGGCTTTATCTCAGACGAGCAGGGAAATGATGTATTCGTACATTACTCAGGATTAAACATGGAAGGCTTCAAATCTTTAGAAGAAGGCGCTGCTGTTGAATTCGAAGTAATCAACGGAGAAAAAGGACCTCAGGCTGTAAACGTAACAAAATGCTAATTTGGTTTTAAACCAGAACAAATTTAATCAGTTTCAGATGTGCCTTTTCTTATATAGTATATATATTTCGAATAAGCAATATCATTTTAACGGATTAAAACGATGGAAATCGTCAAAAGGACTAGTCTTTCGACTAGTCCTTTTTGTTACCCTTTTATATGTTTATAATATACCACTCTCTGGTTATCTTAACCCTTAACTATTAACCATTTACAGCTTTCAGCACTTCATCAAATTCCATATTGCCACCGAAAAGATTCAGTGCACTTCCAATGGTAACATGAATCTTATTCTTCCCAAGTTCTTTTAATCTGTAGATATCCGAAAAGGAGTGAACCCCTCCGGCATAGGTGATGGGGATCTTATTCCATTCCCCCAGAATAGCCACCAGTTCCTCCTCTATGCCACTTGCTTTCCCTTCCACATCCACCGCATGAATGAGAAATTCATCACAGTAGGCTGCCAGCTCATCCAGAGAATTAGCATCTACCTTTACCGATGTGAATTTCTGCCACCGATCCGTGACCACATAATAGGAATCCCCTCTTTTGCGACAGCTCAGATCCAGAACAATATGCTCTTTTCCAACACTCTGCGCCAGTCGTTCCAGATTGTCATAGCTGATCCTGCCATCCTTAAATACATAGGAAGTGACGATGACATGGGATGCGCCGGCATGAATGTAATCCATCCCGTTGTCCGCATTTACACCGCCACCGATCTGAAGCCCTCCTGGATAAGCCTGCAATGCCTCCATTGCCTGGGCTCTTGTCACCTCATAATAAGGACTGGATCCTGGATTCAATAAAATGATATGTCCGTTCTTCACATTTTTATTCTTATAAAATTCTGCGTAGAACCTGGCATCATACGCTGACACAAAATTTTCGGTGGCTCTATCCTTCTCATCGGTGAGAGTTCCTCCGACGATCTGTTTTACTTTTCCATTATGAATATCAATACAAGGTCTGAATTCCATTCTTCTACTCCCATACCGTCAATTATGCTACTTCTTCATTTATAATTCTTTCTAATTTGTAATATTCCATATTTTTTTATTTCTAAAATGTCTGTTAAGCATTGAATAAGATATTTCTTTTTGTACATAATAGATTACGAAAGAAAAAACCTTTTTCTAAATCAAAGTTTTCTAAATCAAAAGGAGTGAATATTATGAGAAAATTAAAATTTCCTATTCTTGTTTCCATGTTGCTTCTCTCATGCACACTGTTGGTAGGATGTAACCGAAACGACAAAAACAATACAAATGATATGGTAGAAAAATCTACCGTGGAAACCCGTCCAGAAGAGCCCAGTTCCGCTCCAGCCAACACTGACAATAATGTCAACGCTGGGCAGGGCGGCAATGAAGCTACTACCAATGAAGGGATTATCAGCGATACCGGTGACGCCGTTGGCGGCGCTGTAGAGGATGCAGGTAACGCTGTAGGCGATGTCGTGAAAGATACCGCAGATGGTGTTGACAATATCGCCAATGACATCACTGGCAATGGCACCACGAACACAGATAACACAAAAACAGAATAATAAATCCGAGCGAACAGTGTATCTATATACCGTTCGCTCTTTTTTATGATTTCTATACACCTTTTTCGATAATGGTACCTTCTCTGTATGCTTTCAGCAATTTCTCCAGTTGTTGAATACTCTCTTTCAGTTCCGTACCAATATCAGTATCCGCTACCATCTTACGTGCGGGAGATATCTCCACCATGGTATTGTCTGAAAAGATATCAGATTCCAGGCGAATGGAAGCTTCCATAGATTCGAAGGGTTCATGTGCCACCAGACGCATCCCGTGGGAATTGGCAATGAGCGTATATCCTGCGATTCCTGTTTTTCCCTGATATGCCCTGGAAAATCCACCATCGATTACCAGCAGTCTTCCACCACATTTCATGGGGGACTCGCCCTTTTTCAACTCTACCGGAACATGTCCATTAATAATATGAGAATTCTCCACTGTGAGTCCAAATTCCTCCAGGATTTTATTGATGACTGATTCATCATCCTGCAGACGGTAATATGCAGTTTTGGTCTCCACATGACTCTCTTTATCGTTAATAAAATAACGTTCAAAAGTAGTCATCTTATCTTTTCCGAATACCGGTGAATTAGGACTGGACCATATATACCACATGATATCCTGTCCCTTTTCTTTCTCTGACAGATCTTCTGTGGAATAGAATCCTTTTCTGGCATAATTTTCCAGTACGTCGTATAGTTCTTTTCCTGCGTACTCTTTTCCGTATACATTGACTTTCACGAAATTGCCGTTTTCGTCCACCGGAACACAGCCGTGATACAGCAGATTGGAATTATAGATCTTATACAGGCTGCCTTTTGCGAATAAGAAGCGAATATGCTCCTGTAATTTTTCACATCTCATAAATGCCTGTCTAAGCCGCTCCATAAGCTGGGATTCTTCCGGTGTGAGCTCATAAGGATTTTCCGGGTTGACTGTAGGGAAATCCAGGTCATTCATCTCGTAGGTATGTCCATCCACCACCACTGTCTTGTGCTCATAATCGATCTTATCTAAGAGCAGCCTGTTCTCCATACCAAACTCAGGTCTGCGCATGATCACCTGACCTTCCAGCTTGAACTGAATCATGGCGATGGCCTTGTGCATCTTCATATCAAGGCTCAGATCCTTCGTATTGTAATCTGTGTTATATTTGATTGCAAATGTATTACAGTTGGTATTGGCATAGGTCTCCATGGCAAATGTGGCAAGTGGTATGAGATTGATGCCATATCCATCCTCCAGAATATCCAGGTTGGCATACCGGGCCGACATACGAAGTACCGTAGCAATACATGCCAACTGACCGCTGGCTGCACCCATCCACACGATATCATGATTCCCCCACTGGATATCCACAGAATGATACTGACGAAGGGTATCCATAATAATGTGGGGACCCGGTCCCCTGTCATAAATATCGCCCACGATGTGAAGATGATCAATGACCAGACGCTGTACCAGATTACACAGTGCGATGATGAAATCCTGGGCTCTGCCGATTCGTATAATGGTATGTATAATTTCATTATAGTACGCTTCTTTATCCTGAATCTCCGCCCTCTCGGTGATTAATTCTTCGATGATATAGGCAAAGTCCTTCGGCAAAGCCTTGCGCACCTTTGAACGGGTATACTTGGAGGAGACGCGCTTTGTGATCTGCACCAGACGGTGAAGCGTGATCTTATACCAGTCTTCGATATAATCCTCCTCCTGCATAATGATTTCCAGTTTTTCCTGGGGATAATAAATCAGTGTGGCAAGACTCTTTTTATCCTTCGTGCTGAGTGTATTTCCAAATTCTTCGTCAATCTTCCCTCTCACTGAACCTGATCCGTTTTTTAATACATGATTGAAATGCTCATATTCCCCGTGGAGGTCTGTGAGGAAATGCTCTGTACCCTTGGGCAGATTCAGGATCGCCTGTAGATTAATGATCTCCGTGGATGCCAGGGCAATTGTAGGATACTGTTTTGCAAGACTCTTCAGATATTTTAATTCCAATTCTTTCATGAAAATTCTCCTATCACTGATCGCTAATTATCCAAATTGTATCTCTTACTGTGCGTCTATCACATGGCTCATGTGATAGAATCCTGCCGGCTTCCCTGCCAGAAATTTTGCTGCCTGTATCGCACCTTTACCAAATACACCTCTGGAATAAGCGGTATGGGAAAATGTGATCACTTCATCGGAACCTGCGAAGATCACATCATGCTCTCCCACGATAGTACCCCCGCGGATGGCTGAAATTCCGATTTCCTTTTTAGGTCGTTTCATGCGCTCCTGTGTCCTGTCATATTTATATTCATATTCATTATCCAATTCTTCATTGATGGAATCTGCCAGGGCTATGGCTGTTCCGCTTGGAGCATCCAGCTTCTGATTATGATGTTTCTCCACGATCTCTATGTCAAATCCCGCCGGTGCTAAAATATTCGTTGCTTCCTTTAATAATTTCAGCAGCATATTGATGCCCAGTGACATATTCGCTGATTTGAGAATCGCCACTTTCCCGGAAGTCTCTTCCACCTTTTGCAGCTGCTCTTCGCTGAGCCCCGTGGTACACAATACGCATGGGGTCTGTGTCTTCACACAGTAATCCAGCAGACCATCCACCGCTTTGGCGTTTGCAAAGTCGATGATAGCATCTGCCTTCACATTGCATTCCGCTATGGTAGCGAAAACAGGATAGGTATTCTGTATGTGATCTGACAGATCTACACCTGCTGCGATTTCTATTTCATTGTCTTCTGCGATCAGTTTCGTGATCATCTGACCCATTTTTCCGTTGCATCCATGCATGATTATTTTGATCATTTTATATTCTCCTTTTTCATTCTGCTTCTATGCTTTATTTATCTTTTATTTATCCTATGGTACTTTATTGGTCATATTACGTCATGCTCTGCGAGCATTCCTGACACAGATTACTATGTAATCTGGTCATATTACGTCATGCTCTGCGAGCATTCCTGACACAGATTACTACCCTGTTCTCCAGCAGAGCCTCGAAAATCTTCGATTTCCTGACACAGATTATTATGTAATCTGGTCATATTATATCACATTTACAGTGAAAGAAAAACCACGAAAAAGTCTTTCCTTTCCGTGGTTTTAATCTGGTCTTATTAGAGGATTCCATACGCTTTCATGGCTTTTTCCAATTGTGCTACATGTTCCGGCTCCATCTCGGTGAGTGGGCGGCGAAGTGGTCCTGCCTCCATGCCCATAAGGTTCATGGCTTTCTTTATGGGAATAGGGTTGACCTCACAGAATAATTCATCAATGACCGGAATGGCATCCAGCTGCAGCTTCCTGCTGCCAGCCACATCACCATTGGCAAATTTCTCACAAATGTCATGGGTCTGCTGTGGTGCAATATTGGACAATACAGAGATCACACCCATCCCGCCCAGAGACATGATAGGCACGATCTGATCATCATTTCCTGAATATAAGTCTACGGTAACGCCCTGCTCTGATGCCAGTGACATTAATTTTGCTACCTGTGAAATATTTCCGGTGGCATCCTTCACGCCCACGATATTCGGTACATCTCTGCATAAGGTGACCACCGTCTGTGGTGCCATGGTGCATCCTGTTCTCCCTGGTACATTGTATAAGATCAATGGAATCTTCACAGCTTCGGCTACCATGGTAAAATGTTCGATGAGCCCTTTCTGTGTGGCTTTATTGTAATATGGGGTGACTACCAGAAGTCCATTCACGCCGATCTTCTCCGCTTCTGTGGACAGATAGACTGCTGTCTCCGTACAGTTGGAGCCTGTTCCTGCGATTACCGGAATTCTTCCGTTTACCTGTTTCACACAGAAACGAATCGTGTTCAGATGTTCCTCATGAGACTGTGTTGCTGCCTCTCCTGTGGTGCCACATACGATGATGGCATCCGTACCGTTTTTGATCTGATATTCAATTTGGTCCGCAAATTTATCAAAATTTACATCCCCGTTCTCTTTGAATGGTGTTACGATTGCAACGCCTGCTCCCTTAAAAATTGCCATTTTTCTTCCTCCTGATTTATTATATTATTGTACACTAATATCGCTACTCGCGGGTTCTAAAATTTTCATCGCTACTCGCCGGTTCTAAAATTCTGCGAATTTCAGAACTTTCGCGGTGCTCCTCAAATACTCATGCAAGCATGGTATTTTCATCGCTACTCGCGAAAAAAAAGAAACCGACACAAATGGCCGGCTCCTTATAATCTCTGATAAAATCCGATTATTTGATAGCGCCCCATCTGTAAGATGACAGTCATATTCTTCTTCAAAATATGCCCAAGAGTCAACACGCATAATATTCACTCTTTCGGCGCCTTCCCCTTTTCTCTCCCGTCATCTGTGCATGCCACATCGGAAAGAGTACTCTTGAAATAACGCAACCTCTACCTAATACTTCTTTATCTTAGCACTCTGCTGTACCTGTGTCAACACAGTGCGCTCTATTTTAGTGCTTATTTTCCTGAGTTTTGAAGTTCATAAGGCAACATAATCCAGCAATCCCTTGTGGTTACTGGTATTTTTTTGTCTATATTGTGTATTTTATGTGTGGCGCAATCCAATGGAATCTGATATTATAATATCATTTTTACGATCTTGATGAAGAGGTAAAAAAAACAATTAAATACCTCTCTGGGAAATTTTGTTACAACTGGTACTCTGGCTGGACGCAATAGAGTACGTTATGACCTTATCATTTCACTCTTGAGGAAAGATGTGAAAACAAAGTGATAGCAGTTACTCCATTGTCATATATGGATAACTTAAAACCTTTTCTTTTATCTACAAATATTCTTTCCATTGAACTTACTGACTCTGCAGAAAATATTTTTGATAGACTGGTTTTCAGTGACGAGAACGATGTTATCTATAAGGATGATGCTTACAAAAGCAAACATAAAGCACACTATCTTAGAGAAATAAAGGTAGATTTTGCATGGTATGCTTCTGTTTATCATAACATCAAATATCGTTTTGACATCGAGGGACACTCTCCTGACAGTGTGGTTCACTCTCTTATAGAACAATTCAGAGCCTTGGATATTTAGATACTCTAAAAAAGCAATACGATGATCCTATCGCATTTTTCACTCAACGTGCCAAAGAAATGACTGAGCAAAAGAAAGCAGAAAAATCCGCAAAGAAACAGCGGGCTGACAGGGAAGTTATGATACAGCGTGGAAAAGCACTGGAACTGAATCTGGAAAAGATTGAAGAAGAAAAGAAATACGATGGATACTATTCCATCGTAACCAGTAAATTAAAAATGTCAGATCTTGAAATAAGAGAAGTCTATCGTGGACTGATTCATATCGAGGATATTTTTAAAATATCTAAGACGGAGTTTGACTCCAGGCCTGTTTTTGTCTGGACAAATGATTATATAGATGCTCATTTTACAACCTGCTTCACTGCACTCGTGTTAATCAGACTTCTACAGACAAAGCTGAAAAAACAGTATCCTGTCGGACAGATAATCAGCTCTTTGAAAAGCTATTGTTGTGTTCCTCTTGATGCTAACAACTATCAGTTTACCTATTACGATCCAATCCTTGAGTCATGTGCAAAGTTCTTGATATGGAACTCGATAACAAGTATCGTACGCGTCAGCAGATACAGAGACTTCTTAGATATTAAAATAATTTTTTAATTGGTGAAAATAGGTGCTGTTGAGCCATACAGAGAAATCGCTGTATTCCAGTGTTTATAAGGGTTACAGCGATTTTGCTTCAAAACTCGAAATAGTATAGCCGATTTTACTGTAATAAACAATGCGTTTTTACTTTCAGAAAACAGGTCATTAATTCTCTTTTTAAATTTCTTGTTAATTTAGATAAAACATCCATTTACTATCGCATCCACACCACTTTCTTCTGCAAGATAGTCTCCGATACTGGGAGAGTTTGCCTCATATCTTCCATGGAAATCACTTCCTCCAGTTAAAAACAGGTGGTATCTATCCGCATATTCTTTAATAATCTCTTTATCTTCTCCAGTGTTTGCATGATGATTTAATTCCAGTCCGTCAAGCCCCCTTTCCACCAGTTTGGAAATCAGACAGAAATTCTGCTGCTGGCCGCTATGCGCCAAAACCGCTTTTCCGCCGGCCTCTTTTATGACCTCTACTGCTTTATAAGGGTCTAAATACTGAATATCAAAATGACAAATTCCCCCATTTTTAAACGTACTGTGATAAAACTTCCCAAATAAAGCCTCTGCCTGTCCTATAGATACCAGATAATCCATAATATGCTGTTTATAAATATATTTTCCGTCTGCCTTTTTTATTTTTTCCGGATTAATACGAAAACCGCTTTCATTTAAAATCTGTATCTGTTTCATAGAATTTTCATGGCGTGCCAGTAGTAGCGGGTGTACAAAGTTTTCTACAATTTCCGGTTTTTTAATATCATATCCCAACACATGAACCCTGTAATTTTCCTCATTATCAAAACAGGAGATTTCAAGACCTGCCAGAACCTTCAAAGAAAGGTTCTCATATTCCTTTTTGGCTAAAAGTCCGGTAATCTGCTCTGCGTGGGATAAGGTATCGTGGTCCGTAATTGCTATGACATCCAGACCGATTTTGGACGCTGTATCAATAATTTCTGCAATACTTAAACTGCCGTCTGAGACAGTTGAATGAATATGTAAGTCGGCTTTTTTCATATCATATTTCCTTCCGATATATTGAAAACTTTATCACAGATTCCATCCATAAATTCTAAGTCATGGAAAATCCCAATCATGCTTGTCTTTTTATCTTTTAATTTTATCAGCATATCCTTTACCAGCATCTTGGTCTTATTATCCAGAGAGGCTGTAGGCTCATCCAGTAACATCAGCCGGGGATGGGTTACCATGGTATGTGCAAGGTTCAGACGCAGACGCTCACCACCGGAAAAGGTATTAGGATATAAATCCCACAAATCCTCAGCCAGTCTGAAATAAAACAGCATATCTTTTGCATCCTTTTCTGCCTGTTCTTTTGGTGTGCCAATTTCCAATAAAGCATTCATAACATGTTCCTTTGCCGTAGTTCTTGGCATTACATTTAAGAACTGGGAAACATAGCCAATTTCGTATTTTCTTAAATACAGCATTTCCCTTTCACTTGCTTTAGTCAAATCTAACTTTCCAAAAGCAGAACTATTATAGATGATATTTCCCTGAGTAGTAAGATAGGTACGGTTGATACACTTTAATATGGTGGATTTTCCTGCTCCGGAAAGTCCTACGATTCCGATAAACTGGCCTTCCTCCAATGTAAAATCAATATCATGACAGGACTTTATTTCTTTTCCCGCATTGTGAAGATAAAAATTCTTAGTCAAATCTTCTATTCTTAGTATTTCCATTCCGGCACCTGCCTCCTATTATCTTCTATACTCCACTCGTGAAGTGGTTCTTCCGTCTACCAGAATATGTGTAATGACTGGATAATGATCCAGTTCATCCACAATTAACAAGTCTGCCTTTTTTCCTGCCTCAATAGAACCATATTTGTCATCTATGCGCATGGCTTTAGCAGGATTCAGGGTTGCTCTGTTTACCAGTCCCGGAAGAGCACAGTTATATTTTTTGTGCATAATGAAAATGCTGTGCAAAATAGCCTGAGGAAAATAATCAGAACAAATAATGTCAGCACAGTCTGCGCAAATAGCATCCGCAGCAGACATATTTCCTGAATGGGAACCGCCTAGGAGTACATTAGGTGCTCCTACAACAGTATAAAAGCCCATATCATGAGCTGCCTTTGCGGTCTTTTCATTAATAGGAAATTCACTGATATCTACACCAATATGCTTGTTAATTTGGAGTTTTTTGATGGTGTCATCATCATGAGAAGCAACCGTTATCTCATATTTGTGAGCCAGTTCGCATAATTCTTTCAACTGGGCAAAAGATAACATCTCTTTTTCTTTATGGTATTCCAGTATCTTTTCGATTCCCTCTTCTTCAATTTCTTTTCCATGATGTTTTTCAATGGTTTCCTGATATATCTGTAAATCACGATATTGTCCCTGTCCCGGAGAATGGTCCATAAAGGAAATTTCATGTATCAGATGTTCTTCTATCAGGGCTTTTGCTATATCGTAAGCTGCCAGATTATCAATCTCTATACGCAGGTGAAAACGATGATGAATCAGGTGGTTTCTCTCATGAATATCCTGAACCAGTCTTGCCATCTTCTCAACGCTTTCTCTTGTGCGCAGAGGACTTTTTCCGAAAAACTCATCTTTATAAAGGGAAAAGGAATGATAAATAGTGGTAATTCCCAGATTTAAAAGTTCTCTTTCACATTCTTTAAGTGCCAGTTCAAAATCTATCTGTGCCGTTGGGCGGGGAAGAATAAACTGTTCTATCTTATCAGAGTGAACATCTATAAATCCCGGAATAATATATCTGTTATGAGCATCTATAACCTTGTCTGCCTCTCCATTCCATTCACAGATATCAGAAATAACGCTGTCCTCAATGAGAATGGTCTTTCCTTCAATGATTTCTTCAGGAGTGACAATAAGTCCGTTTTTTATGGCTATCATATCTTAAAATCCTCCTAGAGTAATGAGTGAACCAGCTGCTGCGTATAAGCATGCTGCGGGTCTTCCAAAATCTGATCCGTAAGTCCACTTTCAATTATTTTACCGTCGAGCATAACTATGGTTCTGTCTGCCAGCATTCTGATAACCGCAAGGTCATGGGAAACTAACAATACCGAGATTCCAAATTCAGCTATAATTTTACGAATCAAATCCAGAACCTTGGCCTGTACGGATAAATCCAGTCCTGTGGTTACTTCATCCAACAATAATAAAGAAGGATTATTAGCCAGTGCCTTGGAAATCTGTACTCTTTGCTGCATGCCGCCCGAAAAATTCTTAGGTGCCTCACTCATTCTGGATGTAAGAATTTCTACCGCGGTCAGCAATTCTTTTGCCCTCTCTGTCATCTGGCCTGCATTTCTGCTTCCGGCTGCAATGATTTTTTCTGCAATATTGGCTGCTGCAGAATAATCCATTCTAAGACCCAGGATGGGATTCTGATAAACCATACCCATGATATTGTTTTTAATGGTTCTTTTTTCAGCCGAACTTGCCATCCATATATTTTTTTCACCTTTATAATAGTCACTTAAATATGCCTGACCTTCGGTGGGTTCTACATCAAAATAAATACTCTGCATCAAAGTAGACTTGCCGGAACCGCTTTCTCCTACAATTCCCAGAATTTCTCCTGGAAAAACATCCAGGCAAATATCATTGGCCGCCCATACTGTTCCGCAAGCACTGCAGCGGTTTTTTTCAAGATGTGCGGCACAAAGTGGACACCCATCCCCATAATGTACTGTCAGATTTTTCACACTAAGTACCGGTTGTTCTGTTAATGGCATTTCATGCGTACCTCCTTACAATAAGATGTATCCGAACATTGATAATGCTTTTCACCTGTATCTGAATCAAACATTTCATCCAGATAAGTATTCTCGTTTCCGCACAGTCTGCACTTTTTACCCTTAAAACTTTCCTTTTCAAAAGGAACATCATCAAAAGCCAGAGAGGTAACCTTTGTATGTGGTGGAATGGCATAGATTTTTTTCTCTCTGCCGGCGCCAAACAAATACAGACACTGGGAATCATTCAATTTCGGATTGTCAAACTTGGGGATAGGACTGGGATTCATGATATACCTGTTTTCAACCATACATGGATATTCTGTTCCAATGGTAATTTTTTTGTATTTGATTAAACTTTCATATAACTGCAGCCAGATAGGTGCATAATCCTTTTCTGCGTGCATTTTTTTGGTTACTTCTTCCCTTGGCTCTACGATTCTTAAAGGCTCCGGAATTGGCACCTGCAGTACCAGAATCTGGTCGTTTTTCATAGGTATCTCCGGAACTCTGTGACGGGTCTGAATGATACTTGCTTCTCTGGTATCAGTAGTTGTAGGAACATCAGTGCAGAGACGTACAAATTTTTTGATATTAACAGCATTTACACTGTCATCACTACCCTGATCAATTACCTTTAAAGTATCCTCCGGTCCAATTAACGACAAGGTAATCTGGATACCGCCTGTACCCCATCCTCTTCCTATGGGTAACTCTCTGGAACCAAAAGGCACCTGATAACCAGGAATTGCTACTGCTTTTAATATGCTTCTTCTGATTTCTCTTTTTGAGCCTTCATCCAGAAACGCATAATTGTAATTTTTATTCATTATCCTTCCTCCTGGTTTTTCTAACCGCATCAAGTTTTGACTGAAATGTAACATAATGAGGTAATTTCAGATGGGAAATAAATCCGTTCATTTCCAGACAATCACCATGCATTAAAACAAATTCATCACTCTGAGTAGGATAATCTCCGCCATGGTCCAATTCTCTGTCGATGACGGCCATAGCGATGGCTTTATTTTCATTTCGTCCATAAACTGCTCCGTATCCGCAGGCAAGTTTTAACTGGTCCTTATCATCTGCCTGATTAAAAGCCTCCACCTCGGTAATTAATATCTCCCCGATATAAATACTTTCTTCATTATCCAGCAAATACGGAATCTCCAGTTCCACATAACCTGTGCGAAGTTCTCCAACTGTGGGATGCACCTGACCAAACCCTCTTAAAACAGAGTAAGCCAGTCCTGAGATAAAGCCGGTATCTGCACGAGTCAGCGTCTGTAAGCGGGCACTTCTTGGTGACGGAAATTCCAAAAGATTTTCCGTCACATCAAAAGGCGCTTCATTATTTTCTTCAAAAGTGTCAATTAGACCCTCTTCTTTTAATCCATCTGATACACGATTACAGAAGTGAACCTTTTCAGGAGTTTCCTCCGCCAGTTTTTTTTCACTTTCTTCATATAATGCGGCTGCATCTTCATGCTCTAAATCAAAATCAATGAGTCTGTGGGTATAATCGTAAGTGGCTCCTAAAATTTGTCCGCCCTGTATATCCTTAAATGCCGCAGAAATTCTCCTTATGATTCTCATATCTTTTGTATTAACAATATTGGTGTAATAGGTACGTTTTAAAGTGGAACGATAAGCACGAAGTAAGAAAACTGCCTCTTCTGTAGAGCCTTCACACTGTTTTAATGCCAGCGCAGCATATTCTTTTGAATATAACCCTGCTTCACTCATTACTTTATCCACAAGAAGAGCCATTTTATTTTGAATGGTCTCAAGTTCTAAGTCCTTTTTACTTCCGCTCCGATAATATTTTAATAATGCAATACTTTCTTCAATGGCTTCTTCGCCACCTGATACCGCTACGTATGCCATTATTTTTCCTCCATTAATGTAAGTCTTGGTATACAGAATAGATTTCCTTCTTTTGATACAAAGATAAAATCAATCCCTTCCGGATATTCGTAAAGCTGTCTGTCTCTTTGTAATATTGCCTGCCTTACAGTCCCTGATGTGTGAAATTCTACTATACCAGGCTGACCAGCCCCATATAATTTCAAACAGCACTCATCCGTATCTTCCTGTAATGCAATGATGGTTGCACAGCGGTGAGGGTCTGCAAGTGTTCCTGACTTTGCTTTTTCAATAACCTTACTTAATTTCCTACTGTCTGATACAAACAGATAATCCGCATCCTCCTCTTTTGTTTCCCTCGCATGTGTTAGCAAGGAAATCTGAGCGGAAAGTGCTTCATCTTTACAGGTATTAAAACTAACTTCATTATCTAACAGGGTCATAGCCACAGTTAAAAGCACTGGGTTCTCACCATATAATTTGTCAGCCCATTCTTTTACAGAAATCTTTCTGGCAGGATTTGACATTGCCTCTAAAATAATTCTAAACACTTTCTGGGAATCATAGACTTCATCAAAATTGTGTAATTTTTCCATTTATAATTTAACCCTCCGCACTCATAGAATGAAAATCCACCTTTGTTTTCATAAACATGGCATTTTCTTTTTCTGTTTCACAAAGCTGCTCTTTTTCCAACTGCTCTAAGGCAGCATACTGGTCGAAAATCCCCTTATTGCATGCGGCGTCGATAATAGCCATATTCAGTACCTTTTCAAAATTATCTTCCATGCTGACTGCTACACCTTTTACTCCGTCTACCTCTACGATAGCTTCGCAGATAATCACTTCTCCGATATAAAAAAGACTTTCTTTTACCGGTTCTCTCATTTTTACCATGGAAAGGGATTTTTCCGGTTCTTTCACAATGACAATATGACAGGAATTCTTTATTGAACCTGCAAATTCTGCTACCTTCTCCGTCTCTGCTTTTGATAATATTTTAAATAATCTCTTTTTTTCCAAAATCAGTTTTCCTTCTTTCTATTTTGCCTTTGCTTTAATCTTGGTGGATACAAATTCCAGTACAACTACAGCAATAACTACTACATAAGTCAGCAATCCCATTTCATTCAAATCAAAATAGAAACTGCCTGCCATAAACAGGTTGAATCCAATACCCCCAGCTCCTGCCGCCGCACCCATTGCCACCGCATTGGTAAAATTAATTTCAAATCTCATAAAGGTCCATGCTACCAGATAACTTCTGCTGGCAGGTACCACTGCCTGAAATACAATCTGCCAGAAATTGGCTCCGCTTGCCCGAAGTGCCTCAATAGTTCCTTCGTCTACCTCTTCTATTGCTTCCGCATAGACTTTTGTCAGATAAGCAAAACTATGAAAAGTAAGACCGATAACTGCTGCCACACTTCCAAGCCCCGCTGAAACTGCAAAAATCAAAACCCAAAGTACAGTAGGAATTGCCCTGATTAATGCCACAAAACTTTTAAATATATTGGCAACCGTCTGATTGGCTATATTCTTAGCACAAAGCAAAGAACAAAAGAATGCCAGAATGGCTCCGAAAATTGTGGAAAGAGTTCCCAGACAAAATGTCACAAATAACTGATAAAGTACACCCACCGTGGTATCTCTGGTAAGTTTTGGCTGTAAAAATACAGTTTTAATATTATGAAGTGTATCTGCAATCGCTTTTCCAAAATCAATATCTTTATAATCAAAAGTAAGAAATGCCAAAACTGTAAGCCCAAGCAGCACCATTACCAGTACGTAAATGGCTGTATTGCTCTTGCTTTTTGCCTTAATCCTAATTTTTCCGTCTCTGCCTTTTGACATAGAGTCTGATAAATTAATTACATCTTTTAAACTGCCCAGTGTAGTAGCAATATTTGCTTCATATTGACTTATCATTGAATCACCTTCCTAATTCTGTTTGATACTCCTTCAATAGTAATAACAAGCACTACCATGGATATAACAATCAGTCCTGCTGAGGCAAAATCCAGACGCTTGTAATAAAGGTCAAACAAATATCCTATTCCTGTTGCCGTCAACATTCCGATTAATGTTGAACTTCTTATATTTGTTTCTATCATGTATAAAACCCAGGTAATAATCTCTGTGATGGATGCCGGAATGATTCCCTGAAATACAGTCTGTATAAAAGTGGCTCCGGTAGCATCCAAGGCTTCTACACAGGAAGAACTGACTTCATCTATGGTTTCAATAAAAGCTCTTGTTAAAAGTCCAAAAGTGGTAAAAAACAGAGCAAAAAAACCTGTCAGTATGTTCTGTCCAAAAGAGAACATCAATAACATTGCCCAGACTACATCCGGTACGTTTCTGAAAAATGCAGCCACAATACGAACCAGACGATTCACAATGCCATTCACCTTTGTGGTTTTAGAACCAAGCAAACTGAAAAAGAATGCAATAATTGCGGCAATCACCGTTACCGCTACAGAAAGAAGCGCTGTTTCAAATAATTTTTTTAGTATTTTAGGAAGTTTTGCCATGGCCGCCGCATCCGGAACCAGTTTTTCTCCCATCCAGACTATCGCTTTTGGAATAGATACCAAACCATCCCATAAATGAAACTTCGTAACTGTAGAAGCAATGAAATAAACAATCAACACTCCCACAAACACGATTGTATATGTAATTTTTCTTTTCTTAAATACGTTCTCCGTATCTTTGTTCAATTTCATTGAGCATACCCCACATCTGTAATCAAATCTGATGAATTAGACTGATATATCTGATGAATCATTTCTTCACTCAACTGCTCGGGAGGTCCGTCAAATACGATTCTTCCCTCTGCCACACCAATGATTCTTTCGGAATATTTCATTGCCACGTCTACCTGATGGAGATTGACAATACAGGTAATTTTTTTATTCCTGTTGATATTGCTTAAATGATCCATAATGGTCTTTGATGCCTTAGGGTCCAAAGAAGCAATGGGCTCATCACAGAGAATCAATTTTGGCTGCTGCATGATTGCACGTGCAATTCCCACTCGCTGCTTTTGTCCGCCGGAAAGTTCATCACATCTTTTATATGCCTGATCAGCAAGTCCCAACTCATTGATAATTCCAAAAGCTTTTTCTTTTTCCTCTTCGGTATAATGGCCTGTCATACCACTGATTGTGGATTTCTGGCCCAGTGTTCCATGCAGCACATTTTCGATTACGCTGAGACGGTCAACCAGATTGTAATGCTGAAATATCATACCTGTTTTAGTTCTGACTTTTCTTAATTCTTTCTTTTTCACATCAGTGATATCCTGTCCATCAAAAATAATGACACCGGAAGATGCATCAACCAGACGGTTGATGCATCTTAACAGTGTCGATTTTCCTGCCCCTGACGGGCCTATGATAGACACGAACTCTCCCTCTTCTATGGAAAAAGAAACTTCCTGCAAAGCCTTTGTAACATTATTATAAGTTTTGCTGACATCCTTAAATTCCAATATTGGCATTTTTCGTGTTCTCCTTATTCCTTCAACTTATTTGCTTAATTCTCTGATTGGGTCATACCATGAATCTTCAACCAATACAAATTTCTCGCTGCCTGCTTTTTTAAACATTCCTACATCGGATGAACCATCTGGAATAAAGATTTTTTCATTATTGGTTACTTCATCAGAAGTAAATAAATCCTGAATTGCTTTTACATCTTCTGCACTAAGGGTTTCAGAATTATATCCGAAAGGTCCGTTTAATACAGGGGTCGACTGGATAACAACGAAATTTTTTCCTGTTACTGTATCAAAAGGTGCTGATGCATCCGACTTAATTGTATATACAGAACCTGTTTTATTTGCTTCGCCGCCTGTGCAGTCTGCATAAGGAGCAATTTCTGTATCACAGAAAGCTGCAATATCTGCTTTTCCGGAAAGAAGGTTGAACGCTGAACCCTGGTGAGACCCACCAAATAAAACTTCACTGAAGAATGCGTCATCGCCGCCTTCTACTAAATCATCAGCAGTAAGATTTGCCCAGTCTGCTGTAGCAGTAAAATGGGTTACGATTGCATTTGTAGGAACTTTAAATCCTGATGTAGAACTATTGGATACAAAAGACATTTTTTTACCTACAATATTGTCGATAGTATAAGTATCTCCACTCTTATAGTCACCTGCATTTTCTTCATTTACTGCCATGAAGCTGTAATAAATTGCATCATCTAAGGTTCCTGATTCTCCGGAGTTTACAAATAAAGGCATAACTGCATTATTTGCATTCTTGGCTTCTACATAACCCTGTGCGCCGAAGAAACAAATCTGAGCAGTACCGCTTGCTAAGGATTCTATTGCAATTGCATAATCAGTTGTTAATTTCTGCTCTACTTCTTTACCTGTTGCCTGAGTAATCAATGCTGCGAACTCTTCTCTGGCTGAATCATAATCTTCTGCGGATTCATTTGGGTACCAAACCATAGTAATGGTATCTGTTGTTGTATCTGTTGTTGTATCTGTTGTTGCATCTGTTGTTGCATCTGTTGTTGCATCTGCTACTGTGTCTGCAGGTGTTGTTTCTGTTGTTGCATCATGAACTGTTGTCTGTGTTGTATCTCCACATCCTGTGAAAGAACAAACTGCCATTACTAAAACCATAGCTGTGGAAATAAGTTTAAAACTTTTTTTCATTTTCATTTCTCCTCTTTTTTAAAATGATAGTTAATTGTACTTTTTCCTTCGTACATCTTTTGTTTTACTATATTTTGAAAAAGCGTGAAATCAGCAAGCCGTAAAATGAATGTAAAAGTTAATTACCCGTGTGTAAAATGTATGCTAATTTGCAACATGAAAAATACCCCGGATATTGAATTAATATCTGAGGTATTCTTCATGTTACTCTATGTTATATAATTACTGTTGTATATGAATATCATCACATTTTTAACTTAAGACTTGAACTCCAAGCATTTGGAATGACATTTTATGCTCTTTTAGTGTTTCCAGTTTCAAGAGATCATCAATTGTCATCTCCAATTATGCGGCAAGTTTTATCAGTGTGGCACCTGTACATCTCTCCAGATGTGTTTTTCCTGAACAGATATCCGTAAGCGTTGCCCATGGAATTCCACTACTTTTTGAAAGTCCATATCTTGATATTCCTTTTTCTTTTAATAATTCCTGTATATTCACTGTCATCACCTCATATTCCTGAGTTTTGAAGTTCATGAGGCAACATAATCCAGCAATCCAATGAAATGTGATATAATAATATTATATAAGGATGATGCTTACAAAAACAAACATAAAGCACACTATCTTAGAGAAATAAAAGCAGATTTTGCATGGTATACTTCTGTTTATCATGACATCAAATATCGTTTTGACATCAAGGGACGCTCTCCTGACAGTGTGGTTCACTCTCTTATAGAACAATTCAGAGCCTTGGATATTTAGATACTCTAAAAAAGCAATACGATGATCCTATCGCATTTTTCACTCAACGTGCCAAAGAAATGACTGAGCAAAAGAAAGCAGAAAAATCCGCAAAGAAACAGCGGGCTGACAGGGAAGTTATGATACAGCGTGGAAAAGCACTGGAACTGAATCTGGAAAAGATTGAAGAAGAAAAGAAATACGATGGATACTATTCCATCGTAACCAGTAAATTAAAAATGTCAGATCTTGAAATAAGAGAAGTCTATCGTGGACTGATTCATATCGAGGATATTTTTAAAATATCTAAGACGGAGTTTGACTCCAGGCCTGTTTTTGTCTGGACAAATGATTATATAGATGCTCATTTTACAACCTGCTTCACTGCACTCGTGTTAATCAGACTTCTACAGACAAAGCTGAAAAAACAGTATCCTGTCGGACAGATAATCAGCTCTTTGAAAAGCTATTGTTGTGTTCCTCTTGATGCTAACAACTATCAGCTTACCTATTACGATCCAATCCTTGAGTCATGTGCAAAGGTATTTGATATGGAACTCGATAACAAGTATCGTACGCGTCAGCAGATACAGAGACTTCTTAGATATTAATTTTTTTTCAATTGGTTAAAAATGATACTGTTGCGCCATACAGAGAAATCGCTGTATCCAAGTGTTTATAAGGGTTACAGCGATTTTACTTCAAAACTCGAGATATTAGCACTCTGCTGTACCTGTGTCAACACAGTGCTCTCTATATTTAGTGCTTATTTTCTGACTTTTCCTGGTCAATCCCACACTTTGAACTGAACAGTCTCGATCTTAGACACCTCATCTGCCAGAGCACATACTTCATCCCTCAGCTGGATGCCTGTGAAAATAATATCTACATTTTCAGGCTTACTGTCCACAATTTTCTTTAATTCCTCTACCTCTATGATACTATTGTCCACCAGTCCCAGTACTTCATCCAGAATCAGCAGATCGCATTGTCCTGTGCTCAATACTTTCCTGGCAAAGTTCAAACCATTCTTAATATTCTGTATTTCTTCCTGTTGCTGCTCCGGTGGCAGATTGATAAAATCAGCCTCTGACTTCTCAAAACGGAATAACTGAATCTCAGGTTCCAAACGCTTGATGAAATCATTCTGCTCCAGCCCTTTTAGAAATTGGATAAATACTACTTTTTTACCCGCTGATGCTGCCTGAATCGCTTTTCCTAAAGCGGCCGACGACTTTCCATGACCATCCCCACTATAGATCTGTACTTTGCTCTCTTCCATAAGCCACCTCATAAATAATCCCACTCAGACAGTCGTTCTCTCTGCCTTATGGCATATAGAATACCATATTCTGAAAAATAAATCAAATTTAGCCTGCTGTTACTCTATTTCGCCTTTTCACTGAATTTACATTCCCTCATGCTCTTCCTCCATGATCTCCAGCTTACTCACTGACACTTCATAGGCAACCCTGCGCTCCAGCTCTTCCTCGCCGACTTTTTTCATATATTCTCTGCTCTGTATCCTGCCCCATATGGCGCAGCGGCTCCCCACCTCGAAGCTGGAAGCGTATCTGGCATTCCTACCCCAGCAGATACACGGTATGTAATCAGATTTCCCATACGGTCTGTTCACCGCCAACAGCAGGTCTGCGATTTCCCGACCAAGAGGTGTCTTTCTATAAATAGGCTGTTTGCAAATATAGCCATCCAGATAGATGTGATTGGTCTTTGCGTTCTCACCGATTTCATCTATAAATTCCATTTCTCTTGCGAACACAGATAATACCAGTTTATTCTTCCGCTCTTCGTGTCTGTTGTAGGAGCGGAATTGCCCGATTACAGATATATTCCTTCCCGTATAGTTTTCTGTCACATCCACCAGGCGTTCCGATACCATGAATGGAATCACATCCGCCGAGTCGCTGAGTCTCGGTACTTCCACCTCCACCATATAGAATCCTTCTCCGAAGATCTCGTGACTGAAGTGAAATTCACTTACAATCGTCCCCATAATCATTACCTGGTTGTTCTCAATTACCTTATCTGTCATGTTTTCTGTTCTCCCTTCTTTTGAGTCAGCATCTCTGCTGGCTCTTCCCATAAGAATTTTTTCTTTCATACACTCCAGTATATGACCCGCTTTTACCTTTTATTCCTTATAACTTTGCTCTTTCGCTATCAGTTATCGCGTACAAAATACAATACAATTCCTCCATTCCATAAGAAAAACCTTGTAAAATCGCGAAAATGTGATAAACTAAGAGAGTTGTAAAAATATAAATGTATGTAAAGTATATTAATAGGAAAAGAAAGATATCTTGCTAAGGGTTGAAGAAATTCAACTTCGGGATTTTCGACTGTGTGCAAATCACAGTCAGAGAGGTTAACAGAATGATACAAACAAGAAATGATGTAAGAAATGTTGCCATTATTGCCCACGTTGATCACGGCAAAACAACATTGGTTGATGAATTACTGAAACAAAGCGGAGTGTTCAGAGCAAATCAGGAAGTCGCTGAGCGTGTTATGGACTCCAATGATATTGAAAAGGAACGTGGCATCACGATACTTTCCAAAAATACTGCTGTCGTATATAAGGATACAAAAATCAATATTATCGACACCCCCGGACATGCTGACTTCGGTGGCGAAGTAGAGCGTGTACTGAAAATGGTCAACGGTGTTGTCCTGGTGGTAGATGCTTTTGAAGGTGCCATGCCTCAGACAAAATTCGTTCTGAGAAATGCCCTGGAACTGAAATTGCCTGTTATCGTATGTATCAATAAGATCGACAGACCAGAGGCTCGTCCATCAGAGGTGATCGATGAGATCCTGGAATTATTCATGGATCTGGAGGCAAGTGATGAACAGCTTGACTGCCCATTCGTATTTGCTTCCGCAAAGGCAGGTACCTCTACACTGGATCTCGAGAAGCCCGGTACCGATATGATTCCATTATTTGAGACCATTATCGATTATATTCCGGCTCCTGTGGGCGATCCTGATGCAGGTACACAGGTATTGATCAGCACCATCGATTATAACGAATATGTAGGTCGTATCGGTGTTGGTAAAGTGGATAACGGTTCCGTAAAAGTAAATCAGGAAGTCATGCTGGTAAATGCCCATGAACCTGAGAAACAGAAAAAAGTGAAAATCAGTAAACTATATGAATATGACGGTCTGAATAAAGTGGAAGTCACAGAATCCGGCATCGGTTCTATCGTAGCCATCTCCGGTATTGCAGATCTCCACATTGGAGATACCTTATGTTCTCCTGAGAATCCACAGCCCATCATGTTCCAGAAAATATCCGAACCTACCATCGCTATGACATTTATCGTAAATGACTCTCCTCTCGCAGGACAGGAAGGAAAATATGTGACCAGCCGTCATCTCCGTGACCGTCTCTTCCGTGAGTTAAATACAGATGTCAGCTTGCGTGTGGAGGAAACCGATGCCGCAGACTGCTTCAAGGTATCAGGTCGTGGTGAATTACATTTATCTGTATTGATCGAGAATATGCGTCGTGAGGGATATGAATTCGCAGTAAGTAAAGCGGAAGTTCTGTATCATCAGGACGAACAAGGCAAGAAATTAGAACCTATGGAAATCGTATATATTGACGTACCGGAGGAATTTTCCGGAAGCGTTATTCAGAAGTTAGGCGAACGTAAAGGTGAGCTTCGCAACATGGGACTGGCAAATGGCGGTTACTCCCGTCTGGAGTTCTCCATCCCTGCACGTGGTCTCATCGGATATCGCGGCGAGTTCATGACAGATACCAAGGGTAACGGTATCATGAACAGTACCTTCGATGGCTATGGTTCCTACAAGGGTGATATCACTTACAGAAAGCAAGGTTCCCTCATCGCATTTGAGTCTGGCGAATCCATCACCTACGGTCTGTTCAACGCACAGGATCGTGGTACCCTCTTCATCGGTGCCGGTGAAAAAGTATATGCCGGTATGGTAATCGGACAGAGTGCAAAGCCAGAGGACGTAGAGCTGAACGTATGTAAGAAGAAACAGCTCACCAATACCCGTTCCTCCAGCGCAGATGAAGCACTTCGTCTCTCTCCCCCAAGAGTCTTAAGTCTGGAGCAGGCTCTTGACTTCATCGATAATGATGAGCTGTTAGAAGTAACACCGGAAAGTCTTCGTATCAGAAAGAAGATCCTTGATCCAACACTGCGTAAACGCGCCGGATACAGAAAAGGCTAATATAAGATTCCTCTTTATAAGATAAAAATACGATTCAGGCAATGATTGTAAAGCGCATTACAGATGCGTGCAGCAGCATTGCCTGTTTCATTGTACAGATAGTATAATAATCTCTGGTCATTGTGGTAAGCACTGGCGATCCACCCCTTCAAAAGTTTTCTCAATATCTGTTCCAGCTCCTCCTGGGATCTGCCCCGCCATAGATTTTCCATACGCTCATATTCCGCCCCGGTATACCCTCTCTCCTGCAAAGGCTTCTGTAACAGCAGATGGCCCATGGTATTGAGCAATACGATGCTGCATATATTCTCATACATTTCCTCGTACCCTGCATTCCATTCCCTGAGGATCTCTGTCACATAGGTACTGTCGAAGGCATCCAGAAAACGCTGCTCCCACACAAGGCACTGCAGATATAGCAGCACTTCATCTATGCCGGACAGATCACCGTGCTCCAGCAGTATCGGATAGTCCAGCGTAAGCCAGGTCTCCTGGGGAGAGAATCTCACATCATATCTACGCAGAAATTCCGGTATTCCCTTCCGCACCACCTCATCCAGAGACTTCATCCCGTAATCCTGAAATTCCCCCAGCATATGATGATACAGCTTCCGAAGCTTCTGCACTTTCTGCAATACCATCTGCTGACCCAGTTCGTAGGTCTGTGCAGCACTCCGGGATTCAGCGGGCACAGGGGACATGGCAGCTTCCCCACCCTGCTCCGTCTCTCTGATGCAATACAGCACCGCTTCCATCAGCCTCTGTGCTGTCTCATAAGTCACCGAGGTGCTCTCATTGCTGGTATATTTTGCCGTCAAGTGCCCCACAAGAGGCAGTAATTCCTCCATTTGATACATGCTCTCATCCTCCTATCCCCAGAAAAGTTCCCGCAGTGCCTCCATGTACAGTTCTCTCTCCCATCTCTTCACCAGATCCATATTCTCGTAGATACCCTCCCCGCCTGTGAGCTGATACGTGTCATACCCTGCCCGGATCGCCTGGGCAAAAAGTTCCAGACAGGTGCTCTCCAGGTATTCCAGATCTCCACAGCAGATTGTCTCATACTGCTCTTTCATGAAAGCAAGTAATTCATCGTCCGTGATCTCATCCCTTATCTCATTTTTGTACGTATAGAAGATTTCCTGCAGGCGGGTAAGTATATCCACATAACTGTCCTGAGTGATATACTGGGAATCACAAAAGGTCATGACGATTTGTGGTAGTATACCTCCACCAAATTCCACTCTTCTGGTCCTATGCAATGCCTGTCGCCGTTCCTCCACCAGCAGCTTCGTATCCTCCTCCGTCAGGGTAAGTCCGTAGTGCTCCGCATAACAGTTGGTCTCCTGAAGCTTTCTGATCTGTGCCTGGTCATTCAGTACCTCCAATAGCTTTCCCTGATCCATTTCTTTTGTTTTCACTATTCCCATCTTTCCCCTCCATATTAATCCTCAGTAATCCTGAAGATTCCTCCACTTTATTCACAGACTAATCAGGATTGATCCTGCTCTCTCATGCCATACCTTCAAGTTGTACCAGTATATACCCCCTGTGCTTCCCTTACCAGTCTTGTTTTTTTCGCATTTTTGTGCTATTATAATAGCAAGCAGGAGGCTAATCATTCGTTGATCAGCCTCCTGCTTGCTCATTCTATTAATATTCTTCTCTCACTGCATTGCTGCATTCCTTGTTATCTGGTAGTCTGATTCATCTGCTTGCTCACCATAATTCGTTCTTGACAAATTGACTTGCTTATGCTTATGTGCTATTGTTATGATTATGCGAGGTAAATTATATGGAGCCATTGAAAATTGCAATCTGCGAAGATACCCACAGTGAGGAAGAAAAACTTCTCGCTCTTATACATAAAAGTAATGTACCGGCAAGGTGTACCGTTTTCACAAGCGGTGAAGCTTTGCTGAAAACCTATGAACCCCAAGCCTTTGATTTACTGCTGATGGATATTTATATGGGTGGCATGACAGGGGTGGAAGCTGTTTCCGCGATAAGGGAAATCGACCAGGATATTCCTGTTGCCTTTATTACCACCAGTACTGACCACGCCTTAGAAAGCTATCGTCTTTCCGCACTGAAATATATAGAAAAGCCTTTCAAGCAGAAAGATGTAGAAGAAATCCTGAAGCTGGCACAGATCAAAAAGAGTAACATGCCTGCACTTATGATAAAGAGAAACGGCAAGGCAGAAAAAATCCCATTTTCTCAAATTCTCTGCCTGGAACAGCAGACACATCAATTGAATATCTATCTGAAAAACGGGGACACCCTGCAGATTTATGAAAAGCTGTCCTCGCTTCTGCCACAGCTTGCGGAGCAGGATTTTTTCAATTCACACAAAAGCTTTTCGGTGAATCTTTCCTTTGTCCGTTTTATTGATACAGAGCTAAAATGCTTTGTAATGCAGAATAATAAGAATATCCCCATCCGCAGGGAAAGTATGGCGAATGCGAAAAAAGCCCTTGAGCACTTTTTGTTTCACAGGACCAGGGGGCTTTCCAGATGAGTAAACGAACTGTAATCACCCTCGCCACACAGGCAATGCTTCTCTGTATCATTGGTTTGCTATTGTCCGGGGCAAAAGGGTTCCTTATAAAAAGCACAAAATTAGACAGTGTGACCAACATTACCCACGTGACCGCAAACATCCTGGGGGAAGAAAAAGCCATTTCTCTGCCACACAGCTTTCATAATCTGGCACCACGCACCCCTGTCACCATTACCACAAAGATTACACCCAAATCTCATGATGTGATCTACGTGAAAAGTGTTTATTCTCCGGCAAAGATTTATGCCAATGATACATTGATCTACGAATTTGGTGATCTGGATAACTATCCTGATTTTATGGTTGACCCTGCCACCGAGGTCTATATGATAAGTCTGGGGAATCTTAATAAAGAAGTCACTCTGAGAATGGAGTTCTTATCTCCTGTGGCCCGTGATGTGCTGACGATACATCCTGTGATCATGGGGGATGTGAAGGCTGTTTTCGGGGATCGAACCGCAGCCCTTGGAATGCCCTTTATTTTCTCTTCCATGCAGCTCATCATAGGAGGCCTGCTGATATTGACCTCGGTTTTTGTGCTGATCTTCGAGAGGAGGGGAATCATGTTCTTCTGGCTGGGATTATTCTCTGTGGCCACAGGAGCCTGGGCATTCGGAGAATGTAATTTTACGGGAATCCTCTTCAAAAATCCCACTCTCCTTTATCTGCTTGCCTTTATGGGGTTGTTTACATTCCCGATCCCTCTTCTGTATTTTGCAGAGAGTGCCATCGGGTTCAAGAACAAAAAGCCTGTCAGATATATGGCAGTCTTCATGACTATGGCTTCGTCTGTGGCACTGCTGCTGCAATTATTGGGAGTTGTACAGCTTTCAAAGAGTATGTATCTCTTTCATATTCTGGTGCCAATCACACTCTGCGCTTTGTTTGGGATTATGGTCTATGAGTGTATACGCTATCATGATATCGGGGCCAAACGGTTTGTGTTCCCAATGGGAGTATTGGCACTTTCCGCGCTGCTTGAGGTATGCAACTATAAGATTAAATTTACTTATATGTTTGCCTCCCTGTTTCAAATGGGTATCCTGTTTTTCATTGTCTGCACAGGCATCACAGGGGGGCTTTATATCCGGGATGTTATTCAGCTGAAGAGTCAGCAGCGGGAGCTTGCCTTTGAGATGAATCTAATGGAAGTGCAGGTGGAGGAACAGAAAAAACATAACCTGATTATGGTGGAACATGCCGAAAAGCTGAAGCAGCAGCGGCACGATCTACGCCATCAGCTCACCGTGATCAATGAGCTGGCAGATACAGATCATGAAAAGTTAAAAGAGTACATCGATTCTCTCATCGAAACCATTCCGCCATCACAAAAAAGCTATTGCGACAACACAGCAGTAAATGCCATCGTGTCCCGATTTGCCTCTATCTGTGAACAAAGCGGAATTGAATGCAGCATCAATCTTACTGTCCCGGAGCACAACGAGCAAATCACCGACAGCAGCCTTTGCGTGATTTTCGGAAATCTGCTGGAAAACGCAGTGGAAGCCTGCCAGCGTATGACGGAGGGACATAGGTTTATTCGTCTGAACAGCACTTTACAGTACGATATCCTCACCATTACCATGGATAACAGCTTTGATGGCAAGGTCACAGAGGAAAACGGAAAATTCCGTTCCAGAAAGCGTGAAGATTTTGGGATTGGTCTTTCCTCTGTTCAGTCGGTGGCAAGAAAGGGACAGGGTGATACCCGGTTCGAGCGTGACGGACTGGTATTTCTGTCCTCGGTGTATTTGAGAATCTAGCCTGTATCTACCGCTTACACCCTCTTACTGCCTCCTGCGTTTAATCTGCGCTCCACCTAAAAGAAAATCCTCCATGTAAATCTATGTGAATCCATGGGAATCTATGTCAGATGCAGTAATTGAGATGCAATCTGGAAATAAATCAACAGGGACAGGGCATCCACGATGGTGGTGATAAATGGACTAGCCATGACTGCCGGGTCAAACCCTATCTTCTTAGCCCACATGGGTAAGAGACAGCCCACGATCTTCGCGATAAATACCGCTGCCACTAATGTGAAGCACACAACTGCCGCCACCGCCACGGATACACGGTCAAAGAGTAGTAATTTTGCAAAGTTGGCCAATGCCAGGGAGAGACCGCACAGCAGTGCAACTCTGGCTTCCTTCCACACTACGGCAAACATATCTGAGAATTGGATCTCGTTCAATGACAGACCGCGAATCACCGTCACACTCGCCTGTCCCCCCGCATTTCCTCCGGTATCCATCAGCATGGGAATATATGCCGTGAGAACCACACAGGTACTCAGTGCATCCTCAAAGGAGGTGATAATACCTCCTGTAAAAGTGGCAGATATCATCAGCAGCAGCAGCCATGGAATACGTTTCCCCCAGGTCTCAAAGACACCTGTCTTCATATAGGGCTTGTCACTGGGCACGATAGCCGCCATCTTCTCCATATCCTCTGTAGCCTCTTCCTGCATGATATCCACAACATCATCTACCGTGATGATTCCCACCAGACGGTTCTCATTGTCCACCACCGGCATGGAAGTAAAGTCATACTTCTGGAACTGTCTGGCAACTTCCTCCTGATCCATCAGGGTGTGAAGGGAGATCACATTTTCATGCATGATCTCCCCGATGATCGCCTCGGGATCGCTGAGCAGCAGATAGCGCAATGCCACAGTCCCCACTAACGTGCGTTTGTTATCCAGAACATAACAGATATTAATGGTCTCCTTATCGATGCCTACCTTGCGGATCCTGTCAATGGCTTCCTGCACTGTGAGATTCTCTTTCAGATCCACGAACTCCACTGTCATGATGCTTCCCGCAGAATCCTCCGGATAGCGAAGCAAGTGGTTGATGTCCCTCCTGGCCTCCGAGTTGGCATTTGCCAGAAGCTGTTTTACGATATTGGCCGGCATCTCCTCCAGCAGATCTGTGGCATCATCCGCCATGAGATTATTGATAATATTGGCTGCCTCTTTATCAGACAGTGACGTAATGATCATCTGCTGATCTTCTATGGGCAGATAGGAAAATACATCCGCCGCCAGGGACTTTGGCAGTATACGGAAAATCTTCAGCATATCTTCCTCCTCCAAAGACTCCAAAAATACTGCGATATCTGCATCATTCAGGTCAGATAATTCCTGACGTAATCTGGTGTACTGTTTTGTCTCCACTAACTCTATTAATTCTTCCATTTTGTCTCTCTCCTTATGTAACCACCCATTCCGGTGGATATTATTCATGTTTCCATCATAACTCCGCCTGGGTAAAGGGATGTCAGAACCGGATTGTACAATTGTTTGTTTCATGAAAACCACCACCTTTCAGAGAGTACGACTTGTATTTTTCTAAATGAATGCTCTTTATCATATCATTTTTTTCATAATGCATACAACTATGTTTTGTTTATCCTATGTAAAATATAACTTTTCCAGAATCTCTATCTTTGCCTTCGCCGCAGTAGCCTCTGTGACCTTCTTCTCCAGCATCTTCTGCTGCCGCAATGGTACCATCACGATAAATTCCACATTGTCTGTGTAATTAGTCTCATAGCCACTGATACCACACTGACCCAGCAGATATTGAATCTTGCCGCCACCATTGTAATCCGTGGTGATCTTCATCTTCACGCCATAGCGCATGGTCACGATTTCGCTGGCCTCCAATCCCAGTTTGGCTGCCTGGGTATAGGCTCGCACCAGTCCACCCGTTCCCAGCAGTGTACCACCAAAATACCGTGTCACCACCACCGCCACATTGCGCACCTCCTGTCCCAGCAGCACCTCTAACATGGGTCTCCCCGCCGTGCCGCCGGGCTCTCCGTCATCGCTGCATCTGGTGAGTTCCCCGCGTTTTCCGATCACGAATGCCGAGCAATTATGCCGGGCATCCCAATATTTTTTCTTTGTCTCTTCTATAAAAGCTACTGCTTCCTGTTCACTCTCCACAGGGCACACTGTAGCAATAAATCTGGATTTTTTCTCCACTAATTCATCCGTACCGCCATGTCGCAGGACTTTTACTTCTTCTATGATATTTTCTTCTATATTCATACCATTATTCATGTCATTATTTATGTCTGTATTTTCTTTTTTATTTTCCTTCATATTTTCCATCTGACTCACCATTCACCTGTATCTATATCCTCCCAGGGCACACAGAGACTACTGTAAATGTACTCCCGTCATTCCATATTCTTTCCATAGAAAACCTTTATGAAATTCCCTGAAAAGAACCGAAAAATGCTTTACATCTAACCATAGCATATTTTTGTATAAAGATGTACATATTTGTGAACAATTCTTAATATATTCTAAAATCCTTTATTTACCACCGCTGTTTTGGTATAATGTGCCTAGACTGCAAAGCAGGCGTAAGGCAGGAATGCACCCAGTGCATGACGTTAATGCGGGAAAAAGCAGAATCAAGTGGTTAAATGATAGATGTCATGCCTGCATGTAAATCTATCATTTTAAATTTTTGAAAGGCAAGGTCTTAAAATGAATTATGGGAAAAAAGGAGTGCGAAAGAAACAGCAGGCACTCAATTCTAAATCAATAAAAGTCAAAAAAATGTTTACCGTTTCCATTCTAAAAGCTGTTCTGATCGTAATCTTATCCGCGGGCGTCGTTGGTATCTGCGCCGGACTTGGCGTGTTCCGGGGTATCATCAGTTCTGCGCCGGACATTACGAATATTGACGTATCACCTTCCGGCTTTTCCACCTTCGTCTACGACAACGAAGGACATCAGACAGCAAAGCTGGTCTCCTCGGATTCTAACCGTATTCCGGTCTCCATGGACAAGATCCCTGAGAACATGGCACATGCTTTCGTGGCCATCGAGGATGAACGTTTCTATGATCACAACGGTATCGATATTCAGGGTATTCTCCGTGCTGCCGTCATCGGCGTGAAAAATAAAGATTTTTCACAGGGCGCCAGCACCATTACCCAGCAGCTGTTGAAGAATAATGTATTCAAGGGCTGGGTGGATGAAAATTCTTTTATGGAAAAAGTGAAACGTAAGATTCAGGAGCAATATCTTGCCCTGGAACTGGAAAAGGTCATGGATAAAGATACCATTCTGGAAAATTACATGAATACCATCAACCTGGGGCAAAGTACCCTTGGTGTACAGGCTGCGTCTCTTCGTTATTTTAATAAGCCTGTATATGAATTGAATTTATCGGAATGTGCCGTCATTGCAAGTATTACACAGAATCCTTCTAAATATAATCCCATTACCCATCCTGATTATAATGCGGAGCGTCGTAAAAAGACTCTGGATAATATGTTAGAGCTGGGCTACATCACCAGTGCTGAATATGATGAAGCCATCAACGACAATGTCTATGACAGGATTCAGACCGTGAATACGGAGACTGATACCGACTCTGTCTATACATACTTTGTGGATGAATTGACAGAACAGGTATTACAGGATCTTATCGATATCAAAGGCTACAACGAGACACAGGCATACACCGCTCTATACAGTGGCGGTCTTAGCATCTACACTACACAGGATCCCAAGATTCAGGCAATCTGTGACTCCGTCTACGATGACGAATCCAATTATCCAGAGAATACCAAGTGGTATCTGAACTACGCACTAAGCATTGAGAACTCCAATGGAGAGACCGAGAATTTCAGTTCCGAGATGTATAAAGCTTATTTCCAGGAACACAATTCCTCCTTCAATATGTTATATGCCTCAAAGGAGGATGCCTATGCAGATATTGAGACTTACAAAGCCTCCGTTATGAGCGATAGTGATACCGTCATCTCCGAGAAGGTCGCATTGACTCCACAGCCTCAGGTCTCCCTTACCATCGAGGACCAGAGTACCGGACACATCGTAGCGATGGTGGGCGGTCGTGGTACCAAAGAGGGCAGCCGTACTTTAAACCGTGCTACCAACACCACACGTCAGCCAGGTTCTACTTTTAAAATAGTATCCACCTACGCTCCTGCCCTTGACAGTGCTGGTCTGACTCTTGCAACAGTATTTGCGGATGCTCCTTTCAATTACGAAAATGGACGCCCTGTATCCAACTGGTACAGCGGTGGATATAAAGGTATCTGCTCTCTCCGTTACGGTATCGAACAGTCCCTCAATATTATCGCTGTCAAGACGCTGACCAGCATCGGTCCACAGTTAGGATTTGATTATCTGAAAAACTTTGGCTTCTCCACTTTGGTGGCAAAACGTACTGAGAGCGATGGCAGAGTCGTATCGGATATTGGACAGCCACTTGCACTTGGGGGTATCACAGACGGTGTTACCAATATGGAATTAAACGCTGCCTATGCTACGATTGCTAATCAGGGTACCTATATCAGGCCTACCTTATACACGAAGATCGTAGATCATGACGGCAACGTTCTCATCGATAATACACAGCCGGAATCTGCACAGGTCATCAAAGAGACAACTGCTTTTCTGCTGACAGATGCCATGGTGGATGTGGTTACAAAAGGTACCGGTGGCAGTGTTAATTTCGGTGGTATGTCCATGGCTGGTAAAACGGGTACTACAACCGATTACAAAGATGTATGGTTCTGCGGTTACACCCCTTATTACACAGCAACCACATGGGCAGGCTATGATAATAATGTAAGCTTAAGTGGTTCCGGTGAGAAAAATCTGGCAAAGACCATGTGGAAAAATGTCATGTCTCAGATTCATGAGAACCTGGAAAATAAACCTTTCCCTGTTCCCAGTGGAATCGTACAGTCTACCGTGTGCGCCAAGTCAGGAAAACTTCCCATCGCCGGTCTGTGCGATGGTGATTTAAAGACAGAGTACTTCGCTGACGGCACTGTTCCAACAGAAAGCTGTGATGTACATTATCAGGGTATGATATGTATGTATAGTGGACTCCCTGCCTCTGATAATTGTCCATTCAAGGTCTCTCAGGCTCTTGAACTGACACCGGCGCTTGACGCAGCATTATCCGGAAATACTTCCACGGACACAGGCGCTACCACACAGATGTGTCCACATGATGATGCATTCTTCCAGAACCCGAATGCACAGGCAATTATTCAACAGCAAGCCCTGGAGTTACAGCAACGCGCCGCTGCCGCCGCAGGAATCCCTGCGACTCCCGCCGACGCTGCCACAGTTCCTCCTACGGCTCCTACTGTTCCAGCCGCTCCAGACAACACTGCGGGTCCTGCACAATAAAACCAACAATATCGGCAGATAACAAAGTTAACTATCTTGTGTTATCTGCCGATATGTATTATAATCAGGTATATAAATATCGTTATGTATTGATATCTTTGGGCACGGATGCCGCCACTTTCAAAGGAGTGATCTTATGAATATTAATTTAAATTTAGACTATTCTACTTTATTTTCCAGTTTATCAACAAACCGTTCTTCCAGTGCTTCCTCCAGTTCTTCTCTGTATGGAATCGATCTTGGCAATTATGCCAGCATCAGGAACGGAAGCTATTACCAGTTGACAAAGGCTTATTATGCTAAGAACAGTGCGGACAGCGATTCTTCCTCCGGCTCCACCAGTTCCACCACAAGCTCTGCAACTGTTCAGTCTGATGCGGATGATCTAAAAGAGTCCGCAGATAAACTATTTGTCACGGGTTCTAAGTCTCTGTTTAACAAAAAAGAAATTACCACCAAAAATGAAGATGGAACTACCACTACCAAAAATGATTATGATAAGGATGCCATCTATAAAGCCGTGAAGGCATTTGCTGATGATTATAATAGTGCCGTAACTTCAGGTGGGAAATCATCCAATACGAATGTACTTCGTCAAACATTAAATATGACCAAGAACACTTCTGCCTATAAGAATCTGTTAAGTCAGGTGGGTATCACAATTGGCTCCGATAATAAATTATCCGTGGATGAAGATACTTTCAAGAAATCTGATATGACTACTGTGAAATCTATTTTTAATGGAACAAATTCACTGGCTTATACCACTTCTCTAAAAGCATCACAGATTAGTTATTATGCGGACAAATCCTCCGGTCTCTATGATATCAACGGTAGTCTGAATAATATCTCTTCTATCGGTTCCAGCTACAACAGCTATTTTTAAGTCGTTTTTTATGGATAAGTGCTACAGATACTTCCTTATCTGTACATTCAGTTTATCCTTCTTAGTCTGATACTGTATTCCTTCGTAGATCATTTTTCCATATCCACGAACGGATACAGTATCATTTATTTTGAGAAGTTGATTGTTATTCTCACAGAGCCTGGAGTTGACAAATATCTTTTTCTCCTGGAATAACCGGATTACCTGACTTCTGGACATGTGGAGTAATTTTGCAATAATTCCGTCGATTCTCTCCGATGACACGATTACATGTAATACCTCAAATGCATGAAATATTTCTGCTGGAAGCTCCTCCACCATGCGGCATTTCATGTGGGTATGCTTTACCTGATCCACCTGCTCCATCATGTAGGCGGACATCTTTTCCGTGCAGAATACATATGCAGACTGATCATGAAGCACAATATCTCCTATCATGCTCCGCTCTATTCCCAGATTCATCAGTGCCCCCAGAAAATCCCTGTGTGAAAATTCATCTGCAAATTTTTTGATCAGCGGTTCTATGAGGATACACTGGATGGGAAATGGCATCTCATACCCCAGCATCTCCTCCGATCCAAACCGTATCATCTGTCGTTCACTTCCCTCATACCCCCCATACAATTGGAAAGGCACAAAGGACAATCTCTTTGCTTCGGACATGAAAACAGATAACTCCATTGCATTGAGAAAATCCGAAAATGTATATTGATTGTGCTCATAGGCTCTGCTGGCAAGATCCTGTAATCTGCTCTTTAATAATTCCTCTTCCTGCACTGTGTATCCCCCTTATCCATGGAACCTCTTCACGCAGCAAAATCCCCACTGTTGAAAATCTCCCCACGTTAGCGTATAATATGACCAGCTTACGTAGTAAGCTGTGTCACGGAGTCACTTTAGTGACGTAGGTTAATATGACCAGCTTACGTAGTAAGCTGTGTCACGGAGTCACTTTAGTGACGTAGGTTAATATGACCAGCTTACGTAGTAAGCTGTGTCACAGAGTCACTTTAGTGACGTAGGTTAATATAACCAGCTTACGAAGCTAATAAAAAAAACACCGCATACGCGATGTTCTGTAAAGCTGTTAACGAGAGTCGAACTCGTGACCTCTTCACTACCAATGAAGTGCTCTACCACCTGAGCCATAACAGCTTAGTAAATTGTATCTGTTCAACACAATCACCGAATGATATTGTAACAATTAATCTCTTATTTGTCAATCATTTTCTTTTATATAATTCATACCTCTATGAACCATTTTTGATATTGTCCTTATATACCACTTGTGATTTTGTCCCTTGCTAAAAACTCTGAAAGGTCTGGTGATTATGAAACATTTTCCACTCTATATTGATATTTCTCATAAAAAAGTACTTGTGATCGGCGGCGGTCATATCGCAGAACGGCGTATTACCACGCTGCTGTCCTTTCAGTCAGATATCACGGTCATCGCACCCACCATCAGCGAGACGCTCCTGACGCAGGTAAATGCAAGACAGATTGCCTGGATCCAGGCATCCCTGTGTCCGCGTGATGACTCCACATTGCAAATACATCCTGCTGACACCACGATGGAGACCACTATGGAGACGGATTTCAGATCCATGGTGACACGGGAAGCACCTTATCTAATCCTCGCTGCCACCCATGATCGTTCCATCAACCATGGGATTTCTCTTGTGGCACGCGCCTGCCGTATCCCGGTAAACGTATGCGACTGTCAGGAGGAATGTGACTTCTATTTCCCGGCGATTATCGAGGAAGACGGTATCGTGGCGAGTGTCACTGCAAACGGCACGAATCACAGACTGGTTCGCTCTCTTGCCACACAGATTCGCGCACTGCTCCGGGAGAATCTTGATGATTCCGGTCATTCTACATAGTCCTGTTTTTACATTGCACTTTTGAAGATAAACATCCTGCTGTCTATATCTTTTGATATCATCTGCCAGATTTTTATTTATTCATTTGTTTATTCATTGAACTATGGTAGCATAGCGGTACTCCAATGCGCCGCTGGCGGGGATCTGCCTGATATTTTGGATGGATGGGCGAATGAGATTGCAGCTCTTTGTGGTGTACAGAGGGATGATATAATATGCCTCCCCCACCGCCAATTGTTCTGCCTGGTGAATCAATTCATTTCTTTTCTCCATGTTCTGTTCCACATCTGACGCTGCAACAATCTTATCATATTCTGCATCTTTGATTCCACTGCAATTATAGGTACTGTTAGATAACAGCATGGAAAGATAGGTATAGGGGTCTGCGAAGTCAGCTGTCCAGTTCATACGGCACAGTTCAAAATTTCCTGCTCTTCGCTCCGCATAATTCACCTGTAATTCCTGTGGAGACAATGCAATGTCAATATTGAGATTCTGTTTCCATTGCTGCTGCAATACCTGTGCGGTGTCACTGTCCTGCTCCAGAGAAGGGTAATTGTAAGTCAGTTCCGGGAATCCCTCTCCGTTTTGATATCCTGCCTCCGCCAGCAGTGCTCTCGCTTCCTCCACATTTTCCGTAAAAGGTCTGTCCGCTTCCTCCACATAATAGTTTCCCGTTGCCTTATTTTTCATATACTTTGCGATAAAATTCACAGTCTCTTCCGTATCCGCTCCCACCGTGTCACACAGTTCTTCTCTGTTGATGGCAAGGGTCAGTGCTTTCCGGACTCTCACATCCCGCAACACCTCATTATTTAAATTGGGATAAATATAGCGGGTGGCAATATTCTCTGTGACCCGCAGATCCTCCTGTCCTGCGTATTCTTCCATGATATTGGCCGGCAATGCCGTCGCCACATCCACTTCTCCCGTGGCGTAAGCTGTTGCCATGGACTGCTGGTCATCAAAAAAGCGATAGGTGATCTTATCCAGGGAGATCTTGTCCTCATCCCAATAATAAGGATTTCGCTCCAGAACAAAATATTGTTCCGGCACATACTCTGTAAGGCAGAATGGACCGTTGGAAAGGCTGGTCTTTGGATCCTTGTCCCATCCGCTCCCCACTGCATCCGCGTACTTCACGCAGGAAGGGGTATAAACAGGCAGGCGCAGTAAATCCAGGAAGTATACACATGGTGTCTGTAATGTAAACTCCAGGGTATACGCATCCAGTGCCTTAACTCCCAGCTCCTCCATGGGTTTCTCCCCATCGTAGATCACCTCTGCATTTTGAATGGGAAACAGATAATTAGAATACCCGTTACCGCAGGCCGGGTCCAGTGACCTGGTGATGGTATTGAGATAATCCACTGCTGTCACCGCACTTCCATCCGACCATTTCGCCTCTTTTCGAAGATGAAATGTCCAGACCGTGGAATCCTCATTCACATCATAGGAGGTGGCTCCCCGGTACTCCATCTCTCCATTTTCGTCGTAGGTCAGCAATTCATCCAACGCTGATACAGAATATGCCAGATAGGTGATCGCGATCATCCCGCTGGGGTCCAGCCCTCCGCTCTCACTGTTGGTAGCTACCGTGATTTCCTTTTGGGCAGAAGCAGAATCTCCGCCATTTTCCGCTGCCGTATTTCCTCCATGGGTATGATTCCCCTCTGTGTTCCCACATCCGCTCATGATCCCCGCACATAGGGTAATCACGAGACAGATACTAAGCCATTTTCTCATAACTATTTGTACTCCTTTTATCTCTTCTGTTTTCATCTTATTCTTTATTTTTATCTTCTATTTCTGTTTTTATCTTCTATTTCTATCTTCTATTTCTATCTTCTATTTCTATCTTCTATTTTTTATTTTACTGCTATCCTCTGACAGCCTGCCCCTCTTGTCTGCTGGAAAGCATTCCTTCGGTATACAGAAAACAGCTTACCCGTCGACTTCCATAGGAATAGCAGTCCGGCACCTCATTTCTGCATTGCTCTGTCTCATACCTGCATGTTCCCTCATAAAGGCACCTGTGTTGTTTTCCCTTTTCCAGTATCTGCTTCTGATAAGTCATTTTCGATTTCCACTTTTCCCCGCTTTTTTCCGTCGTACATACTGTCTGCAACAATTCCCTGGTATAGGGATGCCATGGCTCCGCCATGATCTGCTCTGTTGGCCCTTCCTCCACCAGCGTTCCGTCATAGAGGATTCCTACCCGGTTACTGATCTGTCTTACCAGTTGCATATCATGTGTGATAAAAAGATACGTCAGATTCTTTTCCTTTTTGATCCTGCATAATAACTCTATGATCTCTCTTCTGGCTGTGGCATCTAACGCAGAGGTAGGCTCATCGCATAACAGAAATTGCGGTTCTGTGAGAAGTGCCCGTGCGATACACACGCGCTGGCATTGTCCTCCGGAAAGTTCTCTGGGATATCGATTCCACAGCTCCTCGTCCAATCCCACCTGTCGCAATACATGCTGTACTTTATGGGTATCTGCCCCTTCCCGCAATGCGCACCACACGGTAAGTGCGGGATTTAACGCCCCGTAAGGATCCTGGAAAATCATCTGGGTGTCATGCCATAATCGCTTTTTCCCTTTTCTGTCCAATTGATCCACACGACACAGGTGGGAATCCATATCTGCCCACACTTCCCCCCGATCTATAGGAAGTAATCCCAGCAGGATTCTTCCAAGGGTGGTCTTCCCACTTCCACTCTCCCCCACCAGACAGTACAAATCCCCATACCGTATGCGAAGGGATACGTCCCGTAATCCGCCATCTATACTCCCAAATTGTTTCCACACATGTTCCATTTGAAACAGAATCTGCTTTTCTGATGATACTGCATCTCTCTGAACCCTGGGAATCTGATAATTCTCATATCTGCTGTTTTCCAGAAGTGTGCGGGTATATGCGTCCTTTGGCTCTCTGCATAAATCCTCCACGCATCCTTCCTCCACCACACGTCCCTGACGCATGATCATCATCCGTTGACACATCTTGGTAATCAGTCCAATATCATGGCTCACCAGAATCAGGGTCAGCCCCCGCTCTTTCACCACCTTCATCAGTACCTGCATGATCTGGAGCTGTACAGTGACATCCAGGGACGCTGTGGGTTCATCCGCTATGAGAATACGGGTATTGCACGCCAGTGCAATGGCTATGACCACGCGCTGTCTCATACCACCGGAACAGGTAAACGGGTACTTTCCCATACAGGAAACAGGATTGGTAATGCCCACCGAATCCAACAGTTCCACTGCCCTTCGTTCTGCCTCTTTTTTCCCACATTTTTCATTTCTGATAATGGTCTCTATCAGTTGCTGTCCTATTTTCATGGTAGGATTCAGGCACCCATTGGTGTCCTGAAATATCATGGCCACATCTGAAGTATCCACCAATATTTTACCAGACTGCATGCTCCATGACGGCAATATCCCCTTGATGGCTTTCATACAGATACTTTTCCCGGCACCGGATTCCCCCACAATTCCGAATATCTCTCCCGCCTCCACGGAGAAAGATACATGGGAAAGAACCCTCTTTCTCCCGTCCTGACGTGCCTGACGCAGCTCTATATTCAAATCTTCCACTGCCAATCTATTTGTCCCTGTCTTTGTCAGCATGCTCATGATGGCAGGCCTCTCCCGTGGTAACGAATCTCTACCCTGCCTATTTACATTATTTTGCAGCAGCCCTTCCTCCAGTCCGGATCCCAGCAATTGAAATGCAAAGATAATCATGCACAGACCGGCAATGGGGTACACCATTTGCAATGGGTACAGATTGATCTGGCTTCGTGCTTCCTGGATCATGGTTCCCAGGCTTGCCAGGGGTGCTGACAGACCAATCCCCACGAAACTTAGAAAAGATTCCGCAAAAATGGCCTGGGGAATCATATAGGTAATGTTCCTCAATATGGTATCTCTCATATTGGGCAGCAATTGTTTCCTGATGATTCGCCCTTCCCGTATACCACCCATCCGCGCTGCAATACAGTAATCCGACTGCCTCAAACGAAGCATCTCCCCACGGACTACCCGGGCAATACCTACCCACCCGGATACACACAATCCCAGAATCATGCCCGTCATTCTGGTTTCCAGGATCAGCATGATGAGCACCATGTAGAGCATGGATGGAATCGCACTGATCACATCTGCCAGTCTCATACAGAGCGTATCCACTCTCCCCCCATAATACCCTGCAATGGCACCCAGCACACCGCCCAGCAGCAGGTTCACCACGGTACTGTAGATTCCCACCTGCATACTGATACGAATGCCCATACAGATACGAACGAAGAGATCCCTGCCAAATTTATCAGTACCCATGATGTGATCTGGCGTAAACAGGACATTTTTGGCTGCAATATCCTGCTGCTCATAGGAAAAGACAGATAAAGAGGGACCCACTGCTGCCAGGATCACAAGCCCTGTCAAAAGCATTGCCCCAAGTATGAGCTTATATGTTTGTTTCTTTATTGGTTTCTTTATTGGTATCTTTATTCGTATCTTTGTTCGTATCTTTGTTCGATTCTTCCAGATCACCTCGTGAACCATACCTTTCCTCTATTCTCCCAGAGATGCCCGCACTCTGGGATCGATCACTACACAGATCATATCCAGTACGAACTGTACCAGGATCACAACACTGCCCATAAATACTGTAAGTCCCATGATCATGGTATAATCTCTGTTTCCAATAGCATTTACAAACTCTCTTCCCAGTCCCGGTATGGTATAGATGCTCTCCACCACAAAGCTGCCCGTCAGCAAAAAAGCCGCCATAGGGCCGATAAAATGAAGAATCTTTGGAATACAGTTTCTAAGTACATGATGGTAGATGAGATAGGATGTGGGAAACCGTTTCATCCTTGCAAATGTGACATATTCCTGCTGTAGTTGTGTCCGCACCTCCCCATAGGTATACCGCGCAATGTTCATCATAGGGTAAATACTGAGGGATATCACCGGAAGCACCAGATGTCTTACGGAGGTGATTCCCACCGTGGGAAACAGATGCCACTGCACGCCAAACAGAAGTAACAGCAATAGCGCCATCACAAAATTGGGAATACCTGTCCCGATTCCTTCCAGTATGGTGCAAATGCCATGCACCCGCTTTTTCCCGCTGACAGCCTGCAAAATTCCCAGCAGTATACCAAATATCAATGCCACAGCCAGGGACAGTCCACCCAGCAACAGGGTTATGGGCAATGCTCTCCCAATGACCTCTGTCACGCTCACCCCCTGTTTTCTATAAGAGATTCCCAGATCCCCCTGTAGAAAATTTCTCAAATAAACCAGATATTGAGAGAAAATCGGCTGATCCAGACCGTATTCCTTTTCCATGGCCTGTAACACCTGTGGGGATAGATTCTCTGTCTGAAAAGGATTGCCCGGCATACATCTGATAAGGAAAAAAGTAATGGTCACTAATACAAATATGGTAACCATACTGCTGCACAACCGCTTTCCTACATACTTCCACATGGATGCTGCCTCCTTTTCCCATTGTTTTCCAGCTTATTTTATCCCGTTCTTAATTTGTCCGACTGTATTATCTTTTCTCCAGGTATCCAAAGCGGGCTATCAGAAGTTCCACCATGCTATCCATACTGGCCTGGTCAGATACCAGGATCTTCATGTCATATTTCCGCGCCTCATCAGCAGTCTGTTCTCCGATGCAGATCGCTTTCACGGATCTGTAATCGATGCTGTCTGCCATGGCATGTGTGAAACTTTTTACAGTAGATGCACTGGTAAAGGTGACTGCATCGATCTCAGACTGCCTGAAAAGTCCCGTGACCTGATCTCTTAACAGAGGATTCTGTATCATGGAAGTCTCATACACAGGGATGTCCCTACAGGTGATTCCCGCTGTTTCCATGGCCGGAATCAATAATTGTGATCCCTCCCGTGCCCTGAACACAGATGCGCGGGCATGGGATACTGCCTTTGCTGCGATTGCCTGTCCCAGTGCCTCCCCGTGGTAGACCGCTGGAATCACATCGGGAATGATACCTCTATTCTCCAACTCTCCGGCGGTGCCGCTCCCAATGGCTGCGAAGCGCACCTTAGCATCCGCCGTGAATAGGCCTCGCAGATCGAACTGTTTTTCCCTCATCATGTCCCATAAAGTGATGACACCAACCGGACTGGTGAACACCAGCCACTCCTCCTGATACACAGACTCTGTCATATCTTTGAGTGCCTGAATCACAGGTTCCAGGGGCAGTGCATTTGTCTCTATACCAGGCATCTCTATGACCTGCGCTCCCAGAGTTCTCAGCCTCTCCGTCAACTTGGAACTTCTTTTCTGTGGTCTGGTGACGATAAACTGGCGTCCCCCAAGAATCCTTTTTTCTGCCCATGCAAATTGCTCTGACAATTGACATACTTTGCCCACCAGGATGATGGCAGGTGTGTGTAACTGTGCCGTCTCCGTCTCCTGAACCAAATGCTGAATCGTGGAGACCACTTTGCGCTGCTTTGCATTCGTGCCCCGTTCCAGCACCGCCGCCGGGGTATCTTTCTCCATACCCGCCTCCATGAGTCCCTCACATATCATCTTCAAATTTCCAATTCCCATGAGGAAGATCAGCGTCGCATCCAGCTTTACCAACGCTTCAAAGTCAATCCTGCTTCCCTCCATGCCCCCATTTCTTATCGCGCCATGCCCTGTGATGATGTGAAACGAGGAGGTATACTCTCTGTGGGTGACCGGTATCCCTCCATACGCCGGAACCGCCACCGCGGAGGTGATCCCAGGTACGATTTCAAAGGGAATCTCCTGCTCTGTTAATCCTTCCAGTTCCTCACCGCCACGCCCGAAGACAAAGGGATCGCCCCCTTTTAGACGAACCACCTTTTTCCCTGACATTGCCTGATCCACCAGCAATTGATTGATCTCCTCCTGACTGGCCATGTGATTGCTTGCACGCTTTCCCACATTGATCTTCTCCGTCCCCGTTGGCAAGGTGCTGATGATCTCCGTGCTCACCAGCGCGTCATAGACAATGACATCTGCGTGCTCTAACATCTGTCTCCCTTTTATGGTCAAAAGTCCTGCATCCCCCGGGCCTGCACCTACCAGCCACACTTTTCCTTTACACATGCTCCCATGCCTTTCTCATTCTGTTTGCTAATCTTTCTCCCAGTTGTTCCGCCTCGTCCTGTTCCCCGGTTATCACATCGATGGCATAATGCTCGGAATATTCCTCGTAATAAAGCCCCTGCAGTTGCAGCTGTGTGCCTGTCTTCGTGGCATATGCTGCCACTGGAGAACTACATCCTCCATCGAGACATCTCACAAAACTTCTCTCCGCCTGTGCAATGATTCGGCTTTCCTCACAGCAGACTTTGTGAAGGTAAGTGAAGTCTTCTCCCTTACGCCCCTGCACCGCCAGTATTCCCTGTCCCGCAGCGGGCAATATTTCATCTGTGGAAAACAGTTTCCCTATTCGACTCTCCAAATGTAATCGCTTCAATCCTGCAGCCGCCAGTACTGTGGCCTCATAAGGTTCTTCCTCCAGTTTTCGAAGCCTTGTCTGCACATTTCCACGGATTCCCTGGAAGGTACACTTCGGAAGCAGACGCTGTAGCTGTATCGTCCTGCGCTTGCTGGAGGAACCGATGATTCCCTCTATTTTGCTCCAGTCTCCATCCCAGTCCTTAGTACTGCCCGGCTTAAAAATAATCCCATCTCTGGGATCTTCCCTCCTGGAATATCCTATGATGGGCAATAATTCATGCTGTATCATAGGCATATCTTTCAGACTGTGCACTGTGATGTCCACCCGGTTCTCCAATAAAGCAATGTCCAATTCCTTTACGAACAGTCCTTTTCCACCTATTTGATCCAGATTCTTATGCAGGATCAAATCTCCGGTGGTCTTCATGGTGACAAGTTCCACTTCCATACCCGGATTATTTTTCTCTATTTCGCACTTGATGAGATTCGCCTGTATCACAGCAAGCTTACTGTCTCTGCTTCCGATCCTGATTTTCCTGTTCACGCTCATATTGTCCCCTACATTATGTTAATCATCGTTTTATAGTTCTATCGTTCTATGATAGGAAATTCTACCAAATTTACTATTCCCATACATACCCCCATACACAGATCACCTGTTCCTTTTTCCACCATACGCTATTCAGACTCACCCATTTTACGCTCCTGCCTTATTGCATGCTGTCCAGGATTCCCATCTGTATTTTCTGTAATCCCAGAGGATTCTCATACGTTTTCACCACTTGTCGCAGTTCCTTCATGGTGTCCGTGATTTTCCTGTCTTTATGATATACCATCTTAAAAGAACGGTTCCACTCCTCCGTGGATACCTGAAACGCTCTCAATTCTCCCGATGCGATCTCATTTTCCACAGACCTGGCTGATATGACTGCCAGCAAATCATTCTCTATGGCCACCTGACGTATCATCGCTGGACAGTTCACTTCCCAGCGAATATCGATCTGAATACTGTGCTTTTTTAAAAACAAATCAAATAGGGCACGGGTTCCACTTCCCTCCTCCCGCATGACGAACTTCTGATTCTGCAAATCATGCACGGAGATCTTCTTTTGTCCAGCGAACTCATGCCTGCGATTGCAGACCAGGACTAACCGATCCGAGATCAGCGGTTCACAGATCAGATCCCGATTCTGTATCTCACCCTCAATAATTCCCACATCCAATTTGGACTTTAACAGTTTCATCTCGATCTGCTGTGTATTTCCAATATAGGTGTAGGTCTCGATCTGAGGCAGCACCCTGGTAAAATCCTGTATCACATGGGGCAGCAAACTGGTACCGATGGTCATAGTCCCGCCCACGCGCAAGGTTTCCCGCCCATTATCCTTACGCATCTTCTCTTCCATTTGATTGAACCTGGCCACGATCTGTTTCGCATACTCCAGCAGTTCCTCGCCCTCCGTGGTAATGTACAGGCGTTTGGAAAGGCGATCGAACAAAGTCACATCGTAATGCTTTTCCAGCTCTCTGATGGTCTGGCTTACCGTAGGCTGTGAAATATAATATTTATTTGCTGTGGCACTCATGGAACCGCTCTCCGCCACCCCAATAAAAATCTTAAGATGCCTGATTGTCATACTTATCCCTCATAATCTATTGCTTTTTCCTATCTTATTTTAGAATAATATCATTTTTTATGATGATATACAAGTATAAAATAAATCATAAAAATGCTACACCCTTTTCACTGACTCTAAAAGGTGTAGCATCCTATTTGAACGAATGATCAGAAATAGACCTTATCTACTTTTTCCAAAATGAAGTTTGCCTTATCCCCTGAGGTAAAGAACGAATTTACGATTTCAATTGCTTTGTCTTTCTGTGCCTCATTCACGCAAAGAATGCACTTTGCCTCCCCATTCCCAAATAATCTTTGGAAAAAAGTAGGGTTATTCCATCTCTCAAAATAGGAAATCCGATTCTTTAAAAGGCTGTGTTCAATCTCATCCTTCAGCTTCACATTAGACAATTGACACAGTTGAATCTCATTATGAACTTTAACATCTGAAAACGTGATCTGTCTCATTTCGTCACCTTCCCGCAAATAATCAATATTTTATCCTGTATGATAAATCATTTTTTTAACTGAAATGCTTTTTTTAATTTCCCCTTTAGGCGCTGTAAGGCATTATCTGTGGATTTTTCATCTTTTCCAAGCACTTTTGCGATTTGTGTATATGACATGCCTGTCATATAGAGGTCTAATACCTCCTTTTCAAATACGCTCAGTTCCCTCTCGATCATCTGCTCCAGTGCCGACACATTTTCTCTGTCAATGAGCAGTTCTTCCGGATTCAATTCCACCTGGGATGCCAGAGCATTTAACAGCGTAGCCTCCTCCATATTACTATTATCTCTCTCCGCTATATTGGAATATAAAGAGACATAACTGTTAAGGGGGGCATGTTTCTGGCGTCTGGATGCCTGCACGGCAGTGTACATCTGCCTGGCAATGCACAGATCTGCAAATGTGTAGAAACTTGCATCACGTCCACTGTCGTAGTCTCGCAGTGCCTTGAATAATCCTATCATGCCCTCCTGAATGAGATCCTCATTATCAGCGCCCAGGATATACATGGCTTTTGCCTTACTCCGCACAAGATTCTTATATTTATTCATAATAAAATCTGTGATGGCAGATTCCCCATCCCGCAGTCTCAGGATGAGTTCCTCATCTTTTAAATCCTCATACTGCATACATTGTCCCTTTTCATAAAATAACATTATACCTACGTCACTTCGTGACTCCGTGACAGGATTACAGCGTAATCCTGTCAAATTATACCACTCTCTGGCGGACGATCTCGTATGCCAGCACTCCGGCGGCTACAGAGGCATTCAGAGAATCGATATTTCCCTTCATGGGAATGGAGGCAACGTAATCACATTTCTCTTTTACCAGTCTGCCCACACCCTCTCCCTCATTGCCTACCACCATGCCGATGGGCCCAGTGAGGTTCAGGTCATACATTTTCGTGCCGTCCATATCTGCACATACGAACCACAGACCTTCCTTTTTCAGATCCTCTATGGTCTTTGCAAGATTTGTCACTTTAGCAACCGGGGTATAATTCAGCGCACCTGCTGAAGTTCTGGCAACGGTAGCTGTCAATCCCACCGCACGGTTCTTCGGTATGATCACTCCATGTGCGCCAGCCAGATTGGCGGTACGAATGATGGCACCAAGATTGTGGGGATCTTCGATATTATCCAGCAAGAAAATAAAGGGAGCCTCCCCTTTTTCCTTTGCAGATTTAAGAATATCCTCCACTTCCGCATATTCATAGGCTGCCGCCTGAGCGATGACACCCTGGTGATGACCCGTTTCGGACATTTGATCCAGGCGCTCTTTTTCCACGAATTTGATCATGGTGTTATTTTTCTTTGCCTCTCTTTTGATGGTCATGATCGGACCATCCTGACACCCGTCTAAGATATAGATCTTATCGATGGTCTTTCCTGAACGAAATGCTTCGATTACTGCATTTCTTCCCTCTATTGTAAATTCTGTATATGATGCCATATTTCTCCTATCCGTAGCCTGGCTACCTGAAATGATTATCACTGTGTCCACATCTGTATCTCATTACGCTAGATTTCAACGGCAATTTTCTCCAGCCCGATCTTTACCAGCTCCATTGCGCGGTCTGTCTGGTCTGTCAAATAGAGAAAGCCCATAAGTGCTTCAAACCCCGTAGCCTTGCGGTAATCTCCGATGGTGGCATTCTTCGCGGAGGTATAGGACTTGGCATTGCGCCCTCTCTTATACACTGACAGTTCCTCCTCCGTGAGCGTGTCCGTCAATGCTGCTATCATCAGTGCCTGGGTTCCCGCATTGACAATCCTGCTGGTACTCTTGTGCAGTTCGTTCGCAGCACGATTTCCTCTCTCCACGATAATGGTGCGGATGAACAGATCATAGATCCCGTCTCCGATATACGCCAAAGTCAGAGGTGAATAGGTCTTTATATCCACCTCTGAACACTGAAATGTTTCTTTTAATTTTCTTAGTAAGCTTATGCTCTCTTCCATTTAACACCTTCACGGGTATCCTCTAACACAATACCCTTACTTAAAAGTTCATCTCTGATCTCATCTGCTCTGGCAAAATTTTTGTCTTTTCTCGCCTGCTGTCTGTCCGCGATCAACTGTTCTATATCAGCATCTAACATTTCTGCCTTTTTGTCAATTATAAGTCCACAAATATCAGCTAATTCCTTTAATTCCGTAAAGACAGTCTCCACCAGTGCCTTGGAACTGCCGGCATTCAGATTGGTGTTTGCCCATTTTACCAGATCAAAAATAGCTGCGATGGCATCCGCGGTATTAAAGTCATCATCCATTGCGGTGTCGAACTGTGCAATATAGGATTTTGCTTCCTCTGCCAATGTCTGTTCTGCATCGGCAATCTCGTCACCTGTTGCCGTCTGTAACAGGAATTTGAGATTCTCTGCTGCTGTGACAATTCTATCCAGACCACTTTTCGCACTCTCCATGAGGTCCGCACTAAAATTCAATGGACTTCTGTAATGTGCGGAAAGCATGAAGAAACGGAGTACCTGCAGATCATATTTTTCACTGATATCACGCACTGTGAAAAAGTTGCCCAATGACTTGCTCATCTTCTTATTATCGATATTCAAGAATGCATTATGCATCCAGTATCTTGCAAATTCCTTTCCGTTGGCTGCCTCACTTTGAGCGATCTCATTTTCATGATGCGGGAACACCAGATCCTCCCCACCTGCATGAATGTCGATCTGGTCACCCAGATATTTCTTGCTCATGACCGAGCACTCAATATGCCATCCCGGACGTCCCTTACAGTAATCAGAATCCCAGTATGGTTCCCCATCTTTTTTCGGTTTCCACAATACGAAGTCCAGGGGATCCTCTTTCTGATCTTCCCCTGATACAAGTAATGCACGGTTGCCGCCTCGCAGATCATCGATATTTTTGTGAGACAGTTTTCCGTAATCTCTAAAGCTTCTGGTTCTGAAATAAACAGTTCCATCCGCTGCCACATAAGCATGTCCCTTTTCGATCAGTGTTCCGATCATATCCAGCATGCCGCAGATCTCCTGTGTGGCAAGAGGATGTGTGGTGGCGGGTCTCACATTAAGTGCTGCCATATCTTTCTTGCACTCCGCAATATAACGCTCTGAAATGACGGAGGAATCCACACCCTCCGCAATTGCCTGTTTAATGATCTTATCATCCACGTCAGTAAAGTTGCTGACATAATTCACTTCATAGCCTTTGTGCTCCATATAGCGTCTCACCGTATCGAATACGATCATGGGTCTGGCGTTCCCAATGTGTATCAGGTTATATACCGTAGGTCCACAGACATACATGCGGACTTTTCCCGGCTCCAATGGTACAAATTCTTCTTTTCTTCTGTTCAACGTATTAAATATTTTCATAAACTCTCCTGTTCTGCGTATTTATTTTCTTGTTTTCTTGTAACTATTCAGCGCCAGACAAATTCATAAAAATATGCGAATCATGCTTGCATGAGTGAGCTGATTTTTGTGAATTTATTTGGCGAAGTAACCACATAAGCAAAAGGAAAGCTTCGAAGAAGCGATTTTGCGCATGAGGTTCTGAATAGTTACGTTTTCTTTATTTTTATATCTGTTTCTTTCTATCTTTATCTTTTATGCTTCATTGCGGGTATGTTCTTTCCTGAGTTTCTTTACCTCGGTCTCCAACTCGATCAGGCGATTGGTCAATGCGCTGTTTTCATGCTGCAATGTAGCAATATCCTCCTTGACAGGATCCGGCAAGTTTACCTGATCCAGTTCCTCCCTTGGGAAATTCTGATTGTTTCTCTTGACCACACGTCCGGGAACACCCACTACTGTGGAGTTCGGAGGTACTTCATCCAGTACCACACTTCCCGCTCCGATCTTCGAGTTCTCTCCTATGGTAAAGGAACCCAGCACCTTTGCTCCGGCACTGATCATGACATTATCACCGATGGTGGGATGACGTTTGCCATGCTCTTTTCCCGTACCACCCAGCGTAACTCCCTGATAAAGTGTCACATTATTGCCTACGATGGCTGTTTCTCCTATTATAACACCATTTCCGTGATCGATAAAGAACCCACTTCCAATCTGCGCACCCGGGTGGATCTCAATCCCTGTCTTTCGCACGCCACGCTGTGAGACCCAGCGTGCCCAGAAATAGTGCCCCTGTGTGTACAGTCGATGCGCAATGCGATAATGAAGCATTACTTTAAAACTGGGGTATAAGAATACTTCCATCGATGAGTGAATGGCCGGATCCCGCTCCCTGATCACTCGAATCTCTTCCTTGATATTTTTAATGATTCCCATATAATCCCCTTCTTTCTATACCTGGCTCTGCCTTCATTGTATAAGCAGACTCGATAGTTCTTCGAACTACCTCGTTCGCGTTGCTCGCCAAATATTGAATCTTTTGATTGTTGATGCAAGCATCACAATCAAATCTTCAATACTTGGCTCTGCCTTCATTGTATAAGCAGACTCGATAGTTCTTCGAACTACCTCGTTCGCGTTGCTCGCCAAATATTGAATCTCTTGATTGTTGATGCAAGCATCACAATCAAATCTTCAATACTTGGCTCTGCTTATACACGAAAAATGCCCCCTATATGCATGACACATATAGGAGGCGACGTATCGCGGTTCCACTCCACTTTGAGAATCCAGGATTCCCATCTCATTGCCTTAACGCGGCTGTCACGGAATCCACTACGTTACCTCACATAAGAAAGGTATGTCTCATGGAATCGACTCACAAATGCACTTCAGTCACCGTCGAATCAGGAATACTTTCAGCTGGTCATATTCCCTCTCTGTCATTGTTCGATCACTTACTCTTTTTGCTCACAGTCTTTTACCTGTCTTTTTTTAAATTTTGTCTTTGTTTAGCATATTCAATAAATTATTTTTTGTCAATACTTTATTTCACATTTGGGCACTTGCTGCAACCACTGCAGGTGGCACATTTGTCCTGTTCTCCCGTGGAATCTGTCACATCCATATCCATAAAATTAATGGGGCTGGTGAGCATACAGATTGCCTGGGATGAAATGCCTTCCCCTGTTCCGGTAAAGCCTAATCCCTCTTCCGTGGTAGCTTTTATATTGATCTGCTCCAGCGTGATTCCAAGAGCCGCCGCAATATTCTCCCGCATCCGGTCCATATGCGGACGCATCTTTGGCCGCTGCGCAATAATCGTAGCATCGATATTTTCGATGAGGAAGCAATTCTCCTCCAATAACTTTCCTACTTCTTCTAATAATTTTATGCTGGAAATTCCCTTATATGCCGGATCTGTGTCAGGAAAATGCTTTCCAATATCTCCCAATGCAGCCGCTCCCAGCAAAGCATCCATGATTGCATGGGACAATACATCCGCATCGGAATGTCCCAGCAATCCCTTCTCATAAGGGATCGTCACTCCGCCTAATATCAAATCCCGGTCATCCACCAGTCGGTGTACATCATAGCCCATTCCTATTCGCATTCAATAACCATACCTTTCCTATCTACTTAATCTTTATAAATCAATGCATATGTCGCTGTAGGCCTGTTGGAGGAAAAAGTAATGGTAGACCCATCCCCGTCTGCATCGTCAAATACATTTACCACATCCTGTGCAAGACCGATCATCTTAAAGGTTCTGCCACCTTTTCTAAGACCTTCTGGAATGGTCACAGTGAACTGATAAGGTGTGTCAGATGTCATGATTCTGTTACGAGCCGTTGACTTATCTGTCACGGTGATATTATAGGCACATCCTAATGTATTGTCTCCGATATAAGCTGCAAATGCCTGATAGCATTCTCTGCCCTGATATTTCTGTGTAATATTTACAATATAGCCGGGATTAGGTGTCATGGAACCCATACCAGTATATGCACCGCCATTATGATACTTATCCAGCTGTGTCCATGGTGCTACGCCATCTATTTTATCATTTGCTGCCCATACATTTGCAATAGTAGGGTTTGTGCTGTTCTGAAAAGAGGACGCCCGCTCATGATTATCGAATATAAAAGAAGATCCCGCTGCACTTGACTGTGCCATGGCTGTGATACTATCCATACTGGTATAAGGAATCGTACCGATCATCTCTGTGGTAACACCTTCGTCTTTGATTCGGAATATAAGATATTGTCCGGCTTTGTTAAAAGTAGTCCAGTCTGCAACAAATGTTTTCGTACTTAAATTCACATATTTCAGATTGCTCATAACACCATCGTCCGTCAGCATAACAGTTTCCCCATTCTTATCCTGACCACGCTGAGGCATTGAAAAATCTGATGCATTGGTATTGGAAAATACATACTTGCCAATGGAAGTGATAGAACCATCTACAGTAATAGCACCGATCTTTGCAGTTGCCCAAGGTGTTTTATTTAATTCCCAATAATCAAAATCCGGTATGGCACCTGTCCCTGTCACATGTAATGTCTGATTATTTACCTCAAAGATAATTGCCGTTCCATCCAACTGGAAACGTCCATTTCCAAGTGCAGTCCATGTATGTGCCTCCGCTGCCTTGACGTCCATTGGAACAACGCAGAAGATCATCACTGCTGCCAAAGATAATGCCAATAGTTTCCTGCATCCCTCAAATATCTTTTTTCCTCTTACCATCTTGTACTCTCCTTTCGATTCGCGAAATATACCTGACTATAGTTTATCCCAAAATATAGAAATAATCAACACAATCCACTTATCTCAATTTTTTTAAAGTTTCCCTCTCCTTATGGTATACGTACTTACTACACAGCATATTGGAAGAAAACTGTTTGAATCCATAGAGGAACTTTCCATTCTGCAATGTTTCCATTCTGACACAGGTTCCATACAGGCTCAGGTTATAGATTTTGTATTCCGGGCTTGTTTTCTCACCAATGGCTTCGCTATAGACAAAATGTGCCGTATTTCCAACGGCGCATTTATCATCCGATTCAAACACCAGTGAAAAACCGTTTTCGCTGATATCACGGCAGATGACCTCATAGGTGGTTCGATTCGTTCCAACGCGGACAATGACCTTCTCGCCCACATAACAGCGAAACGAATTTCTGCGATTAAAAGCAACTGCCCTGGTAAGTATATGAACGGAGTAGTATCTCTTTTTTTCCTTCTCGTTCCAGATCGTCTTTACGTTGGAGCCTGCATACATCATCGGTTTTTCATTTTCCCGATAAGCTACTACGGTGATCCTATTCTTGCTGCTGTCCAGTCCGATTGGCTTATCATTGAGATAAATCACATTCAACAGTACCATATTCTTTTTATCATCTATCTGCGCTACTGTAACATCCTTCTCAATCACCTGATTTCCTATATAGATCCAGATTTTGATGTTCTTGCAGCTCCTAAATATTTCCAAATCAATTTCTCTTGCCATCTCATCTTTCTCTCACTAACATTGATTTCTATCTGTAACAACTTCTTACCTGTGTCTGTGTGTATCCAAAATATTCTTTAATCTTCTCATAACAATCGTTGGAGATGTCCGCTTGTATACAAAATCATCTGCACCTGCCTCCAGCAGTTTCTCCGCCTGATCGCCTTCGTCATATTGTGTGTTTGCCAACATGGGAATGTTGCTGAAGCCATCCATGACAGGCATACGGATATCCATCAATATAGCCTCATGATGTCCATCTGCAGATGCGCTGAATCGTTCCACCGCTATCTTCCCATTTTCCGCATGGGTCACATTGATTCTCTTCTTCTCCAGAAGCTTTTTCGTAATCTTGGCATTAATTGGGTGATCCTCCACCAGCTGTTTGCAGATGCTCATTCCCAATCCCGAACCTTGCAGATCAGGCGTCACACTTTTATCCTCTACAAAATCAAATGGCACATTCATGTCCTCCGTATCCCTTTCCAAGTAATACCTACTATCAGGAAAATTAATAGTAATCATATCAAATTTACGTCAGTCATTTCATGACCTCCTGACACAGATTACTTTGTAATATGGCCATATTATATCACTAGTCTGTGAATTTTCAAACAATTATCGCTTTATTGACAAACAAATGAGAAGCAAAAGCAAATAACAAAAAATAAAACCCAGAAATGTGATTAAATCAACATCTCTGAGCCTTATAAACAATAGCGAAAGGGGGATTCGAACCCTCGACACCACGGGTATGAACCGTGTGCTCTAGCCAACTGAGCTATTTCGCCATATAAGACATAAACTGCATGTCTATTTCAAATATTTGTGACTGATGGGACCTACAGGGCTCGAACCTGTGACCCTCTGCTTGTAAGGCAGATGCTCTCCCAGCTGAGCTAAGATCCCCTGGGTTGGTCGACTGTTTCGCAACCAGCTTTGTTAGTATACAATTAAAGGGTGGGTGTTGTCAATACTTTTTTAGATTTTTTTCGAGGAATTTTTTCAGCATTTTTTTCAATGCTTTTATCACTTTTTCCTATGCACTTATGATATACTGTCGTCATATAAAGTCCTATGTTCTATGCCGCATAAAACAGTTCCTTATATGATTCAACTGTTCCCATATTCACCATGGCTTTGGAGGAGATTCTATGCATCACAAAATACATACGCGGAAAATACTGTTTTCCCTGATCCAGCTCGTCACTCTGCTGATCGGTCTGGTCATCGCCCACCTGGGTGTCACTTTATTCATTCAGACCAATCTTGGGAGCGATCCTTTTAACGTATTCGTCCAGGGAAGTTTTCGTACCCTTACCAAAGTTGCTTCCGTAAACTGGCTTACACACGGGTATACCCATATCAGTATCAGTCTGTGCATTATCCTCATGCTGTTGGTGATAGACCGTAGTTATATCAAGATCGGAACCTTGATCTGCATGGCACTTGGCGGCCCAATCATTGATATTTTCACCACTCTGTTAAAGGATTCCATCAACGCCTCCATGCCATTCCCCCTTCGCGTCCTCACCCTTTGCTGTGGATGCATCATATTGGCTTTTGGCATGACTATCGTTATCAATTCAGATGCGGGAACCGGCCCCAATGATCTGGTTGCCATCGTCATCAGTGATAAGATAAAACGTCCCTTTAGTATGATCCGTATTTTGGTGGATGCTGCCTTTGTGGTTGTCGGCTTTCTGCTGGGCGGCACCTTCGGTATCGGCACCATCATCTGTGCCTTTTTAGTGGGTCCTGTAGCAGGATTTTTCCTGCCCCACACGAAAAAAGTAATTCTGAAAATATATCAAAAAACTTCACTGCCAACTACTTAAAACGTAATTGACAGTGAAGTAATCCTGTTAATCAATATAGCCTTTCCCTTTCAGGTATTGAATAATGATATTCACTGCAATATCCACACCTGTGGAGCTCTTATTAATCATAAGGTCTTTGCCCTCCTGGGTGCCCCACTTATGGTCGGTATAATATTGATAATAGCTTCTCCTGATCTTATCCTGTTTCTTGATGATCTTATAGGCACTGTCCTCATCCACATGATGTCTCTCCATCACTCTGGCGATTCTGTCCCCAAGATCCGCATAGATGAATACATGGCAGGCACGCTCCATATTCCGCAGAATATAATCAGAGCATCTTCCCACGATAACGCAGGATTCTTCCTCCACTTTTTCTTTGATGAGCTTTGTCTGCATCTTGAAAAGCCGTTCGCTCAAAGAGCCCGTATCGATTCCATATGGTATATAGGGTTCATCGAAAGGATTGCTGGCACGCTCATCTTCCCTCTCCAGGAATTGCTCTTTGATACCACTTTTCTCCGCCACAATATTCAGCATATTGCGATCATAAAAACCGATTCCAAGCTTTTCTGCCAGTTTCTTGCCAATCTCATTTCCACCACTGCCGAACTCTCTGCCAATGGTCACTACAAATTTCTCACCCATACGAATCACCTTGCCCTTTCTACAGATCTGCAGGCGCACATAAGAACTTTTCCAAGCGCCGCAGCGTTTGTTATTATCCTCACAAAAGTAACTCTTCCTATGACTCTATTATACTACTTTTATCTGAAAATCGATATATATTTTACATTTTCTCCGGTGCACCAAATCCCAGCACATCAATACAGGTCTCCAACACGTTGCGTGTCAATATCAACAATGCGATATAACCCGCTTTTTTGTCTTCGTTTTCCTCTGTGAGGATCTTCGTCTCATGGTAGAAATGGTTAAATGCGTTGGCGAGGTTGTAGATGTAGGCACACACTTTGTGGGGTGCGATCTCCTCGTAAGCACTTTCCATCATGGCATTGAACTGGGTGAGCATCAGCATCAATTCTTTCTCTGAGGCATCTGCAGCTTCCTGGATGGACACTTTTGCCAGGTCTCCGCTCTGCTCTGCATATTTATTGAGAATCGATTTGATACGCACGATGGTGTACAGAATATAAGGACCTGTATCTCCCTCAAAGGAAGTAAATCTCTCTATATCAAATACATAATCCTTGGATGCCTGGTTGGAAAGATCACCATATTTTACGGCTGACAGTGCTACGATCTTAGCGATTGCCCGTGCTTCCTCTTCCTCCACCGGACGATTATCCATGATTTTCTTATACATTTCTTCGTTGATGTCCTTTAAAAGGGTCTCTAGACGCATCACACCGCCCTGTCTGGTCTTAAAGGGCTTGCCATCCTTACCGTTCATGGTACCGAACCCCAGGAAAGTGAGTTTGGTCTCCGATTCCACCAGCTTTGTCTTTCTGGCGCAGCGGAATACCTGCTGGAAATACAGATCCTGTCTCTTATCCACCACATAGATGATGTGATCCGGATGAATCTTCTCCATACGCTCCTGGATGGTGGCAAGGTCCGTTGTATTGTAAAGGGATGCACCGTCAGACTTCAGGATCATGCAGGGAGGGATCTCTTTGGCATCGGTGTCCTCTGCCACATCAACCACTAACGCACCCTCACTCTCATGGGCATAGCCTTCCTTTTTCATATATTCTACCATGCCGGGAATCACATGCTGTACGTCAGATTCCCCTTTCCAAAGGTCAAATTCCACGTTGAGGTTGGCATAATTTTTCTTCAGATCTGTCACAGATACATGCATGATATGATTCCACAGCGCACGGTATCCACGAACACCTGTCTGCAGCTTATAAGTGGCCTCCATTGCGGCTTCCTTATATGCTTCGTCCTCTTTGGATTTGCCACTGGCTGTGGGATAGATTTCCTCTAACTCCGAAATGGTAAAGGGCGCCTCCGTGGGATATTCTCCCTGATAATTCTCATCAAAATATACCAGGTCAGGCTGTCTCTCCTTTAACTCTGTGATGATCAGACCCATCTGCAGTCCCCAGTCTCCCAGATGAATGTCTCCCACCACTTCATGACCCATGTATCTTGCAATACGTTTCACGCTCTCACCGATGATGGCAGAGCGCAAATGTCCCACATGAAGAGGCTTTGCCACGTTGGGTCCACCATAATCAATGACGATCTTCTTAGGAGCTGCTGCCTTTTCCACACCATACTTTTCTTCTCTATTCATATCTGCGATATAGCCCGCCAGAAAACCATTGTCCAGATCCATGTTCAGGAATCCCGGCATTACGGCTTCCACTTTGCCGAACACTTTACTGTCAGCTAACTTCTCTGCAACGGCATTTGCAATTGCGATGGGCGCCATCTTATATTTTTTGGCTCCTGCCATAGCTCCATTACACTGATATTCACACAAGTCCGGTCTGTTGCTGATGGATACCCTTCCCAACTGGCGGTCATATCCTGCTGTCTCAAAAGCTGCCTGTACTTCCTCTGATATGAGATCTAATAATTTTTTCATATACTGTGACTCCTGTTCTGTTTCTATTTTTTATCTTGCTATTTATTATTGCTTCTATCGTTATTACTTCTATCGTTATTACTTTTATATCATGATGTAAGAGTCAAAAGGTGTTTTACCCCTTGATACTTACGGATTGCCATTCTTCTATTTTGGGATCTGCTTCGTCTGCTTCTCTGATTCCCTCTGTAACTTGGAATAGATGCATCCGCAGTAATCCTGACGGTACAGATCATATTCCCCGGAGAGCTCGATGGAACGTTTATAGCCATTTTTCTTTTTAAAATCCGAAGGTAGATATTGTAGCTTCCATTGCTCACATATCTGTATGCCTATCTGATTCAATAGCTCGGCATTTTTTAAAGGGCTGATGGTAAGGGTGGTGGTAAAATAATCGAAACCTCTTTCACGCGCCTCCCGGGCTGTCTGTTCCAAACGAAGGCGAAAACATTTTTCGCAGCGTTCCCCACCTTCCCTGCAGTGTTCCAGACCTTTTATCACTTCATAGAATCTGTCCGGCTCATAAGTGCCTTCCAGGAACCGGATAGGATTGTGATGTATCGAAGAATTCCCGAGATTTTCTGATTTCGTTTCTGATTTCGATTCTAATTTCAGTTTCTGTGATTTTCCTTTCCCTGATTCCTGTTCCCTTATTTTCTCATTCATCTTCCTGATAAGACGCTTCTGTTCTATGACACGCTTGTCGTATTCCTCTTTCGCAGAGATATTGGGATTATAATAGTACACCGTTATCTGAAAATACTGGCTTAGATACTCTAAGACATAGCTGCTGCAGGGTGCGCAGCAGCTATGTAAAAATAACGTTCTATTGTGATCTGGCAGTTTGTCTAAAACCGCCTCTAATTCTTTTTGGTAATTTTTCATCTGATTCTCACTTATATCCACTATTTTGTGAACATCTACAATCCGTACATGTCTGCCGCTATACAACAATTCCTGGATTGCAGACCGCCGCATCTTCTATCATTCATGGGAAATGACATAAAATTCTACGAAACATAGAGTATCACAAAACCACTGGAAATACAACCTGTTCCCACCATAGGATAACCGTACTACAGGTTGTCATTCATGAAGGAAATAACGCCCTGCTCTACCTCTTCTCTGATTTCCTTATAATTATGAATCTCATGGCGATAGCCACTGTACACTTTGGTCTTTACCACATGTCCTGTACTCCACAGCCAGTTGGCCACTTCATAGATTCCTTTTCCGTACTCTCCCACAGGGTCCTGATCTCCGCCAATGTTATAGATTGGAAGTTCCTTTGGTACTTTCTCCGCCCAGGCTGTCCCTTCTATATTCTTCATCATCTGGGCAAAATACAGGGTAGAACGATTGGTGGTGGATTTGGTAAAGCTGTTGAACGGATCTTCCGCATGGTCGCGGCATACGTAAGGATCATGGCAGATCCATTCATTACCGATGGTCACATCATCGCATCGTTCATTCATCCAGCCCAGGAGCTCTGCCGTATACTCTCCATCGCAGGATTCTCCTTTTCCCTCTTCTACTACCTTCTCCAGCACTGCAATTCCTGCATCCACGTTACGGAACTTTCCACAGGTACCACAGATGGTAATACCCGAAATACCTGCTCCATATTCTGACACCAGATCTCTCACGATGAAGGAACCCATGCTGTGCCCGAACATAAAGTAAGGAAGCTCTGGATATTTCTCCTGTACCAGTGTTCGTAACGTCTGTTCATCCTCCATCATGGTGCGGTAACCCTTATCGCCCCAGTCAGACCAGTTTCCAGACACCGTGGCTGTTTTGCCATGTGCCACATGATCGTCCGCTGCCACGATATATCCTGCTTCATTGAAGCTTCCTATCATGTGCAGATATCTCCTGGAATGCTCTCCCAGACCGTGCACTAACTGTACCACGCCTTTTGCCTTTCCAACGGGCAGATAGATCCACCCCTGGATCATGGTTCTCTCATCATAGGACTTAAAACTAATCTCATGAAACATAGAATCCCTCCTTCTACACCACCATACCTTACGGCCTGACAGCAACCGCCAGCCTTCTGTTACACGCAATATTCCTACTATCAGCATAGCATTCGCAACTTGCCCTGTCAATCGCACGCTGCTCCAAAATGCGTGTATTAATGAGAAAATTAGCGGGGAGCATGCAGAAAAGGCAGACTACATTTTCTGTAATCTGCCTTTTCTACCATATCTAACATTTTCTTCTATCAGCCAAAGGGATAATAATCAAAAATACTTTGGATTGCATCTGTAATATTCATGATATCTTCCATTTCTAATTCTGACTTTTTCTGATATCCTCTGACCCGTAAATCTAATAACTTCATCTGTTCACACAAAACAATCCCCTGCATATCCTTTGTAGTAACTGGTATATGCAATGGGTCTTCTGATGCTTTAGGTAAAATGGGACACGCAATAATCTGTTCTGTCCTGTTAAAAAAAGTCTTACTGACCACAAGTACGGGAGTATTGATTCTCTCTATGGACAAAACATCTCCTTGTATCAGTTCATTCATTCCGGCTTACCACTGTTCCCTTCCTTTGGCATCTCCCCACTGAAATTCTTCATACGGTCCTATTTTCCCCTGAAATTCAGCAGTTCTTTCTTCCAGAGTTTTATGCTTATATGTCTTTGATAAGACAATACTTCCATTTTTGACTTCTACATTCAAAAATTCATCAAGGTGAACGCCTATGGTATCTAACAATTCTTTGGAAAATCTGACTCCTTGTCCATTTCCCCATGCTTTTACCTGCGCCAGCATACTACCGCCTCCTTTCATATATACATAGTATATACGATTCTTTTTGAATTATCAAACGTTCTTATTCTTTTTATTTTATATGAAAAATTCACGTTACTGTTCACTCGCAAGCTTGACACCTGCTGTCAAGCTATGCGCCAATCAAGTAAATATAACCATGAGCCAGTCCCATCATCGAAGATGATTTAAAAATGGGCTGGCGGCGTTACTGGAACAGATTTATCTGTGAACAGTAACAATTCACTGCAAACATATGCCTGTCCTACAAGGATGCAATATCGATCAGATTCAACTGATGGGATTTCACATCTGCAAGGCTGGTGGCCAACGCATTGGCAGTATCCAGAGAGGTGATACAGTTCACACCTGTCTCAATGGCTGTTCTACGAATCATGAATCCATCTCTGGTCTTATCACGTCCCTGTGTAGGTGTATCAATGACAAGGTCGATCTTATGACCCAGGATCAGATCCATTACGGTAGGAGATTCCTGATTGATCTTATTGACCTTACGGGCTTTTACGCCAGCTTCCTGCAGGGCTGCTGCGGTACTTCTGGTAGCGTAGATGGTATATCCGATCTTCTCAAATTTACGACCAAGTTCGATTGCCTCTCCCTTGTCCGCATCCTTCACCGTGATGATCATCTGTTTATATTTGGGAAGGTCAATACCAGCACCTAAAAATGCTTTGTATAATGCCTCATCGAAGGTCTTCGCGATACCAAGGCACTCACCGGTAGACTTCATCTCCGGTCCAAGGCTGATCTCTGCTCCTCTGATCTTCTCAAAGGAGAACACCGGCATCTTCACAGCGATGTAATCTGCTTCTGGCTGGAGACCTGGTTCATAGCCCAGCTCACGGATGGTCTTACCGATGATGACCTGTGTGGCAAGATCCACGATGGGAATGCCTGTGACCTTACTGATATAAGGTACGGTACGGGAAGAACGTGGATTAACTTCGATTACATACACATCCTCGCCCACTGCGATGAACTGGATATTGATCAGTCCGATGACATGAAGGGATTTGGCAAGACGTCTGGTGTACTCTGCGATGGTGTCCTTCACATGACTGCTGATGGTCTGTGCCGGATAGACGGAGATACTGTCTCCGGAATGCACGCCGGCTCTCTCAATATGCTCCATGATACCCGGAATCAGGATATCTGTTCCGTCGCATACCGCATCCACTTCGATTTCCTTACCCATGAGGTATTTATCTACTAAAATAGGATGATCCTGTGCAATTCTGTTGATGATTTCCATGAATTCTTCCACTTCATCATCACAGATAGCGATCTGCATGCCCTGCCCGCCCAGTACGTAGGAAGGTCGAACTAACACCGGATAGCCTAATCTGTTGGCAACTTTTTTGGCTTCCTCCGCTGTGTATACAGTTCCCCCTGAAGGTCTTGGAATCTTACATTCTTCCAGGATCTTATCAAAGAGTTCTCTGTCCTCCGCTGCGTCTACATTCTCTGCGCTGGTGCCCAGAATGGGAACACCCATCTTCATGAGGCTTTCTGTGAGTTTAATGGCTGTCTGTCCACCGAACTGTACCACTGCTCCATCCGGTTTCTCGATATTGACGATATTCTCCACATCTTCCGGTGTCAAGGGCTCGAAATACAATTTATCTGCGATATCAAAATCTGTACTTACAGTCTCCGGATTGTTGTTGACGATAATAGTCTCATAGCCTTCCTTACTGAATGCCCAGGTACTGTGAACACTACAGTAATCAAATTCGATACCCTGACCGATACGGATAGGGCCGGAACCCAGTACCAGTACCTTCTTCGGTGGATTGGTCTTCGTGGCTTCATTCTCCCCGTCAAAACAGGAATAGTAGTAGGGTGTGCTGGCCTCGAACTCTGCGGCACAGGTATCTACCATCTTAAAGGATGCGGTGATTTGATTCGTATAACGCATCCTCTTGATGTCATCCTCTTTCTTGCCGGTAAGTCTTGCGATGACATTATCAGGGAACTCGATTCTCTTGGCTTCCCTCAATAAGGCTACTGTCAATGGTCCTTTCTCAAGGGCATCCTCCATCTCTACCAAGATAGCGATCTTATCGATGAACCAATGGTCTACCATGGTAATCTCATGGATGGTATCATAATCGATCCCTTTGCGAATTGCCTCTGCGATCACATAGATCCTCTGATCATCCACAATTTTCAGTCTCTCCAGCAGTTCCTCTTTGGTGAGGTCTGTAAAATCATAGCTTCTCAGGCAATCCACATGCTGTTCCAGAGAACGGATGGCTTTCATCAAAGCACCCTCAAAGTTCGTACAGATACTCATGACCTCACCGGTGGCTTTCATCTGTGTGGTAAGGGTTCTCTTGGCTGTGATGAACTTATCAAAGGGAAGTCTTGGAATCTTCACGACACAATAGTCAAGGGTCGGTTCAAAACTTGCATATGTTTTATGGGTAATTGCATTTTTGATCTCGTCCAGGGTGTATCCCAGGGCGATCTTCGCTGCCACCTTGGCAATTGGATATCCGGTAGCTTTGGATGCCAGTGCGGAGGAACGGCTTACACGAGGGTTTACCTCGATAACGCAATATTCAAAACTGGTAGGATGAAGGGCATACTGCACATTACATCCACCTGTAATATTCAACTCGCTGATAATATTTAATGCAGAGCTTCGGAGCATCTGATACTCTTTATCTCCCAATGTCTGTGAAGGTGCCACAACGATACTGTCACCTGTATGTACGCCAACAGGATCAATATTTTCCATATTACATACGGTAATGCAGTTGCCGTTGGCATCACGCATTACTTCGTATTCGATCTCTTTCCAGCCTGCGATACAACGCTCTACCAGTACCTGTCCCACACGGCTGAGACGCAGACCATTTTCCAGGATCTCTTCCAGTTCTACCTGATTGTGGGCGATACCGCCGCCGCTTCCACCCAAGGTATAAGCAGGACGAAGCACTACGGGATAACCGATCTTTTTCGCAAATTCCACTCCTGCCGGAATATCCTCCACCACAAGAGACGGTGCGCATGGCTCTCCAATCTTCTCCATGGTCTCTTTAAATTCCAGACGATCCTCCGCTTTTTTAATGGTCTCCGGTGTGGTACCAATGAGTTTCACACCATATTTATCCAGGATTCCTTTTTCTGCCAATTCCATGCCCAGGTTCAGACCAGCCTGTCCTCCCAGTGTAGGAAGGATACTGTCCGGTTTCTCTTTGACGATCAACTGCTCCAACACACGAATGGTCAATGGTTCGATATATACCTTATCGGCGATCTCTTTATCCGTCATGATCGTGGCAGGGTTGGAGTTCACCAGTACCACTTCGATTCCTTCTTCTTTCAGGGAACGACATGCCTGTGTGCCAGCATAGTCAAATTCTGCCGCCTGTCCTATTACAATAGGACCGGAGCCAATCACTAATACTTTTTTAATATTGGGATTCTTAGGCATTTTTCGTCACCTCCATCATCTTAATAAATCGATCAAATAAATATCCGGAATCCTGTGGTCCGGGACATGCTTCCGGATGGAACTGTACGGTAAAAATATTTTTGCCGGTATAGCTTAGTCCCTCGTTGGTGTCATCATTCACATTGATAAATGCCGGTGTGGCAACGGATGCGTCCAGCTTCTCTGTGTCCACCACATAACCGTGATTCTGTGAGGAAATGTAAACTTTGTTAGTTGCCAGATCTTTCACCGGATGATTGCCGCCTCGGTGTCCATATTTCATCTTATAAGTATCAGCTCCAGTGGCAAGTGCCATCAACTGATGTCCTAAACAAATTGCAAAAATCGGGATCTGGGTATCGTACAATTTTTTGATTTCAGAAATAATGGAAGTACATTCCTTTGGATCTCCAGGTCCATTACTTAACATGATTCCGTCAGGTGCATCCGCAATGATCTCGGCTGCACTGGTGAGGGCTGGATAGATGGTAACATCACAACCTCTTTTTGCCAGAGATGCTGCAATATTATCTTTCGCCCCAAGATCCAGCAGGGCAACTTTTTTCCCTTTTCCGTTCAGTTCACGTACCAGGGAAGGTTTTTTCTCTTTATCTCCCGTATAAACTACGCTACCGGAGATTGGTCCGTTCTCCTCCAGAGAAGCGGAACCTTTTATCTCATATTTATGTGCACAGGTCACTTTTTCCACTACCTTACCGGTAGTATAGGCTTTTAGTCTTGGAATAATCTCATCTAACTTGTATGACTCATTACAGGTAATGCAGCCATTCATCGTACCTTTTTCACGCAAGATCTTAGTCAGCGCTCTGGTGTCGATCCCTGCGATTCCCGGAATATCCTGTTTCTCGAGAAACTCCTGAATCGTGCCATCGCATCGGAAATTGCTGGGAATCCTTGATAATTCTCTCACAATAAATCCATCCGGCCAAGCCTTTCGGGATTCCATATCTTCCTTACAAATACCATAATTGCCAATTAACGGATAAGTCATACATACCGCTTGTCCTGCATATGATGGATCTGTAAGTACTTCCAGATACCCCGCCATAGACGTGTTAAAAACTATTTCACTAATAATTTCTTTTGACGCACCTATGTGAGTTCCCTCAAAAACAGTGCCATCTTCCAATATTAAAAATGCCTTCATTTCGTCACCCATTCATCCTTTCGCATAATCGATTAATTATAGCACAATGCAAAATTCCATTCAACAATTCCTACTGAAAAAAAATAACTCTTAAAAATTACTGCAAAAAACACCACATATCCTGTGGTGTTCCTGGCTGTTTTATAATATTATTTAGAATTTTATTTATTCTCCATGAAGAACTTGGAAATCTTTTGTAAATCTTCATCCTCACTTGCTACAATTTCCAAATGTAAATCTTCAGATTGGGAAAATATCTGTACCATTGACAGGTACTGGCACAATTTTGACTTCAGATTAAGGCGGTCTCCCTCTCCGGTCAATAACTCTACTCTGCCTTTGCAGGTATCTACTACTTTAAAAAATTCCGAAATATTACTTATCTTTTCAACTTTCATATGAACTCCTCTACAGTGTATAATAGTCAATTTCCGCTGAAATACCGGATATTCTTTTCTCCAATGTTCCATGCAGCAATTTTTTCAGTGCCTCCGAATCCCTTTTCTCAAGTGCATCCACATAACGTTGATGCTCCATGATCATCTGCTCCACACCTCCAATATGAATTACATTTCTGCCGTAGATCAACTTGAAAAAGGAAAGCGTATCCCAGAGGGATTCTATTACGGCACAAATGCGGTCCATTCCACTGATGGAGTATATTGCAAAATGAAATTTTCGATTTTGCAGATATAACTTTTTCGCATCCAGTTCCGGTTCACGTATGATCTGTATGTATTCCTGGTGAATCTGCTGAATCTCCCGCAGGGTGTCATCTGTAATATTCGTGCATGCCCTCTCTGCCACCAGTGGCTCCAGCTCTCTTCTCATGAGGTATATCTGCAAGACATCCTCCTGGGTCAATGATACCAGTCTCACTCCTACATAAGGAACTGATTCTGCAAGTCCCATCTTTTCCAAACTGTTCAAAGCTTCTCGAATAGGCATCCGACTGACACCCAGCTGTCTTGCAATTTCCTCCGTATTCAGTTTTTCACCCATTTTTAATTTGCCATCCATGATCCAGTCCATCAATGTGCTGAGAATCTGCATGGGGAGTGTATCTCTCTGCAATATTGTTGCCGAATCGCTCTGATTCATTGTCACTCGTTTACTCATACTATCTACACTTTACTTTCTAAATATTTACAAACCAATCTTTTCAGCAAGCTTATTTAAAAATGTAACCTGCGCAGTTTCCTCTACGAGTTCTGCCTCATGCTCTGCCAATACTGCATCCCTGCCCATGGCGACCACACCATGATCTGCCAATAAAAATGCCTTAATCGCGGGTGTCTTTTCAAACATCTCTTTTACCATGTCCACATCCTCCGGACGTACCATGGCCGCATGTACATCCAACGTTGGGTAAGGTGCTGGATTTTTCAGCTGCGAGTGCCATGTTATCAATGGAAGATCTTTCTTTGTGGAAGAATATCCGATTGCATAGGGTGAATGCACATGTACGACTGCATTTACATCTGGTCTTACCTTATAAATGTATCCATGTAAAAAAGCTTCTCTTGTGGGTTTTCCGCTTCCTTCGATTAAATTTCCTTCAAAATCAGTAATCAGAAAACTTTCCGGTGTGCAATCTCCCAGAGAGCCGCCACTGGCTTTTACGAGCATGGTATCCGTACCGGGAATCCTTGCGCTGACATTTCCGCCACTTCCTGTTTGTATTCCTCTATTATATGCCCTTTTGCTTGCAATCACAAGATTTTCTGCAATCTTCATTAATTCAGGTGTCATAATCTGATTCTTCTCCTTTTACTATTTTTCTTTCTGTTGCTTTTTATCTTTTTAAATATTTATGTCTGCTGGAAGTTTTCCCTGTTGTTTCATCTCTTCCACGATGTAATATGCTGCCTTTAATCCAAATTCCGGAGTGTCCAGATTGTGTGGAATCACGATAACTTCCACGTTATCATTCACATTGCTGATAATAGTACGGATCAGTACATTGTCGATTTCCGGTCCATATAATTCTTCTCCACTCTCCGTATTGTGACGCATTCCTTTGGTAGGAATCAGAAGCTTTATGGAATAATTCACCTTGCTTAAGCGCTCTGCCAGAATTTTTCCCAATGCCTCTGCCTCTTCTGGAAGGATCTTGATATGTGCAGTGTTCGCATTATGCAGCATATATTTTCTCTTTTCCATATGATCTGGAAGCTCATTTGTACTGAAATCCACGAAGTCTAATCCACCCAGACTGATTACCAGTGGCACATTTTTTTCTACAGACTTTACGAGACGAATGTTTGCTTTTTCTCCATAAGAGAATCCGCCTCCAAAATATTCGCTGGTAAGTTCATGTAATGTGAGATCCAAAATTCCGTCTACCAGACCGTCTGCTGCCATGTTCTCCATAGTAGCCCCACCTACTCCTGTGGCATGGAAACCGATGACCTCAAGTCCTGCTTTTTCCAGAGCCTCCACTGCTGCCTCTGCCCCACGATTGGTAACACCCATCAGTGTCACTGCTACAACTGGTTTTTTACCCTTTTCCAATATATTTCCTGCATATTTTACCATCCCAACACAGCAGGCACAGGCATTGGAGATAACTTGTCTGGTAACGATGTTCAGTCCTGTAAAATCACAGATGGCGGGCATGACCGTAATGTCCTTATCTCCTACTACAAGTTCAAACTTTCTGGTACCACTGGCAACGGTGGTAGCCATGACTTTGGGAAATCCGATTGGAAGTCTTTGCATGGCATTTGCAGCCATTACAGTATTCTGCAATCCACCAACAGATATGATTCCATCAATCTTACCTTCTGCATATAATTTTCCCACATATGCTGCCACTGCATCCTTCATATAGTCAATTTTCTCTCCCTTTGTCTTTGGTTCCATCTCTGACCAGGGTGTTCCATAATCTTCTGCTACTTCTTCTCTGGAAACATCAAAATTGTAAGATACTGATGGACCTGTAGCTGTATTAATGACAAGTCCCCTGAGCTCCTGTGCTTCAATAAAATCCTTGATAAATTTTGCTTCTTTATATTTTGTATCACAGCTTTCTATAATCGCTATCGTCTTCATACCGTTCACCTTATTTTTCTTTATAAAGTTTGTGAAGATTACCCTGTCAGATAATCTTCACACAATTTTATCAGTAACTATTCTTCTAATTCGTTTTAGCTAAAACTTAAGTATTTTTTTTCTGCTTTCTTTGCTGCTTTTTCAGCATCCTTTGCAATGATTGCCGTCTTATATTCATCATATACGAAATCTGTGTCTTTTTTACCAATTACAGGAATCTGATTGCTGTGGCTTCCCTCATATTTTTCAACTGCTGCTGATAACATGATATCATGAGCAAGCAATAAATGTTTATGAGGATCAACATTTGCCTCTTTACAACGGCGAATGGTATCACGGAGTGTTTTCCATGCTGCCACAATATCAACATAACGTCCTGGAGGACAGATATCGTAGTGAAGCTCTTTCTGCATATCTTCCGGTGCATCAATGTTACCCATAACAAATACCGAATCACCTACACAGAAATATGGACCATCTTCTGTCTCTACCACGATTGTCATATGACCTGGGCAGTGTCCAAAGGATTCGTATACGCTGACACCTGGTGCGATCTCAGCCTCTCCTTTTACAGTTTCAAAGCGTTCAAATACACCTTTCTGATCGTATGGTGCGATAAATTCATTTCCACAGGTCACATCGCCATCCTTTGCAATAATAGGTCTGCAGTAGGATTTGTAGTGAAGGGGTACTGGATTATGTGCATAATCCCATTCTACTTCGTTACAGATAAAACGCGCCTTGGTAAATTTTTCAAGGTAGAAAATGTGATCCCAGTGCAAATGTGTAAATAGTACAATATCAACGTCAGATGGTTTGTAACCTACCTGGGCAAGACGGGATTCTATATCATCTACACCTGGTCTCTGGAGAGATGGACCATGATGATACTTATCTGCATGCTCTGTCCATGACATTCCTGTGTCTACCAGAATCAGTTGATCTCCACCTTCGATTAAGAATGTAAAATCCGGTAACTGATCTGATTCGTTATTGATTCCCATTTTCTCCACATATTTTTTACAGGAAAAATGGTACCAGTACTCTAATGGCTTTGTTGGGATGTATCCTGAGTTAAGTGGTCTGATTGTTAATGACATAATAATGTCCTCTCTTTCTTCATATTAATATATGTTTTTATGTTTCATTGCTTATCGCTCTTTATAAATCTTTTATTGGGACTCTTTTATTTTGACTCTTTCGCTGCTTCTTTCTGAGCTTCCTCTGAATAGATTCCTGATTTTTTCTTACGCATCTGTTTATCACAGAAGGAAGTAATGATAGGCGCTGTAAATGCTGTGATAATAGCTGCTACAGCTACCTGCGCTGTTGCTACGCCTGCATATGGTGCCAGAGAAGGATCTACTTCTGCTACAGATACCGGTACACTCGTTGCATTTGCTGCTGTTGTACCGATTGCTGCTCCCATTGCATTTCGTTTATTCTTCGGCAATAAAAGCTGATAGACGAAAAAGTATAAAAACGCTGTCAGTGCTGATATCATTGCTAAAAGAATTCCTGCCATACCACCCTGTGCAAGACTTAAAAGACTCATGCCTGCACCGATTGGAATCATCATGAAAAATGTAATGATCGGCATTGCATCTGCTGCTACTTTACGGAACGTCTCATCCAGATTTCCCCAGATAATTCCAATAATCAGAGGAATCAGTGTTGCAACAAAAGAATTAAATGGTATAGATGCCATTCCCGCAGTTCCCATGGCGATCATTGTGAAAAACGGACCATCATTTAAAGATAATATGGAAATTGCTCCCGCGTCTGTCTCATCCCCGTACTGCTGTGCAAGACCCAGATACAAGCCTCCGGCAGAATTGGTCAATGCTGCGATAATTGCCATGGGTGTAATACCTGCAAATCCTGCTGCCCCGCACACTTTCGATACGATTAGTCCAAAAGCAACACCAAATATAAATTTCATTGCTGTTAATACAGCTCCTTTGTAAAGAGGCATCCCGATTTTTTTCACATTAATGGATGCTCCGTTGAGCAGAAGAAACATTCCCAGCAGACATGCGGTGCCTGTTTTAAACATCCCTGTGGTAAAACCACCAATTTCCAGCACGCCCGGAATAAATGTGTTCCCCAGAACACCTATGAGCATTGGGACAATGATCAATCCCCCTGGGACTTTCTGCATGAGTTTAAAAAAACTTTTTTTCTCTTTCATTGACTTCCGTCCTCCTTTTGTATAATGGATATCGTATATTGGATACGATTTACTGTAATTCCATCTTATATTGGATAAGATCTTTTGTCAACATGTATAATTTTACAAGTTATTCCGTACATTTTTGTGCATTTTTACTATTTATTATCAAAGGCATACTTGGCTTCACGAATAAGTCTATCAAATTTGTCCGCATCCCATGCTGCTCTTCCCACAAATAGTCCATCTATAGAAGGCTGTATGATCAACTGCCTGGCATTTTGAGGATTTACACTTCCACCATACAGCACTGGGATCTCTTCCGCCGCTTCACCAAAAATATCGAATAAGGTCTCTTTAATAACCTTATGAATTACCTCTGCATATTCAGCAGATGCCGGAATACCGTTCACCCCAATGGACCATACCGGTTCATATGCCACCCAAAGCTGCGATATCCGGGATGAATCAATACCATGCAAACCCACTTTCAGCTGCGTTCGAAGAACCTCTGTGGCAATACCATATTCCTTTTCCTCTGCTGTCTCTCCCACACATAGCAATGTTGTAAATCCGTGTTTCAATGCCGCTTTGACTTTTTTGTTTTCTTCGATATCTTTTTCTCCAAAGACATGTCTTCTCTCAGAATGGCCTACCATTACCAATTGCAGTCCCAGTTCCTCCAGCATACATGGCGAAATCTCTCCTGTGAACTGACCCTGGTCTTCCCATCCCATATTCTGTGCTCCAAGTCTGACCATCTGTTGATTTACAGACTTTACTGCATCTGGTAGAGATGTGTACGACGGAATAATAAACAGTTCTATTTCTTCTCTTGAAAGATCCTTTGTATTGTCACAGAGTTTCTCCAAATATACCTTTGTCTCTTCTATTCCCTTATACATCTTCAAATTACTTCCAAAATACAATTTTTTCATAGTGCTCTCCCTATCTTGCATTATCATACTGTACAAATGCATCTACCTTCGGTTGTGATGAACAGCCCTGTACGAATTCATTTGATAAAAATACATCTGTCATCAGCTCACGTACTTTTTCTCCTGTAGTGAATGCTCCCATACATGCAATATTGGCATCGTTACTTAATCTGGCTCTCTCAGCAGAATACACATCTGATAAAAGTGCTGCATATGCTCCCTTCACTTTATTAGCAGCAATAGACACACCAATTCCTGTTCCACATACTAAGATTCCACGATCATATTTCCTGGCTGCCACACTCTCAGCCACCTTTATGGCAGTGTTTGCATAGATTGGATCATCACTTCCAAAATCCTCTACTGTTCCATAACCCTTTTTCTCAATATACTTCATGATCTGTTCTTTTGCGTCCTTTGCATTTGGATCACACCCTATTGCTATTCTCATTTGGTATTCCTCCTTTTCTTTTTGTTGGATATTATATATTGGATATTGGATACGATTTATATCATATATAATATCTCCTTCTTTTTTCTTTGTCAAGTACTGAATCTTTTATCCAAAAAGGGGCTGTGGCATTAGCTTGATTTATAATCAGCTAATACCACAGCCCCTTCACTTTAAAGTGAGCCAGTATCATTTTTTAGTGACAAAATTTTTCTTTTATTTTACTCCATCTGCACAGTAAATCGAAATTTTTAGGCTTCTTTGTGGGAATTACTTTTTACGATTGTAAGATACTGAAATCGGGAGTATATATCATCTTATCAATTTGTTCTTCTTTCTCTAAAAACATAATGAAATAGATTGGATAATAGATGGTTTTACCATGAACGGACACATTTTCATTGGAAAATACCATCGCTTCATGAATTCCATAATTTTCTATTTTCAAAACGTTATTTAATGCCACATGTCTGGTATAGTCTTTTCCTGATTTAATCTCCAGGGGAAGCACCTGACCCTGATACTCTACCACGAAATCCAGTTCACCCTGTTTTCTGTTATTATAATAATATACTTCAAATCCATGCGCACGAAGTTCCTGCGCCACTGCATTTTCATAAACAGCTCCAAAATTAATATCCTTTTCACGATTTAGTATCTTAAGCTGCAGACCATTCATATACATGGATGCCAAAAGTCCCACATCACCGGAAAATAGTTTAAACAAATTGGTCGACCTTGATAACAGCAGTGGAATGACAGGTTCTGACGCGCAGTAAACCGGCAGGGCAACTCCTGCCTCTTTCAGCCATAGGAAGCTATTTTCGTACCTGGAAAATTTAAAATTTTCATTGAGATTCTTTAAAATAAATCTTTTGTTTTTATCATTTAGTTCGCTTGGAATCAGCATAAAGATTTCTTCCAGATATAATTTATTATCGGGATCATATTTGGCAATGTCTTTTTTATAGAGGCGATTAATTCCTTTCTGAATTCCATCTACCTGTCTCAAATCATTGGTGCGCACAAACGTTTCTACAGCATCTGGCATCCCCCCTACAATCAGATAGAGACGAAATATTTCCATCATTTTATTATGGATCAGGGCATCCACCTGTTCTCTATTGGCAAAGCATCCTCGCAGCATCTGAATCATATTCTCTGATACTCTATTTGCCATGCAGAATTCCTCAAAATCCATGGGAAACATTTCCATAATATCCATGTAGCCCACAGGTACAGATCGAATATCTTTTAATTCCACACCCAAGAGGGAACCACTTAAAATATATTGATAGCTGCTCTCCTCTACAAGAAACTTAATAGCAGTTACAATCTCCTTACATTCCTGCACCTCATCAAAAAATATAAGTGTATTTCCCTTTTCCAGCGGAACATCCGTTAAGGCTGAAATACGGATCAAAATCTCTTTGCTGTTTTTTGCTCCTTCAAACAGTTGTCTGGCATTTTCATTCTCCAAAAAATTAATTTCCACAAATCTCTTTTTCGTTTTCTTTGCATATTGGCGAATGCTATATGTCTTTCCTATTTGTCTTGCTCCGGTTATCAGAAGCGCCTTTTTCTGTGTTTTGAAAAATTTTTCTATTTTATTTTCTATTTTTCTCTTTAACATCATACACTCCTTGCGCATACTGCTATTTTCTTTTATTTATTACAGTATGCCACAAAAATTTAGAAGTATCAATGTTTTGTCCGTTTTTCAATATGAATTCAGCTTGTTTTTGTCCGATTTTCAAACATAAAATCATGTATTTTTGTCCGCTTTTCAATAAAATATCCGCTTCATACATTATCTCACGCTATATTCCGATAATCGTCCGTCCACGATCTTGCAGATTCTCTTTGCAGACTGCGCTACCTTGAGATCATGGGTGATCATGACGATGGTGTGTCCCATGGCGTTCAGTTCCTGGAACAGTTTCAGTACTTCCTTACCACTGTTGGTGTCCAGTGCGCCTGTGGGTTCATCCGCCAGGAGAATCGCGGGATTACCCGCCATGGCTCTGGCAATGGATACACGCTGTTTCTGTCCACCTGACAGTTCGGATGGCTTATGATCCAGACGGTGGTCAATGCCCAGAAGTTTTATAGTTTCCATACACTGTTCCTCCGCTGATCTGTGATCCATGCCACGCATGAGCAGGGGCATGATAATGTTCTGTAAGACTGTATAGGTGGAGATCAACTGATAATTCTGGAAAATAAATCCAATCTCTTTATTGCGAATCTCAGTGAGCTGCTCCTCCGGCATCTCATGAATGGAAAGTCCATCCAGATAGTACTCACCGGAATCTGAGATATCCATACAGCCGATCACATTCATGAAGGTGGTCTTACCAGAACCGGAGGGACCCAGAATTGCCACGAATTCTCCTTCATCCACATGAAAATTGATATTTTTCAAGATGGGCAGGTATTCCTCTCCCAGCATATAGCCTTTATTCAGGTTTTTAATATCTATCATAATTAAGAATCCTTTCCTCCTAAATATACATTCGCGGGATAGCCTTGCGCTTCCCGCAAGACTCCATTCATTTCGCCTGCGGCTTCATTCATGGAGTTGCACTCGTCAAATCTCTGCTTCTTCATGCAAGCATGAGAAGCATCCCTTTTCCTCGTTGCTATCCCACAATCCACATTTTGATGATTACTTTATCATCTCCGTCCCTCTCCATGAGCATCTGTACCACATCACCAGTGGCAAGGCGGGCAAAGCTTGTGGTGGTTCCAAGCTTTGTAACCACATCTGTTCCTACCGGTATCATGGTCTCACAGGGTTCTTTTCCAAGAGAATGATAGGTCTTGGTAACAAGCATGGAGGGTGCAGGCATCGCTGCATCTGTAGTACCTTCTTCACCACCCATATCAGGCATAGCACCACTGGACATGTCTGGCATATCGCCACTGGTCATATTACCAGTACTCCTATCAGACGTGTCGTCACTGCTCATATCAGGCATCTCTCCACCTTGCATATTTTCGGAGGATGCAGATGATGCTGCTCCCGCACGTTCTTCTGTACTGTTTTCCGAAGCATCCTCCTCCACCAGATCGTAGGTAATCTCATTTCCCTGAATAGAGGTAATCTGACCGATAATCAGCTCCTGATTTTCAGCAGGTACTACATCCTCGCTGGACTCCACTGTATCTGCCTTAGCATCTGCCTGCTTTTTCAGATAAAATCCAACGGCACCACAGATAACCAGTATGAGCACAAGTAGGAAAATCAGCAGCTTCCTTCTTTTCTTCTTTTTCTTTTTTTCCAGTTCCGCCTGGGTCTGCATGCTACGGAGTCCCAAACCGATGCGTTCCCCTTCCTTGATGCCGATACTTTCTCCTGCTACTACCTTCTCGGTGGTAGAATGCTGTTCCTCATCCATCGCATCTGTTGATATATCCTCCGTCGGGTCAGAATCCTTCTCTGCAGATGTGTCATCCTCATATAAGCTTTCCACCAGTTCCTCCGGGACATCCACCGCTGCTGCCTTCAGTTCCTCTTCACTGAGGAAGTCCCGCTCTGACTCCGGGGTTTCTCTGGATATGAGAAGCTCCATAGCAGAATCTGGAATTTCATTTTTTATTTCATTTTCATTTTTTTGCCGGTTATTTTTCTCTTTTTTCAATCTTGGTCCTCATTTCTACTCCTGGTTCAATGCTACAATTGGTATAAGTTTGGATGCTTTGTATGCCGGATAGAATCCAAATATGGTGCCTGTGAGTACGCCGAAGAGAAGGGAGATGATGGCTCCGCTCACGGACAGGACTACGGTCACGGAAAATCTCTCGATGATGGGGGTAATTCCCAGGGCGATCATCACACCCATAAGGGCACCGATCAAGCTGATGCAGCTTGCCTCAAATACGAATTCTTTCAGGATATCGGACTGTTTACAGCCAAGTGCCTTTAGGATACCGATCTCATTGGTTCTCTCCTTCACGGACACGAACAATACATTCATGATACCGATACCACCCACGATAAATACGATAACTGCCATGGCGATGAGGAGCATGGTCAAGGTGTCATTACTTGCCATGGCTGCTTCCATCTTGCTGCCTGCATCTGTAATGGTAAATTCTGAATTGGGATAAGAATCCAGTAATACATCTGTCACATAAGATTTGATGGTGTCTACATTATTCACGTCCTCTGCGATTAAGGTAATCGTTGGACTAACCTCATCACCTGTTAAATATTTCACACCTGTAGCATAAGGAATGAAGATTGCTTCATCCGGGCTGATGCCAGACGACACGGTTCCCATTTCCTCCAGAACACCGCTTACGGTGTATGGTCTGTCATCAATATAAACTGTTCCATCATAGGCATCATAGCCACTTCCAAATATTTCCAGTGCAGTGTTGTAGCCCAGTACGCATACTTTTTCTTTGTTGGTCTCATTTTCCTCTGTGAGAAATTCTCCCATGGACAAAGTCATGTTACTCAGAGTTGCATAGTTATCTTTCACTCCTGCTATGGTGAAGCTTGTGGTATCCTCCAATTCCCCTCCATCACAATCCGCCTTTGTGGAGAAAGAGATGGTGGCATCGGACAGCCCCGGAACAAATACCTGAAGATCATCCATGTCATCTTCCGTAAGACTTACATCCTCCTGGTTGATACGATCATCTGCACCACTACCACCGGGGAAACCGCCTCTGGGAAAACCTCCGCCAGCCATACCACCAGAAAAACCGCCTCCACTGCTTCTGCCAGGGAAGCCACCTCCACCTCCACCAGGGAAGCCGCCTCCACTATTTCCGGAACTGCTGGAGCTATTGGTGGATTCATAGGAAATATCGATTGCCCCTGCATTGAGATTCTTGAATTGCTCCGCCACATCCTGTTTTCCACCAGTACCTATGGCAATTACCATCATGATGGTAGCAGTACCTACCACAATACCAATGGAGGTGAGGATCACCTTGAATTTATTCTGTGAAAGGTTCAGGTAAACCAGTCGAAAAAGTTCTGAGATTCTCATTATTCGCTCACCTTACTTTCAATCAGCACCACATCGCCCTCTGAAAGCCCTTCCACAATTTCTACGTTGACACCATCTGAAAATCCTGTTGTAATTTCCTGCTCCGTGATCGTTCCAGCTTCATCCTTGATCTTCACATAGGATTTGATGCCGTCTCTGATTATTGCTCTGTTGGATACATAGAGAACTTCCTTCGTCTCTTTCGTGATAAAGGTGACATTACCGGTCATTCCCTCAAATAATCCGGATACATCTCCGTTGATCAGCACTTCCACGTCATAGGTAATCTCTCCTGTGCTGCTGTTGGTGGTGGCATCTCCTATATCGTTTACCGAACCTGTAAATACAGTCTCCGGATAGGAATCCACCGTAATATTGATCTGGCTGTCCTCCGTGATATTGTCTATATCATCACTGTCCACTGTGGCTGTGATGGTGGTATCATCCTGATTATTCAGTGTGATCAATGTCTGGGCAGAGCTTAGAGAATCGTCCTTCGCCACATTTACATCTGTGATGACACCATCATACTCTGCATATACCATGTCATCCACGATATAATCCTGAAATTCTGTAAGTTTATTCACCGCGTCATCATAATCATCCTGTGCATCCCGAAGAGCCGCATCCAGATAGCCTACTTCCACCGCATATGCTTCACCTGCATCATTTCCGGTGGTCGTTCTCTCATTGCAGATCTTCTGTGCCTCCAGGGTTCCCGTCTCCAGTTTCCGTTTCAGATCATTCAGATCCAGCAGCATGGTCTGATAATTATCTTCCAACTGTTTATTCTCGTCCTGGAGATCCTCGATCTCATCTTCCAGGTTATCTACCTGGGACTTTGCCGTATCTCTGGCATCTTCCTGCCTGCCATATTCGTATACATAAGCGGTGTCCGCTGTTTCCACTGCATATTCCGCATGCTCCAGCACATTTTTCGCGATGGTCAGTTCTTTTTCTTTCTCCGTAAGTTTCACCTGATTTTCGCTGACTGTCTCTGTGGCATCTTCGATTTCTTTCTGCTTATCATCCATGGCTGTCTGCAATTCCGCCACTGCTACCAGATATTCATTTTGCGCAAGCTTTGCATATGCCTCACTGGTCTCTTTGGTGTGGGTGGCTGACAGCCGACTTTGCTTTTGATCATTCTGTAACTTGGCAAGGGTCAATTCTGCTGAAGCTTCATCGGATTCCAATTCTTCCTGAATCGATGTGACACTGTCATTTGTCAATCGGAACAGCGGATCACCTTTTGCCACCTGCTGACCTGCTGTCACATAGACCTCTTCCACATCCAGTGCCCTGGAATAGCTTTTGGAGGAATCACTGGAATTGGCATTTCCTCCCATATTAGGGAACATGCCGCCCATTCCACCTCCATTGCCCGAACTGCTTCCCGAGCTGTTTCCTTGGCTGGCTTCAAAGGCACTGAGATCCAGATCAAAGGTCTGATCCACCGTGCCAATTGTCACTGTTCCAGACTCTGTGATACCTACAGTCAAATCTCCCTTTTCCACACTGGTTTCCTTATAGACCACTTCACTGGTATTTTGATTCGTCAGTATTATGATCAGCGAAATAATGATCAGTAATGCCACCGCTATTGAGATAAAAATAATGGTTTTCTTTTTACTGCCAAAAATTTTCTTCATCTTTTCTTTCATTCCTTTGTGGCATCCTCACTTTCTCCGCTATTTGTCACCAGACTGGCAATGTAGACCATGTCGCCCCTGGAAAGCCCATCCGTGATCTCCACATTCACACCATCCGTAAATCCTGTGGTCACTTTTGTCAATGTCATCTCTCCATTTTTATCCTTGGTGTATACGTACGTTCTTCCATTTTGTTCCACGATGGCTTTTCTGGACACATAGAGCACCTGGGATTTCTGATCTGTCACAAAAGTGACATCCCCCGTCATCCCTGCATATAGCTTCGATGTATCCCCCTTCACTTTGATGGTGACTGGATAGCTGACTGTGGTAGCATGGTCAGAGGTGGCGGTGGTGGTAATCGCCGTAACCGTTCCCTCATAGTTCTCGTCCGGATAAGCTGTAAAGGCAATATTCACACTGTCACCCACAGTAATATCCACCACGTCCTCCTGGGAAACGTCCACGCTGAGCGTGATGGAGCTTTCTGTCACATAGGAGATCAGATCACTGTTGCTTTCCAGGGTATCCCCCTCTTCATAATTTACCGCAGTGACCATACCGTCACTTTCCGCATAGATCGTGCCGTCCTCTCCTGCAAATGCATTGAAATCATCCAGCTTCTCATTGGCATCATCCACGTCTGACTGTGCATCTGTCACATCCTGCTCTGCTGTGGCCACAGAATACTGATAAGTATCTCCTGCAATAGTGCCTGCCAGAGAATTGGTCTCCAGAATCTGTTTTGCTGACAGCACTTCCACACCGGCATTTGCCTGTGCATCCTGTATCTTTGCAAGATAATCTGTGATATTGTCTTCTTCCTCTTTCACCTTATCTTCATTATCTGAAATGTCCTGCAGCATGGAATCGTAAGTATCTTTTTTGGTGATATAGTCTGACTGTATCGTCACGAAGGTTCGCTCATTATTTTTATCCGCATCCAGATATTTTTTCTGCGCTGCTTCATATTTCTGTTTCGTCTCTTCATAATTGGTAATACCATCATGGTCATCATCCAGCTGATAGTCTGCTATTTTTTCATTGTAGGTATCAATATTGGCATAGCATTCCCTGATGGAAGCGATGTAACCGGACACTTCATTATTCAGCTTTGCGACACTGATGTCATAAATTCCCTGTGCGCTTCCCCCTGAGAGGTTATCACTGATCTGAGTATGTGTAGCCTCCAGCGTATCCAGAGAATTGCTGATATCTGCTTCCGACAGTGTTGTCTCCGCCTCGGCAGCCTCCAGTGCCAGCTTTTTACGAATATTATTTACGGTACTTTCCTTTAATTTGTAGATGGGATCTCCAGCCAGAATGCGCTGTCCCACCGCCACATAGACTGCTTCGAACTTGGCATACTCGCTGATGTCCACGTCATCATCATCGCTTTCCGTATCCCCTTCACTGTCCTCCACTAGATCCAGATCATAGGTCTGTGTCTCTTCCTCGGTAGTGATGGAGCCGCTTTCCATGATACCTACCTGCAGATCTCCAAATTCCACGGGACTCTCCTTATAGAGATAGGTGTCAGCCTCCAGCTTTGGCTTGATAAATATGGTGTAGCAGGATGCCGCGACCATAGCCAGTATTAAGATTATAATGATTAGAAGACGCCTGATTTTTTTCTTATTTCTATTCTTATTTCTATTCTTATGTCCATTTTTATGTCTGCTCGTATGCCCGCTCTGCTTACTTTCTTTATCCGATGTTTCTGGTATTTCTGGTATTTCAGATACTTCTGAAGTCTCTGTTTTTCCTGCTTCTTCTGTTCTTATTTGTGTTTTTATTTGTGTTTCTATTTCTGTTTTTGTTTCTTCTTTCATTCCTGTTTTTGTTTCCGGACTCACTCCTGCTCACCTCCTGCCTGCTCTGCCTGTTTGCCTGATGATTTCTCCGCTTGTTCCTCTGTCTGTTCTTCCACTTGTTCTTCTGTCTGTTTACCTGATGTTCTCTCCGCCTGTTCCTCTGCCTGTAGACCCGATGTTTTCTCCGCCTGTTCCTCTGCCTGTATACCTGATGTTCTCTCCACTTGTTCCTCTGTTGACACTTCTATGGAATCCTGTGTTGACTCCTTCGTGAGCCCTTCTTCTCTCAATTGATTCTCACTTACTGTACCCATATCCGCCGATGAATCAATCCTATCTATCTTATCTATCCCATCTGCGGTGTCGCTTGTCTCTGTGGCATTCTGTGATTCAGATGGGAAGGTCACCACCGCGGTAAGGTTCACATCCAGATCACTCACATCGCCCTCCAGGGTAACTTCCACATTGTAGGTCACGCTGGATCTGCTGGTGGAGGAAGATGTGGGCTGTATCTGTGTGATGACAGCATCAAAGTCATCGTGATCCTCTATGGCAACCGTTGCTTTGTCTCCGATTGCCAGTTGGGCAATGTAGCTCTGGTCGATTGCTACCGTTACAGTCACCGTATCCGGATTGCTGTATGCCATGACCATGGTATCGTCCGTAAGGTCCGTTGCCGCCTGAGAGGTAACCACACGGGCAGTGCCATTGCTGCTGGCTCTGAAATATCCATCACCCACCAGCTCCTCAAAGTGCGCCAGGTTATCCTCCGCATCCTCTTTATCATTCTGCTTTGCTTCCAGGTCTTCATCTAATTTCTTAATCGCTGTATTGTAGGTACTCTGTGCTGCGCCAGCCTCCGCTACCGCTGACTCATAGTTCGCCTTTGCCTCATTTTGGTCTGCTTCGTAGGTAAGCTGGGCTTCCTGTAACTGCAATTGCAGAGATTCCAGCTCCACCTTGCATTTCTCCAGCTGTACTGCTGCATCCTTTTTCGCTGCCTCATACGCATCCTGTGCCGCTTCATATTTGTCTAAATATTCATATACTCTTTTCAGAAATGTTGTCATCTGATTCAACTGTTCTTTTTCTTCTCCACTTACCTGTACAGTTGACGAAGTACTTCCCGTACCATTGGAGCTGCTTCCTGTTCCCGAAGAGGCACTGCCTGACCCAGAAGCGTTTCCCCCGGTACTTACAAACTGATATCTGCTGTAATCAGTGTCACAGGTCTCCAGATATTGTGCCAGATTCCACTCGTTGACCCGTTCATTGAATACCCCATAATTTGTCTCATAGACATTTTTCCAGTATCCCACATCATATTTATCATAATAGGTATCATTGTCTATGGCATCCTGATACTCCTGTATGTCTTCCTGTTTGTCTGCGATCTGTTCTTGCAGGGATGTAAGATTCTCATCAATGGAAGCTAATTTATCTGCGTATACGCTGGCTGCCAGTTCTCCGTTTTTGATGCTGAGATCGTAAGTGTTCTGCTCATCCACCTTACTCAGGTTATAGGATACCACTCCACTGCGATAGTCCAGTTCCGCCTGGGTCACTGCCTTTTCCAGCTGTCTCTGTCCCGCTGATACGGTATCCTCGGAGAGCTTTAAGATGGGGTCGCCCTCCTTCACTTCATCCCCACTGGAGATATATACTTTCTCTATGTACAGGTCATCCTCCAGATAATCGATGTCGTAGGAATCCTCCACCATGCCTACCATGGTCGTTCCGCTGGCAACGATACTGCCGTCCGACTGTCTCTCTCCCATTCCTCCGGGACGTTCTCCCTGTATATCTGATTTGTTTCGCAGGGCAAAATAAATGATGCCCAGTGCTGCCACGATACAAAGCAGCACAACGCATCCGATTATTATAAAACGTCTTTTATTTTCTCTAAAAGCCAGCTTTATCTTTTCCACTTACATTCCTCCCGAGTTAAAATTCATTCCTCTTCAAATTTATTATTGTAACTTTTTCCAGTATAGGTAGTAAATGTTTCCAAAAATTGAGGAAAGTGTGAAAAAACTGTGTTTTTGAATAAACAATTTTTATTATTAACGCAAAATGGGAACTTTTTTTACGAATATTATGTAAAAACAGTTCCCATTTATTAAGATGTTATGAAGTTATCTTTAAGAATTCCATGATTATACAGTGAAAAGTTGTTAAAAATAATCTGGTCATATTAACGTCATGCCCTTCGTTCATTCCTGACGCAGATTACTTCATAATCTGGTCATATTAACCAAAGCACTCCCTAATGATCTCTATTACGATGTCCTGCTGCTCCGGGGTCATCTTATTATCACTTGGCAGGCAAAGTCCTCTGTGGAAAATATCCATTCCTACATCCAGAGGTTTTCCGTCTCTTCCAACAGCACCCCCCGCAATATAGGCATTGGTCTTTGCTCTTCCGCTTCCCTCTCTGGTCACGAAGCCATTCATGCGGTAAATTGGCTGCATATGCATTGGTTTCCAGACAGGTCTTCCCTCCGCATTGTATTTTGCCAGGGTCTCCAGGATCTCTGTAGGACAGCTCTTTCCAGGTTCCGCGATATAGATAGCTTCCTGCTCTCCCCTTACCTGTTTACACATGGCTTCCGGGTTGATGATCATGCAGGACAGCCAGTAATTGGGATTGCTGTTGGTAAGATCCATGGGATTCATCTGCACCGGCAAGCCTTTAAGTCCTTCTTTGTAGCGTTCATAGACTGCCTTTTTCTGCGCGATATGCTCTTCCAGGTGCGGATACTGACCTCTCACCACACCGGCGATGACATTGCTCATGCGGTAATTATAGCCCAGCTCCTCATGCTGATACCATGGTGCATTCTCCCGGGACTGGGTAGACCATTTACGTGCCTTCTCCGCTGCATCTTTATCATCTGTCAGCAGCATGCCTCCCGCTGATCCTGTAATGATCTTATTGCCATTAAAGCTGATGATATTATAGGTTCCAAAAGTACCTGTCATCCTGCCCTTATAAGTAGCTCCCATGGATTCCGCTGCATCTTCTACGATGATCGCCCCATGACGGTCACAGATTTCCCTGAGTTCATCGATCTTTCCAGGCGTGCCATACAGATGTGCCACCACCAGAACCTTTACTTCCGGATAAAGTTCAAATGCTTTTTCCAAAGCCACAGGGTCCATGTTCCAGGTATCATACTCTGTATCGATAAAAATGGGGATACCACCTTCGTACACGATGGGATTTACCGTGGCGTCAAAAGTCATATCTGATGCAAATACCCTGTCTCCCGGCTTCACTCCAGCCAGCTTCACAGTCAGGTGAAGTGCCGCCGTTCCTGCGGATAATCCAACGGCATATCTGCAGCCGACCTTCTCACAGGTAAGACGCTCCACCTCGTTCACATTCTCTCCGGCGGTGGTCATCCAGTTGGTGTCGAAAGCTTCCTTCATATATACCAGTTCCTCACCATGCATGGTGGGCGTAGCCAGAAAAACTTTATTCTCAAATCTCTGAAATTCTCTCATGTCAAACAGCTCCTTTTCGTCATTTCACGATAATGATGAAAACATCTTACCACTTTGTCATATCATGGTCAAATGACTTGCCATGAATCAGCCAAATATCCATTTTCAAATTCCTGTCTTTATCTCTATTTTTATTTCTATTTTTATTTCTATTTTTATTTCTATTTTTATTTCTATTTTTATTTCTGGAAAAGCTGCTTTATAAGTGTCCGATACAGCAGCTTTACATCCACTGGTTTGGAGAGATACTCACTGATTCCTGCTTCCTCTGCCTTTTGCTTATCTGCCTGATATGCATCTGCTGTCATGGCGATAATGGGAATGGTGTCACCATTCTTATCCTGCATGCTTCTGATCTTCCTGGTGGCTTCTATTCCATTCATCACAGGCATACGCATGTCCATAATAATACAGTCAATGGTGTCCCTCTGGGCTGCTTCAAATTTTTGTACTGCGATTTCTCCATTCTCTGCACAGATTACCTCTGCTCCTTTATTTTTCAGAAGCTTCCTGATGATTTCCATATTCAGTGCATTGTCTTCCACTACCAGAAAACATTTTCCTGCCAGAAACTGTTCCGTGTCGGTCTTTGATTCCCTTTGATCCCCACTGCCATCCGTTTTATGAACAACAGGTACACGCAGCTTGACCTCCACTATGGTTCCCTCGCCCTCGCTGCTGGTGATCTGGATGGTACCGCCCATCTTATCTATGATCTTTTTCGATATGGCAAGTCCCAGTCCCGTTCCCTGCTGCACATTTTCATGCTCCTGTGCAAAGGGTCTGAATAATTTTTCCTGAAAGCTCCTACTCATACCCACGCCATAGTCCTGCACTACAAAGTCCAAATCCAATGTATCTGCATCGACTCTGTGATAATTGGTGGTAAAGAGCACCTTGCTGCCAACTTTACTGAACTTCACCGCATTAGACAACAGATTCATGAATATCTGATTGAATCTCACATGATCCACATAGATATTCTCCGCTATATCGGTTCCGCTGATCTCCAGCTGTATCTTCTTCTGCTCGCACAGTGGACTTATCATGGTCTGAATGGTTTCCCGCAGACTGCTGCATTGATAGGCGGATGGATGCAGTACGAACTCTCCGCTCTCTATCTTGGACATATCCAGCACATCGTTGATCAGACTGAGTAAATACGCACTTGATGTGTCTATCTTATGCAGATAATCCTCCACCGCTCTTCTATCTCCTATCTCATCCTGTGCAAGAGAAGTCATCCCGATAATTGCATTCATAGGAGTCCTCATCTCATGGCTCATCCTGGACAGGAATTCGCTCTTGGCATTACTTGCAATGAGAAGTTCTGTATTTTCCTTCCTTTTCTGTCTGTTAATCAATATCGTGACCACCAGTGCTGCGATGAGGGCACATAAGGCAGTTACCATCACTGTCATTCCTATGGGATGCTTCCTGATCCAGTAATAGACTCCTATATGCTCTCCTACATAAGCGGTATCCTGTAAAAAGGAGTTCATCGTACTGTCATCGATACTGCTGATCACTTTATTTACCACCGCGATCAATTCCGATGATGTATCCTGTGCAAATCCTACCACATAGGATCGATCACTCTCTGATAGTGGAACCTTTACGATATTCTGGTAGGACTTTTCTGACATGATATAATCCACCACAAAAGAAGAGCCATATCCATAGTCCGCCTCTCCTTCCTCCACCGCTTCCATGGCTGTTTCCACATTAAAATACATTTTTTCCTCTGACTGGTACTCGTTATATATGGGAGCTGTCTGCGCCTGTGCCAAAATGCAGTTTTTCAGATCATCCGGATTCGCTCTCCTATTATAATAGAGTTCCAAATTTGACCGGATCAATGGAACCGATAAAATAAGATTTCTCCTCAGCGCATACTCATAATCAGACATCAGTCCAAGGGCCATATCATATTTTCCACTGGCCATTGCCTGATCCAGCGTATCACCCTTCTCCATGGGACATAGGGTAACGTCCAATCCCGTCTGTTCAGACAGATGTTTTACAAAGGATACGAAGATCCCTCTGTATTTCCCCTCACTGTCAATATACTGCATAGGAACGATCTCATAGGGAATCACTACCTTCAATTCCTTTTTATCTGCAATATATGCCTGCTCTTCCTCTGTGAGCTCATAATCACTTTCCAAACCTCTAAAATATTTATTATGAAGATTGACCCTGAACTCCGGCTCCGTTTCTTTGATAGACTTCAATGCTTCATCTATTTCCCTTGTAAGATTTTGATTTTCCTTCTGTGCGATCATATAAAAAGGCCGATTCGCAAAATTTGCAACTGTCTTTGTCCGTGGATGGGCAATCAGACTAATGGAAAGAAGCACATCTGCACTGCCATTCTCGATTGCTTCCTCCTGCTCATACTGGGACTTACAGTAGACCGGTGTGTATGCCATGTCATTGGCTCTGCAATAGCTCTCCAGCTCTGTATTTCTGTTCACTGCATCCTCGATCATGGCTACCTTCAAGGGTCTTCCCAGATGGGTCAGTCCATCGGTGGTAATCTCTGCGTTATCCCGACTGGCTACAAGGGTAGTGAAGCGATCCCCACAGCTTTCCACCGGATATGCATACTGCTCCGCCATGGATGCATCATAGAGCATCCCTGTCATAAGATCAAGTTCCCCATCTGCGACCTTTTCCATGGCTTCTATGATCATACCATTCTCACTGGTAGAATCCATCTGGACAAATTCAACATTCCATCCCGCATATTGGGCGATCTTCATCACGAATTCATAAGAATATCCCGTGTAATTGCCCTCTTTGTCCTTTTCCATAAGACCTTCTTGCTCTACTGCGGCTACTGTCACCGTTCTATTTCCATTATCTGCATCCGCTCCCCATGCCTTTAACGGGATCAAGGTGATGACAAGTGCCACCATAAAAATTGTTACTAATATGTCTCTGTACTTTCGCATAATGTCCCCCCTAGTGTATATAGGCATTATACCATTAAAAGCACCTAAGAGATAACACTATTTTCAGCTGTCACATCCCTGGTGATTACCGCCACATAATTGGGTATTTCATCTCTTAGAAAGATTACCCTGCTCTCCATCCTTATCACGGATAATGCATTTTTCAGACGATAATACACGCTGATTTCATCTATTCCTTCGTCGTCACCGGCAATTTGCGCAATAACCTCCGGTGCCAGATACCTGCGGTAATTTTCCACATCATCAGGATGTATCTGCTCTCTGCACATATATTCATAAGCGGATGCATATTCACCCTCTCTGTCAATTGCAAAATAGTTCGTATCCTGCAAATCAATCTGATAATATCTCATCGTTTCTACATTGATCTCCGTGTATACACCCACCACACTGATCAATGCACGACTCATGCGGCTGATCGATTGGCACTCCGCTGTCTGACCGATTGTCGGGACTTTTTTATTTACGAACATTCGCTCATCTGCCACCTCGAATAATTGTCGGATCTGTTCATCTGCACCTGTAAATTTATCCGTAAACGCATATCCCGCAGCTATGGATATCTTAAAATCTGCCAAACGCGGAAGGGTGACCTTTGCAACTTCATGTTTGAACTGCGCCACCTTTCGCTCGATAAAGATCTTCTTACAATTTCGTAGGACCACCAGAAATTCATCCCCGCCTATTCGAATTACCCTGTCCGAACATCTGACACAGCTCTTCAGTTTATTTGCCACCTCCATCAGAAGCTCATCTCCCCGATTATGCCCAAAGGTATCATTCACGTACTTGAAATTATTGATATCGGCAATGACAAATCCTATTTTGTTCGTTACTTCCGGAAATGCCATATAGCACCCTTCATCATAATATCTGCGATTAAATACACCGGTCAGAGAATCCAGGTAGACTTTTTCCTGCATCTGCTTCATTTCCTGTGCTAACCTCTGTAATTGTTCCCTCTCCACCAATTCTAACTCTCCCATTGTAAAATCTCCTCCCACGCAGTCCGCAATTCACTGTTTTCTCTTGTATCTCTATTCTCATAATTCTCTGAATATTATCTTATAATTGGACTAATACTAGTCCCATTATATCACTTTATGTGGCTATGATAAAGAAAAAAGTGGGCTAAAACGAGTCCACTTCTAAGAGGTACTTATGAATCAGAAAATCAAACAGACCGATATTGATATCGGAGGGAATATCAGACGCATACGAAAGGCTCAAAACATTGGTCAGACACAGCTGGTACGAATGCTACAGTTGCAGGATATCAGTATGACTCGGGAAACTTTAGTGAAAATTGAGCGGGGCGTTCAGCACATCACAGGGTTACAGCTTCGCGGTATCCGAGACTGCCTCCACACAAGCTATGATGAACTTTTAAAATAAAGATAATTGTATTCTAAGAAAGACCAGTCTGATATAGCTTAAAACTATACCAAACTGGTCTTTTTATCAGCATTTTTATCCATTATTTCAGGATCTCTTCCGCGAAGCTGCTTCCATCTCCATCATAGGAAATCTGGAACAGTGCTCCGACGGTCGCTGCAATATCTGCAAATGTGCCCCGTTTTCCAAGGTTCACATTTTCCCTCAGAGCTTTTCCATAGCACAGCAGCGGCACGTTCTCCCTGGTGTGATCGGTTCCCTGAAAACCCGGATCACATCCATGATCTGCTGTGATAAAAAGGATATCCTTCTCTTTCATCTGATCCATAAAGGTGCCCAGCTGTTTGTCAAATTCATTTAAGGCGTTGGTGTATCCCGGTATATCTCTTCGATGACCATATAACATGTCAAAGTCTACAAGATTGACATAACAAAGACCCTGAAAATCACTTTTCTGTACACGGAATACCTCTTCCATATTTGCTTTATTTCCATGGTTCGGTATGGTCTGTGACACCCCTTTTCCTGCAAAGATATCATATATTTTCCCGATTCCCTGTACAGGTATGCCATTTTTACCAAGCTGATCCAGAATGGTGTCCTTTCCCGGCTGGAGTGAGAAATCATGTCTCCGGTCTGTTCTCACATAATCAGGATAGGTGCCCACAAATGGTCTGGCAATGACTCTGGCAACAGCATGTTCTCCCTGCAGCAAGTCTCTTGCGATCTGGCAGTATTCGTATAATTTCTTCACCGATACCTTGTCCTCATGTGCTGCTATCTGGAACACACTATCCGCGGATGTATAGATGATAAGTTTTCCTGTCCGCAGGTGTTCTTCCCCATAATCGCATATTACCTCTGACCCGGAATAGGGCAGATTGCAAAGTGTTCCGCATCCTGTTAACTGTTCAAATTTCTCCATCACTTCCCTGGGAAATCCATGGGGGTATGTGGGAAAGGGTGCATTCGTTATCAGTCCTGCCATCTCCCAGTGTCCGATGGTGGTATCTTTTCCAAGGGATTTTTCTTCCAGTCTCCCATAACACCCTGCCGGTGTCTGTCCGGGACTCTTGAGATTCATTCCATCGATGTGATAGATTCCAAGCTTCTCCATGTTGGGAATTTCCAGTTTTCCTGTATCATAACATCTCTTCCATGTATTGCTGCCAGCATCGCCAAATTGCTCCGCGTCTGCGGCATCTCCGATTCCTGCGCTGTCCAATACGATCCAATATATACTCATTCTATCACGCTTCCTTCTGTTTCATTGCTATGAACTCTTCCGGTGTCAAAAAGATCTCCCCATATCCCAGTTCGTGGCACAGCTTCGCGGTGCTTGGCTGTTCCAGATATGCTTCTTCCAGGACATCCTTCTGTGAAAATACAGTCTTCACATCTCCATCCAATAATACATTTCCCTTTGCAAATACGATTGCTCTCTCAAAAGTCTCTGCCACAAAGTCCATATCATGCAGGATAGAAATCACGATTTTCCCCTGGGCTCTCAAGTCTTTCATGATCTTCTTGATTCTTTCTTTCCCCATATAGTCCTGTGCTATGGTGGGCTCATCAAAGATAATAACTTTCGTATCCATGGCTACGATAGCTGCAATAGACACCAGTTTACGATCCGAAAGTCCCAGATCATAGGGATTGATCTTTTCCATGTTCATGAGCCCTACCATCTCCAGCGCTTTTCTGGCGGATTCCTCCGCCTGTGCCTTGCTCATGCCCATCTGTAATGGTCCAAACATGACCTCGCTCAATACGGTGTTCTTAAATATCTGATCATTGGGATTCTGGAAGATCAGACCGATATCCTTTGCCAGTGCTGCAACTGTCATATCTGCAATATCTGTTCCATTCAATAAGATCTTTCCACTGTTGGGGCGAAGTAAGCCTTTTAATAATTTTACAAAGGTAGTCTTTCCGGCACCGTTCTGTCCGATGATTGCAGTGGATCTCTCGTCAATTGTTATATTAATTCCTTTTAGAATCTCCTCTTTTTCCGTGTAAGAGAAGTGAATATCTTTCATTTCAATTGTATTCATATGAAATCTCCTATCTATTTCTATCTATTACTATCTATTCCTGTCTATGTGCCAGTAATTGTTCCGCTTCCTGTAATGTAACCGGATATGTATCGGTTTCCGAAACCCTGAGATTTAAAGCTTTTCCGATTCTGGTGTAGGTGGGTGGTACCACTCCGTGCTCCTCCAGATCTGTTCTGGAAAAGACTTTCTGTGGTATATCGAAATCTACCAGTTTTCCATCATCCAGCAGCATGACCCTGTCGCTATAGGCTGCGATTTTCTCAATCTTATGCTCCACCATGATGACTGTGATTCCTTTTTGACTCAATTTCTGAACTGCCTGGAATACTTCTTCACTTCCCTGGGGATCCAGCTGGGAGGTAGGTTCATCCAATATGATGATCTCAGGTTCCATGGCAATGATGCTGGCGATTGCCATTCTCTGCATCTGACCGCCTGACAGATCAAAAGGTGCTCTGTCTTTGTATTTCGCAATGTCCAAAAGAGCGAGACTTTCATCGATTCTCTTCCTCATCTGGCTTCTCTCGATTCCGAAGTTCTCCAGACCAAAAGCGATCTCCTCATAAACAGTAAGCTTGGAACCTGTCACCTGATTAAAAGGATTTTGGAATACGATTCCTACCTTCTGGCAGAGATCATCCACCTCCACATTTTTCACTTCTATCTCATCGATAAATACTTTTCCGCCATAAGCACCTCTGTAAAAAGTGGGAACCAACCCGGTAAGTGCCTGACAAAAGGTGCTTTTTCCAGAGCCATTTTTTCCGATAACACCGATGAATTCACCCTGTTTAATCTCACAGGTAATGCCATCCAGCGCCAGTTTCTCTGTATATGGATATCTATATTTTAAATTTTCAACTTTTATCTCAGCCATGTCATGATCCTCCATCCAATGGAACATACGATTCCCACCACTAATATGATGATAATTACGTTATCTACCGGTATTTTGGTACTTTCATTTAAAAAAGTCTTTTTATTTTTTGCGTTAAATCCTCTCACTTCCAGTGCGATGGCGCGCTCCTTGGTATCGATAAAGGAACTCATGATAACCGGGGAGATCAAGGGCAGAAACGCTTTCATTCTGATCATCAGACTTCCCTCTGTCTCCATTCCCCTGCTCTTCTGCGCATCAGTAATGGTGGACATGCGGTCTGTCATCTGTGGAATCAATTGAAACAGAGAAGTGAACACATATCCGATTCTGGGTGAGAATCCTTTTCTTACCAGTTCTTCCACCATGTCGGAAGGTTTGGTAGATAAGACTAACACACAAAAGCATAATATAATATTAAATACATTGATTGCGATACCAAGTGCAAATAAGAGTCCCTCCTTATAGAAAGCTACCGGTCCCATATCCAGCACTACTGTTTCATTTCCTGCACGGAACAAACCCTGGATAATCAATACGGTCAATACCACAAAACCCGATACGCCTAAAATAGGGAAAGTCCTTCTGATCACTTTGGAATGCATTAATAATAGCATACTGAAAATCATAAATCCTACAGCAAGCATCTTTTCTCCTGCAAAAGCCGGAATCAATATCGCTGCCACTACATAGATCATTTTTGTAATTGGTGAAAGTTTATTTAAGAAGGAATGCTTCTCTTCATATAAACTCATACTTTTCATGTTTTTTTCCTCCTTAATCCAGACTTTCAATCTTACTGTTGCTCTGATACAGAGATAACAGGCTTTTTGGCAGATTCTTGTAAAGCCCCATTACCAGTAACAGCACAACGATTTTATCAGGTACATCCACGATGATCTCATCTACCGTGGAGGCGATCCATGTGGACGCATTTTGTGACAATACTGCCGCGTATGCCAGGTCTCCCCACAGATTTCCTGTGGTGCCGCCCCAGAAGATCATATTTAACGGGGTAGAGATGAGCACAGCTGCGAACCCTCCGAGGATTCCTGTCAGCAATGCTCCCTTGACATTTTTCATGGCTCCATAATATGCCATAAGACCTACCACGATTCCAATTGCTGCCTGAGTAAATGCATATACCGTGGAAATAGGGTCCATGGTGAGACCATAGATCAGGTTATTCATCGCTCCGGCTATGGCTCCCACCACTGGTCCTGCAAGGCAGGCAGCCAGACAGGTTCCGATGGAATCCAGCCATAATGGTAATTTTAATACTCCTGCAAATAGTTTTCCTATGTAGTTAATCCCCACTGCTGCCGGTATCAATACCAATGCTGCCGTATTAAATTGCAGTGACCAGGGACTGTTATTATTTTTCCCTTTCATGTATAACCCTCCACTTTCCTGATATCAGCACATTCTAAATGTGCTCACACAATCCTATCATCCTTATCTGTTTTCTTTCTGCTCCATTTTCACAATTGCTTCCAGGGCTGTTAATATTTCTTTTCTCTCCCCATCTGCTGCCTCATTTTCTCCATTTACGTATCCATTGATCTCATCCTCAAGATTGCCTTCGAACAAGCTCACAGTGTTTAAAATAGATCCTGTTCTGACACCTCTTAGTCCGCCAATGGTGAATAATGCGGAGGTCTCCATATCTGCTCCCAGAATTCCTTTCTGTGACCAGTATGCATCGATTTCGTCCTCTCTGTCTGTATAGAAACTGTCGTGACTTCTACATCTTCCCACATGATAAGGGAATTCCTGCTCTGTTGCTGCCTCCATGAGACAGACCAATAATTCCGTGTCTGGCACCGCCGGATAGATGCTCTCCACATAAGCTTTGGAAGCACCATCATCTCTTACAGCTCCATTGATCAATAGCAGATCGCCCAGATGAATATTCTTCTGTAAAGCTCCACAGCTGCCAATACGAATCATGTTCTCCACGCCAATATTGTGAAGTTCTTCCACTGCGATTCCCGTGGAGGCTCCACCCATTCCGGTGGAAACTGCCATCACTTTGATTCCCTTATAATATCCTGAAATACTTTTATGTTCTCTGTTGAACGCGATTTCTGTTACATTTTCCAGGTATGGTTTCATTCTGTCTACTCTCTGTGGATCTCCTGGTAATATAGCGTATTTTGCTGCATCTTCTGTGGTACATCTGATATGTGGTTGTAAATTGCTCATTTTTCTCACCTTTCCATTCTGTTTGAGACTATGATACCTTCTATCTTGATTCCTGCTGCTCTTTTAAGGCATCATAATCTTCTATCACGATATTGCCCTTGTTCAAGGTTATAATATTTTTTTCTTTCAATTCTTTCAGCACGCGGTTCACACTTCTGGGCGTCACTGCCATCTGTTGGCTCAGAATCTCTGAGGAAATACTACTTTTTAATTTTCCATCCCTTCCGCTGTTATCCGTCAGATACTGACAGATTCTCTGTTTTAAGGTGTATAGTGTATTATGACCCATATTCATACACATGCGGTAGGAATTGTTACATAGGGTTCTTATCATATATTCATTAAAGTTCTTATCCAGTCGGATCCATTTCATAAAATAAGGTCTGTCAAGTTCCAGAAGAACTACTTTCCCTCTGCCCTGTACCTTGCTGATATATCCCTTTTGCTGGAATATCTCCAGTTCTCCGATGTAATCACCTTTTTCATAGGTGCAGAGCTGATACTTCTTCCCATGTTCTGACTCCGTATAGACGTCCGCATATCCTGACACAATAATATAAAACGTGTTGTGAATCTCGCCCTGTTCCAGTTCAAATTCATCCGTATTGTACTCCATCACCTGAAATTCCCGGAGAATCTCATAGGGACATTGCCTTAATAACTGAAAAATATCTTTATCCTTTTCAAGGATGCCTAATAGTTTTATTAAATTTTTTTCCATCTTTTTTCCTTCTCGACCGGTCTTTAACCCATAAGTGTCACTGCAGTTAACCACCTATGGTAGAAAATAGATTCCTTTGTTTTAATTCTATTTTATTATATATATTTACCACAAAAAGAGATAGGATTATTGTCTGTTGTTTCAGCAAAAAAGCGAAAAAATAATCTTATTTTTTCGCTTTTTGAGGACAAATGTCCTATATTCTTTTTTACTATCTCAAATCCTATTTAAAATATGCCACACCGGACTCAAAGATTCCAAGATCCTGTTCCCCGTAAATGTTCATAGCCACTGCTGTGTCTCTACGTTCGGAGTGTGCCATCTTACCAAAGCATCTGCCATCCGGAGATGTAATACCCTCAATACTTGCGTAGGAACCGTTTACATTCCATTCCTCATCCATGGAGATCTTTCCATTAAAGTCACAGTACTGTGTTGCCACCTGACCATTGGCAAATAATTTATCGATCCATTCCTTCGGTGCTACGAAACGTCCTTCACCGTGGGATGCTGGGTTTACATAAGTCTTACCAAGCTCTGCCTGCTGTAACCATGGAGATTTGCTGGATACGACTTTGGTATATACCATCTTGGAGATATGGCGGTTAATGGTGTTGAAGGTCAATGTAGGGGAATCGGCTGTCTGTCCCTGGATCTCACCAAAGGGTACCAGACCCAGCTTGATGAGTGCCTGGAATCCGTTACAGATACCAAGTGCCAGACCATCTCTCTCATGTAACAGCTTCATAACCGCTTCCTTGATCTTGGCATTCTGGAATGCTGTTGCAAAGAATTTTGCACTTCCGTCCGGTTCATCGCCTGCGCTGAATCCACCTGGGAACATAATGATCTGAGACTGCCCGATGGCTTTTTCAAAGATTTCTACAGAATCTCTGATATCCTCCGGTGTAAGATTCTTGAATACTTTTGTGATGACCTGTGCACCGGCTCTCTCAAATGCCTTTGCACTGTCGTATTCACAGTTGGTTCCCGGGAACACTGGAATAAATACAGTGGGCTGTGCCACTTTTTTCCTGCATACATAGATGTTGTCCGCTTTATAAAGTTTTGTATCGATAGGTGATACATCTTTTCTGGCTTTGGTAGGGAATACTTTTTCAAGCTTTGTATTCCATGCCTGTAAAGCTTCCTCCAGGGTAATCGTCACATCTTTATAAGTGAAGTCTCTCTCTGTCACCGCACCGATCACTGTGTAATCTGCCTCGATCTCCTGTAATAACTCCACTGGGACTTCTGCGATAATATCGCCGATACCATTGGCAAATAAATCTTTTGCATCCAATTCATCTGATATTTCCACCCCGAGGTGATTACCAAATGCCATCTTGCTCACTGCTGCCGCGGTACCTTTGGCATCTAATGCATAAGCTGATACGATAGTCTTATTATCGATAAGTGCTGTGATTTCCTCATAGAGATCCATAACATCTTTGTAGAGCGGAATATCATATTCGTCTTTCTCAATAGAGAACTGTACCAGCACATTGCCTGCTTTCTTTAATTCCGGTGTGATAATATTCTGATAATCTGCTACATCCACCGCAAAGCTCACCAGTGTAGGAGGCACATCAATATCATTGAAAGTACCGGACATACTGTCCTTGCCACCGATGGAAGGAAGTCCAAATCCGATCTGCGCATCATAAGCACCGAGCAATGCTGCAAATGGCTGGCTCCAACGCTCCGGATCTTCTGTCATACGTCTGAAATATTCCTGGAAGGTAAGGCGGATCTTCTTATAATCCCCGCCGCTTGCCACGATCTTCGCCATGGATTCCATCACTGCATAGACTGCACCGTGATAGGGACTCCAGGAAGACAGGTATGGATCAAATCCATAACTCATCATGGTCACTACATCTGTCTTTCCTTTTAATACCGGCAATTTTGCTACCATTGTCTGTGTCTCTGTCATCTGATACTGTCCACCATATGGCATGAACACACTGCCTGCTCCGATGGAGCCGTCGAACATTTCCACCAGACCTTTTTGAGAGCATACATTGAGGTCATTTAACTCTGCAAGCCATGCTGCTTTCACATCACCTTTTTGTAATGCTGTCTCCACTGCAGGTGTTGCGATCTTCTCAAAGTAATTCTCTTCTCTTGCAGGGATATCCACTTTGACGCTGGTCTCCTGATGAGCACCGTTGGTGTCTAAGAATGCCCGGGAGATATTAACCACTTCTTTTCCTCTCCATTTCAATACCAGACGAGGTTCTTTGGTAACAACCGCTGCCTGAACAGCCTCCAGATTCTCCTCGTTGGCATATTTCAGGAAGGTATTTACATCTCTCGGATCTACTACCACTGCCATTCTCTCCTGTGACTCGGAGATGGCAAGCTCTGTTCCGTCAAGCCCTGCATACTTTTTGGGTACTGCATCCAGATCCACCACCAGACCGTCTGCCAGCTCACCGATGGCCACAGACACACCGCCTGCACCAAAGTCATTACATTTCTTGATCAGTTTACTTACTTCTTCCCTTCTGAAGAGACGCTGAATCTTACGTTCTGTAGGCGCATTACCTTTTTGTACTTCTGCACCGCAGGTCTCGATGGATTCCTCTGTATGAACTTTTGAGGAACCCGTCGCTCCACCACAGCCATCACGTCCCGTTCTGCCGCCTAAGAGAATGATGATATCTCCCGGATCAGAATTTTCACGGATCACATTCGCTCTGGGCGCTGCACCCATAACAGCACCAATTTCCATTCTCTTTGCCACATAGTTTGGATGGTAGATTTCTTTTACAAAGCCTGTTGCCAGACCGATCTGGTTACCATAGGATGAATAACCATGGGCCGCACCACGGACTAATTTTTTCTGGGATAGCTTACCCTTTAAGGTATCTTCTACCGGCACGGTAGGATCTGCTGCACCGGTGACACGCATTGCCTGATATACATAGGCACGTCCTGACAATGGATCACGGATGGCACCGCCCAGACAGGTGGCTGCACCACCGAAAGGCTCGATCTCCGTAGGATGATTATGTGTCTCATTTTTAAAGCACACCAGCCACTCCTCCGTGACAGGTCCGTTGCCATCCTGTTTGTCAATTTCCACAGGTACCACAATAGAGCATGCATTGATCTCATCGGATTCCTCCAGATCCTGGAGTTTTCCATCCTTCTTTAATTTTCTCATAGCCATCAATGCCAGATCCATGAGGCATACGAACTTGTCATCTCTGCCCTTGAAGATCTCTTCTCTGGTGTCCAGATAACTCTGATAGGTGGTCTCAATTGGAGTCTTGTAATAACCATCCTCGAATTCCACATCTTTTAACTCGGTAGAGAAGGTGGTGTGACGACAGTGATCTGACCAGTAGGTATCCAATACGCGAATCTCTGTCATGGAAGGATCTCTGGCTTCCTCCCCTTTATAATAATTCTGAATATGTAAGAAATCTTTAAAAGTCATGGCAAGATTCAAAGATGCATATAATTCCTTTAATGCCGCTTCATCCATAGCTCTAAAGCCATCAAAAATCTTCACATCTGCCGGTTCCTCAAATTCTGTTACCAGAGTCTGGGGTTTCACCATATCTGTCTCTCTGGAATCCACAGGGTTGATACAATAATTCTTAATACGAAGGAAATCATCTTCTGAAATGTCGCCCTCCAGCATATAGGTCACAGCGGTCTTAATGATGGGTTCCTCATCTTCTTTTAAGAACTTCACACACTGTACTGCGGAGTCTGCTCTCTGATCGAACTGACCTGGCAGAAATTCCACGCTGAAAATCTTAGCACCCTCCGGGACCTCAAAATTCTCTCTGTATAAAATATCTACTGGTGGTTCTGAAAAAACTGTGTTGCATGCCGTCTCAAATGTAGCATCTGATAAATTCTCCACATCATAACGAATAAAAATACGAAGGTTCTTTACCTGAATCCCTAAAAAACTTTCGATTTCCTCCTGCAGTTCTTTTGCTTTTACCGCATAGGCATCCTTTTTTTCTACATAGATGCGTTTCACATTTCCCATGATAATCCTCCATATAATATGTTGTTAGACTCGTGATTTATTTCACAAATTGCTCGTTAACTTATGAGTCACTTCGTGACCAGGCACATATAATGTAACTTATGAGATTTGCGTAGCAAATCTCATAAGTTACATTATACCAATTTTCAGATTTATTTCAATGGCAAACTGCCACCTTGTCTTTTTTACTGGTGCAGTCTGTGAATAATACGGTAGACCATATCATTCTCATTGACCAGTGGGTCACGGTGGGCGAAAAAGATGATGCCCTCGGTGGGTGCCAGGATGGTCTCTATCACATCGCCCTCGTAAGGGTCTATGATCTCTCCCATGGGCTCATGATATCGAATCTCTTCCCCTATCTTCACGAGATTCCTGAAGATACCTGCACAGTTGCTATGCACGTTCGCCAGATCTTCCTCCAGAATCACGTGGCTGATATAACCGCTGTGACTCTCGTATTTCACGATTCCCATTCGGGTGAGGAATCGAAGCACTGCTGCCACCGCCTGCTTTGCACTTGCCACATCGATCTCGTCGTTGATGTTAGTATAGACCGAGAAGGCTGCCGTCTCATCGCACTGCCAGTTATAATTCAATGTCTTGGTATCCACCGGACGTGGCTTTCTCACCACTACATAAGGCAGTCCGAACAGGTTTGCCAGGGAAGTATTCTGAAATCCCGTCTCCATCATTCGCACATGGGGGATAAATTCTCCCGATACGTAGAAGCTCGCGAACTGGATTCCATAACTGTAATACTTGATCTCCTCCATGATGCCGTGAGCGATCCGTTCCGTGGTCTGTCCGTAATCATTTCCCGGGAATTTACGGTTGAGATCTTCATTATCCATGGTCCAGAATCTCCTGCCTATATTCATGGAAAAATGATTCATGCTGGGAATGACCAATATCTCCTTATTGGAACTGATACAATTATTTGCCTCCAGTTCCTTCAGTGCCTTCACCAGCTGGGAACAGATATAGAGCTGTTGGATCTCATTTCCTCTGATAGGACCCATAATGCAGGCTGCTTTTTCACCTTTTCCAAAGCTGTAGCCCTTGATGGTAAAGTCTTCTCTGTAAGGTGACTTCATGGTCACAATATCTCTAATATACATCTCTTCCCACCTTCCTATATTGTCAAGCCCTAAAGTATTGCTTTTTCGGGCTTTTCTTTAAATAGTTACCTCTATAAACAGAGCTAATAGTGATGAACAGTCATCGTATCCTGTACTGAATAGCTAAAAATGAGTA
>JAQVCT010000022.1 GCA_028689655.1 Lachnospiraceae bacterium
ACTCATTTTTAGCTATTCAGTACAGGATACGATGACTGTTCATCACTATTAGCTCTGTTTATAGAGGTAACTATTTAAAGAAAAGCCCGAAAAAGCAATACTTTAGGGCTTGACAATATAGGAAGGGGGGGATTAACCTGTAGGTAATGCTCCCGTGCCCCATATTCAAGCTCAACACTTTTATTATGATTTGATACATGTTTCTTCATTTCCCTAATATTTTCATCTATGGATACATGATATCCCATTTCAACGTTATATCTATTCATTTCCCGAATTAATTTCTGTATCCTTTTAGATTCAAAGTTATAATCCGCATTATTTTTACTTTTATTATGCATAAAATAAAAACTTGAATTAATTTTAATTTTCTTCTCTTTCTTAATTATAGATATAATATTAAAATAAGGATCTTTTCGCGCACATAAGATTTTTATCAGTAAAGATAGGAATGAAGTAAACTTTCCCCACACTATTTTATTTAACAAATCCGTCCTTACAGTATAAAAATTATGGTATTTCCGTAAAGAATCAATATCATGAGAAACAAATAAATATGCCCCATTTCTAAACACAATTTTATAATCTAAATAAATCAGCATCTTTTTTAGCAGTTCTATTTGTTCATCTACAATCGGACGACGAATTAAATCATTTTTAAACAAAATGGAATTTTCAATTCTATATCTTTTGAACTCATCTCTCACCGAATGCATAACTGCTTCATATTCCTCATATCTTGTTAACGTAAAGAATATATCTGCAATCAAATCCATATTTGATTGCACACAATTTTCCCCATAAAAATTATGAATTTCTTTTGTACCAGGCTCTCGGAATAGAGAAACAAATTCACTTTTTTTTAATACGGATATATTATCCATAACCTCTTTGCTTCCATAATGCTCTCCAAACAAACTTTTAGAATTCATGATTGAAATATATTTTGTTTCTAATGAAATTGTTTTATCTGTATAAATAACAACAATATCATTTTTATCAAAATCATAGTCTAAGCTGTCTATTCTTTTTGCATTCACTTTCAAAATGCAAAAAATATTTCTAAAAGTATACTCTATCTGTCTAGAAAACTTAGGAAACGAATGAAAATAATATATCATGTTTAACCTCTCTTTTTTACCATAACATACATATTATATTGATTGTCTTTTGAGAAAAAATCCTTCATTTTTTCCCAAACTTCCAAATATTTTTCTCCTTCAGTAAAATATTTTTCTTTTAAGCCAATTTTAATTTTTACTTCAACATTCTTATTTTCTAAAATGCTAAATATAGTTGCTGGTTCAAATACTGTTCTTAAATCCGGTGGAAGTGTATCAACCCAAATTCCGTTACATTTACATTTGTTTGGAGCATTAAACAACATTACTCCACCAGGTTTTAATCTTGAAATACATATTTCTAAAAATTCTTTTGGATAATCAATAACTCCTATCAATCCAACATGATATATAAATTGAAATTTTTCATCCGATTTCCATTCTTTCAAATCCGCACTTATAAAATGTTTACCAAAGTTCTTCTCAGCATTCTCTATCGCCACAGAAGAAATGTCCATACCTTTTATTGAATAACCTTTCATTAAAAAATATCCTGTTACCTGTCCCCTTGCGCATCCCACCTCCAAAATATTATTAGAAGGATCTTTCGAATATTGTTCTAATGTCTCAACAATATGTTTAAACTTATCTTTTTGACACAATAATTTTCTGTATGATAATTTATTATCACTTTCAAAAAATCTTTCTAATTTTTTTGATAATGTAATTCCATCACGATATGCACCCTTACCTAATCCTCTATGAAGTTGCTCATATACCTCATAATTTGCTTGAAATGGGTACACATAACGTGCTTTACAATTTAAGCATTCTAATACATCCAACACAACACCATTTTCAAATTTATGTTTTTTTTTACCACCTTTATCTCGGACTTTTTTTTACATATTGGGCAAGTCATATATTGTCTCCTTATTTTACATTATTTTTCAAATATTTAATTACTGGTTGCATTGTTATGTGTATATCACATTTCTTTTCTGCATATTCTCTGATTTTCATTGCAATTTCTTTTTTAGTTTTTTCTCTTTGTGTCCCTATTTTAAAAATTTTATCATAGAAATCAATAATTTTTTGTACATCAATATGACATTCACTTGATGGAAATAAATAAAAATATGGATATTTCCTACTTGAAAAAACATCGCACTTACATGACCCAATCATTAATAAGCCTTTTGCAGCATACTCTCTACTTTTTAACTCACTTGTCAAAAAAAGATTTTTTCTGTGATTTCCTAATGATAATACTCCAATATCACAAGTATTAAAAATAGAATCTAATTCTTTTCCTTCTTTTTTTCCGTAAAATATAATTTTATCTTTTAATTTGTTCTTAGAAACAAGTTGTTGATATTTAATAAGTTCTGGTCCTGTTCCCACCATATGTAAGAAAACATTTCTTTTTCCATTTTCTTTGTAATAATCCGAGATGCCTATAATTAAGCGTTCATAGCCATGCCAACTCTTCATAGTAGCAACAGCAATCATATGTATATCCTTAGAAGAGTCATTCAAATTTTCTTTTAATAAATTTTCAGAAAAATTTATTCCATTATTAATCCTAATTGTTTTTATCCCGAATATTACTTTATCATTTGAAAATGTGACGATTCTGTCTACATAATTTTTCAGCATTTTACGAAATAACTTATCGCATATGTCAATATAACTATTTTCAGTTGTTCTTTCACCCGCATACGGATAAGTTGGAATCTCGATCAATACCTTACAATTTGGATTTCTTTTTTTAACTCTTTTCAAAAAAATTATTAATTCAAAAGAAGCTTTGGGATAACGAATATATAAGACATTCACATCGTCCTTTATTTTGATTTTATCCCATTCATACTTTACTGTCTTTAACTTACTGCCTAAAAGCTGACCTTCATGAACATTTATCCTTTCACATTTGGCTTGAATTCCATAATCTCCAAATGCTTCCAATTGTGTTTCAATTTTTTTCCAAATGCCCAAATCTCTTTTTCTATTTACTGATACAATATATAAAAGCTTCATAAAATTCTTCACCTATATTGAGAAAATCAGTTCATCTAACGGCATAATACGAGAATCTGTCCTATCACTCAATTCTTCTTCTATTTCATCAAATGCAAACATAGCTGTTACAATAATCAAATCGACGGATGGTAATTTTGCATCAAAATCAATAACATTTTGGTGCTCGTCTAAGCAAACCGATTCTTTGTCCAAACAATATTTTATGGAAATATCTGTTTTATCCAATTCACTTTTTAATCGATTTCCTAATTCACCCATTCCATATATTGCTATTGTACGATATCCTTTTTCTGATAAATAGACTGCAATTCCTTTTCCTTCCTGTTTTAATGCAAGCCATTGATTGAGCACTTCATAATATACTCTAAATTTATCAACCTTTTTACTATTCTGCGTAATTATCTTGTTTGATGTTTTTGTACATACAACACCGCTGACCGCTGCTCCTGCTATTCCTCCTGTGATTAGACCAACTAATCCTAACATATTCTTTTTCATTTCTTTTTCCTCCTTTTTTTTAAATTCAATACAAACTTTAAATAATTTTTATTTGCATTAAATTTTTCATTCCATAAATCAAATGTATTTTTACGTAAAATAATATAATCTTTCTCTTTCATATCCTTTATTGTAAATATTGCATTTACTAAATCGTTCACTCCAAAATCTTTGTCTAATAAAAAACCAGTCATTCCATCATAAACTATTTCTGGAACTCCACCTACACGTGTCGCAATAATTGGAATTCCATACGACATGGCTTCCATAAAAGATACTGGTATTCCCTCTGATTCACTTACATTGATAAATACATGGCATTCATTATTTTTATAGTATTCAAGTACATTTTCATTTTTTATATGTCCTTTAAAGTCAAATGCTATATTTGATTTTAATTTCTCCTTACACATTTTTTTAATTTGTGGTAACATTACACCACCACCAAAGTGTGTCCACTTAATCTCAATGTCTTTAATTTGACTTAATGCTTCGACAATCTTATCTATTCTTTTTACAGGTATAACATTTGAGCATGATACAATTTGTAATATATCTTTACTGAATATATTATTTTTGTATTTTCGATTATTAAGAATCCCCAAATAATTAACACATATTTTATATTTATCTGTTTTCCAATTCGATATCAAATACTTTTTACCATCATTTGAAATAGGAAATACATTGTCAACATTATTCATAATAAATTCGCGAAAAGGCAAATATTTGTCTTTTTGTCTTTCTTCATATAGATCAATTCCATGACATCTTGTAATTGCTATAATATCCTTAAATTCTCTTTTTAAAAGAGCTGCCGTTAGACCTCCTATTCCCATCCAATAAGAATATATAATAATATTATTTCCTCTTTTGACCTTTTCCTCTTGTAAGACATCCTTGATAACGTCCCTATACAGCCTTGCTCTACTATACCACTCTATTAACAAATTTACTCTCTGAAGATTCATTTTTTTATTTATAAGCAAATAAAGTATTTCTTTCAAAACAGGATATGGGAACTTAAAACTAGCACTATTCTGATTCTTAGTACTTCTAATTATTTTCATAGGTTGTGGTGTCACCCTTTTTGCAGACCTAGCATGAATATCCAATGGAAAACAATATATTTTATCAAATTTTCCAAATGAGTAATATTTTATCTCTGTTTCAAGAAAACTTTCTCCTTTTCCGTATGGAAACTGGCTTGTGAGTAAAATCAATATTGATTTACTATTGCTTTCCATTTTTCTATTTTCCCCCTGCAATAAATTACATCCCTATCTAATTATATCGGTCGATTCTGTAATTATCTTAATCATATTATACGATTCTGTAAAACCTCATTATACAAAATTATATACTCAAACTTCACACTCGAATAAATGCCTATGCGTCAAGTTTGAATTATATAAAAAAATATAATTTCAACTTAAAATACCTTTTATTTTTTTCATTCCATCCGGCAATGTGTTTCCCGGTCTCCACCCAAGTTCACGCATCTTTGCAGCATCCAGTATCTCCCGCTGCATCTTTGAATATCCCTTTTGCTCTGCATGCTCCGGTAATTCCATTCTAATCTTCACACCGAATGTCTTTGCCATACATTCCGCATATTCCTTAATGCTTGCCACACTGTCTGCATTAGCTACATTATAGGCTTCTCCCGATTTTCCCTCCAGTAAAAGGAACAGTATCGCTGCTGCTGCGTCCTGCAAGTAGCAATAAGAGCGAACCTGCTTTCCTTCACTTTTCATGACAATCGCTTCTCCCCTTAATGCATTCCTTAAAAACTGTGCATCTGCTCTTGTATTCTCAGACTGTATTGTGGCACCATAGATATAGCACAATCTGGCAGCTACAGCCCGGATTCCATATTCCTGGTAGTAGGACTGGCAAAGGGTTTCTGCTGCCCTCTTTCCTTCCGGATAGCAGGAGCGAACCTCCATAGAATCCACCATTCCTATATCAGATTCTTTCCACCCCTTATCATCTGTCAATTCCGCATGTCCATATATCTCCCCTGTGCTGAGCAGTATCATCTTTTTCACACAATTGGTTACTTCCTGGGAAACTGCATAGTCCAGAATATTCATCGTACCCAGGAGATTGGCTTTCATGGTCTCTACAGGCTGTATGGAAAATGCTTTTGGGTGGGCATTTCCTGCTCCGTGTATAATATAGTCCCATCTGCGATTCTTATAAATTTCCCGGTGACATACATCCCCTATGAGCAGATCAAAGTTCTCAATATCCAGATAATCTGCAAATCTCTTCTGCGCCTTTTCTTTGCTCCTGGTCAATGCCGTCACATGTAAGTCCAGGTTCATCACTGTGTTCATCTTCATAAATACATCCACCAGATAAGAACCAATCAGTCCATTGGCTCCTGTGATTAATATATTCTGATTTTGCAGATTGGCATAGGGAATTTCTAGTTTACATAATTCTTCTAATTCTTTTCTATAATATTGGTTTTCCAGCCAGTTACCCATGTTCCACGTCCTTTTCCTGTATCTTTACGTTATCTAATTACAATGCTCTCAGCCTTTTATCCATTCATCTTTTTTGGAATGCAGTAATGCCTTAAATATCTCGATATCATCTGTTGTTGTCAATTTCAGGTTCTTCTCCGACCCTGTGGAAAAGTATACTTTTTCCCCCAGTTCAATCATCAGGGTACAGGTTGCAATGGAATTCCTGATTCCTCTGGATGCCGCCTCTTCGTGAGCCCACACCAGTTTCTTCAGATAAAATGCCTGTGGTGTCTGTGTCCTGGCAAGCTGGTCTCTGGGCACCGCTTTTCCAGAGCTTTCCCGATCGCTGGTCATGAGCATAGCCTCCGCACATGGAATTACCGTAATGGCAGATCCATGCTGCATGCAGCAGCTAATATTATCTGAGATAATCTCCTGAGATACCATGGGGCGTATGGCATCATGAATCAATACCATGTCCTCCTCATTTGCCACCTCACGCAATCCCATAATTCCATTTTTCAGAGAAGCCTGTCCATTTTCTCCCCCTGGAAATATCCATTTCAGCTTTGTGATGTTGAATTGCTTCGCATATGCCTTTAGGATCTCTTCCCAACCCTCCAGGCATACCACCGCAATGGCATCTATGTTGGGGTGTCTCTGAAAAGCCTCCAGTGTATATACAATCACAGGTCTGTCATTCACATTGATAAACTGCTTTGGAATATCCTGTTTCATTCTCTGTCCGCTGCCACCGGCAATCAGCATCGCTATATTCATGTATTCTCCCTCTCCTTAACTGAAACTCAGCTCTATTCTGAATTTGTTCTTGATTCTCATCTGTTTGTATTGTTTCCTATCATTGCCCTGGTCAAAATATCGTTCCTTCCATGCTTCATGGTATTCTGACATCCTGACCCTGGCATCTCATACCGTCTGCTATCTCCCATACCTTACGAAATAGTCTCTGTGATGATTTGCCATCCACGCTCTGAAACATTCTCTTTCTGGATTGCAGTCTCTGTTCCTGATGGCTGTCCTCCTGCAATACATCATGCAGTCCATCCATTAATTCTTCCATGGTCTTCGCCTTGTATTCCGGCATATAGACATCATGATCTATATAGCTGTCTCTGGTATTTGCAGTATACAGTTCCCAATCATAGTGAAATGCAATCACAGGTCTGTTCAGCAGCATAAAATCCGTATACACCGATGAATAATCCGTAATCAGCACATCCACTTCTTTCAAAAAAGAATACACGTCGATCTCCGCATCTGCATTTACAATGTTAGAATAATGAATTGCTTCAAATTCCTGCTTCAATTTTGATTTCGGATGCAGCTTCGTCACTAAGGTAATCTGCTCTCCCTGTAAAAATTCATTGAATTTCTCCAAGTCCATCACATCAAAAAATACCTTTTCTGAATCCCTAAAGGTGGGCATATAGGCTGCGATTTTTTGATCCTGCATCTTCAGACTCATAAGATGTAGCAATAATGCCTGCTCCAGCTCCGTACAAAGATTTGTAATACCACTTTCCTTTTCACTGAACAAAGCATCATTTCTGGGATAGCCCTCGATGATGATATGATCCAAATCTGTTGCAAATGCCGAGGTAAAAATCTTTGCCATGGCATCCGAAGTCGCTAGCGTGTAATGATATGATTTTTCATCTGATAACCTGCGAAGCCAGGTACACCAATGCTCCCATAGGGTTCGCGGATGTCGCACTTTATCAAACACATTGTCGTGATTAGTTCTCTTATTTCCTGATCCATGCCACAGATTCACCTTTGATGCACCACCCGACAGCCAGAAATCAATATCTTTGGAATAATTATCAAAAATATATACTCCGGCTCGAAGACTATAGTAAATTCCTTTTAGAGAATGATATGTATATGCTTCATACCCTTTTTCATTGAGGAAATCCACGATTTCCTTCCTATGGCTGATCCAGACAGGTTGAATATTGTCCTTTTCATTCTGTGCACAGTATAGATACAGATACCTTGGATTCTCCGCAAATCTTCTGCCGAAAGTACTGCCAAACACCCATATTTTCTTATTCCTCGGTACTAAAAAAGAGAACCCGTACACTGGTAACACGAAAAGCTGTGACCAATATTTGATTCTCTCTGTTAGTTTTGTCCCCATATGCATCGTCCTTGACCTTTGTAATATTTTATATCTATTTGCATCTATTATATCTTATATCGGTCTAAATGCATATCATATAAAGTATTTTCTACATTAGTACTCTCTGAAACACCTAAAAGAACTATTTTATTGGCATTTTGCTGCCTCTTCTCTTACCATCTTCCCAATCTCTTCTATATATGCATCCGAGACTTTCCCACTAAGTCCATATAAAATTCCTGTTAAATCAGGGTGACTTTCATCATTTAGAATCATTTCCACCAATGGAATTTTCTGATAATCTGGGAATTGAATTCTTACTGTATTATTAATACTATTCCAGATATCAACAGGCATATAGGTATACATATTCATAAATGATCTAAAAAAGCTTAAGTATGAAACGAAATACGACTTCGCATAATGATCATAAAACTCATCAAAAAGATTTCTTTCCTTAAGTTCCTCTATAGCACGTTGCGTATTAATTATGTAATCAACCTTTCGTTTCCAATTGGCAGTAGACATGCTCTCGGAATCTTCTCTATCAATATGATGGTAAACATAATTTTCTGTCCATGATACTTTTTTCACAGACGCTTTAACAATCACGCTAAACACTATATCCTCATAGTTAGAATGCTCCGTAAAAGCAATTTTGTTCTTGAGCATCCATTCTCTATTATAGAGTTTATTCCACGCTGCACCATTAATATCCTGTTCCAGAAATTCTGCCTTTTTCTCCGGGGTATCCAATATCATTGTACGATTCTTACGTCCTGTTGCCCCCATTTTTATAAAGCTCAATTCTTCTCTGGTATGGGTTTTATTATAAGCCACAACCACCTCAGAATTATTTTCCTTGGCGTTGTCATATAGAAGTTCAAACATATTCAATTCTGCCACATCATCATTGTCTGTATATCCTATATATTCTCCATATTTTCTATTCCAATCGTCTGATTAACCAAGGAACTCAAACACTCGTCAATATACCTTACTGCATTATAGCAAGGTACGATTACGCTTACCTTCTTCATATTTTTCCTCGCAGTTCACCATTTTTTCAAAAAAGTTTTTCTTTCCATTGGATCCAGCTTATTAATATCTGGATCCTTATAGTAGGAGTCACTCTTCATGTGCTGTGTGGATACCTCTTCAAAGATAGCTCCATTTACAGAGGAAAAGGAATGGTATTCTCCCCGCAGTACAGTCTGCATGTCTCCTGGATGCAGGTGCTTTTCTTTTCCTTCATCCATCTGCACATCCAAGTCTCCATATAATACCTGGAAAGTCTCTTCCTTGATCCGGTGTGCGTGGGAAGGATGTTTCTGGCCAGGCAATACAATCAGATATTTTTTACAATACTCGCGGTTAATAATGTTGATGATAATGGCACCATACTGTCTGAAATGCTTCATCCCATAGTGATGGGACAATTCCACCTCGAAGTCATTTCCCAGTGCAATTCCTGCCTCATATAACATTCCCTTTGCGTCATGAATGGCACTGCGAACCACACCAACGCCTGTTATTTTCGCTTTCTCTATGATCTTTTCATTTGCCTGGTAGGCTTTGGTAGCTGTCATCCCATCCTTGAACTGTCCACTGGTAAGCTGTTTGTCCTGACAAGGCATCGCATAATACACATCTGCCTCCGACATCGCCTCACCTTCCGCAATATCCCGCTTCGCATAGACACCTCGCATAAGGGACTGCAAGGAATCTAATTCCGCCTGTGTTACATATTTATCATTTTCCTTCCGAACTTTACAGATTTCCTTTGCAAGTAATGCAGATTCCACCCATTTATCTGCCTGTTCAGGAGTCATGGAATAAGCATTGAGCTTTATCGTCTCTGTAGGAAGACCCACATGGCGTTCCAGTATCTTAGCACCTTTTGCAACGGCCAGCATGGGTACTCTGTTGTCATCTGGATCTTCATGTCCGGAATATCCGATTACCACATCCCGATATCTGCGATTCATTCGGTCAATAAAGTCAAGCTGTAATCCCTCCAAAGGCGCGGGATACTCTGCAATGCAGTGTAAAAATGCAAAGTCACATCCCTTATGGGTAAAGAAATTATAAATCTTATCAATATCCGACAACGTCTTACCACCCGTAGAAATAATCAAAGGTTGCTTAGACGCTGCTGCTTTTGTCAGTAATGGCCAATCCAATGCACTGCAGCTGGCAATCTTGATCATGTCAAGTCCCTGATCCATACACCAGTCTACCCCCGTCTCATCAAAGGGGGTTGCCATGGTAACCATTCCTTCCGCGCGTACCGCATCTACCAATTGGGAGAATTGTTCATAACTCAGACGGGTACTCATAAATCTTGGAATATGCTTAACATCATTTCTATTCTTAAAATCTGGATGTACAAAGGTATCCAAATCCCTGTATTGCAGCTTTACAGCCGCATGGATATTATGTTTTCTGGCTATTTTGCCCATCTCTTTGATAATGTCAATGCCATGCTCTACACTGCCCTGATGGCTATTTGCCATCTCAAAAATAAATAAATCATCAAATATTTTATTTTCTGCCATTTTATCCCCCTTGTAAATTGCACGATAATACCCTCGCATAATCCGCGATGGGTTATCCTTTCTATACCTTCAAGTTACTGACTACTGCTCTCTAATCCAATGCGTTGTGTAATATCCGGAAGCACCTTTTCAATTGCCCCAATAACTATCGTGATATAATCCCGTCCAAGAGAACATGCTGATATTAACTCTGCTTTCTCATCCTTTTGCACATCGTATACCTTTTCAAGCATATTACTGGTTTCCTTTTGAATATGATTCTGTACATATTCCATTACACCCATGGCGTCAAGCTTCAATGTGTTTTCCGATACTTTCCTGTACAATTTCTGAAATTCATTATTATGATACTTACTTTGATAGATTAAGGAAATCATCTTTTCATAATCCCTGTTTATTTGCCTTGCCAATTGCAATGCAGTCTTTAATTCAGCAGGAATTTCTACTATAAATTTTTCCAGACCTACCCTTTGTTCTTCATCCATCATATTGCCTGCGTTCTCTATGATGGAGTGAAAATCATAGGCAGGATTCTCTATTTCTTTGATAGCATCTGACAGTGTTCTGATTTCACATCCGTGAATTTTAGCTCCGCCCTCTGTTGCATCTATGACTTTTGTCTCTGGATGTTTTTGAATCTGCTGTTCGAACCATTGCAGATATAACTGAAATTCATAGGACGATAATATGGGCTGTCCATCGATTCCTTCCATTACAACTGTGTCAAGTGTGCTTGCATCAATATTTCTTGCTCCTCGAATGGTATCTGTGGAATGGGTATGGTTTCCCGTATAGGCAAGATCCTGCCCCACTAATATGATAGGATTGCATTCCAGGATTCTTGCCAGTTCGAAGCACTCATGTGCCACAGATCCCCCTGTACTAAGATTGGGGATTTCCGCTCCCAATGCTTCCACCTTATTTTGAATATGAAAATCCAAACTTTTCACAAAAAATTTTAATCCTTCATGACGCTGCATCATTGCTGCATTGCTTTGCAGATCACAAAGTAATGGTATCTGCTGTATTCTGTCATCTTCAAAATGTTTCAGGCTTTTCATACCATCTACAGAGACGAAGAGGTCCGGAATAATATTATGGGCAAGCAAAGCCCTTACCGCAGAGTCTGCTGCAATAATGAGTCCACGCCCCTGAATTTTTTTCAGTTCCTCCACATTCTTATCCAGGGATGGTCCCGAAGACACGATGAATGCCGGGATCTTTTTAGGCATATGATTCCATAAGTCTCGCATTGATTTCCCCTGATATAAATATTTCAAATTTGAAAATGTATTATTATAGTATGCTTTTCCATGTCGTTCCAGTAAACGTCCCTCTGCCTCTCTTCTGTTTATGGTTAATTGTATTTCCTCTGCATATTTTTTCAACTCTTTTGGATAGATTCTGGAATAATTGGGATATTTCGAGAAAATCAGTCCCTTAATATCTTCATATGCCAGATATTTGTCAATCTTTTCACTTAAACATTCATTCTGCCCTACAACAATTTTCACTCTTTCATTCTCTAATAGAGCATCCAATGAAAATTGTTCTATTACATATTCATAAAGTTCCTCAGATGGTTCATATAGAAAAATCTGCACATCTGCTTCTGTGGCAGATAGTAGTTTGCTAAGGTACATTCCATTTCCTATACCGAAGAGAAATACCTTACTGCGATACCGTAATCCATGTGCTTCCACATAAGAAAACCAGTTTTCTACCATGTAGTCCGAATCATATAAGGAATCCAGTTGATATTGTTTTCCCTCCTTTATAGCATAAAGAACTTTTCTGCCAGCGATCTGTTCTGTTCCAAATATCATATTCTCTTCCATAATATTTCTTTGTTCATCCATCCCATGCATATCCTTTTTCCTATTTTATAATACATCTGATAATTCGTTTTTTATAATCATGTCGCAATACAATTTCAGATTTTCTTTTGTTTCGAAATGCAGCACATCCACCATAGCAAACAAATCATTTCCCTCTATCGCCCTCATAACCCGATCTAACTGTTGAATCCAATACTGCATATCTTCTTGAACTTCTTTCATTTCCTCACGTAAATAAGAGCTCGCAATAGGTGGAATTATGATCTGAAGCTGTTTATTAAGCAGAAGTATCAGCTGCCCGGCTTCCTCCAGGCAATCCCAACTGATACGCTCCGTCAAATCATCTATCATGTGAATGCACTCCTGTATTTTCTCTATGAGCATATTCTTCTCCCAGCCAATATATATTTAGAAAAAAAGGGATTGGCGTTCGCCAACCCCTTTTCGGTTTACAACATTTGATTCATTACTGTAACAGTGATAATACACCCTGATTTGCCTGATTTGCCTGTGCTAACATTGACTGACCTGCCTGCATAAGAATATTATTCTTGCTGTAAGCTACCATTGTAGAAGCCATATCAGTATCTCTGATTGCGGATTCTGCTGATGTAGTATTCTCTACGATGTTGTCCAAGTTAGAGATGGTGTGCTCCAAACGATTCTGAATAGCACCAAGGGAAGAACGCATAGAAGATACTTTTGAGATAGCACTTTCGACAAGATCAATAGCAGCCTTGCCCAAACTTCCATCATCATCTGCTATACCACCTTTATGCAGATCATCCAAACCAAGTCCCGATACAGTCATCTTTGTGATATTAATCTCAATTGTCTGTTTGGCGGAGTTCTCAGCGCCAACCTGAATACTCTTGCCTTTGAATGTACCATCTAACAGATTCTGTGTATTGAACTGTGTAGACTGAGCTACTCTGCCGATTTCAGATACAAGAGCATTTACTTCTTTCTCGATAGCAACTCTGTCATCATTTGTGTTAGTAGCTGTAGAAGCCTTTACTGCCAACTCGTTCATACGCTGTAACATATCGTGTACTTCACCGAGAGCACCTTCAGCTGTCTGCACTACTGATACACCGTCTTGTGCATTAGCAGATGCCTGTGTAAGACCTCTGATCTGGCTTCTCATTTTCTCACTGATTGTTAATCCAGCTGCATCATCTGCTGCACGGTTGATCTTGTAACCTGAAGATAATTTCTCAGTTGCTTTAGCCTGTCCACCTGTTGTGATTCCTAACTGTCTGTTAGCGTTCATCGCTGTCATGTTGTGTTGTACTACCATAATATATTCCTCCTTGAATGTATGGTGGCTTCCATGCCACTCATTTGTTTTGTTCTGATAAGTCTTGCCGACCGTACGTATCTTTAAGCCTTATCAAGGTTATTAAGTTAAGTAATTTTCTTTACTTATACTATATATCGGTGAAAGTTCTAAGAACTTTATACCCATTTATTAAAAAATTATTTTTTTTCATCAACGGCACTGCTGTAGTCTGAACCGTCAATTCTGCTCATGCTTTTGTAATAATTGCTGGCCGCCCTATTACTCATCCTTGTCTGACGCATCTCTACTCTGGTATTCCTAAAGTAATCCTCTACGCTTTTCTTGTTTCTCTTCTCCATGGTCTGGATACTCACACTTTTATCTGTGATTTCCTGGATAAGCTTCTGCAGTTCACTGATCTGTGATCTGTATTGGGACGTGTGGGCCTGCAATTCCTCTTTGATCCGGGTATAGATGCTGTCAAACCCATCATCCAATCGGTTCAGCTGCCGAATCAGTTCTTCCTTTTCCAGCACGTTGTGATCAAATGCATCAAAACTCACCTTTTCCTGCCGTAAGATCTCACTTTGCTGTTGATTTTTCTGTATGATGGCATCCAGCACTTTGCTCTTCTTCTGCAGGCTCTCTATCATCAGTGAAATATAGGACTTCATATCTTCCATCATGCATCCTTTCTACCGCTTGCTCTCCATTTAACATTATTTACTGTTTGCAAGACGCATTACTTCTTTCCATGTGTCTCTCATTTCACGCAGATGAACTAATACTTCCTCCAGAATATCCTTGTCTTTTTTCACATTGGCTTCTCTCAATCTGCGGAGCAGGTAGGTGTAGACGCGGTCAAAGTCTTCCGACACAGGATACTTTCGGTTCAATGTGATCTGAAATTCCTGTATGATATTCTCCGCTTTGACGATGTTATTATGTGCCTTTTGAATATCATTCTGTTCGATTCCCAGAATCGCAATATTGCAGAATTTAATGGCTCCCTCATATAGCATCAAGGTAAGCTCTGCCGGTGTTGCAGTTAAGACCTTATTATTATTATATTGTGCATACGCCTGATTCATCTGCATCAGATGTTCCTCCTAAAGATATATTTCAAATATTAAATCATGAACCAAACAGAGAGCTTAAGGAACTCTGTTGGGAATTCAGCGTGGACATGGCTTTTTCCATTGCTGTGAACTGTTTGTAATAGCGGTCCTCCAGTGCGGTGAGTTTTTTCTCCTGTGCTGTTATCTTTGTCTTATAATCATCGTAATCTGACTGCATTTTCTTGTCATCATACATCTTGTTAATACTTCTCTGGGTGCTGGAAGACATGGCTTTTTTCATCTTGTCATACATATTGCCGGTAAGCTTTGTGAAAAAGGCCGTCACTGTCTCCGGATCTGTAGCGATCATAGTCTTCAGCTTATCCGGTTCACTTGACGTATTACTGTCATCTGCATCTCCGTCAATATGATATGCACCATGCTCATTATCTGCGGATACGAAATAACTCAAGGTATTGATCCCGAAATCCGACAGGCTCATGGATGTTCCGTTTACTGTAAAGGAAGCTGACATGGCAGTTTTCATCAGGTTAATGTCCGAATTCAAAGTGTCGTCTTTTCTGAGAAGTGCATCTTTGATCTTCTTTTCCCACTTCTCGATCTCTGAATCTGTCATGGACTCTTTCTCTTCATCCGTCAGGGGCTCATACCCTTTTGATGAGTCTGCATTATAGGCTGCATCCATGGCATTGATCACTGTATTATACTGTGTGAGGAATGTTTTGACCATATTATAGATTCCATCCACATCATTGGTAGTATTGACGGTTGTGGTCTTATAGGTTCCGTCTGTATTTTTCTCAGACACTGCATTGGCTGTAATCGTAAGTCCGTTCACGCTGAAGGAGTTGCTGTCCGATGTAAACTCCGCACCATTTAATGTGATCTTCGCATCCTGTCCTACCACACGAACTGCATCTGTCTCACCATTTCCCGTTGCCCCCGCTGCTGCCAATGCTGCAATTGCAGTTGTTCTCTTTTTTTCAAACTCTGTTGTAACCTCTGTCAGCAATTTATTTTCTGCGGTGGCTACCGGTTTGCCATCTGCATCCACAGTATCTGTATTATAATAAGACTGATAGTCTGCAATCGTAGTCTCATTGGTGGCAATCGTGGTATCATTCGCAGCAATATCAGTATCATACGCTACATATTTCTGTAATGCACTTAATGTAGCCTTATCCGTGTCCAATGACTCCCAGCTCTTGGAACTTTCCAGTGTATTAAGTTCTGTCTGTTCCTCCGCTGTAAGACCTTCCCCTGTTCCCTTTTTGGCTGACAGTTCATCATACCTTGTCTTATCTGCATTGGCTGCCTTTATCTTTTCCTGGAGCGACTCCACCTTCTCTGCCGCCGTGGTACCTGTACCCACTGCCGCCATGGCATTCTTATATGCATCCGTCTTGGCATACTCTTCCTGCTCCTTTGCCAATGTTGTATTGCTGTCTGCCAATTCTGCATTGGTCTTCTGGAGTGCCTGTACAGAGGCATAGTAAGATGCTGCCCGCTTCTCTGCCTCGGTAGCTGCATTGGCTGCCAGTTCTTCATCAGTCATGTTCGCCCATTTTGTATACTCCTCATTATTTGCCGCATCTGTTGCCGACAATAATTTCATGCTCTGTAATGCTTTCAGTCCATTGTCATCATTGGCAGTAATGGTAAAATCTGCTTCTGATCCGCTGGATTTTGCGGCGATAAAAAATCTTTGATTCTTGGTGTCATAGCTGGCAGTAACACCCGCATCGTTCAGCTGTTTCACAAAACTGTCGATTGTGGTGGCGGAGCTCAGATTAATCTTGGTCCCGTTCACTTCTATGGTAGCATTCTCGCCCTCTGCTACTGCTCCCAGATCTGCCATGGTGGATTTTGAGGTGTAATCCTTACCCAGTTTTCCGCCTGTCAAATACCCGGAGGAAGCCAGCTGTTTCACAGCCAGTGACTGTGTTCCGTTTACAGCACTGTCACCAGCCGTCACCGTGGCAATGGAAGTATCTGCCACCGTTGTTTTTTTCTTGCTGTAGCTTCCTTCATATTTCATATTATCCAGAAACTTATTATAAAAGCCATAAATTTTTGTATTCAAATCAGACCATGCTGTCTGTGTCCAGCCAAGCTTTGTCTGTGCCTTCTCCAGGCTTTCTTTTTTTGCACTGGATGCCTTTACCAGCTCCTGTACCATACTGTCTGTATCCATTCCGGATACCATACCAGATAATCTAATTGACATAAAATTTCCTCCTGTTAATCGCTGCTTCAAGCAACCTGTCTATCCTGTCAGTTCCTCTGTAAGTATGAATCAACGTTTCTCATCTACCATAATGCCTGCCAGTTCCCAGGCTTTTGCTATCATATCCAGTGTCTTTTCCGGTGGATATTCTTTGATCAATTTCTTTGTTTCCTTATCAATAATCTTTATTGTGACACGATTGGTCTTTTCATGAATGCCAAAGACTGCCTCCGAATTTTTCATCTTTCTATTCAGATCTTCCACAGCCTGTTTGATCTTATCATTGCTGGGCTGATTTTGTGACTGATTATCCTGATGATTTCCGTTCTCATCTGTATTGCCGGACTTCTCAGACTTCTGTACTGACTGTGTCGTATTGTCAACTGGCGACATAGTTCCCTCTGTAATAACTTCCCTGTTATTATTCTCTGTGGTGCGGGTCGGTTCCACCTTCTGTGTTCCCTGTGCCTGATATGTCATTGCGCTGCCTAATGGTTCGATTGCCATTTGAATCACCTCCGTGTGATATTCGTTGTTGCTTTTTCACTGTTACCGGACTCCTGTTGCCGCTCTTGCAAGACAGCGGCAATCCCTCTTTCTAGAAGGTATATCGGTAAAAATGCAAAAAATGTTTATAGAAAACTATAAACATTTTTTGATTACTTATTTTGATTATATCTTTGTTATTATTTTAACAGGTTTTTCAATGCGTCAAGACCTTCCGTATTCATAGATGCCTTATTGGCTTCCTGAATCTGGAGATATACCTCTTTGCGGTAGATGGGCACTTCCTTCGGTGCTGTGATTCCAAGCTTCACCTGTTCGCCTTTGATTTCCAGAACCGTGACTTCCACATTATTATTGATTACAAGGGCTTCATTTTTCTTTCTCGACAATGCTAACATATTATTTGCCCTCCTTTGCTGCGGCTTCTTTTGCCCTCTGGAGGATCTCATAAACAGGATATTTTACTGCATATTGTTCTCCCTCGACAATGATTTGACACGCTTTCCTGTTCCCTGAATTAATCACGATAGGAGCCCGCAGATTCACAGACATCTGGCTGATATCGCCGGGAACGGTAATCGTCACCAGTACCAGCATCTCGTCCGGCTCTATCTTACCTAAGGGTGTCAGCAGTTCATCATTTACCTGGGGATTAAAGTTCAACATAACACTCAGCGGGTCAATGACAGGCATTGCAAATGCCGGCTCCTGAATAGACTGCATCCAACGGATTCCTGCCTGATCTCCCTGCTCCTGATCATGGATCAGAGTAAAGTCTTTCAACTCCGGAAACCCGATTATTCCGTTGATAAAATGAATGATCCTGTGGTCATCAATGGTAACTTCTCCAAATATTTTTGTGTTCACTATCATAGTCTTTCTCCTTCCGCGCTCCGCGCCATTTACACATTGTATTCTTAGATATAATTCATGAGAGAGTTCTGTACGACCTTACTGGTGGCAAGCAGTGCGGCATCATATGTATTCATTGCACTCTTTAACTCCACTGCCACTTTTGACACATCTACCCCTTCATTTTCGGTGACCAGACCCTCGAAATTGGCCTTCTGTGAAGTCAGTCTCTTCTTAATGAGTTCCAGTCTGGAATCCCGGTTACCCAGATTCGTGTTAGCCAGACTCGCCTGCGCTCTGTAGCCTTCCATGGAAGTAATGCCACTGGCATAGAGTTTTTTTTCTTTATCCTTCAGCAGTGTGAGTGCTTTGTTGGCCGCCGCGAGACGTGCATCCACACTCGCCTGATCATACTCACTATTATCCACCATCGCCGTGAGTTTCTTGACTGTGGCTTCCATATCCACCACATCCTGGGATGCCCGCACGAGCTCGTCCACCGTCCTGCCAATGTCATGGGTAAACGCTTCCGATGCCAGTGTATTGACACGAATCTTCTGATTATACCCCACATCGTACTCCATATACTGTGTATCCCCGCTGTAATCCACTGTTTTATCACCCACAGTCTCTGTACATTTGAAATAGTGTTCCGGGCGTAAATCACCTTTTTCCCAGCTGGATTTTTCGTATTCCACTTCGATTGCCGTATCCGGATTTGTCTGAATACTTTTCTTATTCTCATTGGTTATGAGTATTTCACCGGTCTCCGGCACATAGATTGCATCCACATTTTCATAGCCTACGGGTGGATTTCCTGCATTGATGGCATTCATGATCTGGTAGGGGTCCATGCTGGGTATTAATGCGGTATCACCCCCTGTGGAAACTGTTTTCATAGCTGCTTCTGTACCACCAATGGTAAGCTTTGGTGCCGTCGTTGCAGCATTGTTATCCAGTTCATCATATGCCAGCCTGATCCTGGCAATGGGATCGGATGTCACTTCCCGCTCTGTGGTACCATCCGCGTCATCATAATTGCCATCGTTAATATCCGACAGGCTTCCCGCGTCAACATAGGTAATGCTGCCAAGATCGTCCACCGTAAAATTCTCTGTGATACGATATTTATCATTTTCCGTATTGCTCTTAAAGCTCAGACTTTCGTTGGTGCGGTATCCGGTGAACAGGGTTCTGCCTGCATAATCCGCATCCCCTGAGGCATAGACCTCATCTCTCAGTCCCTTCAACTGTTCCAGAATCGCCGCACGGTTTTCTGATGTAAGTTCCGCTGCATTTCCTCTTCGACACTGATCCTCCATGTCTTTCAATACAGCGTCCATGGTGGTGAGTGCATCCTCTGTAGCGGACAGCCATCCATCTGCATCTGTCACATTTTTCTCCAGATACTGTGTCACCTCACTCAGGTTCGTGCGAAGACGTAATGCACGAATGGCAATGACCGGGTCCTCCGAAGGTCTGGATATTTTTTGCTCCGTAGTCATCTGGGTATTCAGTTTATCCTGTAGAATCTTATTGTTATTCAGATTCGTAAGGGAATTGTTCTGCATGATCTTATTTGTAATTCTCATATTCTATAACCCTCCTGTAAAGGTATCATCCACTGGCTATACTCATCTGCAATTCGCACTAAACTCCCGTGTTGAGTATGAGCTGGTCGTAGACTTCTGTTAATACGGATATCATCTTGGATGCCAGCGTGAATGAATTTTGGTATTTCACCAGGCTCAGTGCCTCTTCATCCTTATCTACACCAGATATGCTGAGGCGTTGATTGGCAATGGTGTTGGACATATTGGTGGAGTTTATGTAACCTGTATTGGCTTTGCTGGCGCTCAGCGCAATATCCGACTGGATGCTTTCCAAAAAGTTCGAAGAAGAACCGCCTCTGAAACTCATGGCAGACTTATTGGACTTCAGCTTGATCAGATCTTCGATGACATCATACTTATCCTGTCCCTCAGATGCTCCTGTATGGGTTCCCAGATTGTCAGCATTTCGAATCATGCTATCTGATACTGTAAAATTCAATGCCGTCATTTTATAATAGCTGTCGTCCGTTGAATAAATAGTATTCTTGTAAGTAGTGTAGGTAGGTTTCTTTCCGGAACCGTCCACATCTTCCGGATCATAGGATACCCCAAGGGATGCCTGTCCGGATGCACTATTATGATCCTTTGCTGTGTACAGGATGCCCGCCTGATTGCCCTCGGCGTCCACAACACCATCCTGTGTCAGGATCTTATTCGCCGCCTGTGCATAGCATCTGACCCATTCATTCATCTGCTCCATGTAGTATGGAACCCCTTTATATCCAATGGCTTCGCCCACTTCCGCTTCCTTATTTAAAAAGGATTGACCGGGCAGCTGGGTATTCTCAGCGCTGTCCATGGTAAATGTATAAGAATACTTGGGATTATCCGGGTCCGTGGTATCACAGGTAAAGCTCCAGCCACTGTACTGAAATTCCGTATTTGCCAGAGTAATAGTACCCTGCCCCGGCAACGTACATTTATTCAGATTCTGTAGAAAGTCCGCTGTCACATCCACTTTAACTGTGGTATTCCCAGTGGCATCTTTCCCCACATTGCTGACTTTTCCCTGGAAATTGGTATTGTTATTACCATCCCTGATATCGATGAGTCCCCGCAGGGAACCACCCATGCTTTTATTATATAAGTTAAATTCAGATCCCGTCTCTTTCCACTGGATATCATACAGACCATCAATGTCAGACTGGTTGATTTTCTCGGTGGAAGTCCTTCCCACACATTCCAGCTCATTGTAGTCGTTCATATCCACCAGGGTCTGTCCCCCGGCAATGGTCACCACATATCGGTTCGCACCCGTGATTCTGTCCGGAAACTGTGAGTCATAGATGGGTGTCTCCTTCACATCCACATCCACCACCTTTGACAGTTTATCCACCAGAAGTTCTCTCTTGTCCCGGAGTTCATTTGCGGTAGTGCCTGTGAGCTCTATGGTATTGATCTGCTGATTTAAAGCAGCAATCTCCGCTGCCATGGCATTGATGGAATCCACCTGTACTTTGATCTCGGAATTGGCATCTGCCTGAATTTTCTGCAGGTTTCCTGCCACCGTATTGAAGTAATCCGTGAGGTTTTGTGCCGTCCCCACGAACTGCTCTTTGGTCTCCGTACTACCGGAATTCTTGATGATCTCATTCAGCGCATCGTGCAGTGTATTGAATATCGTGGTGAAACCCGGTGATTTCTCCGGATCATCTTTAAAATAATTTTCTATTACTTCCATATAATACTGTTTTTTATCATTCTCGCCCAGAACGGAAGCGTTAGTCCAGTACTTCTGGTCATAAAACTCATTTCTCATACGCTCTATGGCAATGACATCCACGCCGGCACCGGCACATCCATAGGTGGTAAAGGTACGGAGTGCATCATACGCCTCCTGATTCACTGTCTGTCGGCTATAGCCCTCCGTCTCAGCATTTGAAATATTATTAGCTGTGGTATTCAGTCCTGCGTTGCTGGCAGTCAATCCACTATATGCGATATTTAGTCCAAAAAATGTAGATGGCATATCCTCACCTGCTTTCTATTACTTATCAATCATTCATTTACTGTAACTATTATCAGGTACCCAGCGTATTGATAACATGCTCCAGCATCTCGCTCACCACATTGATATAGCGGCTGGCTGCATTGTATGCATTTTGATATTTGATCATATTGGTAAGTTCTTCATCCTGAGATACCCCCATAATCTGTTGTCTTGCGGAGTCAATTTCCGATACCGTCTTCTCCTGGTAACCGAGAATGTCCTTGCATACTATCCCTGAGTTTCCCACCTGTGAGATCAGGTCGGAGTAATATTCCGCGAAGGTATTTTTCTTGGTCAAATTGGGGTTCAGCGTATATATGGAAGCCTCAAAAAGTGCCTTTAACGCATCAGCGGTCTCCTGATCTTCATTCTTATCATCCAGGATAAAGCCCAGCTTACTTGGCTGTTCTATCAGTTCTTCATTGATCTGGATATTGTTGATGGTCATGGTATCTCCCGACAGCGTGGTGAAGAGCTGCATCACTGTACCGTCTGAGTTTTTCATATAGTTGGACTTTGCCGTAGGGTCTCCCGTGGCTGTCTGCAATGCTCTATCTGCCGCATCCGACGCTTTCTTCAGCACTTCATTCATGGATGTGGTCACATTTTTGATGAGCTGATCGAACTCCGCCTGAACATTCATAATGATGGACTGGGATATATTGGCATCATAGTAATCCGCATCTTCCAAATCCGCAGCGGTGGCTGCGTGATCGCCCCTTGCCAGCATCAGTGATTTCAGGCTTCCAATATCCGTATCGTCTGCGGAGGATATGGTCTGATCCAGATTAAATACCTTTGCATTCTCTATATCATAATCCTTGGAGCCGTCAGCATTTAACGTATAGGTGGCATTCTGCGGCCAGAAGGGTGTATAGAAGCCTGTAACTTCATCATAGTCAAGCCCTATCTCATATACCATGTCCGTTTTGATAAAGTCATTGCCCTCTAACTGGACAGATACCATGTTGTTGGCATCTTCCTCGTAGGTGATGTCGGCAAATCCACTCAGTTCATCCAGCAGTCGGTTGCGGGTATCTCTCAGATCATTGGCACGTTCCACGCCGCCTGCTTCGATGGCACTGATCCGGTGATTCAGTTCATTGATCATATTCCCATAAGCATTGATCTTATCCACCTGGCTTTTTACCTGATTATTCATATTGGTCTGATAATTGGTCAGCCCTTTGTATACCGACTGTGCATCGGTTATAAATTCTGAGGCACGCTGCACTAATACTCCCTGTCTCACCGTATCTGACGGTGCCTTGGAAAGTTCCTGTACCGCATTCCACAGATTTTCTAAAGACTTACCAAAACTAGCCCCATCCAGTTCCCGGAAGAGGTTCTCTATTTCACTCAGGGCTTGTGTCGAAGTATCGTAGAACGCACTTTTGCCTGATTCTTTTCTATAGGATTGATCGAGAAAATAGCTGCGAACCTGTCTGGTAGCAGCATAGGTTACGCCCATCCCCGTCTGTTTATTGGAGACTGAGGACATATTGATAGAAAGGGTAGTGTATAAACTGTCTGAAAGGGATATCTGCTGTCTTACGTATCCCTTGGTGTCCACATTGGACATATTATGTGCTGTTGTGTTCAGTGCATTCTGGCTGGTACGTAAGCCGGATGCTCCGATATATAAGCTTCCCATTAACGGCATAGTGTCACCTCTGATTAGTTATTGCTTGGCGTCGAAACTGGTAGTGTCCACCCCCATGACAGAGCCGGCATTATAAGCCCCTCTGTTATAGTTGGCAGTTTCCGGTGCCGCTTTCATCGCTTGTAAGACCTGAAGATCAAATTCTGTCATCTCTTTGGCAGCTTCGATCAAATCTCTGTTATGATTATTCGTGTTTGCCATGTTTTTCATGGTAACCTGCAATTTATCATGAACAGACGCCAGCTTTTTCTGCTCTTCCGGTCGCTTTTCAAGCATCTGAATTAAATTAACGAGTTTCAATGTCTTAACATCCTTGTTAATTACGTTCGCAATATCTTTCATAAGACTCTGCCGTCTTTGTTCGTGCTGATTGATTCTGCTTACGACAATTTGTTCCTCATCCGTGATTTTTTCTAACTCTTTGATATTTCCTGCGACGATAGTCGGCGTCTTTTTAATAGATAACGTTAATAAGTTCTCATATTCTGTATTTTCCTTATTTAAGACATCGATTAAGTCTTCCATCAAACTTGCCACCGGATCTACCTCGCTTTACTTTCATTTCACTTAAAAACTAATTCCCTGCTGATTATATTTCTCAAATAATTTATCTGCAAAGCTGTCCCCGCTCACTTCGTAAGTACCATTCTTGATACTTTCTTTAATGGGAGCTGTCACATCTTCCCGCACATCAGGCGCATTATTTACTGCCTGTTTCGCTGTCTGTATGTCTTTGCCAAGGCTTGATATCTGGAGTTGGTCAGAAAAGCCAGCCGCTGCTGCCTGCTTTGCTTTACCGGTATTTTTGGTATTGTACAATTGCTGTACCTGAGTATAAGCTTCTATACGCATTATGAACTCCTCCCTTCATTCTAATATAAAATCCGATATATATGGTATGAGAAGTTCTCCCCCTCACACTTTATATATCGGACTCTTTTTATGAGACTTTAGTTCTTTTTAAATATTCTGCACAATATTTGTGAATCGCACCACAGAGCTTTTCTCCACATATGGGCTTGGACATATGCTCATTCATACCCACCTGTATGGATTTCTCCTTATCCTCCGGGAATGCGTTGGCACTCACCGCCACGATAGGAATGGAAGCCCCCCAGATGCACTGTGAATGTCTGATCCGCAAAGTGGCATCATATCCGTTCATCACCGGCATCTGTATATCCATGAATATGATCTGGTATGTGCCCTCCGGAGCGCGCTCAAATTCCTCCACCGCCAATTGTCCATTGTCAAAAACGGATACTTCCACATTGGCTTTTCGAAGTACCCCGGTGAGAATATCGGCATTTACCATATTGTCCTCCACGATCATGGCATGGAGTCCCTGGAAATCTTCCTGTACTTTCGGCGTATTCTCCACGGTGTATGCACCAAAGGTATTCATCACCGCATCGAAGAGTACGGACTGAAAGATTGGTTTATACAATACCTGTGTGACCTGTCTCATCTCCGACAGTCTGTCTATCTGCCTGGAATTGCTGGTAATGGCAAAGATCACAGGGGGATTTTCCAGGCTGGCGATCTGTTTAATGATATCCGTTCCATCTATCAGCAAGGTCTCATCTATAATGCATAATCCATATTGGTAATCGCCTCCCATTCTGGACCTGATTCGTTTACATAACTTTTCTCCATCTCCCACTGTATCGCATTTCATATGGAGACGTTTCAGCAAATCCTTCAAACGGGTATTTTCATCCCCATTCGCACCGCCTGCAATTGCCCGCACATGGGCACAGTCGATGTCACGATCCAGGATCTGTTCACTATGTGGACGCATCAATGGAATCGTCACAGTGAAGGTACTTCCCTCGTTCAACTTACTTTCCACACGAAAGGTACCCTTCATGGCATTGACAAAATATTTGGTAAGATAGAGGCCCAGGCCCAGTCCTCCATGCGTCCTGGAATAGGAAGCATCGCTCTGATTAAAAGGTGCACATACTTTTTGCAGAAATTCTTCCGACATTCCTTTTCCGTTGTCTCTGCAGGTGAAAGTCAACAGGACGCCTCCGTCCTCCTGTACCTTCTCCTCCACTCTTCCTTCCACCGTGCCGCCAGGGTCTGTAAATTTCACCCCATTAGATAAGAGATTCTGGAAAATCTGTGTCACACGCAGCCGATCACCGATGACATACTCATGGGACATATCCTGCAGCACAATACGATAATTCAGATTCTTTTCCTCCGCTTTCAGGGAAATATTCTGATCCACATTCAGGATCACTTCCTTCAAGTCGAAAAGCTCCTCCCGCATGGCTACATTGCCCGAGGAGATGCGGGTATAGTCCAGCATATCCTCCGAGATATCCGTAAGCTGCTTTGCCGCATTTCGGCAGCGTCTCACATATTCCATTTCCCAGCCATTTGCCTCATGCTCTTCCGATACCCGATTCAAATATCCCACGATGGCATTCAGTGGTGTGCGAAGCTCATGACTGATCATCATGAAGAATTCTGTTCGGGCAGCATTGATCTCAAATTCTCTCTGCAATTCCTGCTCCACCTTTTTTCTCTTGGACATGACATAGTAGATGGATAGCAGAGCGCTCAACGCCAGGAGCACTGCAAATACCACGATTGCTATGGCTCTCATAGGATTGTTATAATAGAATCCTCTTATGGAAAAACGTTCCTCAGCGATGGAATTCTGAATGATGATCTGCTCCAGCTCCGTACTGCCTATGCAGAGAAGGGACTTGTCCATGATGCTGAGGAGCGGTGCCGGTGAATCTTTATTTACCGCAAAGGTAAGATTTTCATAGTATCCGGAATTTGCCGTGGCAAAAAGATCACTGTAAGTAAGCATGGACAAATAATAGGTCGCCACAAGTTCATTTACATAAGTGCAGTCCGCTTTTCCATTATTTACCGCATTGAGACAGTCCTCCACGGTATCGTAATATACCACATCCTTATCTTTCAGTACATCCCGCATGGTATATCCAATATAGAATCTGTGGGGCAACGCGATTCGCTGTGCATCCTGCCTGTAATTTTTCTGATGCATCTGCTGTTTTGCAACCATGACCACGCTGGAATCCGCCACATGGTTGGACAGCATGACGTTCTGCTGTACTGCCCAGCTATTGTCATCCGCCAGGATCGCGATTACATCATTGATAATTTCCGGATCTTTTGCCGCTATTTCATTGAATTCATCCTCTGTACACAGGATAAATTTCATACCACTGTACTCCTCGATCCGATGGATGACATCGATGAAAATTCCTTTATAGCTCTTCGACTCCTCATCATACCAGGTAATCGGTGCCCAGTCCGGATTTATAATAATATACACATCCTTTCCAGAACGGATATACTCCAGCTCTTCCCTGGTAAAGGTGGCAGTAGCGTTAGCTCCACTAATCCTGTATTTCTCACCCATCTGGGTGTAAAAATCCGGATTGTTATCCACAATGTTATGTAATGCAGCGTCCAGTTCCTCCGCCAGTTCCGGCTTTGCCATGGATGTCACATAATAAAGCGGCTGTTTGTTCATACGTGCAACGATCTTCGTATCCTCTTCGTTGCCAATGCTGGCAGCACACACCATATCCACTTCTCCATTATGCAATGCATCCTGCATCTCATCCATCGCATCATAGAACCTGATGTCCAGCTGGAAATCATGCTTTTTACAATAGGTGTCCACCTCATCCGTGAGCGTACCCTTCATCATGGCAATCCTGCACCCATCGAACGTATCATAGCTTTCATAGAACAGTTGATCATTGTCATTTCTGGCATAGAACTTATTCTGGGAGTTGCTGACGGAGGAGTCGGAGAAAATCATCTGCTTTTCTCTGTCCGCGTTCCTGGAAACGCCACTCATCATATCGATTTCCCCTGTCATGAGCATCTTCATGCAATCCGCGTAGCTTGCCTCCACGAACTCATAGTTCCAGCGGGTATATTTCTGAATCTGCATAAAATAATCGTAGCTGAATCCCTTATACATACCATCCTGTGTCTTTTCCTGATAATTTGCCACGGGATAATAGCCTACCCGCACTGTCTCTGTCTGTGTTTCCTCCGCATTTACTCTGAGAGAATACAGTGACAGCACGCCAACACAGCACAGTATTGCTCCATATATGATTGCCTTTCTGTATTGCCTTTTCTTTTTCATAAAAATACAAGCCTTTCCTCATGACATTGTTGTATTGTATTTTACGCATATTTCATATAAAACAGCAACGTACTGTATAATACGTTGGGATCTACCGGTTTAGACAAATGTGCATTCATTCCCGCATTGAGACAGTTCTGAATATCCTCCGTGTACGCATTGGCAGTGAGTGCTATAATAGGCACGGTCTTTGCATCCTCCCTGGGCAATCCACGAATGACCCTGGCAGCCTGCATACCATCCATGATGGGCATCCTGATATCCATCAGAATTGCATCAAACTCCTCCTGTGCTGACTGTTCATATGTCTCTACACCACATTTCCCATCATCAGCCACGATGACATTCACTCCTTTTTTCTGCAGCAGTCGTCGGATAATCTCCTGATTCATGGGATGATCCTCGCAGACCAGCACTCTCTTATCCCGCAGTCTTTCCTCGTCAACAGTTACCTGCTTTTCCGCATTCGCTGCAATCTCCTCCTCTGTGGGCTGACCCGTGATCTCATATTCTCCCCGAAGCGTAAATGTTGTTCCCACGCTCAGTTTACTCTGCACAGTTATATCTATATGCATCATCTCGCAAAGCTTATTCACAATAGACAGTCCCAGACCGGTTCCTTCCCCCATGGGTTTCATAGCCTGATTTTCCTGAGAAAATGGTTCAAACATATGCTTCTGAAATTCTTCATCCATACCAATTCCCGTATCAGAGATGGTTTCCTCCATCTTGATGGTATTATTTTCCGTTTTCTCACTTTTGGTATGGAACGTCACTACTCCACCCTCCGGTGTGTATTTAACCGCATTGGAGAGCAGATTGAAATAAATCTGATTGATCCTCAGCTTATCCTGTAAGATCACAAAATCTTTTGGACCGTCATAGGAATAATCAAAGGTTATCTTTTTCTTCTGACATAAGGGCATAATGACAGAATTAATATATTGACTGAATTCTTTTCTCGAGTAAGGTGCCAAATGCAGTTCCAGCTTACCGCTCTCGATATGTTCCATATCCAGAACATCATTGATCAGTCCCAGTAAAAATTCACTTGCCACATGAATCTTATCCAGACATTCCTCCGTGTCTGGTGCATTTTTATTTTCCCGCGCCAGGAGTTCCATGCCTATGATCACGTTTAGCGGTGTCCTCATGTCATGACTCATTCTGGCAAGAAATTCACTTTTGGCATGGTTCGCTTTTCTCTGCAGTCTCCCACTCTCCTGAATTTTTTTGATATATTTTGTGCGGGAACGGTTATATAGCAATACGATGAGTATTAATAATGCAAATACAATCACCACAATTATGATCTGCTGACGATATAGATACAGCTTGTCCCGGTCTGTCAGATCGTCCGTGGAAAAAGAACTGTCCTCCTGCACGATCTTATTGATCTCGTTGTTGGTGATGGCATGAATCCCTTTATTCAGAATTGACTGCAGAGGCACATCCTCTGCATTTCCCGCAATCCCAAAGGTAATCGGAAACTTCTGATAATGTAAAGAACTTAAATCTCCATATCTGGGATTTTCCAACTGCCAGTTGATCACATAGGAGGTATTGGCAAAGGCATCGATCTCGCCTCGCTGTAGTGCCTGCAACGCCTCCCCATCATTATCGTAGGTCACGATCTCAAATCGATGTAATTCCTCCATGCTGCCGCGAATTCCCCTGGTATTGCTCAGTATTCCTATCCTGGACCCGTCCACAAGCTGCTCTTCCCCCGCGCGGATCGCCATGATGATCTCCGGGTTCAGGAAACTGTTTGTCACAAAATATTGATCCGACTCCGGGTTACTGGTGACCGGCATTACCAAATCTGCCTTCTCCAGCATATCATACTGAAAATCGGCAGATACCGCTATGTAGGTAAAGGGAATGCCTATTTTCTCCGACAGTAGATTGGCGGCATCAATAGCGATGCCCCGATACTTTTTCTGATTGGTATCGTAGTAGCTGACGGGTCTCTGATCGTCATATACTGCCACCGTTAAATGATCTTTTCCAGCAATATATTCGCTCTCCTCCCTGGTAAAGGGTTCCACGGAGCGTTCTGGAAAGTATTCCTCATATAGCTCCGTCTGGAAAGAAGGATTCTCCAGCTTCATCTGTGTCATGGCGTTGTTAATCAATGTAAAAAACGGATTGTCTTTCCAGGTGGTGATATAGTTGTTCACCACGCAGAATTTATCCAGAATCTTCATGTCCTCCGTGAGGTCCATAATATTCGTGATCAATCCATCGATTTCCCCTGCGTCCAGAGCCTCCTTACAGCTATTGTAATCATCATAGTAGACCAGATTATCCAGCACTCCTATGGACTTTAGATAATCATTCACTCCCGTCTTCTTCTCCAGAACAGGCGTCAGTCCAATCTTCATCCTGGATATTGCCTCATAATCCTGATAATAAAGATCTTTTCTGTCCTTCAAAGTCATAATTCCATGATAAGTCGACATAATAGGCTCTATGGTGTATTCATAATTGCCCGATGGATTCGTCGGTTCTGAAACCGGCATCCTCACATCCGCCTCTCCGCTCATCATCATCTCCTTGATGCCTTCCCAACTGTCCGCTGGGACATACTCCCACTCAATATTGGCATATTTTTTCAACTCGTTCAGATAATCTACGCCATATCCACACTCGTTTCCATTGGCATCATATTCGAAGAAACCATCCAATGGATAAAAAGCGACCTTGATCGTCACCTTTCCTCCATTGTCATCTTTCTTATTGCTGTTGTCTTTCTTATTGCTGTTGTCTTTCTTATTGCTGTTTTCTTCATTGTCATTATTTTCTTTGTTTTCATTGCCTTCATTACTTGTGGAGTCTTTTGGCTGCCCCACCGTTTCCTCCGCATGACCTGAAATATGAAACCTCAGCGCCAACGCACAGATCAACAGAAGCATCACCACATACCGTATTTTTATTTTTTTCAAAAATATTCTCCTTCACATTGTCAAGAATGTATTAAAAGCAATGTCCCATGCTAACTCTATTATATGGCTAGTTTCCCGTGAATTCAATAAATTTTCTGTCGATTATTGTAAATATAATAGAAGAATTGTCAAAATAAAAAAACAAAGCTGACGCATCCCTGCGGCAGCCCCGTTCATTCATACCAGTTATAAATACGATCTATTATAGTAATATAATAAAATACTATTATTCATAAATTGTAACTATTACAGAACCCCATGGGCAAAATCGCTTCTTCAAAGCTTTCCTTTTGCTTATGTGGTTACTTCGCCAAATAAATTTACAAAAATCAGTTCACTCATGCAAGCATGATTCGCATATTTTTATGAATTTGCCTGACTCTGAATAGTTACCATAAATTAAATATTCAGTAAATCTGAGAATACTTGCAGTGCTCCGTCCGTTTCATGAGCAAGTACGCGTTTTGCCAATACTTTGCCAAGCTGTACGCCCTCTTGGTCAAAGCTGTTCACATTCCATAAGAATCCCTGGAACATGATCTTATTCTCAAAGTGAGATAATAGTGCACCCAATGTCTTAGGATTTACATCCTCACCGATGATAATGCTGGATGGACGTCCGCCTTCGAAGTTCTTATTGCGATTGTCATCAGACTTACCACATGCGAAAGCCACGATCTGAGCCGCCACATTTGCACAAAGTTTCTGCTGGCTGGTGCTGTCCTGAATCACAACGTCTGAGCCAATCTGGCTGTTCTTAAATCCAACGAACTGCAGGGACACGATATCTGTTCCCTGGTGAAGTAACTGATAGAAGGAGTGCTGTCCGTTGGTACCAGGTTCTCCGAAAATCACCGGGCCTGTCGGATAGTTCACAGGCTCTCCAAAACGGTTCACGGATTTACCGTTGGACTCCATGTCCACCTGCTGAAGATGTGCCGGGAAACGGCTCAGTGCCTGTGAATAAGGCAGTACTGCCGTGCTCGGATATCCCAGAACGTTGCGCTCGTATACACCGATCAAGGCATCTATCATTTCCGGATTCTTCATGACGTCTTTATTCTGAGCCAGTTTGTCCTCCGCTGCTGCGCCATCCAGGAACTGTGCAAATACTTCCGGTCCGAATGCCAGTGATAATACGGCACCGCCAACTGCCGATGTGGAGGAAAAACGTCCCCCAATATAGTCATCCATGAAAAATGCTGCCAGGTAATCTTCGCTCTTTGCCAGCGGAGAAGTCTCACTGGTAACCGCGATCATGTGCTTAGATGCATCCAGACCAGCATTTTTCAGCGCATTTTTAACAAAGGATTCATTGGTCAATGTCTCAAGTGTAGTACCGGACTTGGATACCAGTACGAAGATTGCATGTGCCACGTCGATGGAGTTCAATACTGCTGCCGCATCATCAGGATCTACATTGCTGATGAATTTTGCTTCCATTTTAAAAGTATTATTTTTCTTTGCCCAGTTCTCAAGTGCCCGATACATTGCGCGGGGGCCTAAATCACTGCCGCCGATACCGATCTGTACCACTGTGGTAAATTTCTCTCCTGCTGCATTGGTGATCTGTCCTGCATGTACCTTGTTTGCAAAGTCAGCAATTTTCTGCTGCTGTTCTACATAGAAGGAACGCTTGTCAACGCCGTCTGCTGTGACAGCATCTCCCAGCTGTCCACGTGTCATGTGGTGAAGAACGAGACGTTTCTCACCTGTATTTACCATCTCTCCATTGTAAAGGGCTTCGAATTTCTCTGCCAGCTGCGCTTCGTCGGCTAACTTCACAAGTGCTGCCAATACGTCGTCATCCACCTGCTTTGCCGCATAGTTGTATACAGAGCCCTCCGCCATGGGAATGCTGTATTTCTTCACGCGGTCAGCGCCATTTGTGCCCGCCATAGTCTTGGCAAGATCTACGTGTGCCACTTTGGAAAGCTCCTGAAAAGAAGCAAGTGTATCTAAGTTACTCCAGGTAATCATGATGATTCCTCCTTATATAATGTATTTTATTTTTCGATATATTTGTATGAATCTCTGTGATTATACACTTAAATGAAGGATTGGGCAAGGGGCGGGATCATTTCATTTACAACTGCTGTATTGATTCTACTATATTGATAACACCGCATATAGTACTCATGGCAAATCCATACCCCCGCTGACAGCAGCGTCTTTCTCCCGTCTGTCTTTATTAACGTTATGCTCTACGAGCATTCCTGACACAGATCACTTCGTAATCTGGTCATATTATACAATTCCGCCTGATAAAGGTGCTCTTGGAAATCCGCCCACATCATTAAAATCATTTTTTGCTGATTTCAAACGTTTCTCTTCTACTTCTCTTTCAAGTTCTGGATTAAAACTCTTATCATCCTTTTTCTCTTTTCTTTTCTTAGCATCATTTCTTCGTTCCATAGAACTACCTCCGTTGGAATATGATATACAATTGTTTCTCTAGTCCTTGTTTATGCCTATATGCTCTCTAGTATTATTTGATCTGCTGGCAGCCATTCAACTTTGATAAACCAGGATCATATTCTTCTTTCTTAGGCCACCACTCTTCTATTGGTCCATCTACATATTCCTTGTAGATTTCCATCATTCTTCTCAAGTCATCTTGAAGCTCTGTCTCTTCTGGCACGGAACCTTTTCTATATTCTTTATAAAAAATCATTCCTTCCTGATATAACTCACCTAACTCCGTAAGCCCATCGCCTAACCTTGCTGCATTATCTGCACTAAATCCTCTAGAATCTATACGATTTCTGATTGACTCTGCATTCTCGTGCATGATTGTAATAGTCTCTTTTTTTGTATGATTCTTTCTAATATCTGTGCATCCCTGATTAAATGAAAGATATAGCGAATTTCCATCTTTCGATAACAGATAAACAATATATATTCCCTTTGTCTCTGAAGTTGTTATTTTCCTATCAAAAATGCATATCCATGGAATCATTGCCCAATTACCTTGACCAACACTTCCAGTAATCAAATAAGGTCCCGTTGGCACAATCCCCGTACCATAAATAGTTAGCGGAATATCAGTTCGAAAAAAGCTTCCCATCTGATGCCCTGCGAAAGTTTCTTGCTTTGAAGAAACATATTCATTTAATATTTTTGAAATCATTCCCTTGAGGCTCATTACGCCTCCCGCATGAGAGACTGTACTTCCCGCATTATCACCAGTCAAATTAACATTTGTATAAGTAGCTGATCTCTTCAAATTTCCTAACCATACAGTGATTTCTTTGCGCTCACCTTTCTGTAGCTTAACACCAAGACACTTTGAAAATGCATCCCATTTATCTACAGGGATAGTAAATCCCGATGTCAAAATCGATTTGTTTATGTTATTTGAATATATGCATTCCGACATTTACTTTCCCTCATCAACATATTCCAAAAAGATCTTGTCTCTAAAGCTGCCTCTCTCATTAGCCTTCCTTTTTCTCATATCCTCAAGCTCATCCAAACTATATCCCTTTGCTACGCAGATTGCCTGAAGTACTTCCAGCACATCTGCCATTTCTTCAAGATTCTTGTCAGCCTGATACTCCGCCACTTCTTCATTCAGCTTTGTTTCTAACGCGTTAATATATTCCTCATCAGACAGAATATGTGTTACACAATTCTTTCCATCCTTTTCTATAATTTCCGGTATCTTATCTCGAACTAATTTGTTATGTATTTTCATCTGACATCCCCCTATGCAATATTCCAGATTTCATAACCTTGGCGTCTTGCGCTGTCATATACTGGACGCATATTCTTCTCCAAAATCACGCGGAATTCATCCTGCGTATTTCCTTGTCGATATAGCTCCTGATTGGCCCATATAGAATGCAAATTATCTCTATAGCAGCCTTCGTAAAGCTTATGAATCCCTGGTTTAGTATGCATTAGTTCGTATAAGATAAACTGATTATCTGCAAACCTAGCAAAGAACTGCTCCCACTGAGGTAGCTTATTACTCTTCTTAGAATTCCACGAAGAATCCATTGGCATGAGATTCCATAATTCATCATTCATTACAAATGACCATGGAATAAAATGATCCACATCATATTCATCTACCTTAATTGCCTCATCCTTAAAGACATCAATGATAGGAGTCATTTCCAATACTGCTACCCAAAGTTTACGAACACTATTTAGCTTTCTCATTTTCTCATCCATCGGTGCCATCTTATATACAAGACCTGGAACCTCTGGATTATTATTCTGAAGCCATTTCACTTTTTCTAATTGAATCCATCCCAAAATAGCAACTGTATTATCCTGAATCATTTGGATCCAATCATCATTAAATGTGATAACTCTTTTTAAACCTTGGCTATCATCAAAGGTGTATGGCAACAAAATTTCTGATTTGCTTAATCTGTTATAATAAGCTATCATTCTTCCTGCGCTGCTATTCAAGTCGATTTGCTCAATTCCTCGATTAGCAAAGCCGGACAATGCTTTAACCGGAACATTCTTAGTAAGCTCCATCTTGTATCCATGAAGCTCTTTGTCTGTCTCAAACTCTCTAAGCCTATTTTTAATCTCTATCTTGCTTGCGTTATTTGGCAAATCACTTAAATCCTTTAATCTATTAACCGCTTTTTCTAAATTATCCTTAATCATGCTATCACCAAATAACCCACTTAAATGGAGGTAAAATTCCAGAACTGAATACCAAGCATTAGAAATCATTTCATCTATGATTTCTTCATAAGTTGCCTCGGCCTTATTCTCTGAGATGAGCTGAATAATCGCTTCAAGCCAGTAAAATTTATAACAAAATGAAGGATCCTTCATCATTCGAGAAAACCCCTCTATGTCTAACGTGTTATAGTATTTCTTATCGATTATTAAATCAGCCACAACCTCACCTTCTTTCCATTTCTTTATTCGTTCTGCTTTATGACTTCCTATTCTTCCTTGGATCTTCTGGTTTTACTGCATCTGTAGGTAAAAACCATCTATTACCTACCAGCTCCGCTCCATTAACACGTCCTTCTTTACATAAAATTGCTACTCGTCTCTGAGAAATCCCCCACTCTTTTGCTTTTACTGAAGATGGTACAAAATCCATAAACAACCTCCGTTTTCTGAGCTACAATTTGTCACTTTTTATTATATTCCTGATAGAGAATAGTTGCAACGTCATTTTATTCTTTATCGCGAATAGTTCTGTTCTACACTCAATTCTCGACTATATGTTCACAGCATGAACCCTCAGTCGTGCTGTAAAGAAGAATATCTTCAACAAAACTATTTTCATGCAGTATTCGAAGCTGCAAAAAGTTTATCTGAAAAAGTCAGATCTAAAACAGGACTTCAAGAAGATGGATCTAATTTATTCAATCTTGCCCTAGCAGTAAATAATCCCAAATTGGCACTTAATTCACTCGAAACCTCTTCACAAAAAATGCGCAAAATGGTCTGAAAGAAATGCGAAATGGAATCACACATATGGTCAGAAATGTCACTGCACATGAACTTAAAATCAAATGAGTTGTTGAAGAACAATACGCAATCGATATTTTAACAACCATTTCATTTTTACATAAACAATTGGACGAATGCTTTGTTGTACCGCAGTATAATGAATAACTACCAGCAAATATAAATAACCTCGGAAACACCTATAATAAATGGTGAGACCGAGGTTTTTACGTTTTATTCAAAATCTATCAGAACAGTCCACTTGCCATTACGTTTTCCATTCTCTCTGCAAATGTAACCTTTCTCCTGTAGTTCTACTGTTCTACGCTTAATTGTTCGCTCCGATTTTCCTGACAGTTCTGCAATACGCTTTTGCGTTGCTGTTGGATCCGACTTGAGAATATTCAAAAGTGCCAATTCTTCTAATGTCAACTCCAAAGTGCCATTTTGGCACTTTGAAATATTTTCCGTGGCACTTTGAATGGCACTTTCATCTTTATAATCAACGTGCATATACCTATTTTTCAAGTCATAATGCTTGTCCATTAGAAGGTTTTCAAAAAACATATCCAAAAACTTTGTTGTTTCGTGCACATTATTCTGCCAGTCATTATAATTTGCTCTTACCAGCGCATTTCTAAAGAACCAAGAATTAGCAGCAAATGTTTCATTGCTAATATTGAACCCAAATGTTTTTAAATACTTGATAATAAATACTGCTGTTGTTCTGGTATTCCCCTCACAAAACGGATGAATCTGCCAAATTCCAGAAGTAAATTTCGAGATATGCTTCACTGATTTTTCCAGTGATAATCCCTCATAAGAGTATTCCTTCTCCTGCTGGAAATCATACTCTAATGTATCTCGGATACTATCGAAAGAAGCATACACAACTGTATCTCCCTTAAGTACCCATTCCTTTTTTGTTATATTGTAATCTCTGATTTTTCCTGCGTGTTTGAAAACACCTGAAAACAATTTTTCATGAATATTTCTAAGTTCTGCAGGTGAAAACTTAAATGTCTTCTCACTCAAAAGTCTTGCTATTCTTACAGAAACAATATCTGCTTCCTTTGTGTCCGCTTCAACTTCGTCTCGATCTGTTCTCTCTTCATAGTAACTTTGAATTCTTCTATCTGCATCCGTAATGCTAATCTTACCTTCAATATGTTCCTTCGCTGTATCCAGCAAATATTCAGAGGTTTTTAAGCCATCTACATCTTGAAGACCAATCGCTGTTTTCCAGGCATTACTTTTTTCTATTTCATCAGGTTCCCCTTGGCGAATATACTCTTCCAGTTCTACTTGCCAATTTTTATTATCAGCCATAAAGCATCTCCTTTCGGCTATTGGTTGTGATTTCATAACTCTATATTATCTGTTCTAAATGTGTTTCTCAATTACCTATATTATATCTCCTCAACTTCATAAACTCGAACTATTTTTTCTATTTTTTCCTTTAGCACTTGTACAATATCCTGACTACTATAAATGATATTTTCTCTTAATTCATATTTTCGTTTTATCTTCTCATTGCTATTGTATGCTTCAAAGAAATCATAATGATATGCCATGTACTCTTCTGGCAGCATCCTAAGCTCAATTACCGGTTCTGATTTTTTTACTTGTTTTCCATTTATAATAACATTCAAAGCTGAGGAATAAATTCTTTTTAACTGTAAATAGATTGGTTCATACAAGTATCTCTTCATCCCACTCGTTTCCATCTCTATCCGCATGATGGCATATCCCATCAATGATAGTTCCATAGATGTCCTCGTATCCCTTAGTGAAGATTTCAACAATAACATTATCCGCAACTCTTATCGGATCAATACTATTATATTCCCTTACCAATTGGTCTAAACACTGACATTTTTTCTGTAGTTCATCATCTAGCCCATATTTATATGAATTGTTTACAATTTCTTGTAGCACCTTCCCATTTACCTTTTCCATAATTGACCAGTCAAAATCAGTGTATTTCACTAAATTATCAAGCAATGGTTGATATAATTCATCTTTTCTTTCTACCTCTGCTGACGATTCCTTTTTTCCTTTAAATAATCCAGCAAACCAACCTCCGACTCCACCTATTGCAAGCAAAATACAGCCAGAAATCACATCGTCCCAGATACTATTCCAATCCATTTTTCACACCTTCTCGATTTTTTTATATTGCTTATCTATGATACCAATTTCCGCCCCTATATACAATCATTGTTTCGCTACTTTTCTTGTGCTACTTTTCTTGTGTATTATGAAAAAAATCCTACAGACCAATTCTCTCAGTCTGAAGGATCCCTACACTTCGAATATTTAGTTCTTTGTCAAATACAGCTGAATCCCACCATACGCAATGGCATTGTTCACAGCTTCCACTTCATCCGGTGCTACCTTGATTGTAAATGCGACTACAACGACTCCATCTGTCACGACTGCACCTTCCTGCTTATAGAATCCACACTCTGGATCCACTCTAAAAGATTCCAAATATTTATCAAATATCTCTGTATTCACCAGGCACATCTGCTTCACCTTATATACAGCTCCAGATTCTTTCGCCAATTCCTGAAATTTTGAAATACCCATTGAATACATTTCTGCACCCTCTCGATATCTGACAAACTTCTTTTTCTTCTCTCTGGACTGCCTGTAGCTGAATCATTTCTTTTCTTCGATCTGTTCCATTCGTATAAACCTCCTTGCCTTTTCGTATAAAAAATACCTTTATACGAATTTTGTTTTTCTGTAATGCAAAAATGGACACTCTTCTAAATTTCTTTAGAAAAATGTCCTTTAAACATAGTGTTTATTATTAAATTGAACTTCTTAAAAAAGTCGTACTGCTTCGCTTTCATCCGCACGACAACGAAAATTTTTAGTCTTTTTGTTGTCTTTTTTGAATGGTAAGCTCTGCAACCCCTGATTTTACTGGCTTTATTTGTCTAATGATTTCATCGTCGGGATTAGTTCAGCCGGATTTTCGTAGTGTTTTATCTTGTCTCAACACCCTTCTAATATCAGCATTTCTAATCCCTTATGTTCCATCATGTAACAACATCTACCATGTTACTTTTTTCATTTGCAGTAAAAATGCAGTAAATTGCAGTAAGTTAATTTATTTCATTTGGGTATGTATAATCTCTGTTATCAGAAAGTGTCTTTTCCCAATTCTGTTCTTCTCTTACTACTCTTAATACATGCACTTCCTGCTCTGGTTCTTTTACGATATAAAAGATTATGGATGGAGGGAATGGCTTTTTCTGTATCACATATCCTCTGTATACAATCTGCGTTTTAGGAAGAAAGGTGGCTGTATAAGACAGCTTTTGCAGTTCTCTTTTTATATCCGTTTGAAAACGGTCTGCTCTATCCTTTCCAAAATCCGCTTCAATGTAATCCATAATATCTGCCATATCATAAATAGCTTCCCATGTTACTATCACTTTATGCTCTGGCATTTCTCCTAATCGTCCTCAATTCATTAATCTTTTGAAAAGCTTCTTCTATTGGCAACTCTCTGCCTGCTTCCATATCATCTATACCTCTATCCAGCATATGAAGCAAGTCTCTGTCTTTCTTTTCCTGCTGATTATTTTCTTTTAATTTCATTATCATCACTCACTTTCTAATGATAGTCTATGCAATTAATTTGGTTCTAACCATAGTCTAACATAATTTTCTTTCCCCAACAATCTATATTTCACTTCTACGAATTTAACTGATTTTTATTTTTCCTTCCAGTTTTTCAAATGTTTCCATTTTCTTTTCCTTGGTAGCTTCTGCATATACATCCATTGTAGTAGTAATATCGGAATGTCCCATAATTTCCTGTATGGACCTGTGTCAATACATTGGACACAAAAAGTTAAACTTTTTTATGCTGCCTGAGTAGCTTCGTCCTCCACTTGCTGAGGAGTTTTGTATCCAAGAGCACTGTGAATCCGTTGGCGATTATACC
>JAQVCT010000054.1 GCA_028689655.1 Lachnospiraceae bacterium
ATGAAGACGAACAATTTTCTTTTTGAATTCTGGTTCATAATTTCGTGGCATGATATTTTCCTCTTTTCATTCTGAGATGATTATATCTTATAAGCCACTCCTGTTACAACTATACTATATCATGACACCACCTGGTATTTTGTTACACCATGTGGATTCGTTTCAATCCACTCCCTTAACGAAGGGAGACTTGTAACTTATTAAGTACCGTATTAAGTCCAATGTTTCAATCCACTCCCTTAACGAAGGGAGACATGTATACATTTATATGACATATGACATACACAAAGTTTCAATCCACTCCCTTAACGAAGGGAGACAAACCATGCACCAGGGAACTGGCAGCTCTTTTACTGTTTCAATCCACTCCCTTAACGAAGGGAGACCATAGTCGATTGGTATATCGAGCTTTCTTGTAGTGTTTCAATCCACTCCCTTAACGAAGGGAGACGAAATACTGGCAATTTCTTCAACACATCCATGTGTTTCAATCCACTCCCTTAACGAAGGGAGACGATATAAAAGGGAAGAAATCAAGATACTGAGGTGTTTCAATCCACTCCCTTAACGAAGGGAGACTGCATTCATTTTCTTCCTTTCGATCTTTTATTATGTTTCAATCCACTCCCTTAACGAAGGGAGACTCCTCCCTCTGAGAATCTCTCATTGATAGCAATGTTTCAATCCACTCCCTTAACGAAGGGAGACTCCTGATGGATTAGTATCCCACAACTCTAAGTACGTTTCAATCCACTCCCTTAACGAAGGGAGACTAGAAATATGGAATACCTAATAATATACACCGGGGTTTCAATCCACTCCCTTAACGAAGGGAGACAGCAAATATATACAAAAATAAACAATATATATTGTGCAAGTATAACAATTATTCTATATTCTTACTTTCATTTTATAAAAAGAATTCAAAATTATGTGTTTGTAATGCTTATTTACTTTGTCTTTTGTGGTGCGAATCTCCCAGGGATTTTCTGACAGCATTACATTCGCACTAAAATAACAAGGGCTCCGTTACATCAAATCCTGGATTTGCACCTATATGCTCCACTTTATTTTTGTACTTATCTCCCAGATAATAAAATCTCAGGCTATCTACCTCTTTATTAATAATTTTTTCTAAAATTGCTTTCACTTCTCTACATTTTGTAGCATCCATATTACATTCAAACACGGAATTCTGAACTCTCTGCCCATAATTTACACATTGTTTTGCTACCTGCCTGAGTCTTTTTTTCCCAGCAGGAGTTTCTGTATTAACATCATATGTAATCAATACAAGCATCTATCATCACCTACTTCCAGAAAAATGGTGGATATTCATCCAAGTCTCCACGTAAATGTCTTGCCAAAAGCATTGCCTGTACATAAGGAACCATTCCCCATTCTACTTTTTCTCCCAAAAACGGGTGTGTAATCATTTCCTGTTTTTTGAGCTGCCACTGTGTAATAAAAAGCTTTCTCATTTCATCATCCATCACAACAGCACCATCTTCCTTCTGATGGAATCCCTTTTCATTTACTATTTTTCGATTAATCATAGTCAATACAAAACGATCTGCCATTACACTTCTGAACTCTTCCACCATATCCAATGCCAGTGACATCCGTCCTGGCCGATCCGTATGAAAGAATCCTGCATATGGGTCTAATCCTACAGTTTCCAATGCTCCCGCACACATACCTGTTAGTAGTGTATAAGCAAAAGAGAGCATGGCATTCACATTATCAGTCGGTGGTCTCTTGACACGTCCATTAAATGAAAAATAATCCTTTTGTTGCAAAATCAAGTCATCAAATACTGAAAAATATACAGAAGCCGCTTCTCCTTCCATACCTCTCAATTCTGCTGCAGACTCACATATCTTTATTTTGTCCATAGACGTGGATAAAAACATAGATTTTCTTTTCATCTTATCCACATCCAATCGAAGTGAATAGTCTCTGCATGCCCGTTCCAATACCCATTTTGAATTATATACTTTTCCAAGGATACAATTCCTTGCAATCCTGATACTTCTATCATTATCTGTTGCAATCTGATATTGCTCCTTGCGTAATGTGATATTGCCGCGTATTTCACCTGACACTCTCGCTAAAAAGCGGCCGCTTTTTGACAGAAAGGTCAATCCGATATCCCGACTGGCACAAGCTGCCATCAATGCCGGGCTTGCGCCTGTGTAGCCAAGCGATACAATTGCCTCCAGATTATGTAATGGCACCCGCCCGATTTCCTGCTGTTTTTCAAAGACCACCACATTTTCCCCATCCAGGGAAAGATAGCGATCTGGTGACGTGATATATAAAGTATTTAATAAACGCTTCACATCTTCTCCTTTTTTCTCTGTTTAAACTTCTTTTACAGCATGATTGATATATTCCAATACTGATTTTTGTTTATTTAATCCCGGAAGACATATATCCTGTAGAGAACAGGCATTGCAGCTTTTTGACCTTTTTACTTTTGGGGTATATCTTTGTTGGTAATATTTATGCATTTCCTGAAATATGCTGGTTACCCTACTTCTCAGTTCCTCTGTTATCACAATTTTGGTTCGATGTTTGGTCTCTCCATAATATAGATAGCCTACAGGAATTTTACAGCAAAGCATTTCCTCAAGACACATGGCCTGGGCTGTTAATTGAAGTGCATCACTATCATTTTCTTTCGGTTTCCCTCTTTTATATTCGATAGGAATCACAAAATACAAGCCTTCCTTCCCAAAGATAGAGATTCCGTTCTCCCTGTCCTTGGTTGCATGAAATTCTACAACGTCACACTCCCCGCTAATTCCAAGCTTTCTGGAACAAACAGGCATTGCCCTGGAGACCAGTATATCTCCTCGTGATTCACTGATTGTTCCATCATGGGCTCTCTCATGAAGCAAGTGTCCTTCAACGGTTCTTACATTTTCACTCCATTGCTGTTCAATATATGCCAGTGCCCATTGTCTGCGACAAAATGCAAAATGTTGAATGCCTGACAGTTGAAGGAAATCATCTTCCTCATACAAACTCGTACACCTCCGGTTTTACACAAGACAATTCGTCCAGTTCCACTTTGTAATCTCCAAAGCTTTTCCTATTTTCTTTCGTGGGTACAACACGAACACTTCTATGAATTTTTGCTGTAGAAATCTGTGGTGTTTTTTCTGTATGCTGCCACCAGTATAACCGGCATACTTCCATACTGCCTTCTGGTCTTGCTGAGGAAGCATCATTTTCAAATAATGTCTTTAAAGCTTCCTTTATCAATTCTGCATCTTCCTGAGAGAAGCCTGTTTTCTCCGCCAGCTGTACATTGATACTCCCCATTATCTTATAGAGTCCAAAACCGATTCTTGGTTTTGTCCCCATTGTATCCGATGCCTTGCCTTCTTTCCCTGATTCGCTATTCACACTCTTTGTAATCTGCATATTAATGATCTCCACCGGTGATACACTTACAGCCTGATGGATGGAAACCGGTCCTCTCACACCCAGAGACACTTCTGTCCCCTTAAATGCGAAAACCTGTCCAAAACTTCTTACATCTATCCACTTTTCGCAGGCAATCCTGGCACACAGCTCCCTATTTGCCTTCTTTTTCTTATTGATCTCTGCTTTCAGCTCCGCACATCCCTCAGCCCGATCTCTAAGACTTCCGTATCCATCATCTGTCCGGTCATCCGATTGAACAAAAATTTGTTCCCCCATATCCTGAAGACGATTTCGAATCTTTCGTTTGATACAGACATCTGATATTTCCCCATACCCATCCATATTTGCTCTGGGTCGGTTCCCGTTCAATGGGTCTCCATTGGGATTGGCATTTGTTACGGATACCAATAATACAAAATCAACTTTTCCTTTCATCTCACTCATCTGCTGCTACCTCCTCATTTTTCTCTTGATTGTTACGCATTGCATACGCCTGGTTATGATATCCCAGTAAATATAATCCATTTAAAGCATCATTCCTTTCAAACTCACCCTTCTTAAACCGCCATTGTATCTCATCCAATAAATTTTGATAAATGATCCTTTCACCAACTGAAAGTTTTGAATAATAAGGCTGAATCCGCTCTTCAATTACCTTCCAGGTACGAAACGGCTGTTGGGAAAAGTTGTTCATATACCGTTTTGCATTTGTATCTCGTTCCTCCCCCTTCTCCATCGTCCTATACTCTATTCGTTCTGCTACTGCCAGTAATCTGCCATATAGATAATCTCTGTCATCACTTTCCTTATCTAATGCCATTGTCCATTCCTCCTTTTTATGTTCTCGATACTTCTTTTTTATCAGTGCACAGGCAAGCGATAATGTACGCCTCCAATGATACCTATTTTCGTAAGATAGCGGTGCTGATGCCCGATGAAATGCCACTTGTACCATATCTTCCGGAACGTTCTTTCCTAAAATGATACATGGAATCATGCGCCTGCAAACCTCCGCATACAACTTCTCGCTGCTTCCCTTCAGAACCATTTCTCCATTACTCTCCACCCCATATAACAGATTTGCCATATCCTTCACGCCCGTCATCCCATGATATTCATAATAGGATTTATCCTTATACTTTGGAAAAATCCACTCACAGGAATCGTGCCAGTCTCGTAGATTATTCAGATATGTGCTACTGGAAAGTGCCTGATATTCCATTAATGCCAAACGTCCGGTAGTCGCAGCATTGAATACCATCAGTACCATCCTGGAGTCAAAATCCAGTTTCTTTCTATACCCGGTAATGGCATGCTGGAATCTGGCTGCGTCCTTTGCATTGGTTCCCCCATAGACCTGTTCTGTTTCCTCATCCTCCTCCCAGCTGTCGTTGGATTCATAGCTTTCACATATTCGGTCGGTATCAAGGCTCCAGTCTGGTAATTCCTTCAGATCCGATTCCCATGTGACAACTGTCAGACCGTTCCAGTTTCTTCCCTGCTTTCTAATAATCCACTTTAATGCATTATGTACCTTCTGGGAATCCTCATAACCCACAGAAAAAGCTTCCTCCTTCGTGACAAATCTACCTCGAAATGTAAAATTTGTTTCATCGTTGGCAGAAATCAGCTTCGCCCCATCACCCTCATTACGTATTTTCTTAGGCTGTAAATATGCTAACTGCATATTTTCCCCTGACAGATAGGATAATCCTCTTGGCATTTCCAGAGAACGGCAATAAGAAATATAGGCTTTCATCAAAGAAAGATCTTTCCAGCACTCCGGGATAATGGCTTCTTCCCCGCCTTTAAGCAGATTCATCTGGTCAGACCATTTTTCTTCTATCACAAATCTGACAAAACATTCTGTCTGGGCAATCTTCTGTATTTTTTCAGTATCCGGAACCTTACCTGAAGCATCTGTTTTTAAGACTCCATACTGAATCAAATTATAAATCAATGTACCCTTCTGCAGGTACTTCCAGACAGCAATCACCTTATCATGGGAATCAGATGAAGTTGCCCATCGCTCCAACTGCTCCATATATCGTCTATGATTTTCGGAAAAATTCTTGCCTTTTTCCGAAATTACATACTCCATATAATCTCCTGCCAGATACTTTAGATTATCACATAATGGATGAGGCTCTACTCCCGCCGTTCTCGCCGCTGACTTTTCTGTGACTGGAATCACTGTCATCTTGTCCTCTTCCATGACTTGATTTCCATATAGGAAATCACCCTCCAAATTGATTCCAACTGTGATTTGGGCTGCCACCGTAGTATGAAATAGCGGTAACAATACAAGGGGTTCCCCATAACGTCCCCGCTCCACGATTCCTGCAAGTTTTTCATTTTTCTCATACAGATCAAAAAGCTCTCTGCTCCAATTCATTCGCTTGCCTCCTGACTGAACTCCTCAATACCCGAAAAGTTATGGGTGCCGAATTCTTTTACGTCCATCTCATGTACGTACTGTTTGTCCACACATTCCTCCGGTCTTTGAAATTGAATCACACCCTTTCTCATTACCGGCCTCCAGAAACGTTTCGTCAGCTTTCCTTTGTCTTCCTCTAAAACCGCCTCATCCGCGTAGGTCATGCCATGATACATAAATCCAAAGGCTAACTCTTCAATTCCAAAATATGCACTTTTTTCCTGATCTGCATCATAGTCGCATGGCTCCACATATCCCTGGCATTCCCTGGTTCCAAGGAAAATATCCCGTCTGCCACCCCTTGCTACCATACGCTTTGCAATGTTGTGGTGCTTATTTTCATTTCGATCATTTTCCAGCTCCGGGCGATTGAGATTCCACTCAAAATGAGCACGTACCTGGTAGCATACCTGTTTCAGATAAGTATAATAAGACAATTCATTTCCTCCACCATATCCCATAGGTTTCATTGCCTTCGTCTCTGTCTGGATGGGATTCATAATACGTACCTCATCTATAATCCAGATAATTGTAGGTTTCCAATAGATACTGTGAAGAATTCCTTTTAAAGCCTCGTATGTAGGAATCTGGTAGGAGCATTTTTCGCCGCCCACTCTGGTAATTGGGTCTGAAAATAAGGCGTAATCTCCACTCACCTGAAATTCCACATAATTTTTATGCATATTCTTCTACCCCTTTCTAGTACATTAATGTTTGCATTGGTCTTGGTTCTGTCACTACCCCAACTTCCGGATCATAGAACCGTCCCTCTAAGACCAGCACCTGCTTTTCCCATATGGCTCGAATTCCGTTCCCGATTTGTCTTTCTTCTGCCTTTGTAATGGACACCACATGTTGTTGCAACTTCCTGAGGATTTGTTTCTTCTCTTTGTTAGAAACTTTCAAATCTTCCAATTTCAAAAGATTTTCCGTAATTTCTTCCCCACGTTCCACAACAACTGTAATCTTACCCATATCATCGATTACCTCAAACTGTTCACCTGCCGTTTGAAATGCCTGGTTCAACAGCTGACCTTTCTTATTTCCTGCCTGATTGTTTGCAACAAATGCTCTATTATCAGAAAGAAGCTCAACAATACTGGTGGGAACTCCTTTGACTGAAACTGGAGCACACATCCTTTTTTGGTATTTGCGAAAATAATGTTCAAAATACATAGTAATCGCCTTTTCGGAGTCCAGACAATTATCCAGACTTTGTGCATCATCACGAAACTGTAGTAACACCGACTGTAATGCATTTTGTGCCATACATATTTCCTCCAGACGGGATATATTCTCAGCCTCCATGTTCATCTTGATTACAAACACATACCCCATTGCAAGTTTCATATGACGGTTGCAACGTCCAGCTGCCTGAATCACATTGTCCAGACCTGCAAAGGAACGAATCACACAGGGAAAGGATATATTCACACCTGCCTCAATCACCTGGGTGCTAATGCATATCTGCATGACATCCTTTTCCAAAGCTGCAGACATATGCTCTAACGTTTCTTTCCGATGCTCTGGAACCATGCTGGTACTGAGATGATGAATCACTGCTTTCTCTCCACACAGCTCTTTTACCTTGAAAAATATCTCTTTCGCACATTTTTTTGTGTTGACGATGAATAATACCTTTCTGTATTTCTCAGCTTTTTCAATGGTAAACCTTGCTGCCTGTTCTATACTCATTCCACCGGGAACCTGTGTTGTACAATCCATAATTTCGGTTCTTTTCAGCTTTTCCCTGTAGAACTCCGATTGTTTTACCATCTTTCGAGGGGGTAACAGGCAATTTACAGGAAGTCTTTCCAACAGTGGCTGTGTCGCTGTACACAATACCATCGCCGCATTTCCAAAGGTGGTTAAGAAATTCGCTGCCAAATTAAATAATTCCAGAAGTCGAACAGGCAATGCCTGAACCTCGTCCATAATTATGATACTGTCACATAGGCTGTGCATCCTTCGTACATTTCCTGTCTTTGCATCAAACAGTGTATTCAAAAACTGTACTGCTGTTGTGACTATCACCGGTGAGGACCAATCCTCCGTTATCCTGTCATAGCGAATCTGCTCCTCCTCTGTCTCCATCACGATATTGCAGTGATGCTCCAGCACGATCTCCGGTATTCCCAATGCTTCTCTGATCTCCCTTGCATTTTGCTCCACTATGGAGTGAAATGGAGCCACATAAATAATCTTTTTCTTTTTATTTTCCAATGCATAATGAACTGCGAATCTCAAGCTGCTTAAGGTCTTTCCTGAGCCGGTAGGTACCGTCAACTGAAATAGTCTGTCCTTGCTTTCCGCCGCCTGTCTGCAATGCATCGATATCTCACTTCGGTAAAGACCAATTCCATCTTTCTCCTCTAATTCACTGATTTTCTTCTCCACATTTTCGCAACACGCAGACCATATCTGTATCAACTGTTCCTTTGAAAATAGTTCTTCAGTATGTACTCCCGCCATAAAATCCTCTGTATCTCGCCTGTCCCCGTCTATCAATAGGGACATCAGAATTCGCTCATACATTCCCAAAAAGAAATCCCGATTCCCATAAAGCGGTGCATTCCCCCATGTCTTTATGTTTTTCTGAATCATCTTCATAATCTGACTGCAATCCTTTTCTGCCAGTCTACAACATTCCTTTATAGAATCTTC
>JAQVCT010000023.1 GCA_028689655.1 Lachnospiraceae bacterium
TGTTTGATTGTTATTTTGTGGTGATTTAACAATACTACTTTTAGGACTTGGTTGCCACTTCTTTTAATTGTAGAAAAAAACTGCGCCACAGCCTTGGCAGGCCGTCGCGCAGCGACTTGGTTCAATCTCAGTTTGAAGAATTGAAAAAGGATATGAGAATTGATATGAAAAGATATATAGCCTTATTGCGGGGCATCAACATAAGCGGAAAAAATAAGATATCTATGGCAGAATTGAAATCTTATTTTGAAGAATTGGGTTATACGGATGTTTTAACACATCTCAACAGTGGTAATGTCATTTTTTCAGTCAATGAAGGTAATGAAATCATTCTTGAAGATAGAATCAAAATGATGATAAAAAAACGGTTTGGCTTAGATATTCTTGTGTTTGTGATTTTACAGGAAAAGTTAAAAAGTTTATTGAGTAAAGCTCCCGCTTGGTGGGGAACGGATAACAAAGAGATATATGACAATTTGATTTTTGTAATGTCTTCCACTACCGCTGAAATAATAGCTGAAAAAACAGGGGAGCCAACGGAGGGATTGGAGCAGGTATATGTTAACGAGAATGTCGTTTTCTGGTCTTTTGACAGAAAGAGATATGCGAAAGCTAACTGGTGGAAAAAAACTGCAAGTGTAGGAATTGGAGAAATGATTACAATTAGGACAGCCAATACTTTGAAGAAGATTATTGCAATGTGATATTTGCACAATTCTTTAGGATAGAATCGATGATGGTGTAAACGAAAAAGCAGCTTTGGCTTGCAAGTAACTGCCCTTTCGTTTACATCATTTTCGATTTCTCCTAATTCAACAAAGTAAGCGTCCCCGTAGCCGATGCACTATGGAGTTTCAATCTTTGCTCTTTTCAGTAATTGTATGAGATATGTGACTGGATTGCAAGAATAACAGCTCTTTTACTGAAATATTTGCATAACAAATAAACCTCGTGAAAATGAGGTAAATGCTCCGTATTAGGACTTGGTTTCCACCGCCTTTTAATTATTATTGAAAACAAAAAATGTAAATCTGTAAAAAGATACCACTTGACAATACGAACATAAGTTCTTATAATGAAAGAAATAGAACAAACGTTCTTGAAACCATAGTTGATGACAGCTGTCGGTTGGGTGGTGTGCGACATTGCAGATAGAAAATGAAATTATAAAAAGTGTATCTGTGAATCAGGAGATGTCCATAAAGGAAAAGCTGGGCATCCTCAGTGATGCGGCAAAGTATGACGTTGCCTGTACCAGCAGTGGTGTTGACCGCAAGGGAAACGGAACTGACATGGGAAATACGGTTGCGGGAGGTATCTGTCACAGCTTTGCAGCGGATGGCAGGTGTATTTCCTTACTGAAGATACTTTTTACCAACGAGTGCATCTATGACTGCAAATACTGTCTGAATAGATGCTCCAATGATGTCCCCAGGGCTTCCTTTACCCCGGATGAGGTCTGTGAGCTTACCATGGAGTTCTATCGCAGAAATTATATCGAGGGATTGTTTCTGAGCTCTGGAATCATCCAGTCGCCCACCTATACCATGGAGCAGATCTATGAGGCAATCTTGAAGCTGCGGAAGGTCTATCATTTTATGGGATACATTCATGTGAAAGCCATACCGGGTGCTGACCCTATGTTGATACAAAGAGTGGGGATGCTGGCGGACAGAATGAGCGTGAATCTGGAACTGCCCACCGCAGAGGGTCTGAAATCACTGGCACCCAACAAGCACAGAAAGAATATATTAGCGCCTATGCGGCAGATTCAGAATGGCATCACCGAGAGCAGACATGATCTGGTATTATATCGAAATGCCCCCAAATTCGTACCGGCAGGGCAGTCTACCCAGATGATCATAGGTGCCACACCGGAGAGTGATTACCAGATCATGGCGGTGGCGGAGAATCTTTACCGCAAATTTGATTTAAAGCGGGTATTCTATTCTGCATTTGTACATGTCAACGAGGATAAAGCGTTGCCGGCTCTTCCCGGTGGACCGCCGTTACTCCGGGAGCACAGGCTTTATCAGGCAGACTGGCTGCTTCGATTTTATGGCTTTCAGGCGGATGAACTGCTCAGTGAGGAGAAGCCTAATTTCAATATTCTTCTTGACCCTAAGTGTGATTGGGCATTAAGACACCTGGAGTTCTTTCCCATGGAGATCAACCGCATTGACTATCAGATGATGCTTCGCATCCCAGGCATAGGGGTGAAGAGCGCCCAGAAGATTGTGAAAGCCAGAAGGATGGCAAAGCTGGACTTCACAGATCTAAAGAGAATCGGAGTGGTGTTAAAGAGGGCACTTTACTTTATCACCTGCAATGGGAGAATGATGTATCCCACGAAGATAGAGGAAGATTATATTACCAGAAATCTATTGAGTGTGAAGGAGCGTCTGCCCTTTGATGTGGGTACTGTCACTTATAAACAGCTCTCTCTGTTTGATGATGTGAATATCCCGTCACAGTCATCGGTAATGGAGCGTGTGCTGACACATTGAGCCAGGCGGTTTGATCCGCAATCATTAGAGAGATGGTTATAATAGAAATGACTGAATAAGTCAATAGATAGAAATAAGGTATTTATGGATACGGAGCAGGAAAGAGCAGCGTAAAAAATGGAAAAAAGGGTGTTGATCTGTGAGGATTCCCTGGAGGGTATATTCAGTGCAATTTATGATGCATACGCGGAGAAGTGCGTACATGATTTTACACGGATTCAGACCAGGGAGAGTGAGAATCTGGAACTGTTTACAAGCTATGAGCATATGGTATCCTGTAATGAAAAGGCGGTAAAAGTAATACGGATGATACTGAACCAGTTTGGGGAGGAGACCTATCTCTATTTTTGCAGAGCCCTGGCAACGGAGGATGCAGAGAAGGCAAATGCTGTTTATCATGTGTTACAGAAGGGAATCAGTGAGCAAAATAGACGGATCATGGAAAAGTTCTCGGAGGAGTGCGTGAATAAAGTCTTTGAACTGAGCAGATATACCAACAATGAGATCATGCATCTGAGAGGCTTTTTACGATTTCAGGAGTTGGAGAACGGAGTTCTGTTTGCAAGGATCGGACCAAGAAATAATATTCTCACATTTCTGGCACCACATTTTGCAGATCGGTTACCCGGAGAGAATTTTATTATTTATGATGATACCAGAGGAATTTGTGTGATTCATCCCGTGGGAAGAGAATGGTTTCTCATGGATGACAGGGATATGAATGAATCTGCCCTGGAACATTTTTCGGAGAAAGAATTAGAATATAGGGAGTTATTTACATTTTTTTGTGAGAAAATCGGAATCGAGGAACGGCGAAATCCAGGATTACAGAGGCAGATGTGTGCATTGCACTTCCAAAAGTACATGTCAGAATTTACCGGTAACGTTCCCCCAATATACGATAAATCCAAACAAATCAAGACAAATTAAAACAACAAGGGCAAGAAACATGCTGTTTTTCACAGCAAAAATGAACAAACTATTAAAAAAATATAAACTGATTTTTTGGTACTATCTTGTACTCAAAAAAATACTTTACAAAGAATGGAAATATTGTATAATGGCAGAATAAGTTGAGTTTGTGGTTGGTTTTTGTAGTGAAAGGAAGATGTTATGAACATGACACAACGTAAAATTAAATTGAGACCGGATGAAGTGAAAGATTTTGTTGCGGCAGCTTCAAAATGTGACTTTGATATTGATATTGCATATAATCGTTATGTGGTGGATGCAAAATCATTCTTAGGTGTGATGGGATTGGATTTTGCCAGTGTATTGACGGTTAGCTATGCAGGATATAATGCGGCATTTGAAAATATGCTGGGTCATTATGCTATGGCATGTTAATCTATTAATATTAATATCATACAAACGCTATAATAAGCAACATATTTGACTCCCTACTATGGATAGAGTAAACTTATCCATAGTTAGGGAGTTTTTTCTTTTGATAGGAAATTGCTTTAAAATTCCATAGAATAGAAAACAGCAGAAGGAATAGAAAATAATAGACGGAAATCAAAACACGAAAAACGAATTAGAAGAAAAGAAATAGGAAGAAAGTAAATAAGAAGGAAATGATATATGGACATTACCGGAAATGAAATCATACAAATATACAGCCAGGAAAAGCCACTGATCCGTATATCAGTGCGTAATCTGGTGGAGTTCATACTTCGCACGGGAAATATAGATAATCGTCACTCTGCCAGGGCTGATAATGCCATGCAGGAGGGAAGTCGAATCCATCGAATGATTCAGCGGCGTATGGGGAGTAATTATCAGGCGGAGGTGAGCCTGAAGATGTTATGTCCCTTTGAACAGTTCGATATCTCGGTGGAGGGACGGGCGGATGGCGTCCTGTCGGAACAGATGTATCCCGATGCAAAGCAGATCGACCTTATGGAGCTGGCGGATCAGAAGGAAAAAGAAGCTTTATTGGAAGGCAGCACGAATGAAGCCGTACAGATGGAACGTCCAGTCAATGTGGAGGTGAATCCCATCGAATTGATGGATGTGATCACCATTGATGAGATCAAGGGAACCTATAAGGAACTGCGAAAGATCAGGGAGGCGGCACCTCTGCATCTGGCACAGGCAAAATGCTATGCCTATATGTACGCGGCACAGAAGCATCTGGCTTTTGCCAGAGTGCGTATCACTTACTGTAATATTGAGACAGAAGAATTAAAATATTTCCACGAAGAGTACAGCTTTGTGCAGTTGCGCAACTGGTTTGAGGATATGATGGAACAGTACCGCAAGTGGGCAGATTTTGAATTTCAGTGGAAAAAGAAAAGGCAGGAAAGCATCGTTAATCTGGAATTTCCCTTTGAATACAGGGAAGGGCAGAGGGATCTGGTAAAATATGTATACCAGACGATCTACCATGGAAGAAAGTTGTTCGCAGTGGCGCCTACGGGAATCGGAAAGACCATATCTACAGTATTTCCATCCATCCAGGCGATGAGCAAGAATATGGGAGACAAGCTTTTCTATCTCACAGCCAAGACCATCACCCGAACTGTGGCAGATGACACTTTTGAGCTACTGAGACAGCAGGGCTTACAGTGGAAAAGTGTGATATTGACAGCCAGGGAAAAGATATGTCCCATGGAAGAAGTGGAATGCAATCCGGTAGCATGCCCATATGCCAGGGGGCATTATGACCGTATCAATGATGCAATTTATGACTTACTTATCGCGGAAGATCGTTATACCCGAGAGAAAATCGAGGAATATGCGAAAAAGCATCAGGTATGCCCCTTTGAAATGGGATTGGATATGAGCCTGTTCGCAGATGGTATTATCTGTGACTATAATTATGTGTTCGATCCCCATGCTTATTTACGGCGTTTTTTTGCGGATGGAATCGAGGGAAACTATCTCTTCCTCATCGATGAGGCACATAATCTTCTGGATCGCGGCAGAGAGATGTACAGTGCTGTATTATATAAGGAAGATTTCCTGGAACTAAAGAGAAAAGTGAAAGGTTTTGATGCGAGATTAGAGAATTATCTGGAGAAATGTAACAGGGAGATGCTGGCTTTAAAGCGGGAATGTGAGTCCTTTCGGGTGGTGGAACTGATTGCACCGCTGGTAAATGCGGTGAACCGACTCTACAGTGTCATGGAGAAATTCCTACAGGATAAAGAGGAAAGTGCCATTCGACCGGATGTATTGGAGTTCTACTTTGAAATCAGTCATTTCCTGGATATTTATGAGCGCGTGGATGAGAATTATGTGACCTATATAGAACTACAGACGGATGGAAGGTTCTATTTAAAATTATTCTGTGTCAACCCTTCCGTGAACCTGCGAGAGTGTATGGGAAAAGCCAGAAGTACCATTCTTTTCTCAGCCACCTTGCTGCCCATTCAATACTATAAGAATCTCCTGGGAGGAAATCAGTCGGATTACGAAGTCTACGTGAAGTCTATGTTCGATCCTGAGAAGCGGGCACTGCTCATCGGCTCGGATGTCACCAGCAAGTATACCAGAAGATCTGAGGAGGAGTATCGGAAGATTGCCAGATATATCCATGAAGTGACCAGGAATAGACACGGAAATTATATGGTTTTCTTCCCGTCCCATCTCTTCCTGCGGGAGGTCTATGAGACGTATCAGACTTATTATTATAATGAGGAAGAGGAGGAATGTATCCTACAGACAGATGCCATGAATGAACGTGCCCGGGAAGCATTCCTGAATCGATTTGCTGGAAATGAATCCTATGATATTCAGCAGCAGATCCAGATAGAGATCGAGATGGATGAGGAAAAAAGTCTCATAGGGTTCTGTGTCATGGGGGGGATCTTTAGTGAGGGTATCGATCTCACGGAGGACAAGCTCATCGGAGTCATGGTGGTGGGAACGGGGCTGCCACAGGTCTGTAATGAGAGAGAATTGATCAAAGGATATTTTGACGACCAGGGGGAAAATGGATTTGATTATGCATATCGATATCCTGGAATGAACAAAGTATTACAGGCGGCAGGACGCGTGATACGAACAGTAAATGATATAGGTGTCATTGCGCTGCTAGATGAGCGCTTTTTAGGAAATTCTTATCAGAGACTGTTTCCAAGAGAGTGGGAGGATTATACCATCGTGGATCAGCAAACCATTGCGAAAAGGGTGGAAAGATTTTGGGACGAGTGGCTTTAAGTTCACATAATGTATTTATGAAAAGTTGATGTAAAATCATGACAGGTTTACATAGAGCAAAGATAAGAGTTACATAAAATTATCGTAGTATCTTGATAATGAGATAGGAGAAAAGTACTAAAAAACATAAAATAACAGACAATATGACACATGTGTCATGGTGTATAACTGGATAAATAATGTATGTCATATGGATAAAACGGTGGATAACTATGTGGAAAGTGTGTATTACTCCCCGTTTTTTCAGCTTTTTTTAGGATTTTAGTTTAAATACAGCTAAAAAACGAAAAAACAGTTAAAAATAGATTAAAAAACTGGACGAGTCAAAAATCGAAACAGAAATATGTAAACTGGAATAGACAGAAAGCAGTGATTAGTTATCTGAAAACTTGTCCAAATACAGAAATCTATTAGAATACTATTCAAGACCATTTTGTGATATAATATGACTGACGTTAATATGCGCGAAAGCAATAAGCCATGCCAAAGGAGACATAGGTGAAAGTTCGTTGTGCTTGCACATAAGAAATTTTACCTATGTTTACTTTGATAGGGCGAAGCCCGTGATCGAGATGCAAGACAAATAGCATGACGTCAATATGACCAGAAGCAGAGTTTCTGCTGACTATATTAAGGCATAAATGAAGGAGGACAAAATGATGTGGGCTTATGAAAGTGTTTTTTATCAAATATATCCGTTGGGATTTTGTGGTGCACCCTTTGCAAATGACGGGGTACCGGTATCAAGAATTAAAAAGGTAATCGATTGGATTCCTCACATAAAAGAGGTGGGGGCAAATGCCATCTATTTTTCACCGGTCTTTGAATCGGACAATCATGGATACAATACCAGAGATTACCAGAAGATCGACTGCAGGCTTGGCAGCAATGAGGATTTCAAGGAGGTGTGTACTGCACTTCACGAGAATCAGATCAAGGTTGTATTAGATGGTGTGTTCAATCATGTGGGAAGAGGCTTTTTCGCATTTCAGGATTTACTGACCAACCGTCAGGGATCAAAATACGCCAATTGGTTCCATATTGATTTCAATGGTAATTCCAATGACAATGATGGTCTGTGGTATGAAGGCTGGGAGGGAAATTATGATCTGGTAAAGCTGAATCTTCAAAATCCGGAAGTGGTGGACTATCTGCTGGAGTCGGTGAAGATGTGGATCGATGTATTTGATATCGATGGCATCCGTCTGGATGTGGCATACTGTCTGGATCACGAATTCATCAGAAGGCTTCGTGCACATTGTGATGGCTTGAAAGAGGACTTTTTCCTGGTGGGTGAGATGATTCACGGAGATTACAATACTTTGCTCAGGGAGGATATGCTGCATTCTGTCACCAATTATGAGTGCTATAAAGGGCTGTTTTCCAGCTTTAACAGTGTGAATATGTTTGAGATCACCCATTCTCTGCTGCGCCAGTTCGGTGAGACGGGACAGGGGCTTTATAGAGGAAAGCACCTCCTGTCCTTTGTGGACAATCATGATGTATCCAGAATCGCCACTCTATTGCAGGATGAGAAGCACTTGAAACTCATCTATGCCATGTTATTTGGTATGCCTGGCATCCCATGCGTTTACTATGGGAGCGAATGGGGCGCAAAGGCTGATAAGAAGGATGGCGATCCCGCATTGCGAGCCAGCTTTGAGGAGCCGGAGGAAAATGAACTGACGACCTTCATCGGAGCTCTTTCTTCTATTAAAAAGGAAAGTCCGGCACTGAATTATGGAACCTTCCACTCTGTGGTGCTCACCAATAAACAGTGTATCTGGGAGCGGAAGACGGATGAGGAGCGCATCCTCATCGCCATCAATGCGGACAGTGAAGCTTACCACGTGGACTTTAACGCAGAATGCGGACAGGCACTGGAACTGATCACCAATACCCTGCATGATTTTGGCGGCGGCAGTGATCTGCCAGGTTACAGCGCAGCTTTCTGGAAGATGGAACGATAAATAGCAGTGTCATAATTCGAAACCAGAAAGCGCAAATAAAACAAAAGCGTAGAATGATAAAATAATAATAGAAAATAGAAATAACGAATAGCAATAGGAACTTAAAAAGGAACTAAAAAGTAAGAATTAAAAATTAGAAACTATAAAAGGAAATAAAAAATAAAAAACAGGAAATAGGAAAATAGGAAAATAAGAAATAAGAAATAAGAAATAAGAAATAAGAAATAGGAAATAAGAAATAAGAAATAATGAGGAACAACTATGAACTTGCTAACCATGAAAGACATCACCAAAGCATTTACAGATAAAGTTCTGTTCGACCATGTGGATTTCAGCATCGAGGATGGAGAGAAAGTTGGTGTGATCGGCATTAATGGAACTGGAAAATCTACGCTGTTAAAGATTATCGCAGGTCTGGAAGAACATGAGACGGGAGAAATCGTCAAGGGAAATCATGTCCATGTGAATTATCTGCCCCAGAATCCCATATTTCCTGACGACAGTACCATTTATGATTACGTCATCAAAGCCAATGAGACGCTGGACAATCACTGGAGCATCGAGGGGGAGGCAAAGACAATCCTGAATAAGCTGGGATTTACCCGGTATGATGTGAAGATTGCCACGCTTTCCGGTGGACAGAAGAAAAAAGTAGCGTTGGCGGCGGCACTGTTATCGGACAGTGAGATTCTGATCTTAGATGAGCCTACGAACCACCTGGACAATGACATGACAGAATGGCTGGAAAATTATCTTCGCGCATATCGCGGCGCATTGATCATGGTCACCCATGACCGTTATTTTCTGGATCTGGTGTGTAATCGCATCGTGGAGATTGATAAGGGAAAACTCTACAGCTACAACAGTAACTATGAGGGATATCTGGAACTGAAAGCGGCGAGAGTGGAACAGGCCATGGCGACAAGGGACAAGCATGCCAATATCCTGCGCAAAGAAATCGCATGGATGCAGCGGGGAGCCCGCGCCAGATCTACAAAGCAGAAAGCGCATATTCAAAGATACGAAACTCTAAAAAATGAAGAAAAAGTGAAAGCAGATGGTCAGGTGGAGATCAATGCCCTCGCCTCCCGTCTGGGAAAGAAGACCATAGAGCTTCATAAGATTACCGCGGGCTACGGGGAGCATGTTCTGATTCGGGACTTTACCTATATTTTCCTGAGGACGGATCGGATTGGAATCCTGGGTCCCAACGGGTGTGGAAAGACCACATTGATCAGGACCATCATGCAGACTTTACCTCTTATGTCCGGCAGTATCGAGATTGGTGACACCGTAAGGATTGGCTACTATGCCCAGGAAAATGGGGCACTTAACCTGGAGCAGAAAGTCATCGAATATATTCGTGACACCGCAGAATACATTCAGACCAGTGAGGGCACAGTCACCGCGTCACAGATGCTGGAAAAGTTCTTATTTGAAGGTGCGCTCCAGTATCAGCCTATAGGAAAATTATCCGGCGGGGAGAGAAGAAGACTCTATCTGTGCAAGGTGCTCATGGAAGCGCCCAATGTGTTGATTCTGGATGAGCCTACCAACGATCTTGACATTCAGACCCTCTGCATACTGGAGGATTATCTGGATACATTCCCAGGCATCCTGATCACGGTGTCCCATGACCGGTATTTTCTGGATCGTGTGGTGCGCAGAATGCTCACCTTCGAGGGAGATGGTCAGGTGGAGCAGTTCAACGGAAGCTATACAGAATATTTTCAGAGGAAGGAGGAGCAGGAAGCGACAGCTTATGACAGCGTTCCTGCAAATTCATGTAAAAATCCTGCAGATAAGAATGAGAATTCCCATGAAAATACCACGAACAGTGAGAAAACCGGAAAAGTTAAAACGGAGAAATTGAAGTTCACCTATCAGGAAAAGAAGGATTATGAGATCATAGAGCAGGAGATCGAGAAATTGGAGCAGAAAATTGCCGGGATAGATGCCACGATCCTGAAAACTACCACGGACTTTGTAAAACTCAATGAACTGACTCGGGAAAAAGAAGCAGCGGAGCAGGCTCTTGAAGAAAAAATGGAACGCTATGTGTACCTGGAGGAACTGGCTGAGAAAATTTTTCTAATCCCTTGACAAATGTATCATTGTTTACTATATTTGAAACAAGTTTAAAATTTACAGTTGAATGATGATTCATTTTGCTGCAAGAGATAGCGAAAAGGTAATGACAAAGAGGAGTACACATGACTAGCTATTAGAGAGAATGACTCACCGGCTGAAAGGTCATTTTAGGGATGTGTGTGGAAGGTAGCTTTGGAACCGGAAATTTGAACCGACTTGGGAATGGAATCATGCAGGATCATGCAGGATGAAGCAATCCCGTCACAGTAGAATTTCACGAGTTGCTCCCGTTACAGAGCCAATGAGATTTGATTAGCCTACGTAAAGTGATCAGGCCAGTCATATGAATAAAGGTGGTACCGCGTAACTTACGCCCTTTACTGGGAGAATTACTTTCAGTAGAGGGCGCCTTTTTTTCTCGATTATTAGCAGTACAGAGTACACAAAAGTCAGCTTATATACGGAGGCAGCATAGCAAAAAGGAGATTTCAAATGAGCAAAGAGTTAGAGAAGACTTACAATCCTCATGGGCTTGAGGAACGAATTTATCAGAAATGGATCGATAAAGGATATTTTCATGCAGAAGTAGACAGGAGCAGGAAGCCATTTACCATCGTGATGCCGCCGCCCAATATTACAGGTCAGCTTCACATGGGGCATGCACTGGACAATACCATGCAGGATATCCTTACCAGATTCAAGAGAATGCAAGGGTATAATGCGCTTTGGCAGCCTGGAACAGACCATGCAAGTATTGCAACAGAGGTAAAGATCATCCAGACTTTGAAGGAGCAGGGCATTGACAAGCATGACCTGGGACGTGAGAAATTCATGGAACGCGCATGGGAGTGGAAAAAAGAATACGGTGGAAGAATCATTAACCAATTGAAGAAGATCGGTTCCTCCTGTGACTGGGAGAGAGAACGTTTTACCATGGATGAGGGCTGCAACAAAGCTGTCACGGAAGTATTCTGCAAGATGCATGAAAAAGGATGGATCTACAAAGGTTCCAGAATCATCAACTGGTGTCCGGTATGTAACACGTCCATCTCGGATGCAGAGGTAGAGTATGAAGAGCAGAACGGTCATTTCTGGCATATCAAATATCCACTGGTGGACGAGGACGGACAGCCAAGTACCACAGAATTTCTGGAGTTCGCCACCACACGTCCGGAGACTATGTTAGGCGATACCGCTGTTGCCATCAATCCGGATGACGAGAGATATACCTGCCTGAAAGGCAGACAGGTATGGTTACCGCTTGTAAATAAGCCGATCCCCATCGTGGAGGATTCCTATGTAGATATGGAGTTCGGTACAGGTGTTGTGAAGATTACGCCGGCCCATGATCCTAACGATTTCGAGGTGGGTAAGAGACATGATCTCCCTGTGATCAACATCATGAATGATGATGCTACCATCAATAAAAATGGCGGTAAGTTCCAGGGTATGGATCGCTATGTGGCGCGGGAAGCCATCGTAAAAGAACTGGATAAACAGGGATTACTGGTTCGCATCGAGGACTACTCCCATAATGTAGGAACCCATGACAGATGTAAGACCACCGTAGAGCCACTGGTAAAACAGCAGTGGTTCGTGAAGATGGATGAACTGATCAAGCCTGCAGTGGATGCGGTTAAGAGCGGGGATATCAAGCTGATCCCGGAGCGCATGGATAAGACTTATTATAACTGGACTGACAATATCCGTGACTGGTGTATCTCACGCCAGTTGTGGTGGGGACACAGAATTCCGGCTTACTACTGTGACGACTGTGGGGAAGTAGTGGTGGCGAAAGAGATGCCTGCGGTCTGCCCAAAATGTGGCAGGACACATTTCACACAGGATCCGGATACCTTAGATACCTGGTTCTCATCGGCTTTATGGCCGTTCTCCACACTGGGCTGGCCCGATAAGACAGAGGATCTGGACTATTTCTATCCCACAGATGTACTGGTAACCGGATATGATATTATCTTTTTCTGGGTCATCCGTATGATCTTCTCGGGATATGAGCAGATGGGCAAACGTCCATTCAAGACTGTATTATTCCACGGTCTGGTACGTGATTCAGAGGGACGTAAGATGAGCAAATCTCTGGGAAATGGTATCGATCCACTGGAAGTAATCGACCAGTATGGTGCCGACGCACTGCGCCTCACCCTGATCACAGGTAATGCACCTGGTAATGATATGCGTTTCTACTATGAGAGAGTGGAGGCGAACCGTAACTTCTGTAATAAGATCTGGAATGCATCCCGTTTCATCATGATGAATATGGAGGGAAAAGAGGTACGCATACCTGCTGCATCCGAATTAGAGCCTGCTGATAAGTGGATCATTTCCAAGATGAATAATCTGGTAAAAGAAGTGACCGACAATATGGAGCACTACGATCTGGGTATCGCAGTACAGAAAATCTATGACTTTATCTGGGACGAATTCTGTGACTGGTACATCGAGATGGTAAAGCCAAGATTATATAACTCCGACAATGAAGTGTCCCAAAATGCAGTACTGTATACACTGAAAACAGTACTTATCGATGCACTGAAATTATTGCATCCATATATGCCATTCATCACAGAGGAAATCTTCTGTACTTTACAGAGCGGGGAAGAATCCATCATGATCTCTCGCTGGCCTGTGTATGAGGATGGGAAAGCATTTGCAGAAGAGGAAGCATCCATGGAGATCATGAAGGAAGCAATCCGTGGAATCCGTAATGCGAGATCAGGGATGAATGTACCGCCAAGTAAGAAAGCAAGCGTTTATGTGGTAGCAGAGGATGATAAGATTCTCAATATTTTTGAGGATGGAAAATTATTCTTTGCACCCCTTGCCTATGCCAGTGAAGTACTGACACAGAAAGATAAGGCGGGAATCGCTGACGATGCAGTGTCCGTAGTGACTGCCCAGGCTGCCATCTATATTCCATTTGCAGAGCTGGTGGATATCAAACAGGAGATCGAACGTTTACAGAAGGAAGAGAAACGTCTCCAGGGGGAGATCGCCCGTGGAAACGGTATGCTGAACAACGAGAAATTCCTGTCCAGGGCACCGGAAGCCAAAGTGGCAGAAGAACGGGGAAAACTGGAAAATTATAACAGGATGCTGGAACAGGTGAAAGAACGCTTGCAAAGCCTGACAAAATAACCAAAGAGATATGTCCAAAGTACCAAATTTATGGTAAAATATGATCATACGAAGTATGATGACTTACGCCGCATCAGAAGAGGGCAGAGCAGAAGATATCGTTGCTCTGTCCTTCTTTCCTTAATAGGAAATTTTATCGAAATCTCTTAAGACTGACTGGACTCATGTTTTATGCAGGAGGAAATTCTATGAACAGTGAACAGGACACAGAGCGAAATGATACAGAATTGGACGTAGATGATATCCTGCAGGTACTGAATAGCTGGGAGTTTCCAGACACGCAGGAACAAAAAGTAGAAAGAATAGAACAGGAAAAAAGAGAGAGCTATGTGTATTTCAGGAATAACGACATGGAAGCCTGGCTGTCTCTGGCACCGCCCAGCCCAGGAGAAGTGTATACGCTGGATCAGGTGCGTGACTTTCTAAAGAAAAAGGGTGTAAAAACAGGGATTATCGACTCCAGTGTAAAAGCGATGATTCGTAAACGCGTATATAACCGCGCCACAAAGGTGGCAGTGGGAATTGAATCGCTGGAAGGTAAGAATGGCTACTACCAGTTCTATTTTCAGCGGGAACATAAAAGACCGGCACCCAGTGTACGGGAAAATGGTACGGTGGATTACGGCAGTTTTCATTTGATTGAAAGTGTACAGAAAGATGATATATTGGCGTTGTATCATCCTGCCACCAAGGGAAAACCTGGCTGTGACGTTCATGGAAAATTCATATTCATGCATCCTGGCAAAGATCTTCCTCCATTAAGGGGAAAAGGGTTCTATCGTCATGAGGGTTCCAATGCCTATTATGCGGCACAGGACGGAAAAGTGGAATACCATGATGGTGAGATCGAAATCCGCAGCACCCATGTGGTGGATGGAGATGTGACCCTCACAACGGGAAGAGTAGAATTTTTCGGTGATATTGTGATTTACGGAAGTGTGGAAGCGGGGGTGTCCATCAAGACAGGCAGGACGCTGACCATCACCGGCACGGTAGGTCCGTGCGATATTTTCGCAGGGGGAGATGTGGTGCTGAAGAAGGGCGTACAGGGTGCCAACAGGGCGAAGATCATCACCAGAGGCGTGCTCTATGCAGATTTTATCGAGCATAGCTACGTGGAAGCCAAAAAGGGAGTATGTGCCAATGTCATCATGAATTCCAATGTGATCGTGGATGAAAAAGTGACCCTCACGGGATCCAATGGAGCAATTATCGGTGGTTACACCCATGCAAATGAGGCAATTGATATAAAACGTGCGGGAAATGATGCGGAGATCCGCACCATCCTTCATGTGGGGGAGAGGCCCCACAGTCAGTTGGAAAAGAAGAAGGAGATAAATGTGTTCAACACAGATGCGCAGAGCCTGTTCCGCCAGTTGAAAAATAGTGAGAAGGTAGAAAATCCTGCCTACATAAGGATCGATGGAGATGTCTATCGGGGCACCGTGGTGTGCGTGGATGAGAATCAGCATGTGATTCGTGAAAAGACAAGCTTTATGGAATATAGGAATGTGCATGGACAATTGACAGAGAAAGTGATCGTGGACTAGAAATGACTGTTACATATCAGGAGGCGGAGGCATATATCTATGCAATCCCCAAATTTACCAAAAAGAATCCACCGGAGAGTACCAAAAAGTTCTATCAATATCTGGAAAATCCCGGTGCGAAAAGTAAGATCATACATATCGCAGGAACCAATGGGAAAGGCTCGGTCTGTGCCTATCTGGACCGTATATTACAGGAGGCGGGATATGGAACAGCGATGTTCACATCCCCCCATCTGGTGCATATGCTGGAACGTTTTCGAATAAACAACGAGATGATCCGGGAGGAAGAATTTCTCCGGGCATATGAGTATATTTTGAAAAAGGTGGAAGAATATCAGACAAGGGAAACGTATCATCCCACTTTTTTTGAACTCCTGTTCTTTATTGGTATGGTGGTGTTTGACAGGGAACAGCCGGACTTTATCATACTGGAGACAGGACTTGGGGGAAGACTGGATGCCACCAATGTGATCGAAAGTCCCGTGGTGTCCGTCATTACCATGATCGGGAAGGATCACTGCGAGTATCTGGGAGATACTGTGGAGCAGATTGCCTGGGAGAAGGCAGGCATTATAAAACAGGGCTGTCCCCTGGTCTATCTGGCAGATAAGGCTTCTGTGACAAAGGTAATAGAGGATAAGGCAGCACTGGAAAACAGCCAGACATTTCCAGTGGATTTTTCTGCGTTCAATATTTTGAAAAATACAGATAAAACCATTGATTTTTCTTATGAATCTAAGTATTATGAATATATTAAGCTTACCTTGTCTACCTGTGCAATCTATCAATGCAGTAATGCAGCTTTGGCAATCAAGGCAATTGAGGTAATTGACGGTGGAAGAACTATCAGCGCTGACCAGATTCGAAAGGCTGTGAGAGCGACACGCTGGGCAGGCAGGATGGAGGAAATAAGACCAAATGTGATCGTGGATGGCGCCCATAATGAGGATGGAATCGAAGCGTTTGTAGCTTCTGTGGAGCAGGTACAGCGATGCAGTCCCACGAAGAACCATTTACTGTTTGCAGTGGTGAATGACAAGGATTACAGTCACATGGTGAGAACACTCATGGAATCCCAACTGTTTTCGGATGTGACCATTACGAGGATCGCCGGCAGCAGGGAGTTAGAACTTACTGTGCTGGATAAAATATTTGCAGGATACGGGGCATCAGTGCACAGGTATGAGGATGTGGAAGAGGCATTGACATTCTGTATGCAATCAAAGAGAGAAAATGAGAGACTGTATATAGTCGGTTCTTTATATTTAGCAGGTCTGGTCAAAGAGATCATAGAAAGGTAGTGGAAAGATGATTGATTTTGAGGAAGAATTAAAGAAATTTCATCCGAGTTTGGAGATAGAAGAAGCAGAGGAAGCAATCTATAATCAGGATTTAACAGATATGGCAGATGTGTTGGTAAAGATGATCAAAGATGTAAAAGAAGAGGAACAGAGGTAGAGACATGAATTGTTATAATTGTGGATGTCGTTTATCAGAAAAGAACTTTTGTACCAGCTGCGGTGCAGATGTGGCTGTGTATAAAAAGATTATTCATATCTCGAATCGGTTCTATAATGATGGACTGGAGAAAGCAAATGTAAGAGACTTGTCCGGTGCAATCATCAGTTTGAGACAAAGTCTGAAGTTCAATAAGAACAGCATCAAAGCGAGAAATCTGCTGGGACTTGTGTATTTTGAATCAGGTGAGGTAGTCGCAGCGTTAAGTGAGTGGGTCATCAGCAAGAATATCCGTGCGGAGAAGAATGTGGCGGATGACTACATCAATGCCATACAGGCGAATCCCACACGGTTAGACACCATTAACCAGACCATCAAGAAATACAATCAGGCATTGGTATACTGCTGTCAGGACAGTCTGGATCTGGCAGTGATCCAATTAAAAAAAGTATTGTCCCTGAATCCCAAATTTGTCCGTGCACACCAATTGCTGGCACTGATCTATATCAAATCGGAAGAACTGGAGAAGGCGCGACGGGAATTAGAGAAATGTCTTGCGGTGGATGCCAATAATACCACCACACTTCGTTACCTGAAGGAGATCAACAGTGTAAGTGCCCTGGATGGTGACAGAGGACAGTCAGCCAAAGAAAAAAGAAAATCCAGTGAGGATGTCATCCGCTATCAGAGTGGAAACGAGACCATCATTCAGCCAATGAATGTCAAGGAACAGACAGGTTTTTCTTCCATTTTTAATATTATTATCGGTGGGGTGATCGGATTGGCAGTTGCATGTTTTCTCATCCTGCCGGCACGTATCAGTGCGGCAAAGGTAGACATGAACGCGGAGTTAAAGTCCGTGAGCGAGCAGTCCGATGTGAAGAGCTCCACCATCGCAGAGCTGCAGCAGCAGGTGAAGACTTTGACCTCCTCCAATGGAGAGTTGAAAAATCAGGTAAGCTCCTATGAGGGTGACAGCGGTACCCTCCAGGCGGGCAATAACCTCATCAAGGCGGCCCAGCTCTATATTGCAGATCCTTCCAAGGTGGAGGATATCGCCAATGTACTTGCCAATATTGATATGGAAAATAACGGGGAGAATATCTCCAGAGAATTCCAGAGCCTGTACACCACACTGATGGATGATATCGGGCCGAAGGTGTCTGCCACCTATTACAGTACCGGATATGCCGCATATAAAAAGGGTGACTATGCCAATGCCATCACAGATCTGACAAAGGCATTTGATTTTGATAATACCAATATAGAAGCCTTATATAATCTGGGTAATTCCTATGATAAGAACGGAGATACCGCCAATGCACAGAAGACTTATGCTAAACTGATCGAGTTATTCCCGGATACAGAGCGGGCGAAGAGAGCGGAAGCGAACATTGCACAATTAAATGCCCAGGATGAAGAACAGTAAATAAATTACAGAAGAATGTATAGAAAAAGACAAAAGATGACATGCTATAAGTATGTCTTCTTTTGTCTTTTTTGCGCGATTAAGCAGACTGCAGGCCTTGAGTCTGTCTAATCGAACAGTGATTACATCTACATGACAAAGTGTGAGGAAAGGGGTATGGAATGGAAGAGGATTTTAAGGTAATTGAGAATTATTTGATGGTGAGGATGCCGGAGGAGCTGGACCATCACAAGTCCGTGGCAATTCGGGAGACGGCGGATCGAATGATCCTGCGGGAGGACGTGAAAAACATTGTGTTTGATTTCGAGGATACCAGATTCATGGACAGTTCGGGAATCGGCGTGATCATGGGACGATATAAGACGATCCACTGTCTGGGCGGACAGGTATTTGCCATCCATGCGGATGGGCAGATCAAGCGTATCCTCAGGATGTCCGGATTAAAGGGAATTATCGAGGTGTTGGATTAGCATATGGTAAGTGGTATGGTGTGTTTGCAGGAGAAACATGTGAACAGAAAAATAGGAGATTGAGAGGAAGTAGAATCGTGGAAAAAAAGAAGAACGAGATGAAGATAGAGTTTGATGCAAGATCGGAAAACGAAGGATTTGCCAGAGTGGCGGTGGCAGCTTTTATGTCGTCCCTGGATCCCACCCTGGAGGAGATTGCAGACGTAAAGACCGCGGTTTCGGAGGCGGTGACCAATTCCATTATCCATGGATATGAGGAGCAGGAAGGAAAGGTATACATAGTCTGTGAGATGACGGGGGACGTATTACAGGTAAGTGTGGAGGATCAGGGAAAGGGCATCCCCGATATTGAAAAAGCCATGGAACCCTTATATACCACCAAACCGGAGATGGATCGTTCCGGGATGGGATTCTCTTTTATGGAAGCTTTTATGGATCACCTGGAGGTGGCATCAGAAGTGGGAAAGGGGACGCGGATAGAGATGTGGAAAAAGATCGGTACGACACCCTGGCTCGGGGAAGAGGAATAGCAATTGGACACGGCAGTATTGATTGCAAAGGCGCAGGAAGGAGATAAGACAGCACGGGAAACACTGATAGAAAATAACCTGGGACTGGTTCACCACATTGTGAAACGTTTCTGGGGACGAGGGGTGGATATGGAGGATCTCTTTCAGATTGGAAGTATCGGGCTCATGAAAGCAATTGATAAATTTGATCTGTCCTACGATGTGAAATTCTCCACCTATGCAGTACCTATGATAAGCGGGGAGATCAAGCGGTTTCTAAGGGATGACGGGATGGTGAAGATCAGCCGTTCCATCAAGGAGAATGGATGGAAGATCAAGCAGGCGAAGGAACGGCTGGGACATGAACTGGGACGGGATGCCACCATACAGGAGATTTCTAAAATGACACAACTGTCAGAAGATGACATTGTCATGGCCATGGAAGCCAATGTGGAGGTGGAATCTCTGTACAAAAGTGTCTATCAGGCGGAAGGGAATGAGATCTTTCTGGTGGACAAGCTGCCCATGGAGCGGGATGCCCATGAGGAACTGGTGAATCATCTCCTGCTGTCACAGCTGATGGATGGACTGGGGGAACAGGAGCGAAGGCTGATCAGACTGCGGTACTATGAGAATCGGACACAGGTGCAGGTGGCAGAACTGCTCCACATCAGCCAGGTACAGGTCTCCAGACTGGAGAAGAAAATCTTAAAAGAAATGCGAAGCCAGGTTGATAATGGATAGTTTCCTTATATTGGAAGGCAGGAGAAAGGAGTAGCATAATTGCATTATAAAGCGAACAATGCTAAAATTATCTGGCAAACATTTGGGGATATGAAATTTGTTTTATATAATGTGGAAGGATATCTGGTGAGACGAATGAGAAAGGTTATTATTGCTGACGATGAAGCCAAAGTGTGTCTGTTAATAGAGCATCTGGTCGACTGGGAAAAAATGGATATGGAAATGATAGGTGTGGTACATGACGGTAAGGAAGCATATGAAATGATATGTGATAGAAAGCCTGATATTGTCATCACGGATATCAGAATGCCAACTTATGACGGAATAGAATTGATAAAAAGGACAAAAGAAATCTTACCAAATACATATTTTGTGATCGTAAGCGGATATAACCATTTTGAATATGCACAAAGTGCTATTAAATATGGGGCGGAGGATTATTTATTAAAACCTTTGAAAAAGAAAGAACTGGAAAATACACTAAGAAAAATTACGGAAAAAGATAATGAATATGTAAATAGTGTAAATGAAAAAATACAGTTAAAAGAACGTCTGCAATATTCGGAGGAAAAGAATAAGCAGAATTTTCTGGTGGATATATTGACGCAAAAGATCACGAATCTTGAGAATATCAATCATGTTAACAGGGAATACTCCTGCGAATTTAAAGAGGGATTCTATTTCACCATTGTAGTGAGTCCTTATCTTGGATGTAAACACAATAATGAAGAAATGTATCAATTACTGTTAAATAAATTATTACATATGTTTGATGAGATAGTAAGGGAGTATTCTTGTGAACGGGTGTCTGTTATATGGAAAAAGTCGGTTATTTTATTTGTGAATGCACAGGAAAATGTGGAAGAAGCATTGATTAAAAGAATCAATCGGGCAAAGCTTGACATAATGAAATTGAATGATATTTTTGACAGTGTGGATGTGGTTGTTGGAATAAGCAATGTATTTAAGGAATGGAACAGGATATCTGACAGCTTGGAAGAAGCGCAGAAAGCAATTAAGAACAGAGTGATGAATCCCAATTCCTATATTATAATGATGAAAGATTGTCCGGAAATGTCAATTAAGGAAGAAATCATAGAGAAAAATTTTCGCACTAATTTTTTAGGATATCTGGAGAGAATGGACGTAGACAGGATTCACGAAGAAATTATCAGGGTTGGGAATAAACTTAGCAAGAGTAAAATGGATGGTCAAGCTATTTATGAGTGTTATATAGAGTTAGTGAATACCATATGTTTTGGGGCAAAAAATTATATGGGAAATTACAAATTTCCGGAGGCTGCATATTTTGAGATGGTGTATGATGATATGCAATCATTAAAAGAAATATTTTCCTGGCTTGGGGATTTTGTAAAATCGGAACTTACTCAATATATGAATGATAAGAAAGAGCAAAATTATAAGCCAATCAGAGAAGCAAAGCAGTATATCAATGATTATTTTAATCAATCTATTTCATTGGAATATGTGAGTACTATGGTAGGATTTAATCCTGCATATTTCTCCACATTATTTAAAAGGGAAACGGGTAAGAATTTTACGGAATATATTGTGGAGGTCAGAATGCAAAATGCAAAACAACTTCTTACCCAGACGAATATGGACATTGTAAGTGTGGCAAATGAAGTGGGATATACAGATATAAAGTACTTTTCAAAAATCTTTAAGAAAGCAACTGGAGTTAATCCAAGCGAGTATAGGAGATTGTATGGCTAAGAAAAAAAATTACTATGTAACACAAGTAATTAAAATTACATTTTTTCTTTATGTGTTAAGTATTTTCATGACAATATTTGGATTTGTTTTGATTTTCAGGGATAAGTTATTACATAAAAATATGATGATCATTATGGCAGCTTTTGCAGTGTTATTTTTTTTAATCCTATGGGATGTCATAGAAAAAAATGTGATAAAGCGGTATCGTATATATAAAGAATTATTCAGAGAATTTACGGATGGCCAGATATATAAAGAATTAATGGAAAAATCCTGTGATGTGTTTCCAAATCTGGATGGAGTCTTACTTAGATTTGATGATTTGGTGGACCGGAATAAAACAATTCAATTATCCACGAAGCAGGCAGAATTTCTGGCATTGCAAAATCAGATCAATCCACATTTCTTATATAACACTCTGGATGCGATTAGAGGTGACGCACTTTGTGCAGGTATGGATAATATAGCGGATATAACAGAAGCGCTTTCTACATTTTTTAGATATACCATTACGGAAGTAGGTAATTTAGTTACATTAGAGGATGAACTTGAGAATATAGACAACTATTTTACGATACAGAAATATCGATTTGGAGATAAACTGAAGATACATATTGATATCGAAGAAGATGATGAAATCTTACAATTACAATGTCCCAAATTAATGCTTCAGCCAATCGTAGAAAATGCAATATTTCATGGGCTGGAGAAAAAGAATAAGGGAGGAATCGTGTCTATTGACTTTGATGTATCAGACAGTCGTGTAGTAATTAATGTAAGAGATGACGGAATCGGGATTGATGAGGATACACTTAATAAAATAAATCAGAAACTTGATCATATATCAATGGGATACATTGTGGATGAAGGGAAACATAAATCTGGAATTGCATTGAATAATGTGTGCCGCAGGATAAAACTTTTGTTCGGAGAGGAATATGGTATACATATTTACAGTATGCAGGGACTGGGTACACAGGCATGTATTTCGCTCCCCATGTTAAAAGGGAAAAAATAATAAGATGATAAAAAAGGAATTATTATTAATCGAGAATGGTGTAATAAAAGAAAAAAACAGCAATATCTTTGATGGATTGAATTTTGAACTTTATTACAATGAAATAGTAGGTTTTATCTTTGACAGTATGTCTGAGAAAAACACTTTTTTGAATTTGTTTCGGGGGAAATTATCATTAAGCAGTGGCTGGCTGTTCATTCAGGGGAAAAAAGTGAATTTACAGCAATTCAGTCAATTATTAACAGATGTTTCTATTATTGAAAAGAATACAAAGCTCATAGGAACGCTGACAGCGGGAGAAAATGTGTTTCTGTTCAAAGACAGGAGAAAATTTTTATTTGGAAATAAATACGCATTGCAGTTAAAGCACATAAGCGAGGAGTTTGAAATTCCTTTTTCACTGGATATACCAATTAGGAAAATGAATGAGCTGGAAAGAATAGAGGTCGAATTGCTAAAGGCTTATGTGGAGAAGAAAAAGATCGTTATTTTTGCAGATATTTCGGGAGTTATAAAATCCAGTGATTATGATATTGTATTTAAGATTATGAAAAAAATGAGAGACAGTGGAATGACCTTCATAGTCATAGAATCCTTTGAGGATATTGTCTTTGATTGGACTGAAAAAATAGTAGTGGTCAGAAATGGAAAAACTGCTGGCGTTGTGTATTCTGACACAGTAAACAGACAAAAACTTTACCAGGCACTTTTGGGAAACCATAGAAAGGTAAATACTGAAAAAGTTCTTCCACTGAAGGGTGATGTCCGTTCGAAGGGAACAGAATGCGTACTGGAATTTAAGAACGTTACAACATCTATATTGAGGGACATTTCTTTCTCACTGGAGGCTGGTGAAGTATTGAAAGTTCTCTTCATGGATGAGGAAAGCTGTAATGCAATTGAGAGTGTGCTAAAGGGTCAAACTAAAGTTTTAGAAGGAAATATTTATATTAATCATAGAAAACAACAAATAGGAAGTATTTCCCAGGCCATGAAAAAGGGAATCTGTTTTGTAGAAGAGATTCCACACGAAAATATGTTATTCGAAAATATGAGCGTAAGAGACAATCTTGCGATTGCTTTAGCGAAAAAGACACCCATGGTATGGGCACGAAGAAGATATTCTAAAAGTGTGGACATCGCAGCAAACGATTATTTTGAGGAGAAGATTTCGGATAAAAAGCTTAAAAAGATCAATGCAGAAAAATTATTACATATCGTTTTTTTAAAATGGCTTCTGTACAATCCAAGAGTGGTAGTGTTCATTCATCCGTTTATTGAAATAGATATTCATCTGAAGGAAATCACCTTGGAAATTATGAAGGAGATGCAGCTGAGGGGAATTGCGATCATTATATTAACATCCAAACTTTCGGAAATTGATAAGATAGATGGTGATACACTTATAATTAGAAATGGAAAATGTATCGATGAAGATTCGATGTACCAAAGTTTGTATGGTGGAGATGGTGTTTAAAAGTTATATTAAATAAAACACCATCTCCTTTTTTGTGTGCATATTCACAACATCCAAAAATCATCCCCCCAAATCTAAAATCAACAAGTTGAGGGAAATGGGAATAATTCATATAATAAACATACAAATTAAACAAAAACAAGGGAGGTTACAAGAAATGAAAAGAAAAGTGATTAGCATGTTATTAGCAACAACAATGGTAATGTCATTACTGGCGGGATGTGGAAGTTCTTCCACGGAAACAACTGAAACGGATACCGCAGAAGGAACAGCGGCAGAGGAGACAGTGGAGGCAGCAGAGGAGACAGAAAATGCAGGAGAATTACCTATTTTGGGAGCAGGGATCTATTCCTCTTCTGATAATTTTAATTCCTATATCGGAAAAGCAATTGTGAATGCAAGCAATGGAGTATTTCAGACAAATATTGATGATGGACAAAATGATCAGTCTACGCAGAATAATCAAATCGATACCATGTTAGCAAAAGGTGCTTCCTGCATTGCGGTTTCAGTTGTAGATGTTACGGCAGCTTCGAACATTATTGACAAATGTAAAGAAGCAGGGAACGTCCCTATTATTTTCTTCAACAAAGAGATTACAGATCAAACGCTATTGGCTGGCTACGATAACTGTTATCAGGTAACATCAACTGGTGGGGATTACGGTGCTGCTATTCAAGGGCAGATGATCGTGGATTACTGGAAGTCACATCCGGAAATGGACAAAAACGGAGATGGAAAATTACAACTGATTGATATCATGGGTGATCCTGGACATACAGCATCACAACCACGAGCTGATTATGTGAAATCAACAATCGAGGATGGTGGAGTTGCATTAGATTTACTTGAAGAAGATACAGGCATGTGGGATACAGCCAAAGCAAAAGAAAAAATGGATGCATGGGTTTCTAAATATGGTAATGAAATCGAATGTATCGTTGCAGGAAATGATGCAATGGCCCTGGGAGCATTACAGTCTGTAGAGGCTGCTGGATTTAATGCGGAAGGTCCTGACGGAGAACAATATATTCCAATTATCGGAATTGATGCATTACCGGAAATGCTTGATAAGATTGAAAGTGGAGAAGTAATGGGATCTGTTTTACAGGATGCAAAGACACAGGGACAGACAATCGTCAAAATGGCACAGAATTTAACAGATGGAAAAGATGTATTGGATGGCGTTGCGTTTGAACTGGAAGATGGGGCAAAGGCTATTCGTGTTCCATATGCAGCAATTACAAAAGATAATCTTGATGTGGCAAAATCAACATACGCAGAATAAAAGAACAAAGAACACATTTTGCAGGAGAACAAGCTTCTGCAAAATGTGTAAATAACAGAAAAGAGGAGCAAGGAATGGAAAACGAATATATTTTGGAAATGCGAAATATTACAAAAACTTTTCCCGGTGTAAAGGCTCTGGATGATGTAAGCATAAAGGTAAGACCTGGTACAGTTCATTCCCTAATGGGGGAAAATGGTGCTGGAAAGTCAACTTTGATGAAATGTTTGTTTGGCATCTATGCATTAAATTCAGGTGAAATTATTCTTGAAGGTAGAAATGTAAACTTTGAGAATCCGGCAGAGGCATTAAAAAATCATGTATCCATGGTACACCAGGAGCTGAATCAAGTATTGGACAGAGATGTAATGGAAAATGTCTGGCTGGGACGTTTCCCTATGAAGAATGGTTTTATAGATAAGAAGAAAATGTTCGTCGAAACAAAAAAAATATTTGATGAACTTGAGATAGATGTTGACCCGAGAGTGAAAATAGGCTCACTGCAAGTTTCGCAGAAACAGATGATAGAGATAGCCAAAGCGGTGTCATATGATTCGAAAATCATAGTGATGGACGAGCCGACATCGTCTTTAACGGAAAATGAAGTGTCACATCTATTTAAAATCATAGAGAAATTAAAAGCAAGAAACACAAGCGTTATATATATCTCTCATAAAATGGAAGAAATATTAAAAATATCAGATGAAGTTACTGTAATGAGAGATGGTAAATGGATTGCAACAAAGCCGGCAAGTGAGCTTACAACAGATGCCATTATCAAAATGATGGTGGGACGTGAACTAAAGGAGCGATACCCAAGGCGTACTACAATGCCGGGAGATACACTGCTTCAAATTAAGAATTTAGCATCAGTGGGTCAGATATTTCATGATGTGGATTTTGAATTACATAAGGGGGAAATCCTGGGGATATCCGGATTGGTAGGGTCTAAAAGGACAGAAGTATTGGAGACTTTATTTGGCATTCGACAAAAAGGCGAGGGAACAATTTCGCTTCATGGGAAAGAGATCAATAATGATTCGCCTCGCCAGGCAATGAAACATGGCTTTGCGATGCTGACAGAGGAAAGAAGAGTGGATGGAATTTTTGCTGATTTGAGCGTTGGATTCAATATGATCATAACAAATCTCAACTTATATATGCAAAAAGGACTTTTAAATAATGGGAAGATCAAGGGTTCTGTATCAAAAATGATAGATACCATTAAAGTAAAAACACCGTCAGATAATACAAAGATTGGAAACCTTTCAGGGGGAAATCAGCAGAAAGTTATTTTGGGAAGATGGCTTTTGACACAACCGGAGATTTTGCTGCTGGATGAGCCCACAAGAGGTATTGATGTTGGTGCAAAATTTGAAATATATCAATTAATGAATGAACTGGCGGCGGAAGGAAAAGGAATTATCGTAGTAAGTTCTGAAATGCCGGAATTATTGGGAATCTGTGATCGAATACTTGTTATGAGTAATGGGAGACAGTCAGGAATCTTTGATGCGAAGAGTGTTTCACAAGTTCAAATCATGGAAGCATCAGCAAAATACATTTAAAAACGGAGGTACTGGTCGTGGAAAAAATAAAAAACAAATATGGGGAATCAATATCCATCAAACAGATATTAGCAGAAAAAATAATATATTTAGTATTACTTTTATTGATTGTTCTTGTAATCATTATTGAACCTAAATTTTTATCATTTACCAATTTAAAAAACATATGCGCACAATCTGCAACCAAAATTATTATTGCGCTGGCAGCAGGTATGGTACTGATGGTAAGAGGATGTGATTTATCAACGGGACGTATGATAGGACTGGCAGCAGTTGTCTCCGCATCCTTAATGCAGGAAGTGAATTATGCATATAGAATGTATCCTAATCTGAAGGAACTTCCATTAATTGTACCTGTTTTATTGGTAGTAGTGTTGTGTGCAATATTGGGAACGTTAACAGGTATAGCTGTTTCCTTACTGAAAGTACCGCCTATTATTGCAACGCTTGCAATGCAATTGATTTTATATGGAGCCTCCTCTATCTATTTTGACAGACCTCCTTACGGAGCGCAGCCGATTGGTGGTATTTCATCAAAAGTGATTGGGATAGGAACAGGATATTTCAAACTGGGAAATATCCAGATTCCATATCTGATTATGATTGCGGCAGTTATCTGTGTCATTATCTGGATCATTTGGAATAAAACGAAATTTGGCAAATATATGTATGCAGTGGGCGGTAACCCGGAAGCCGCGAAAGTTTCCGGTGTAAATGTAGAGCTGACACAGATTATTGTATATGCTTCGGCAGCAGTATTATATGCAATTGCAGCAGTTCTGGAAGTTGGACGTATCGGAAGTGCTTCCAATACAACAGGAAATGGATATGAAATGGATGCTATCGCAGCATGTGTTATCGGCGGTGTATCAATGTCAGGTGGTATTGGTAGTGTGGGTGGCATCATCATAGGTGTACTGATCTTTACAGTTATTAACTATGGACTGGCATTTATCGGTGTGAATATGTACTGGCAGTACATCGTAAAAGGATTGATTATCTTATTGGCCGTTGTAATAGATATGAGAAAATTTGCAAAGAGAAAATAGCAAAATGGGGGTAAGTAAAATGAGAGATGTAGTAAAAAACACAAAATTAACAGAGAATTGTTCAAAAGAAACCATTAAGAAATTTGTAGATGAGACAATTTCCAAATTAACAGTGGCTGAAAAAGTTGGAATAATGTCCGGACAGGTTACGGAACAAAAATTATTGGATGATTTATTTTTAATAGAGCATTACAATGTAAAGCCATATCCTACCAAACCAGTGGAAAGGCTGGGAATCCCTAATGTTCGATTTATGGACGGACCGCGTGGTGTTGTAGGAGGGTCAGCAACATGTTTTCCGGTTTCCATGGCACGTGGAGCAAGCTTTGACAGAGATTTGGAAGAAAGTATCGGAAAAGTAATCGGTGCTGAAGTTAGAGCTGTAGGTGGTAATTACTACGGCGGTGTATGTATTAACCTTCCCAGAAATCCAAGGTGGGGCAGAGCTCAGGAGTGCTATGGCGAGGATCAATATCATCTGGGTGAGATGGGAGCTGCTTTGGTACGTGGTGTGCAAAGCCAGAATGTTGTAGCATGTATTAAGCATTTTGCCATGAACAGCATTGAAAATGCCCGATTTAAGGCAGATGTATTTGCGGATAAGAGAACATTACACGAGGTTTATCTGCCACACTTTAAACGCTGTATCGAAGAAGGTGCTGCTTCTGTTATGGGTGCTTACAATAAAGTATATGGAGAACAGGCATCTGAAAGCAGTATGCTGTTAAGAGATATTCTGAGAGATAAATGGGGATTTGAAGGATTTACCTTGTCTGATTTCTTATGGGCGGTCAAGGATGGAGTAAAGGCAGTAAAGAGCGGTATGAATATTGAAATGCCCTGCTTCTGTCACTATATAGAAGAGCTGCCAAAAGCAGTAGCCGATGGAACATTGGATGAGAAGGACTTAGACGAGGCCGTGGGATATATTCTTCGAACAATTCTCTACTATGAGACGAGAAAAGATCCACAGGAATATCCGGAAAGCATTTTGGGCTCACCGGAACATGTACAGGTAGCAAAAAGAGCAGCCGAGGAATCAATGGTATTGTTGAAAAACGAGAATAGTATCTTGCCACTGGACAAAGAAAAAACAGATAAAATTGTAGTATTGGGAGTGCTGGGTGATACGGAAAATATCGGTGATCATGGCTCCAGCAAGGTACATCCATATTATACAATCACTCCGTTAAAAGGATTAATGAAGAAGATGCCACGGGCGCAGATACTCTTTAATGATGGAACAGATCTTGAAAAAGCAAAAGAATTGGCAGCAGATGCAGATGCTGTACTAATTGTTGCAGGTTATATTCATTCTGACGAAGGAGAATTTTTGGCAGACAGAAGTGATATTGCAGAAATGGGTGGAGATAGAAAATCTATGCGACTTCATAAGAGAGATGTTGATCTCATCCAAGGCGTAAGAGGGGTAAATCCCAATACCATCGTATCAATCGTAGGAAGCAGTGCGATCCTGATAGACGAATGGGAAAAGGATATTCCAGCTATTCTCTTTTCATTTTATAGTGGCATGGAGGGGGGGAACGTATTAGCAGATATTTTATTTGGTGATATCTGTCCCAGCGGTAAGCTTCCCTATACAGTAGCCATGAAGGAAGATGATTATCCGTACTTCGATCCGGATGTTACAGAGATTACATACGAATATTATCATGGATACTGTAAGATGGATAAAGAAAATAAAAAGGTATTTTATCCATTTGGGTATGGTTTGTCTTATACGACCTTTGATATTTCAAAACCAGAGATAGAAGTATTTAATGATAATGCAAAGGTAAGAGTGCTTGTAAAAAATACAGGAAATTGTAAAGGTACGGAGGTCGTGCAATTATATGTTGGATGTGAAGGAAGCAAAGTAGACAGACCGGTAAAAGTATTACGTGATTTCGCGCGAGTGGAGTTACTCCCAGGTGAAGAAAAAGAAGTAGTACTAAACGTTTCCAAGAAATCAATGGCATATTTTGATGAAAATGCTGATGATTTTAAGGAAGAGGATATCACATATATAGCATATGCAGGAAACAGCAGTGCAAGTGATGCACTTCAGAATGTAAAATTTACATATTAACAGATGAAATAATAAGGTATTAGACAGCATAATTGCAAACAGTAGAAAATATGTTGCGTCAGCCTATTTGTAAAGAGTAGATTAGAAAAGGATTAGCGCTACATAATATGGAGGATACCAGATGAGAATAGGGGCAGACTATTATCCCGAGCATTGGGATAAAGAACGATGGAAGATAGATGCACAGATGATGGTAAAGGCAAATATCAAGGTAATTCGTATAGGTGAATTTGCCTGGAGTCTATATGAACCGGAAGAAGACAGATATGATTTTTCGTGGATGGATGAAGCATTGGACTACTTTAATCAATATGGTATCAAAGTTGTCCTGTGTACCCCATCTGCCACACCTCCTAAATGGATGACGGATCGTTATCCCGATATTTTTCAGGATGATATTCATGGGAACGCAAAGATTTTTGGAACAAGGAAGCATTATTGCTTTAACAGTGATACTTATCGAAAAAAGACAAGCATATTAGTGGATAAGATTGCTGAGAGATATGCAGGGCATCCGGCAGTAGAAGCATGGCAGATAGATAATGAGCTGGGATGGTCCAATACCACACGTTGCTATTGTGATAAATGTAAAAAGAAATTCCAAGGCTGGTTGAAAAATAAATATAAAACAATTGAGAACCTAAATAAAAAGTATGGAACTGTCTTTTGGAGTCAGATATACAATAGCTTTGAGGAAGTAATCATACCAAGGGCAGGTGCATGTTATGATACCTGCCATGATACACAAGGACAAAATCCTGGTCTTTTACTTGATTACGATAGATTTTCCAGTGATTCCGTAATTAGCTTTATGAATGAATCCGTTGATCGTATCAAAAAATACAGTAATAAGCCAATTACTACCAATATGCTGGATGCAGCAGTTAATTCAGGAACAGGAATTGATTATTTTAAGTGTGCAGAAAAACTTGATTTTGTATCATGGGATAATTACATTGAATTTCAATGGGGAATTGCTCAGGCAGCTACCGTGTCCAGAGATCATGCCTTGCTTAGAAGCTATAAAAAACGACCGTTTTGGGTAATGGAGCAACAAAGTGGAGCTTGTGGATGGAGCAAAATGGGTCCTACACCTACACCGGGAAAACTCAGATTATGGACATATCAGGCAGTTGCAAATGGCGCAGATACGGTTGTTTATTTTAGATGGCGTGCTTGTCCATTTGGAACAGAAGAGTATTGGCATGGTATACTGAATCATGATGGAAAACCGAACAGAAGATATAAAGAAATATCACAAATTGGTTTTGAAATGGAAAAACTCAGTCAAAAATTTGGAGCGTTACAGCCAAAAGCAAAGGTGGCAATCATAAAATCCTTTGACAGTGAATGGAGTCATTCGATTCATAAGCATGTAGAGGGATTTCAATATGATGAATTGTTATTATCCTATTATAGACCATTTTATGATATGGGTATTGCGGTAGATTTTGTATCTCCGGAAGATACGCTGGAAGGTTATAGTCTTGTATTGGCACCGGCATTTTTAATTGTACCGGAAGATTCCAGAAATAATTTGGAAAATTATGTGAAAAATGGTGGTACATTATTAATTTCCTTTAGAAGTGGAATAAAAGATGAAAGCAATAATATGTTTCAGGAGACAGTTCCTGGGTGTTTGAGAGAACTGGCAGGAGTAGAAATCAATGATTATGATCCATTATTAGAAAAGCATATAAAGGTATCTGGTATATTTGGAAAAGGACAGGCTGATCTTTGGTGCGATATCATAGAACCAACCAGCGCAAAGACACTGGGATATTATGTGGAAGATTTTTATGCTGGGAAATCATGTATGACAGTAAATAAGGTGGGTAAAGGCAATGTGTACTATTTGGGCTGTGATCTTGATGATGATGCAATGAGACAACTCATGGAATATCTGAGTGAAAAAGCTGATATAGCAATGGAATTTATGAACATAGAGGGTGTAGAGATCAGTAACACAACGGATGGCAACCAAAATGCAGTTTTTGTAATGAATCATAACGCCTATCCGATTGTAATAGATATGAATCATTCCTATACAGAATTAATTACCGATGTAAAAATAGAAGACACCTTAACTTTAGAACCATATGGTGTAGCTATTTTACAATAATTTTCTCCCTGAAAAAGAAGACTTTTTATAGGTCTTCTTTTTTCCTTGATATTCAATCCTATGGTGAAACGGCTACGGTGAAACGTGAAAAATTAACTTTATTGAAATTATGGTATATGTTAAAATATCCACAAGCAAGTTATTTCTATAATCTAACTACGGAACTGTTATTTTTTTTCTTCGTCATTATACAGTGTGACCTGTTCCTTGGCATAGGCCAAAGGATCATTGGTAATCATTAAGAGCTCAGAGTGTATTCCAATTCTGGCGATGTTTTTAGTTGTAGTTTTCTTCCCATTACGATATCCTTTCTGGATAAAGTAAGCTGCGTCTTTTGATTTTTTATCGACCATAATTTCATGTCTCTAGTGCACCACATAAAACAACACCACACAACATATGTAAACTTTTTTATATGATTTGACAAAAAAGCCCTAATAGGATTAAACAAAGGATTCTTCGATTTTTATTAGATGAACAAGTGATGAAAATCCGGTAAAAATGAAAAACAGGAAGGAAAGTACAAACAGTTCATGGGGGTACGGAAACAGGCATAGGGATGTAATACTGGTAAAAAAAAAGTTAGCATTGAATAACTTTGGTAAGTGACGTATAATAATAAAATACAAATTGTGTTAAGCTTGCTATGAAAACTTGACATGCAGATTCAGTCCATTTGTCGTCGACAAATCTAAAATGGACTGATGTTCAAGAAAAAGGAGATAAATAATATGCTGAAATGTTTAAAATGTATTGATTGGGAAAAAACAGGTATTTTTGCAGTAGGAGTTGCATTCGGTACAGCCGGAATCAAAGTATTATCCAGCAAGGATGCGAAGAAAGTATATACCAACTGCACAGCGGCAGCACTGAGAGCAAAAGAATGTGTCATGAAGACAGTTTCCACTGTTCAGGAAAATGCAGAAGATATCCTTGCAGATGCAAAATCCATGAATGAAGAGAGAGCAGCAGAAGTAGAGGAAGCAGAATTTGATGATGTGGCAGAAGAAGCAGTAACGGAATAAAAGAAGGAAATGAACAGTGAAATTTACGATAAAACATGAAATTAAACATCGGATGCGTATTCACGCTGAGGGAAGACCTATGACTTATGCACAGGCAGATACCCTGTTATATGTTCTGCGCAATGAGAGACAGGTGACTTTTGTAAAGGTATACGAGAGAACGGGTGATGCGGTGATCGAATACGTAGGGGAACGCTCTGACATGATAGCGTTGTTACGAGGGTTTCAATATGACCGCGCGGAAGTTCCCACAGGAGTGATAGAGAATTCCGGAAGAGAATTGAATGCAGCTTATCAGGAGAAACTCATGGGGAAGGTAGTACTTCGCTATGCAGTGAAATGGCTGCTTCCACACCCTGTAAGAGCGTGTATGATCACACTGAAATCTCTAAAATACATAAAGCAAGGTCTGATGACACTTTTGAAACACAGGATAGAGGTGCCGGTACTGGATGCCACAGCCATCGGCGTGTCCGTCCTTCGCAATGATATGGATACAGCCAGTTCTATTATGTTCCTGCTGGGCATCGGAGAACTGCTGGAGGAATGGACCCATAAGAAATCAGTGGATGATCTCGCCAGAAGTATGTCCCTGAATGTGCAAAAGGTATGGATCAAACAGGATAACAATGAGGTATTGATCTCTGCAAAGGATGTACGCGAGGGCGATCAGGTCATGGTACACATGGGCAATGTGATTCCATTTGATGGGAACGTAGTGGCTGGAGATGCCATGGTCAATCAGGCGTCCCTCACAGGGGAATCTGTCCCAGTGAGAAGAACGAAGGAAGCCACCGTCTATGCAGGAACCGTGGTGGAGGAAGGGGAACTTACCATCCAGGTGAAGAAAGCGGGTGGCACCAGTCGCTTTGAGAAGATCGTCGCCATGATCGAGGAGTCGGAGAAGTTAAAATCAGGTCTGGAGAGCAGGGCAGAGCATCTGGCAGACAGGCTGGTACCTTACAGTCTCGGCGGAACAATCCTTACTTATCTGCTCACTGGAAACGTGACCAGAGCGTTATCCATCCTCATGGTGGATTTCTCCTGTGCTTTAAAGCTCGCCATGCCAATCTCCGTACTGTCAGCCATCAGAGAGGCAAGCCTTCACGATGTTATGGTAAAGGGCGGCAAATATCTGGAGGCCATCGCGGATGCAGATACCATCGTATTCGACAAGACCGGGACACTGACCAAGGCGAAACCTACCGTGGTGGATGTGGTCTCCTTCAACGGTGATGATCCCGATGAACTGCTGCGAATTGCTGCCTGTCTGGAGGAGCATTTTCCACATTCCATGGCAAAAGCTGTGGTGAGTGCCGCCAAAAAGAAACATTTGCTCCATGAGGAGATGCACACCAAGGTGGAGTATATCGTGGCACACGGGATCTCCACCATGATTGGTGAGAAACATGCAGTGATTGGGAGTGCACACTTTGTATTCGAGGATGAGAAATGTACCATTCCGGCAGCAAAGCAGGAAACCTTTGATCATCTTCCGGCACATTATTCTCATCTGTATCTGGCACTGGATCATGAACTGGCAGCGGTGATCTGTATCGAAGATCCACTGCGCGAGGAAGCAGGTGCGGTGGTAAATTCTCTCCGAAAAGCGGGCTTCAGTAAGATCGTGATGATGACCGGGGACAGTGAGAGAACCGCAGCAGCAGTGGCGAAGAAGGTGGGAGTGGACGAATATTATTCCGAGGTTCTCCCGGAAGACAAAGCAAGCTTCGTAGAAAAAGAAAAGGCACTGGGCAGAAAGGTAGTCATGATCGGAGACGGCATCAACGATTCACCGGCACTTTCCGCAGCAGATGCAGGAATCGCTATCAGTGACGGCGCAGAGATAGCCAGGGAAATAGCAGATATCACTGTGGGTGCAGATGATCTGTATCAGATCGTCACATTGAAGGCATTGAGTGATGCATTGATGAAGAGAATTCACAGAAATTATAGAGTGATCGTAGGCTTTAACACCATGCTGATTCTCCTGGGCGTGGGTAGCGTGATACAGCCAACCACCTCCGCATTACTGCACAATTCCTCCACCCTTGTGATTGGTCTCCAGAGTATGCAGAATCTGTTGGACTAGCAGAGCATGTAAACAAAATGTTGTTTTTTCATATTCTATTTTCAGGTATGTAAATAAAACCGAGGTTAGCCTATGTTAACCTCGGTTTTAAGTTAGGGCCTTTCACATATCAAATTATTTCTACCAGAATTTTGTCACCATGAGAACACAAAGTAAGGGTTGGAATCAGAGAAAATAGGTGCTACAATAAAGTTAGATAAGACTAACGAAAAGGTGAGAATCAATGAAAACAAGTGACAACAGAGCATTTTGGGATAAGGTGGCAGGAATTTATGGGAATATTGTCTATCATGGAAGAAAAGCACAGAAAGCCTATGATACCATGACTGATCTGATCGGTACTCATCTGAATCGGAATATGGATGTGCTGGAGTTGGCCTGTGGACCTGGAATCCTGTCCTTTCAGATCGTCAATCAATGTAGAAGCCTGGAGGCAACAGATTTCTCTCAGTGTATGATCGCGGAGGCGAAGGACAAAAATCATAGCCGCAGACTGCACTTCTCTGTACAGGATGCCACGAATCTCCCCTATGGACAGCAGACTTTCGATGCGGTGCTTATGGCAAATGCACTTCATATCATGCCGGAACCGGAGCAGGTACTGGAAAATATTAAAAGCGTGTTAAAGCCTGAGGGCATCTTTCTATGTCCTACATTCACCCGGGAGGTGGGAAAATATACGGTTAAGGAAAGGCTTATGGAACTTGCAGGATTTCGCACCTATTCCAGATGGACCCATGAATCGTTTTTGGAATTTTTAAGGCAAAATGGATTTCGGATTGCGGACGAGAAGATCATCCGGGGTCACAATTTCCCCATTTCTTTTGTCATGGCGTGTAAGCAAAAGTAGTACTTTTGTTGCATTCTATTATCAGTTATGCTATTATAATCAAGGTTAGTTAATACTAACCTTGATTTTTTATTCATACATCTAAATCATGTAAATATGTACTGTTAATAGGAAACGGGGGGATAGCAGGATGCCACTTAATCTTGCAGAGTTAAATAAGCACTATATCATACAGAAAATATGTGGTCAGGAAAAGATCAGACATCATCTGGAGACACTGGGTATCATAGCGGGATGCGAGATTATCGTATTGTCAGAATTATCGGAATATTATGTGGTGGTGGTCAAAGGAAGTAAATTCGGATTGGACAAACGACTGGCACAGAAGATCATTATCATGGCAGAATAGTTGGAAATATTCACATCCTTTGGAGGAAGATAAATGGACAAAAATCAATACAGCAAGAAAATTTTTCGTATATTAATGGTTCTTTCTATGGTTATTATTGTATGTTCCGTATTTCTATATATCCATCTATTCAAAGTGAATGAGTCTTCTTATTTACTGGCGCGTCATGGGGTGATGTTCATTATGATCCTATTATTGATTCATTTTTCACTGATGATCATCCTGTCAGGGCAAATGCAGGACATTCAGTTCGATGAGATTAAGATCGATAAGCAATTTTTCTCCAAAGGTCTGAACCACAATGGCAGGATCGTACTTCAGGAAATATTTCATATGCTGAAACGTATGCATAAATCCATCGTGTGCGAGGGTGTGGAGACGGAAGATGCCATTGCATTCCTCACGGAGCTTGACTGCGACGAACTCCAGGGCTTCTATTATTATAAGCCCATGCCGCTTCAAGCGTTTGAGTTGCTATTATCGCAGGATAGATCACCCATAGTGTAATAAAAAATAGTTACTGTAAAAACCTGCCTGTTCTTTTCTCAGCAGTGAAACATGAAAAATTTACGTCTAAAATAATCTAAATTTGACAAAATTATATTATGATGTAAGGGAAAAAGGTGTTTTGACCATTGATACTTACGGATTATTTCACACTTTGTGTTTTCATAATCCTAAAAACATTCGAAATTCTCCCTGATCGGGCTACTTTCTCATGTTTTACGGGTCCCAAATTCATGCTTTTTCGTGCGAGCACGAAACGCATGACCTTTTGACCCTGGTATTATAATATTATAGTTTGTAAAAAAGGAAAAGAAAGTGTATACTCAAAATAGGAGTTAGATAAAACTAACATAAATGAATCACAACTATCCGGGTAATCAAGAGATAAATTATGAAGATTTAAGTTATTATCATCTGACTTATCGTAATCTAAGTGGTTATAATCTAAGACTTAGAGGAAATCGGATAAGGGAATGGAGAGAGTATGAGTATTGATGGTCTGCAATCATTTTGCTATGGTGTGTCAGCCATAGCCATCGCTGTAGTGTTTCTGGCAATTCTAAATTGGGTCAAAGGAAAAGCCCGTAGAATGTTAGAGAAGGAATACAAGAAGTTATCATAGAGGAATTGGAAAGAGAATCCTGTACGTATCTACACCTTACAGGAGATTAGAAAGCTGTGTGAACAGGCAGGACTCAAAGTCAGCATGCTGGAACATAGGCGTGGTATGAGACTTCATGCGGTGTGCAGAAAGTAGTATATCGTTACTGTTCACACGCAAGCTTGACACCTGCTGTCAAGCTATGCGCCAATCAAGTAAATATAACCATGAGCCGGTCCCATCATCGAAGATGATTTAAAAATGGACCGGCGGCGTTACTGGAACAGATTTATCTGTGAACAGTAACAGTATATCGTTACTGTTCACACGCAAGCTTGACACCTGCTGTCAAGCTATGCGCCAATCAAGTAAATATAACCATGAGCCGGTCCCATCATCGAAGATGATTTAAAAATGGACCGGCGGTGTTACTGGAACAGATTTATCTGTGAACAGTAACAGTATATCATTTGGCTGACTTGAAATTTGCAATATTAACTTTACTGAAATTATAGTATATGTTAAAATATCCACAAGCAAGTTATTTCTATAATCTAACTACGACCAAGTCGTATCTATTATCATTCACCCTATTCGGGATTCAGATTAGAAGTCTTATCATTGCTTATATTCCAATACAAAAATGAGGCTTTCCAGAAGAATCCCAATGGATGAGACAGGAGCCTCCATATCACAAAGGAGGATGTTGGATGAACAAATTATCAACACGTGCACAGGGGATGGAGCCTGTGAAAGCGGAAGCAGCCTATAAGGACAGGGTGTTCCGTATGATTTTTAAGGATAAGAAGGAGCTTCTCAGTCTTTATAATGCAGTGAGGGGAACCAATTACAGCAATACGGAGGATCTGGAGATCAACACGCTGGAAAATGCCATTTATATGAAGATGAAAAACGACCTGTCTTTTATGATTGATTCCAGCGTGTCGCTGTATGAACATCAATCGACGTATAACCCGAATATGCCACTGAGAAATCTGTTCTACATTTCAGATTTGTATAAGATTATGACAAGAGACGAGAATCTTTATGGGAGGAAGCTGATTCAGCTCCCCACACCGGAGTTTGTGGTTTTCTACAATGGAGTGGAGGAACAGCCGGAGAAAAAGATATTTCCTTTATCGGATTCTTATATAAAAGAAACAAAAGAAGTCAATTTAGAATTGAAGGTATTATCCTTGAACATAAATCAGGGACATAATGAGGAACTTATGAAGAACTGCAGGACCTTGCGGGATTATATGGTCTATGTGAATAAGGTAAGGAATTATGTATCTGAGGCTGACACAACGCTGGAGGAAGCGGTGGAAAGAGCAATCGCAGAATGCATAGCGGAGGGAAGTCTGGTAGAATTTCTGTCTAAGAATCGAGCGGAGGCGAAGAACGTGAGTATTTATGAATATGATGAAGAGAAACATATGGCACAGGAACGAGAACAGGCAAGGGAGGAAGGTCGAGAGGAAGGAAGAGAAGAAGGTCGTGAGGAAGGCCGAGAGGAAGGACGCGAAGAAGGACGTGAGGTGGGTATCGAAGCACTTATCCTGGATAATGTAGAGGAGGGAATCAGCGTGGACAGGATATGTCAAAAGCTTGAGAAGAGATTCCAATTAACCAAAGAGCAAAGTGAGCACTACTGGAAGAAGTACGGTGAATTGTAGTAACAAATTTTCAATATTATTACATAGATTGAAAACCTATAAAAAGATTTAAAAACTAGCGATTGTAAAAAACTTGCATATATGAGAATTGTCAATTATAATAATACAGAACTATGATAATATCAATCATACAAATGAATCCATTTAAGGTGTCAGAGAACAGTGAAGGCTGTGGCTCTGATGAAAAGGGAAACAGGTGTAAATCCTGTACGAACTCGTCACTGTGATAAGGGAGTTCCATACACGAAGCCACTGGACATGATCTGGGAAGGCGGTATGGAGCGTTGATCTTTCAGCCAGGAGACCTGCCTGAAATGTAGTGTATTACAGCCACGAGTAAATTGGCGCGTATGGAATCAGGCAATCCTGTGTTTTACAGATCATGTTGTCTTTATGATCCATGCCATTCGTGGCATGGATTTTTTTCGCGAGTAACGATGAAAATACCATGCTTGCATGAGCATTTGAGGAGTACCGCGAGAATCTCGAAATACGCATAGCGTGCTTTGGAATCTGTATGAAAACAAACAACACAGGAGGAGAAGTGTGAATCAATAACCTGAATTTTGACCGTAAAAGTCCCTTGTTTGGAAAATCTGTAAAAAAGATTTATCCGATACCAACAGTACATTGCTGTTGTATAAGTTTTAGGGTTTCTGGATCAGCTCCCTGCTCTCCGAGGAACTGCATTACATTATCAAGTGTA
>JAQVCT010000055.1 GCA_028689655.1 Lachnospiraceae bacterium
AGGTAAAGGAATATTGTGAAACCTATCACAATCAGAAAAAGGACTATCAGGAAGGGGAACGCATTCCCTATGCATCCCGCGTGTATGACAGTAAAGAGATGTGTAATCTGGTGGACAGTGCGCTGGAATTCTGGCTCACGGCAGGCAGATATACGGATCAGTTCGAGAGGGGATTCGCAAGATATCTGGGCGTGAAATACTGCTCCCTGGTAAATTCCGGTTCATCGGCGAACTTGAATGCCTTTATGGCATTGACCTCACCCTTGTTAGGAGAGCGGAGGATCTGCCGGGGAGATGAAGTCATCACGGTGGCAGCAGGATTCCCCACCACCATATCCCCCATGGTGCAGTACGGTGCAGTTCCTGTATTTCTGGACGTGACCATTCCACAGTACAATATTGATGTGACCATGCTGGAGGAAGCCTGCTCAGAGAAGACCAAAGCGGTGATGATCGCCCATACCCTGGGCAATCCCTTTGACCTGAAGGCTGTGAAGGCATTCTGCGACAGACATGAACTGTGGCTGGTGGAAGATAACTGTGATGCACTTGGCTCAGAATATACCCTGGACGGAGAGACGAGACTTACGGGAACCATCGGGGACATCGGAACCTCCAGCTTCTACCCACCCCATCATATGACCATGGGAGAAGGCGGTGCAGTTTATACCAATAATGCACTTCTTCATAAGTGCATCCGCTCTTTCCGTGACTGGGGAAGGGACTGTGTATGTCCCGGCGGTACAGACAATCTCTGCGGACATCGATTTGACAGACAGTACGGGGAACTGCCGATGGGCTATGACCATAAATATGTATATAGTCACTTCGGGTACAATCTGAAGGCGACAGATATGCAGGCAGCCATCGGATGTGCACAGTTAGAGAAGTTTCCATCATTCGTGGAACGCAGAAGACATAACTTTGACCGATTGAAAGCAGCTTTGACTGGAGTGGAAGACAAATTGATCTTACCGGAGGCATGTGAGCATGCAAACCCCAGTTGGTTCGGTTTCCTGATTACATGCCAAGAGGGCGTGGACAGAGAGTATGTAGTGCCCTATCTGGAATCTCATGGTGTGCAGACACGTATGCTTTTCGCCGGAAATATTATCAAACATCCCTGCTTTGACCAGATGAGAACTGACGGGACGGGATATCGTGTGGTGGGTACCCTCACCAACACAGACCGCATTCTCCAGAGTACTTTCTGGGTGGGTGTCTATCCGGGTATGACGGATGAGATGATTGATTATATGGCAAAGACCATCAGAGAGGCCCTTGTATCATAGAGAATAAGGAAGAGATAAAAGAGTGAAAAGAGAGTAATTATGGCGGAGATAAAATTATTAGATTGTACGTTAAGAGATGGTGGATATATCAACGACTGGGAATTTGGAAGGGATAATATCATCAATATATTCGAGAGACTGGTTAGTGCCGGAATGGATATCATCGAGATCGGATTTCTGGATGAGAGACGATCCTATGACAGCAACCGCACGATTTTCCCGGATGCAGCATCTGTGAATCGTACCTATCAGGGACTGGATAAAGGGAATGCTCTCATCGTGGGGATGATCGATTACGGTACCTGCAGCATCCAGCATCTCATACCATGTGAGGATTCCTTCATGGATGGACTTCGCATTATTTTCAAAAAGGAGAAGATGCACAAAGCCATCGCATTCTGTAAGGAAGTGAAGAAGCTGGGCTATAAGGTGTTCGCCCAGGCAGTGTCCATCACCAGCTATAATGATGAGGAGCTGGCGGAGCTCATAGGACTGGTAAATGATCTGGAGTCCTATGCTTTCTCGCTGGTGGATACCTACGGACTGCTCCACAAGGAACAGCTGATGCATTATTACAATTTTGCGGAGGCACATTTACTGCCCTCCATCGGAATCGGATATCACGCCCACAATAACTTCCAGTTAGCTTATGCGAACTGTGTGGAATTACTGGAAAATCCGCCGAAGGAACGCAGACTCCTGGTGGATGGAAGTCTCTATGGCATGGGAAAGAGTGCCGGAAATGCCCCCTGTGAACTTCTGGCGACTTATATGAATGAGAGATTGGGGAAAGACTACGATGAGAGCCAATTGCTGGAAGCCATCGATGTGACGATCCTGGATATCTACCGCGAAGTACCATGGGGCTATAACTTTAAGTTCTTCATCGCGGCGAGCCATGACTGCCACCCCAACTACGTGAATTACCTGTCGGATAAGAAAAAGCTTTCCGTGCGTTCCATCCATGAGATCTTAAATCAACTGGAGGGTGAGAAGAAGCTCCTCTATGATAAGGACTACATCGAGGAGCTCTATGTGCAGTATCAGAAAAGGGAATCCGCTGACAAGGTAAACACAGCGAAGCTGGAAGAACTGGGAGAAGCCTTTGCGGGAAAGGAGCTGCTGCTCCTGGCGCCTGGCAACACCATTGTCTCAGAGCGGGAAAAGGTACAGCACTATATCCATGAGAGGAAACCCATTACCATAGCGGTGAATTTTCTCCCGGAGGGATATGAGGTAGACTATATTTTTATCAGCAATGCGAAGCGATATGTACAGTTATCCTTCAAAATCAGTCAGCTGCAGGAGAAGATTCCCCTGATCGCCACCTCTAATGTGACCAAGGCCAGCGGCACTTTCGATTATGTGCTGCCATACAGTGAACTGTTGGATGAGAAAGCCATGATCGTGGATAACCCCATGATCATGCTGTATCGCCTGTTCACACAGCTACAGGCAGGAAAGGTAGTATTTGCGGGATTTGACGGATTTACCACCTCCCAGACCTCCGAGTATACCAATCCCAATATGGAACACTCCTTCAGTAAAGAGAAGGCGGAGCAGATCAATCAGGATGTGGCGGACAGCATCGGGAGGATACCACACCAAATTCCCATGGAATTCCTGACAGAGACACAATATGTAATAGAAGATATATCATAGACAGATAGCGATGCATGACAGATAGATGATATTCGCTGGATATGAAAGATGAGGGTGAAATAACATGAAAATAAAAGTAGCAAAATATATCTCACAATTTCTGGTGGGAAAAGGAGTCACGGACCTGTTCACCATCACGGGTGGCGGCGCTATGCACCTGAATGATGCATTCGGACATGAGGAGGGGCTGCACTGTACTTACAATCACCATGAGCAGGCGTGCGCTATGGCAGCGGAGGGCTATGCCAGAATGACGGGCAGGATCGCCGGTGTATGTGTCACCAGTGGACCCGGCGGTACCAATGCCATCACCGGTGTGCTGGGGGGCTGGCAGGACAGCATCCCTATGTTTATCATATCGGGACAGGTGAAGAGAGAGACCACCACCTGGTCCACGGATGTGCCACTGCGGCAGCTGGGAGATCAGGAATTCCAGATCGTGGATTCTGTGAAAAATATGACAAAGTATGCCGTAATGATCACAGAACCCAATGAGATACGTTATCATCTGGAAAAAGCATGGTTCCTGGCAAATAACGGACGGAAGGGCCCTGTATGGCTGGACATTCCTCTGGATGTACAGGGAGCCATGATAGAGACGGAGGAACTAAAGGATCTTCCTATATCGGAACAGCAGGAAATGGATCGACAGGAGAATCCAGTCTATGATAAAGCACTGACCAAGGTAATCTTACAGAAGATACGGGACGCAAAGCGACCGGTCATCTTCGCAGGCACAGGAATCCGCCTGGCAGGTGCCTATCAGGAATTCATAGATTGTATCACTGCACTCTGCATCCCAGTAGTCACCGCGTGGAATGCCCACGATCTACTGGAGGATGACCACCCCTTTTATGGTGGCCGCCCGGGAACAGTGGGTACCAGAGGGGGGAACTTTGTGGTACAGAACTGCGATCTGTTACTGGTGCTGGGCTCCAGATTGAATATCCGTCTCATCAGTTACAATTACAGTTCCTTTGCAAAAGATGCCTACAAGATCGTGGTGGACATCGATGAGAATGAACTCCATAAACCAACGATAAAGCCGGATATGGCGGTACATGCCAATGTGAAGGATGTGATGAGATCACTGGCGGATGCAGTGTTCCATGATCCGGAGACCATGGAGATCAGCTGGAATCAGAAGGTGGGAGATCACGGGAAGTGGCTGGAGTGCGTACATAATGTCAACCAGAAATATCCTGTAGTACTGCCGGAATACTATGAGAAGGAGAAACCACTGAATCCCTATGTATTCCTGGATAAGTTCACGGATGCGCTGCAGAAGGGGGACACGGTCATCACAGGAAATGGCAGTGCCTGTGTCATGACGTTCCAGGCAGCCAGGATCAAAAGGGAACAAAGACTCTTCACCAATTCAGGGTGCGCAGCTATGGGATACGGGTTCCCAGCGGCGCTGGGAGCCTGTGTGGCGGAGAACCAAAAGGCACGTGAGGAATCCGGTAAACCGGATGCCACAGGAGCGCGTATTGTCTGCATCGATGGTGACGGAAGCTTCCAGATGAATATGCAGGAGCTCCAGACGGTGGTGTACAATCATCTGAATATGAAGATCGTGATCCTGAATAACAATGGATATCACTCCATCAGACAGACCCAGACCAATCTCTTTGACCCGCCCATGGTAGGTGTCTGCCAGGGCAATGGGCTCAGCTTTCCAGATATGGAGAAGATTGCCTGTGCCTATGGAATCCCCTACATTCGCGTGGATCAGTTGTCCACAGCGGATGAGATGATCCGTAAGGGATTGGACACCGATGGCCCTGTCATCATGGAGGCGGTGGTAGATCCGGAGCAGAACTTTGCCCCCAAACTGTCCTCCAGGGCATTACCTGACGGCACCATGGTGTCACCGGAGCTGGATGATATGTTCCCATTCCTGCCCAAAGAGGAGTATGAGGACATGAAACACAATTTACGGGAAAGAATCGTCTTAAGTACCATATAATGACTTTAAGTTGTATATTGCCAAAAAAAGTGGTATAATTCGCGTGTATGTAAGGGATAGAAAGAAAATGTGGCGGTGATATTGATGAAGAGAGCAATCGTAACAGGGGCAACGGGCACTATCGGAGTAGCCCTGGTGAAGGTACTGCTGGAGGCTGATCTGGAAGTATTGGCAATCGTAAATCCATTATCAACCAGAGTGGATCGGTTACCGGAGCATGAACATCTCCATATTATGAAGCACTCTATTCACGATATTTCGAATATCCAAAAGGATGAAATTGGAGCTTACGATGCCTTTTTCCATCTGGCGTGGACAGGTACCATCGGACCGGAGAGGGACGATATGTCACTGCAGCTGCGAAATGTTCAGGATACGCTGGATGCAGTAGACCTGGCAGCCCGGGTGGGATGCCAGGTATTCGTGGGCGCAGGCTCACAGGCGGAGTATGGAAGAGTGGAGGGCAAGATCCAGGGCAGTACACCTGCCAACCCTGAGATGGGGTATGGAATTGCCAAGCTCTGTGCGGGACAGATGAGCAGAGTCCTGTGCCAGAGATATGAGATGCGCCATATCTGGACCCGAATCTTGAGCGTCTATGGCCCCTATGACGGGGAAAAGACCATGATCATATCCGGCATACGTCAGATGCTGCGGGGAGAGACGCCAGAGTTCTCCAGGGGGGAACAGCTGTGGGATTATCTCTACTGTGAAGACGCGGCGCGTGCCATCTATATGGCAGGGGTAAAAGGGAGGGACGGAGCAACTTATCCGATAGGAAGTGGTAAGGCGAGACCACTGCATGAATATATCGAGATAATGCGAAGGACTGTTGGGAAACAGGCAAGAGTAAATATGGGAGCCCTTCCATATCGACCACAGCAGGTCATGTATCTGTGTGCAGATATAGAGGAACTTTCAAAGGATACAGGTTTTTTACCAAAGATTGCATTTGACGAAGGAATTCGTCACACTGTAGAATGGTGTAGAAGAACGCAAGAGTAAACCTGAAAGGATATGCGACGCATAGACAGGATTAGCATTATGAAAAAGATCAGTGTATTAATACCATGTTATAATGAAGTGGAAAATGTGGCATTGATGAGCGATACAGTCATCAATGTATTAAATGAGGCACTGCCTCAATACGATTATGAACTCGTATTCATAGATAACTGTTCCACAGATGGCACCAGGGATGAGCTGGAGCGCATCTGTAGTAAGAATAAGAAAATCAAGGCGATTTTGAATGTGACGAACTTTGGTCAGTTCAATTCGCCTTTTTATGGTATGTGTCAGACCACCGGAGACTGCACTATCAGCATGTGCTGTGACTTCCAGGATCCCGTGGAGATGATACCAAAGTTCGTGGCAGAGTGGGAAAAAGGATATAAGATCGTCAGCGGTATCAAGTCTAAAAGCAAGGAAAATGGTTTTATTTATTTCCTGAGGACCATGTACTATAAATTAATTAAAAGTATGTCAACGGTAGAGATGATCGAACATTTCACAGGATTTGGTCTCTATGACAAGACCTTTATCGATCTGTTGAAACAACTGGATGATCCGATTCCATTTCTACGTGGAATCGTGGCAGAATATGGCTTTAGCAGGAAAGATCTGGAATATACGCAGCAGGCAAGAAGAGCAGGAAAAACGAAAAACAATTTCTACAGTCTCTATGATGCTGCCATGCTGAGCATCACATCCTACACGAAAGTGGGACTGCGACTGGCTACCATATTTGGTTTCTTAAGTTCTGGAATCAGTTTGGTGATCGCATTTGTTTATCTGATCTACAAGTTGATGAATTGGAATGCATTTCAAGTGGGCTATGCACCGGTGGTACTGGGTGTGTATGTGATTGGTTCTATACAGCTATTTTTTATCGGATTGCTGGGAGAGTATATCTTGAATATTAATACCAGGGTGATACACAGACCGTTGGTAGTGGAAGAGAAAAGGATTAACTTTGATGAGTGAAGAATGGAATATTTTAGGTAAAAATTCAGAAAGGAATTAAGAAGAAATGAATGTTGTACACATATCGACAACTGATTGTGGCGGGGCTTTTCGAGCGACAGAAAGAATCAATGATGCCTTGGTTCATTATGGAATTGATTCGAAAATAATAGTGAGAACAAAAAAAAGTCCTAAGAGTGATGTGTGTGTAATCATTGATTCACCAATTAAGAGTTTTTTTTCGAAAACGAAGAATTTTATGAATTTAATTTTGGCTAAGGGTTTGCCGATATTTTGTGATTATTTTGGTACAGACATCTCTAAAATGATAGATGTTCAAAATGCAGACGTGATTGTACTACACTCGGTAAGCAATTTTATATCGTATAAAGAACTTGGGAAAATCTGCGATTTGGGTAAACCTGTATTATATGTTATGCATGATATGTCAATATTTACAGGAGGATGTATATACGATAATTATTGTGAAAAATATAGAGAAAGATGTGGAAAATGCCCTGTTCTTCATAGCAATCATGAGAAAGATATAACATATTATAACCAAAAAATTAAAAAGGAAATCATTTCCAAATCAAAAATAAAGTTTATTGCACCAAGCAGATGGATTGCAGAATGCTCTAAAAACAGTTCTGTATTAAAAGAAAAGGACGTTTTTATAATACCTAATTCAATTGATACAAATATATTTAATATAGCAAATAATAAAACTCAAATAATAAGAGAATTTGGATTTAAACCATGTAAAAAAAATATATTGTTTGGGGCTACCAGGGCTACTGAGAATCCAATAAAAGGTTTTAAATATCTTTGCAAAGCATTAGAGTTTATAAACTTAGCGGATAAAAGGTTATTGATTTTTGGAAACGAGGATAATGCTGTAAAAGAAATACTGCCTCGAGATTTAGAGATTCATTTTATGGGTAACATTAATGATGATAAGAAATTAGTTCAACTTTATAATTTAGCGGATGTATTTGTGGCTCCATCTAGACAGGAAAATTATCCGGGAACTGTTTTGGAAGCTTCTTCCTGTGGAACACCAACTGTTGCGTTCAGCATTGGAGGGATGCCAGAAATTATTTCTCATAGAAATAGTGGATATTTAGCTCAACCATTTGAAGCGAGAGATTTGGCATTTGGAATTCAATATTGTGTAGAACATTCAGAAAAAATGGGTAGCAAAGCGAGGGAACATATAGTTGAGAATAATACCTACAATGTTATTGCTGAAAAGTATCTAGCGTGGTTTTGAAATTAAAGATATTTAAGCAATGGCTAAAACTATTATGAATTAACACTATAAGGAAGATGAATATTATGGATATAAATGAAGAATATGAAATGAAAATTAATAGTTTACAGAATCAGTTAATTGATCTGAACATTAGAATTGCGACACTTGAACTACAAAATGA
>JAQVCT010000006.1 GCA_028689655.1 Lachnospiraceae bacterium
CTGGAATGGCACAGGAGGAAAATGGGTCACCATAGAAAATCAAGTGAACATCGATGCCAATATTCATATCTATAAGTTATCCTTCCGCCAGAATGGACTTGATCTGAAAGAGATCACATTCCGCAGGATTGAGGAATAATTACATTTGTAAGATAGTGCTGCTCATATATTAAAACGATAAAAGATCAGGGGATGATCCGTTGGAACGGTGATTCCCTTGTATTTTTTTGACATAACTGCTGGGAGACATGCCGGTACTTTTCTTGAAAATCTGGGAGAAATATTGAGGATTATTTCCACATCCAACCAATTCGGCAATGTTTTGAATCTTGTCACTGTCAGCCATAGCCAGTAGCTCTTTTGCTTTGCTCACCCTTGTTTCGGTGAGGTAGGCAGAGAATTTTTGTCCGGTTTCCTTTACGAATCTTTTGCTGATATAATCCACATTCATATACAGCTCATTTTCAGCAATCCATTTTAAAGACAGCTCAGAGTTTGCAAGATGTTTTGATACATAATTTTTAATCTTATCACTCACATCCCCTGTTGATGTGGAAAAATGAAAATTCTGATAAAGGATATTTATTTTATTCAGGAGAAGTTCCCGACATATAGGAAAATCCATGGAATTTTCAATTTCCAATAAAAAATCTGCTGCATTTACCACGCTGAAGGAGTTCACATGATTGATAGCCGTAATTACAATGGAAGAGGCAATTTGCTTTAAGAACATTAAATTGTTGATATGCATGATATTTTCATAAAGACTGGACAGCGCAGATTCAGCAACAGCAGAATCATTTGAAAATAATTCTGTAGTATAGTCCTGAATATCTTTAATCATATTATTGTAATTGGAAATGGTCGTTATTTTCCCCCCGTCTGTATAATAGATTCTCTCATATCTTCTAATCTGCATACACACTTTTTTAAGAGCGGACTGTAGATCAGGGAAAGTAAATTCCTTTAAAAAAGGAGTAGTCTGTTGATTTTCAAATGATATATGGGTACAAAATTGTTCTAATGCCCTATTGGATGTGGACAGAGAAGGAAATAAAAATAAAAAAGTATTATGTACATATATAATATTTAGAAAAACACCTGGGTAATGTTCTTTACAGAAAGTAGAAAGAAGCCTGGTCATATATGTAAAATTGTGCTCTTCCAGATAATATAAATAAAATATTTCATAGGGTTGGTGATCTTTTTCCAAAAACATATTATATTCATGAAAAGCAATTTCTTTTTCTGGAAATAAGTTATCATTTTCATAGGCAAGGTAGTGATTAATAATATTGATAGTAAGGCTGGAATGGAATTGCTCCTTTAACTGGGAATGCTCTTCTACAATGTGTTTTGTGAGAAGATCGTGGGTGTATTCGTCTTTGATCTCGCGGATACTTTGTATGATCTGTTCTTCAGTACAGGGCTTTAAAAGGTAGTGTCGTACCCCGAACTGCATTGCCTTTTTTGCGTATTCAAATTCATTGAACCCGGACAGAATGATGAAACGGGTGTCTTTATTTACGTCATATATTTTCTCAATGAGATCGAGACCTGTGAGTCCCGGCATTTTTATGTCGGTGAGGACAATGTCGGGATACTGATCAAGGATAATGTTATATGCCTCAATTCCATTTTTCGCGGTTCCAATCAATTCAATATCTAAATTGGACCAGTCGATCAGGGTGCTGATACTTTCCCGAATGGCTTTTTCATCATCTGCAATTAATAGTTTTAACATGTATAGGCTCCTTTATCTAAAGTAAATCTTCGGTATCTTCTGGAATGATAATTTCTGCAACGGCATGTTCTTCGTCAAGATTATATAATTTCAACCCATAATCAGAACCATAGATTAATTGAATTCGCTGGTGTATATTGAGAAGTCCGATCCCGATACCATGAGGTTTGATACTTCCGCTCTGTAATTTTGATAAGAGATCATTTTCAAATTGTGACCCATTATTCGTGACTAAAATATGAACAATATGATCTTTTTCAAATCCTGTCAAATGGATGTAACAGGTCTCTGTAATGACCTCCATTGCATAATTAATGGCGTTATCAATGAGGGGCTGAATCGTCATCTGGGGAATCCGGACAGGAAGGATTTCCTTGTGGATGGATTCCTGGAATACCAGACGTTCTTCCTCAAAACGGATCTTTTGTATTGTAATATAATCATTTACGATGGCCAGTTCATGGGCGATGGTAAAATTATTATTTTTGTTACTTAGAGTCGCACGAAGCAAATCCCCCAGTGATTTAACCATATCGGAAATATCTTTGGCACCAAGCGCTTTTGCACGCCAGTTCACGGATTCCAGAGCGTTGTACAGAAAATGAGGATTGATCTGACTTTCCAGTGATTTTAGCTTTGCATCTTTCGTAAGAATTTCATTTATATAGTTCTGTTGTATCAGTTTTTGAATCTGAACAGCCATCTGATCAAATTGCTGATGGAGAACGCCAATCTCATCCGTTCGATTATCGTAATCGTAATCAATAACCGGAAGCTTTGATTCATCTGTACCAAATTTTTTCATTTTATCCACAAGACGGTCAAAATCCTTGGTAATGGATTTGATCATAGTTCTGGATAAGACAGATGCGATGATAACAGCGGAAATAAGGATCAATAGGGAGAATATCCGTGTTACGATCAATGTATGATCCACGTAAGTGTAAGGAACGAGACAGATATATTCCCAATGATTGTTTTCAATCATTCCACGAATGCAAAAAAAGCGATCAGAACCCAGGGAGATGATGTCATAGTTATTTTTTAATTTTTGATCAATATAGGAAATATATTGCGTGTCCAGACTTTTTGAGTGATATATTTCTTTCTTATTATCAAAAATGATATATTGCACTTCACTATCCTGTAGAATTGACTGGGTTGACGAGCGGATGAGCTTATCCATATCCACATTTACCACCACGGTTCCCATTGTCTCGAAGTTCAGATTCTGAACACGTCTGCTATCCCTTCCCAGAAATAATCCATAGGAATTACAGTAGTCCGTGACCCAGCAGGCATAACCGGAGTTCAGACTGGCTGCCGAGATAACGGCATTATGTATTTCATCAGGAGTATTGGAACTTTTTGCCTGATAACTGGAAGACTGGAAATGTTGATTATAGAGATTTACATAGTTGATATCATTATTTTTATAATTCTGATAGTAATCGACCAGAGAGGACGTAATGGTATTATCAACATTTTGAATGGATAATTGAGAGTATGGCTCATCCATTAGGGAGATAAGTCCTTTTTTAATAGATTGATTGGAAATAATTGCATTTGTCATGGACTCTATATTAGTCAGCTTATTGGAAATATCCTCCGCGCTGTAATTAAGAGATCCAGCCAGCGCCTGGTATAAAAGTTTATTGCTGGAATGCAGTAGCATTTCAGAACCGATGAGAGAAGCGATAGCGGTAAGTGCTACCACCAAGGTAATAATCAGAGCAATTTTATTCTTTAATTGTATATTTTTAATATTTTGTTTTAACAGATTCATATCTTTTTCTCTTTTCGCTGGCTTTTATATGAGGAGGAGGGGACTTCCTATTTAGAAGTATATAGTACACAATTTTTTTTTACAATGTAACAAATCTGGAAGTCGGATTTTTGAAAAATGACCACGGATTTTTTTATATGAATTGGAAATTATTTATCATATAATCACAAATGTAAAGAGAGCAGATGTTGAATTTCAGGAGGGAAAAGAGAATGAAGAAAAAGTTAGTATCAGTAATATTATCAGTAACGATGATAGCAACACTTTTGGTTGGATGTGGAACTAAGACTGCGGATGCAGGCGATACGACAACGACAACTGAAAAGGCAGAAACAACAGAGGCAGCAGACACAGCGGAAAGCACAGAGAACGTAAGTGCTGATCCTGCGGACTACAAAGTAGTCATGATTGTAAAACAGTCAGACTCCTGGTTCGATGACATGGCAACGGGAATCGATCAGTTAAAAAAGGATACCGGATTAAATGTTTCTGTGCAGGTTCCGGAAACTGGTGATGCAGCAAGCCAGATTTCCATTATGGAAGACTTGATTGCACAGGATGTAGATGCTATCTGTGTTGTACCAAATGATCCAAATGCATTAGTACCCACCATTCAAAAAGCCAGAGATGCGGGTATTGTTGTGGTGACACACGAAGCACCTGGAACGGCAGACAGCGTTGATCTGGATATTGAAGCCTTTGTAAATGAATCCTTCGGACAGCTTTTTGCAGAGAATCTTGCGAAAGCAATGGATGGAAAAGGAAAATATGCCGGATTCGTTGGTGGTCTTACAATGGAGACTCATATGGCATGGTATGAAGCAGCAGTGAAATATTTAGAAGAAAATTATCCAGATATGGAAAATGTTGCAACGGAACCATATGAAGATGGAAACAGTGTGGAAGGTGCACATGATAAAGCGCTTGAAGTATTAAAAGCATATCCAGACATCGCAGGATTTTTTGACTGCTCAGCCCAGGGCGGCGGAATCTGTGAGGCACTTCAGGAAAATGATCTGGCAGGAACTGTTAAAGTTGTATCACTTGCGTTACCTTCCATGTCATCAACCTATTTAAAAGATGGTTCTATGTCACACGGACTTTGCTGGAGACCAGCCGATGCAGGATATGCGGCATGCTACGCTGCATACCTGATTGCTTCAGGACAGGGTGTGGAAACAGGAACAGATTTGAAGGCGACAGGCTACGATAGTGTGGAATTAGAAGGAAATATTGGATATGGTAATGCACCACTTGAATTTACGGCAGATAACATTGATGATTACAATTTCTAAAACAAGATAAACGAAAACTGCCTAATAGAAATATTAGGCAGTATTTCTGAAAAAAGACTTTTGGGAGGCAGAACGATGGAACCTATTTTATGTGCAAGAAACATAAGTAAATCTTTTATAGGTGTTCGTGCGCTAAATAATATAGATATTACGATCAATGCAGGTGAAATTCATTGCCTTGCAGGAGAAAATGGATGTGGAAAATCCACACTTGTAAAATGTATTTCAGGCGTTTATACACCAGATCATGGAGAAGTAGAAATAAGTGGTGAAAAATATAAGAATTTGACACCGATAGAGGCTATGAATAAAGGAATACAGGTCATTTATCAGGATTTATCATTATTTCAACATATGACAGTTGCAGAGAATATTGCAATCAGTAAATTGAAGTTTGAAGGTAATAAGACCATAAATTGGAAAAAAATAAAATCAATTGCAAAAGAACAACTGAATAAAATCGGAGTAAAGATGAATCTGGATGAGACCGTAGGAGAAATATCCATGGCCAATAGACAGATGGTAGCCATATGCCGTGCATTGGCACAGGATGCAAAGATTTTATTTATGGATGAACCTACAACAGCTCTCACGAAGACAGAAGTAGATCATTTGATGAAAATCATGCTGGAATTGAAGAAAAAAGGTCTGGCAATTGTTTTTATCAGTCATAAATTAGATGAAGTATTTACGGTAGCGGACACCATTACTATTTTTAGAAATGGTGATAAGATCGGTGATTTCAACAGTAAAGACCTGGATGAGAAAAGTTTATCTTATCATATGACAGGACGGGAAATCGAATATCCAAGATATCACAGAACCTGCAAGGATAACAGTCCAATCTTGGAAATCGATCATTTGACCAGAAAAGGACAGTATGAAGATATCAGCATGACGATCAGACCAGGGGATATTATTGGACTTACGGGATTGCTGGGTTCCGGCAGAACGGAACTTGCCATGTCACTATTCGGACTAAATCCCACCCAGAGTGGTTCCATCAGAATCAATGGTAAGGAGACCAGTATTGCATCTCCTATGGCAGCGAAGAAGCAGGGCATTGCATTGCTTCCAGAGGATAGATTTAATCAGGGACTATTTATCGAGAGAAAAATCAAGGAAAATATATCTTCCGCGTTAATCGATACGATCTGCAAAAAGGGTCTCATCAGAAAAGCGGAGGAAGATACCATTGCCCAGAAATATGTAAATGAATTAAAAGTCCGGACCCCTTCTATTGAGACCGTCGTAGGAACCTTATCAGGCGGTAATCAGCAGAAGGTCGTGATCGGAAAATGGACGGCAACTGCACCTAAGGTATTCATCATGGATACCCCAACAGTAGGAATTGATATTGGTTCGAAATCGGAGATTTATGAACAAATACATAAGTTTGCAGACGGTGGAATGGCAATCATATTTATATCAGATGAGATTCAGGAGATCATGGCGAACTGTAATCGTGTAATCGTACTTGCCAATGGAAAATGTATCAGAGAATTTGACGAAAATGAGCTGGGACAGGATGGAGCAGATAAAATAATTACGGATCTGATCGGAAGCCAGTCAGCAGAGGAGGTAACCCCATGACTAAGAAAATAGATCAGTTTCAAAAGATGTTGCTGATTATCATCGTAATATACAGTGTATTTGTAAGTGTTAAAAATCCTCAATTTCTGCAAGTACAGACAGTATTTGATATTGTGAAGACCTCATCTACCACAATGATCGTTGCAATTGGACTTTTGGTGGTCATGATCTCAGGTGGTATTGATGTTTCTTTCATGGCAATTGCATTATTTGGCAGCTATACTTCTTTGCTGGTGATGATTAATACAGGAATCAACAGCCTTGTATTTGCGTTTGCGTTATCCATGCTGATTGGAACCTGTCTTGGGCTGGTAAATGCATTATTAATAAACTGGCTGAAGCTTCCGCCTTTTATTATCACACTGGGAACACAGAATTTGTTTCATGGTATTATGACTACCTTTATCAGTGATAAATCTTTCGGTTCAGGTGTACTGCCATCCTGTCTGCATGAGTTTGGACAGGGAACCCTGTTCAAAGTGGCAACAGAAAACGGTTCGGCAGGTCTGACCGTATCCCTTATTCCTGTGCTATTAGCAGGGATAGCAACCTATTTTGTATTGCGTAAGACAATGATAGGACGAGGAATCGTAGCGATTGGAAATGATGAAGAATCAGCAAGAAGAGCAGGATTTAATCCATTTAAGATCCGCTTGTTCGTGTATGCTTATTCAGGCGCACTGGCAGGAATGATGGGTATTATCTATGCGGCACAGGTCAATGCATTGTATCCGAATAAAATGGTGGGGGATGAATTGATGGTAGTTGCTGCAGTAGTAATCGGTGGAACGAAGATTACCGGAGGACAGGGAAAGATCTTCGGCGCGGTTCTTGGCGTGTTGATTATTTACCTTTTAAATTCTACATTGATACTGATCGGACTGTCCTCTTCCTGGAATAATTTATTTGTAGGAGCGATTCTGGTAATCGCAGTGGCAGTTACTTCATATCAGGAAAGAGTAAAGAACAGAAGTCATTTGATCTTTACAGAATAGGAGAGAGAAGAGAATGAATAAAATAAAAAAAATGGTCGGAAAAGACCTTGATTTAAGTATTTTAGTTGGATTGGCTCTCCTTGTATTGGTAACTGTTGCCGGAGCATTCGGGGGTTCTATGTATTCAGGACGAAATATTCAGTCCATGGCATTTCAGATTCCAGAGTTCGGATTTCTGGCACTGGCAATGATGCTCTCCAATATGGTGGGCGGAATCGATCTGTCTATTATAGCCAATGCGAACACGGTAGCCATATTTACAGCTTATGTGCTGAACGGAACATGGGCGTTTGGAACAGAGGGAATAGCGAGGGTAATATTGGCACTGATAGTAGCGGCGGTAACAAGTCTCATTTTCGGAGCCTTTAACGGTCTGATCATAGCGAAAACATCTGCCCCTTCACTGATCGCTACATTAGGAACAATGACATTAATACAGGGAATAGGCATGGCCTTGACCGGTGGCTCCAGTATAGGAGATATTGATCCGCTGTTTGCGGAATTTGGAAAAAGTGTAGTTTTAGGATTGCCACTTATTTTCTGGCTTTTCTTACTGGTATCCCTTATATTAGGGCTGATATTGTCCCTTACGGGATTTGGCAGGAAACTGTATCTCTACGGTGGTAATCCTGTGGCAGCAAGATTCAGCGCGGTAAATAATGAGAAAATGAGTATCCTGGTATTTATGGCAACCGGTTTTCTGGCAGGCATGGCAGGTCTGATCATTCTCAGTCGTGTAAATTCTGCGAAGGTTGGATACGGCGATTCCTATTTATTACAGACGATGATCGTGTGTGTCATTGGCGGTATCAGCCCAAACGGCGGGAAAGGAAAAGTGCAGGGTGTAGTCATAGCCATCATTATGATGCAGGTAATGTCCAGTGCATTTACGATCATGTCATTATCACCTTATACAAAGAAATTGATATGGGGAATTATGTTAGTGCTGGTGCTGGGACTCAATCATGTCATAGCAGCTTACTCACAGAAACGTACATTAAAACAGAGTATGAAGAACTTACAGAGTGCACAATAAACAGCAAGTAGTGACCAGGCTATAATGGAATAAAAATAATGAGGAAAGCAGGTATTTTGTATGGAAATCACAAAGGATTACCAGTCATTCTATGAAACAGTGGTAAAAGAACATTTGGAAGTATTCAAAAAACAGGATATAAAAGAATTACAGAGATTTATGGAGCTGATAAAAGGAGCAGACAGAATCTTTCTAATGGGTGTCGGCAGAGAGGGAATCTCCACACGTGGATTTGCAATGCGTCTGATGCATCTGGGAAAGGAAACACACTGGATCTGGGACGACACGACTCCGGGTATGCACGAGGGAGATTTATTTATTGCAACGAACGGATCTGGACAGATTGGACATATCACGTATGTGGTGGAACAGGCAAAAAAGGCAGGAACTAAAGTAGCGGTGGTAACAGGATCTCCCAAACAGACCTGTGCACAAATGGCAGATTTCACACTATTTGTACCGGCAGCAGTATTCAATGGAACAGATGACAGAGCAGTTCCATCCATTCAGCCCATGGGAAATCTGTTTGAACAGCATTTGTATATGCTGTTTGATATCATTATCATGATGCTGGAAAAAGAACTCCAGGTGTCTCACGAAGACATGGAAGGCAGACACAGAAATATTGAGTAGGCAGTATTCAATAGAAAATATCCAATGAAAAATAGGAAATCATTAATAAGAAAAAAAAAGCTGTGTACAGACCATTTGTACGCAGCTTCTTTCTTCTTATAATGGAATAATCCATTATTCGTTTGCGATTAATTTAACAATCTCATATAGTTCAGAATCAGTGGTGACGGTATAGTCAGGGGTAACATCACTTTCGATGAGGTAGTTCCGACGATTATACCAGACAGTGCCAAAGAAAATTTTTTTGGGACCGATGATATCATTCAGGAAAGAATCACCAATATAATAGGTCTTCTCTCTATGATGACAAAGCTTTTCGGCAGCATAGGTAAAGATTCTGGGGTCAGGCTTTGCGTATCCTACGGAGCCGGATAGAAAGATATGTTCCTTTGGAATGAAGTCCGTAAGTCCCAGCGTGTTTACCTTTTTCATCTGGTGTTCGGCAGAACCATTGGAGATAATCGCTGTGATGATGTTATTTTCACGGCAGTAGCAAAGCATCTCCCGTACCACAGGAGATAGATGAATATTTTGCTGGCACCGGAGGTACTCATCCTGGAAAAGCAGAGCTTCGGAATCAGTGGTGGAAACACCCATATCCCAAAGAGTCTTTCTGATACGGTAGATATACATTTCTTCCATGGAAATAGCACCGCTCTGACTTTCTTCAAAGCGTTCATCACTGTACTTTCGAAATGCAGTAAAATGCTCATTGGAGAGCGGGGGAATTCTATTGCTGTACACGATTGACATTGCCTCAAATAAAGGCTTTGCCAGATCAAATAAAGTATCATCCAAATCAAATATTAAAATAGCCATGGTTCACCATTTACCCTTTCTGAAATTTATAGTACGATAAAAGAGGAAAAATTGCCAGTAAAATTCAAGGGAATGATAGGGAGAGATATCTTTTCCAAAAGAGATCGATGTGGATCGGAATGGAACAGACCATAGATGACGCAGCCTATGAGAAATGGTATAATATGACCAGATTACAAAGTAATCTGTGTCAGGAGATTACGAAATGAAAAAATATGGTTTCACAATAGGGATTTGGTTTTTATTTGAGGCGATTGCGGTGACACTGTGGCTGGCGCTTGATAATGTATTCTATTTATTCAATTTCTCTTACATAGGGACCTGTCTGGCGGTGGGTATTTTCCTGTATAGGAGAAAACTGCCTTATGCAAGACATATTGTGCAGTTTGCAGTGGGGCTGTATATGCTGTTGTACCTGGGTGTACTCTGTAATGAAAATATGCAGATAGAGGGTTTTTGGTACTACTTATTTCTGGGGGTATTCGAGGCTGCGGTGATTCATTACGCAGTGGCAAAGCTGTTTGGACCTTTATTCTTCGGACGGGGTTGGTGTGGATATGCCTGCTGGACAGCCATGATCCTGGATCTGTTACCCTATAAAGTGCCAAGGGAACCCCGGAAAAATATAGGGTGGATTCGTTATGTGGTATTCATAAGCTCGTTTCTTTTCGTGGGCGCACTATTTTTACTGCACGTTGCTCATCTGGAAAAGATCATGTTCTGGAGTTTTATCATTGGAAATGTGCTCTATTATATAGTAGGGATCAGTCTTGCATTTCTTTTCAGGGACAATCGGGCATTTTGTAAATATATCTGTCCTATTACCGTTTTTCTAAAGTCGGCAAGCTGTTTTTCATTAATGCGTATAAAAGTAGACAAGGACAAGTGTGTATCCTGTGGAAAATGTAAGCAGATTTGCCCCATGAATGTGGATATCACAGATAATTCCAGAAAGAGAGAAAATGGCACGGAATGTATCCTATGTTTTGAGTGTATCGAAGAATGTCCCAGGAGGGCACTTCATTTATAAGAGGAATCATAAAAATTACCGTTTTCTTAATTTTTTCACCATCTCCATCCCGTTACATAGGATAATATAACAGATAAAGTGGAATATTATGCATTCAAGGTGCATAAGGTGATAGGATGGTTACCTGGTTCATGGGGATAGACCCTGTTCTACAGGGGTTCATAGCGACAATGTTCACATATGGAGTGACAGCTCTGGGAGCTGCGGTAGTACTGGCATGTAAGAAAGTAAATCAAAAGTTTCTGGATGTAATGATGGGATTTTCAGGGGGCGTCATGATCGCAGCCTCCTACTGGTCTTTACTGGAGCCAGCGTTAAGCCTGGCGGAAGAACTGAAGAAAAATGCGGTGCTCACCGTGGGAATGGGATTTCTAATGGGCGGGCTGTTCATTATCTTATCAGACATATTCTTAGGTAGACAGGAGCATGCACTTCTTCGTGAGGATGCATGGAGGCGTTGCGTCTTGCTGACCACAGCGGTTACACTTCATAATATTCCAGAGGGTCTGGCAGTAGGTGTGGCATTTGGCTGTGCTGCTATTCAGGGAGGAAATGATTACCTCATGGGTGCGGTGATGCTGGCAATAGGCATCGGACTACAGAATTTCCCGGAGGGAACCTGTATCGCCATGCCTCTTAGAAGAGAAGGGGTTAGCCGATATAAGAGTTTTTTCATAGGTCAGCTCTCGGGAATTGTGGAACCCATCGCCGGGGTATGCGGTGTATTATTTGCATTGAAGGTGCAAAGTGCATTGCCAATGGCACTATCTTTTTCTGCTGGGGCGATGATTTCCGTAGTGGCACTGGAGCTGATACCGGAATCTTTTCATGATAATAAGCATCTGGCAGCAGTGGGGCTGTTAATCGGATTTATCATGATGATGGTGCTGGATGTACTGCTGGGTTAGGGATGATGGCGTCAGCCCATCTGTGGAAGATAAATGCTGCATGGGCTGATGTTTGATTGGCGAGGAGGAAGCTATGGTTTGTGAGATACAGAATGGGAAATCAGTGGAGTCATTATTTGGAAATTGGCAGGAATCTCTGATTTGGTCTTGTCTGGATGGTACTATGGGACATTTATACGCAGACACAGAGGACGAGCCTGCATCGGTCATGGCAATATTAGGAGATTTCTGCTTTTTTGCTGGAAAACCCAAGGAGGAACTTCTATTATACAAGCCGGAATGGTGTCAGCAGGATTTCATCATTATGGTGCCTCAGACGGGAGAATGGGCAGACCTCATAGAAAAAGTGTATAAAGAAAAGGCAAAAAAAGTAAAGCGATATGCCACGAAAAAAGAGGAAGATATATTTGACAGGGAAAAACTGAGGCAGATCGTCAGCGGGATAGAAGAGCCATTTACATTAAAGAAAATAGATGCCCGGTTATTCAAAGCCTGCAGGGCGGCACATTGGAGTGCGGATCTGGTATCCCAATATGCAGACTATGACATGTATCAGAGGCTGGGAATCGGTGTGATGATCGTAAAGGATGGAGAAATCGTGGCTGGAGCCTCATCCTATTCCAGATACGGCAAGGGCATCGAGATTGAGATTGATACAGAGGAATCCTATCGGAGAAGAGGACTTGCATCTATCTGCGGAGCAGAGCTCATATTAGAGTGTCTGGACAGAGGATTATATCCCAGTTGGGATGCTCAGAATAAGGGTTCCCTGGATTTGGCAGAAAAGTTGGGATATCACTTTGCTCATACTTATCAAGCCTATGAGATCTGGGGATATAAGAAATAGAAAGGGGATTATGGTATGGCAATTGCAACGATAACAGCAGCATTCACATGTGATCTGGAGAAGGTATGGGAGACTGTGACGTCTCTGGAAAATTATGCATGGAGAAGTGACCTTAGCAGGATCGAGATTCTAAATAACAGACAGTTCGTGGAATACACCAAAGATGGATATGCAACAAATTTTACAATCACGGTGGAGGAACCTTGTAAGCGATGGGAATTTGACATGGAAAACAGTAATATGAAAGGGCACTGGACGGGAATATTTACAGAAGAAAATGACAAAACTGTCATAAAATTCACAGAAGATGTGACCGCAAAGAAACTGTTCATGAAGCCCTTTGTAAAATCATATCTGGAAAAACAGCAGAGGGAATATGTGGCAGATTTGCGAAAAGTCTTGACCTTATAGTTAGTATATCCTTTATGATATGGCTATGAAATATGTGACCTGCCATTGTACTTCATATGGGGTCAACAATCACAATAAGGAGAGAGACCATGAATATAAAGGAAATAGAGGAGCTGACAGGAGTTTCCAAACAGAATATTCGATTTTATGAGAAAAAGAATCTGCTGCACCCGGAGCGGAATAAGGAGAATGGTTATCGCATCTATACTCAGACAGATGTCTATAAATTGAAGGAAATTCTGCTTTACCGGAAGCTGGGACTGACCATTGAGGACATCGCCAGTATTCAACAGGGAAATATCTCTGTGGAAGAATGCATGAGCCACTACTATCATATGGCATCCCTCCAGGTGAATCGTCTTCGACAGCAGTTGGTGATTTATGAGAATATTCAGAAGGATCTGGTCAATGGGCAAGCCCTAGATATTGAGAAATATACGGACAAGATCCAGGCCATGGAGAGGAAAGGAATCACCTTTTTCGATGTCATGTCAGACTATCTGAAAAAGGCCAAAGATAATATCTATCAGTATACCATGCCGAGACATGCCATGTGGTTTGAACCGGAGAAACCTATTTTAAATAAAAATGATTTTGTGGATGAGCTGATTCTATTTGCCCAAAGGGAAAAAAAGAATTTGAACATTCTGCATATAGGGATGGAACCTATCATGGAGATCGAAGGGAAGACATATCTTGCCATGCTGGAATCACCCCATAGAATTAATTTGCCAAAAGTGCTATGGTTATTTCAGGCATTTTTTAATACTTATCAATATACGTTCGGCTTTAAGTTTGTGTATCTGTATGAAGTATCATTTTTAAATAGTGACGATAATCAGCCGTTGAGCAATAGCGAGAGGGCAATACACATGAAGGAGGTAAATTAGATGCTGCGTATGTTTCGGAAATCATTTTCAGTTCCCTATGAGAACAGTTCAGAATATCCCACAGTGGTCATGGCGATGGATGCCATCACCAAATATTGTGAGGAAAATGGGGAATCCTGCATGTTCATCAGTGATGATGAGGTAGAGATCAGCGGGAAAAGGTATGAGATACTGCGAGGCCTGCAATGTGGCGGCAGAGGCAATTATGGAATAAAATGTCTGGAAAAACAGTAGAGAAAGCAGTAGGAGAAAAATTATGTTTCGTGAGATGAGAAGATTAAAACAGCAAATATCAGAGCAGGAATGTGTGGAAATATTACAGAATGAGCCAAGAGGGGTTATGGCGGTATACGGAGAGGATGGTTATCCGTACGCGTTTCCCATGAACCACATCTATCTGGATGGAAAACTGTATTTTCACGGTGCGAAAGAAGGACACAAGCTGGATGCCCTTGCCATGAATGACAAAGTATCCTTTACGGTAATGGATCAGGGATTTCGTAAAGATGGAGAATGGGCATTAAATATCAAAAGCGTTATTCTGTTTGGAAGGGTGAGAAAGATTGAGGATATGGCAGAAACAGAAGAGCTTGTCCGCAAGCTTGCATTAAAATACTACCCAACGCCGGAATCCGTGGAAGAGGGAATCCGTAAATCAATCACTCGGGTACAGATGCTGGAACTGACCATTGACCATATGACTGGAAAGCTCGTCAACGAATCATAAGATGAGGGAAAGGAACAGAATCATGTTGTTAGATAAGGACATCAGAGAACCTTTATTTGACTTCCTGGAAGAACAATATGGGAAAACCCGAATACTGGAAGAAAAACAAATAGGAAAATCAAGAGCCGATGTGGTAATGATCACACCGGAGGCACTCTACGGAATAGAGATCAAAAGTGATGCGGATACCTACACACGGTTGAGCAGACAGATCAAGGATTATAATAATTATTATGATTATAATTATGTGGTAGTGGGCAGCAGCCATGCCATGCACATTGAGGAGCATGTACCGGAATGGTGGGGTATTATCACCGTGGATGAGGTGGAGGTAAAGCCCGATTTCTACATGGTAAGGAAACCTCTGGAGAATCCCAAAGTAGAATTGAAAAAGCAACTGAGTCTTCTATGGAGACCGGAGCTGGTACATATGCAGGAACTGAATGAAATGCCAAAATATAAGGCGGAGAGCAAACTTTTTGTCATAGAAAAGATATTACTAAAAATACCGGAGGACAGGATCAAGCTTCAGCTTTGTGAGGAACTTTTTCAGCGTGATTATGACACCATTGCAGAGATCATCAACCAGTATCGCATGGAAAATGGACAGAAACCACGCAGAAGAAAGAAGCGGAGAAAACGAAAGACCATTTGCTGAATGTATGTGAAGTGGCGATTCACTTTAAAGAGAAGACCATAATGGCAATGAAAACGGAAAAAGTAGAAATATTGCAAGGAAAGACAAATTAAAATAAGGGGACAATGATGCTGAAACCAGGAGATAAAATAGGGATTGTATGTTGCTCCAATGGTCAAAAAATGGAACAACAGGAAAAGATAGAGTTGCTACAAAGTAAGTTGGAATCCATGGGACTGGTTCCCGTATACAGTGATTACATCTATGAAAAAGAAAATGTTTTCAGTGGATCAGCAGAAGAACGGGCGGAAGCCCTCATGAAGTTCTATGAGAGTGAAGAGATCAAGGGAATCTTTGACCTATCCGGAGGTGACATCGCCAATGGAGTGTTGCCTTATCTGGATTTTCAGCAGATTGCCAGGAACGAAAAACTCTTTTGGGGTTACAGTGACCTTACCACGATTATAAATGCCATCTACAGGAAAACGGGAAAGCCATCGGTTCTGTATCAGATACGGAATATGCTCTATGACCATGGCAGGCAGCAGACCGAGAATTTTCGGAATACAGTTTTGGAGAACAAGAAAGATCTGTTTGATTTTTCCTATGAATTTATCCAGCAGAAATCCATGAACGGTGTTGTGATCGGTGGAAATATAAGATGCTTTCTGAAGCTGGCAGGGACGGAATATATGCCGGATTTTCAAGATAAGATATTGCTGCTGGAGAGCCTCGGTGGCACAGTACCACAGATGGAAACATACTTATGTCAACTAAAACAACTGGGAGCCTTTGAAAAAATAGCGGGGATTCTACTGGGAACCTTTACCCAGATGGAGGCAGAAGCATGCACGCCGTCCATGGTCCAGTTGGTAAAGACATATGTGACAGAGGATATGCCACTTGCCAGAACCCGGGAAATCGGCCATGGGACAGATGCAAAGGGAATAATCATGGGTCAGGAACTAATATTGTAGGAATTTTCTATGGAAAAGCGATAGGCAGAGAGCAGCCTGAGTGTTCAGATTGCCAATTATCTTGGAAGGAAGAGGGAAAAAGATGGAAACAGAGAGACTAATACTTCGTCCATGGACGGAGGAGGATGCAGAATCCTTATATGAATATGCAATAGATCCGGAAGTAGGACCAATCGCAGGCTGGCCGGTTCACACCAGCGTGGAAAATAGCCGTGAGATTATCCGGGATGTGCTGGCAGTCCCGGGGACCTATGCCGTATGTTTGAAGTCAGATAACCGTGCCATAGGCAGTGTGGGACTTCTCATCGGGGAGCGGAGCAATATGGAGATTCCTTCCGATGAAGCGGAGATCGGTTACTGGATCGGGAAATCGTTCTGGGGCCAGGGACTCATCCCAGAGGCAGTGAGGGTTCTCATGAGATATGCCTTTGAGACATTGGGCATGAAAAAGCTATGGTGCGGTTATTTTGATGGGAACGTGAAATCAAAAAGAGTACAGGAAAAATGCGGATTTATCTATCATCACACCAATAAAGACAAACTTTGGCCACTGATGGGAGATATTCGGACAGAGCATATTACCTGTATTACACCTGAGGAATTTCAGTAAAATAATGGAAAAATAAAATGTTGGAATTTTGATATAATCCATAAAACTGACTTAGATGAGAACAAAATTAACAAATATTTCGTGGAGAATTTCAAATGAGAATGTAATTATGAAAGAGGAGTAGAAGTGATTATGATGAACCGTGAGGATATGCTGGAGCTCACCAGGAGAATGACAACGGACAGGACATCTTTTACGAGAGTTGCAGGATGCTATCTGGATGGGGAAGGCTTTGTAGATGGCACCTTTAATACGAATTTTCTGAAACTTCCCTTGAAGGAACGACAGAAACAGTTACTGCTTGCCAGGGAAATTCCCTTTGCACCCACCAATGAAAATCTAAAAGAATATGTATTTCCGGAAACAGCTAAAGGAAAAGAAAGCCTATGGCAGTTATTACAGGCGATGAAGTCCTGTGGTCTGAAAAATGATGCATTGCTGGACACCTTTTATGACCTGGTGGCAGAAAAGTATCAGACAGATCACGAGTATGCTATCTATGTCTACCATGACTGTTATGATGTACCCATGAAGGCGGCTGACAAGGAGCGTCTCGGCGAATCGGAGGAGGTCTATACCTATCTGATCTGCACCATCTGCCCTTTGAGTGGGGAATACGAACCAGGGAAACCGGAATGTGGATTTCTGTTTCCCTCTTTTCGTGACAGGAGCAGTGACGATGGCAGAGTAGCCATCTTCGATCGGGATACAAGCCATCCTCATGAGGAGATCAGGGAACTTCTCATGTCAAAGTAAAGATAATAGGTTCCAATAATGGAGGTGATTTTCAGTGACTGATTCTAAAGGATGGAATGGCGTGATAACAAATGACCGAATCTTGGAACGACCATATTGTTTTTGCGAGACCCCTCTGGGTTTGATTCGTATCGAGGAAGATCAATATGGGATCACCTCATTGCGGTTTGCGGATGGTAAAACAGAAAAGGATTTGATGGATGGGAAAGGCATTTATCTGGCAGATGCCAAAGCGCAGATTTCGGAATACTTTGCCCAAAAACGCAAAGCCTTCGATATCCCGCTTTCCATGAGAGGAAGCGAGTTTCAGAAAAGTGTCTGGAGTGCCCTTCGCGATATACCTTATGGCGAGACGCGGTGCTACCAGCAGATCGCCGAAAGGATTGAGAACAGAAAAGCGTGCCGTGCAGTTGGTATGGCGAATAACCGCAATCCTATTCTAATCATGATTCCCTGCCACCGGGTCGTGGGCAAAGATGGGAAGCTGGTGGGCTATGCCGCAGGCATTGACAGAAAACAATATCTGCTGGAAATGGAGACTGCACAATGACTGGCAGGATACTATACAGTATAGACATGCAGCGTCAGCCCATTTGTCGAATGTAATGCTTCCGAAGGAAGGGCTATCCCAAAGGGATTAAGGAACAATAGTTCCTTAACAGGACAAATTTGAAATGGGCTGATGTTCAAGAGATGGAGGAGTATGAGATGAGTACTACAATACGTCATATGGCGGAGAAAGATAAAGACAGCGTTCAGGAGATGATGAGGGATTTCTATCATTCACCAGCAGTATTAAGCAATGGCTCGGAGGAAATATACCGAAGCGACATCGAGAACTGCATTGGTGAGAATCCCTATATAGAAGGTTACATTTTTGCGGATGGAGAGGAAATACAGGGATATGCCATGATTGCAAAAAGCTTTTCTACGGAATTTGGAAGACTCTGTGTCTGGATAGAGGACATCTATTTGAAACAGGAGTGTCGCGGACTGGGAATCGGCAGAGAATTTTTCACATACATTGAGACGAAATATCCGGATACCGTATTAAGACTGGAGGCAGAAAAAGAAAATGAAAGTGCTGTTCGAATGTATGAGAAGTGTGGATATGAGATACTTCCATATCTGGAGATGAAGAAAATACTGTAATACTTGTTGCCAGGAGTGTTTGTAAATGAAGTTTTACTGTTGGGGGATAAGAATGAACAGCATGGTGGAAAACATTAATATATTAGGACGGTTCTGTGGAAAACGTGACATTCCGGATAGAATCTATTTATTGTAGAATATTACATGGATTACAGAATCCAAAGTCAGTTGCATTATAATTCGAAAGAGGAAGGTCAGATACATATGGAAATAAAAAAGATGATACAGGAATTTTCAGTATGTAAGGTTCAGGATTACTCTCAGGTTTCGTTTACAGATGAATATGTATTTATAGGAAAAACACAGGAAGAGAATTCGCTGGTATGCATCACAGAGCATGTGCCGGAAAATACAACAGATCGTGATGACGGCTGGAAAGCTTTCCGGATTCAGGGAGTTCTGGACTTTTCCCTGATTGGCATCCTCTCGAAGATTTCCACCCTGCTGGCGGAAAATAAAATAGGGATCTTCGCTGTCTCTACCTATAATACAGACTATATATTGACAAAGGCAGAGAACTACGAGAAGGCATTGGCTGTGCTGGCAGGGAATGGGTATCAAATAGTGTAAATTTCAAAAAGACATAAGTATTTATTTGGAAAATTGAGCTGGAGGAATCCCTATGACTGAAAGAGCACGGAAGTACAGACAAGCTGTTGAAGGTATGCTGTAGTTATGAAAGCGGAATTAATCTTCAAAAGAACAAAATAGAGATGAAAGCAGGTGAAAAAATGTCATCAAAGACATATTTATGGATAGAAGATCGGAAAGACAAAGCAAGTTACATATTCTGGGAAACATTAATGCATGAGATTTGCCCAAATGTGATAGTGGAGAGTAAAACAAATAATCGAGAATTGGTAAAAGCAGTTAAATCATTATCAGATAAGGAAAATCGCTACATAATTGCATTTGACAATTCATTTGATAATGTGCAGATTTATATGGAGCAGAAGATATTGAGGCAGACCGCAGCGTTAAAGAATAATGTGTTTTTACTTAAACTTATATGTTTTGAATATGTCTTACTGGAATTTGATAAACTTATTGACTGGATATATACAATAGATGATGAGTTTATAAATAAGCGTGCATCGGCAATTGCAGCAAGACAAAAGCTTGTAGAAATCCTTAAATCAGGACAAGCTAATTATAAAGCAATTCAGGAAGTAATGGACTACGACAAACATTTAAATGATCATAATATAGAACAGATATCAGCGAAACTGCTATTTGATTTGACAAGAAATACGGGATTTGAAGTATCAAAGGGAACAATCGGAGATTGTTGGGTTAAGTCCTGTTGCGATTGGGCAGGAAGACAAGTTGATGATATATTTGGATTGGACAATGAGAGGTTATCGGTAACTGATAAAATGAAAAGCATTTATTGTAGAACTTCATTGTGCAGAGAATTTTCAAGTATTGGATTGGAGGTGTCGCTATGATTACAATATATAAGGATAAAAAGGATATACCTCAGAGCAAAGAATATGTAGAATTGAATGATGTATTCTTTAATAAAAATACGGTGCTTGAACTGGACAATCAGGCAAAAGATATCATAGAACGAATTGACGCAACGGAACTTGACGGTAAATTTAAGATAAAGTCAAAATTTAGTGGAGTAACATTGGATGTGGATTGTCTTTCTACCGGATGTAAAACAGCATTAAATGTATTCTATTTTCCGGAAAAAGTTTTTTGCCTAAAAGAGTGTGGAGACAATGCACTTGAAGTCCTATATGCATTCAAACATGGTTCTGTATACAGTGATTATGCATTGATGCCATTTGATATGACTGAGGTTCAGGTGTGTAGTGGAACGGAAAAAAAGATGATTAATGATTATGAGGAATTAAAGGAGTGGTGGAGCGATGAAGAGTAAACCGATTGTTATGGATCATTTTTCAACGGTCCATACTTCCTACATTGTGAACTTCCAATTTACCAATAACATTACAATACTGACAGGATCATCGGGAACAGGGAAGACGGCATCTTTTTTATTTATAAAGGAGTGCATGTCAATTAACCCTGATATTTTATGTTTGAATTATTTGGATTACCAGCGAGATATTAAAGACATCATAAGCAGAGAGCAGGGAAAGTTGATTGTAATTGATAATGCGGATATTCTTCTGGATAATGAAACAAGGAAATATATTTCTGTAGATAGTAATAACCAATATTTGATTATTGGTAGAAATCCCAAAAACTTATTTGCAACGAGCGATAATTTATTTGAACTTGTGAACCAAAAGAAGGGTGAGCAAACAGAGTTTAGCATTGCACCTTTTTTATAAAAACTTCTATAGACACGAAGTGGGACAATATAAATTATAGTTTTTGACTTTTAGATTTTAGATCAGAAACGGAGAAATATATGCATTTTGTCAATGCAAAGAAAATCCTATCAGCACACAATGGCATGAATCTCTACCGAGGCTGTACTCACGGCTGCATTTACTGTGACAGTAGGAGCAAATGCTATGGCTTCGCCCATGACTTTGAGGACATCGAGGTAAAGCAGAACGCACCGGAGCTATTGGAGCTTGCTCTTCGTTCCAAACGCCGAAAGTGTATGATCGGAACAGGAGCCATGTGTGACCCCTATATGCATTGCGAGGAGACCCTGGGGCTTACCCGCAGATGCCTGGAGATTATAGATCAATATGAATATGGAGTGACTATTCAGACCAAATCAGATCGGATTCTAAGAGATCTGGATCTGCTGAAAAGCATTCATCACAAGGCAAAGTGCGTGGTACAGATGACCCTTACTACCTATGATGAAGACCTGTGCAGAATCTTGGAGCCCAATGTATGCACCACGAAACAGCGGGTGGAAGCACTGAAAATCTTCCAGGAAAATGGAATCCCCACGGTTGTCTGGCTGTCTCCCATCCTGCCCTTCCTTAATGATACCATGGAAAATATTCAGGGAATCCTGGATTACTGTATTCAGGCGGGAGTTCATGGCATCATTTGTTTTGACATGGGCGTCACATTGCGAGAGGGTGACCGGGAATATTTTTATGCCGCATTGGAAAAGTATTTCCCTGGAATGTGGCAAAAGTACCACCGAAAATATGGCTATGCCTATGAACTGTCCAGTGATAACAGTGAAGAATTAATGAGATATTTTCATGCCACCTGCGATAAGAACGGGATTCTTCACAGGGTAGATGATTGCTTTCAATATTTACATGAATATCCAGAGAAGTACGAACAGATGACATTATTTTAAATATTCTTCCTGCAAGGAGTTTAATATTTAATCGATTAACTGTTGCAATTTTTATGATTATTTTTCAGTGCATAGTATAGATATATCCATTGATTGGTGCTTTACTTTATTTTGTCCCAATGTTATCCTAATGATAAGCATTTATTCACTTATATCTGACTACGGAATATCCGTATCTATATCATATCGCCAGTCTGGCATCAGAAAAGGAATTATTCAATGCTTAAATACCCACAAAACAGCAGAGAGAATTTCGAATTATGATGCAGAATAGGATTATTATTTTTGTGTATATAATGATAGATATTCTCCTGTGTAACTACAAAGGAGGTTGTCAGATGAATGAATCGACAAAAGGGAAACAAAAAGTAGTAAAGAAACAGAGAAACTATAAGGATAGACTGTTCCGCATGGTATTTCAGGAAAAAAAGGAGTTGCTGAGTCTATACAATGCTGTAAATGGAACAGCATATGATAATCCAGAGGAACTAATCATCAACACTTTGGATAATGCCATTTATATGAACATGAAAAATGATGTATCGTTTATAATTAGTTCGTGGCTATCACTGTATGAACACCAGTCAACATATAATCCCAATATTCCGCTAAGGGATTTGGGGTACGTAGCGGATTTATATTCTGTTCTTACCAATGATCGAAATATGTATGGCAGGACGTTAGTTAAGATACCCGTACCGCAATTTGTAGTATTCTATAATGGGATAGAAGAGCAGCCGGAACGACAAATCATGAAACTTTCTGATGCTTTTGAAATACCAGAAGAGAATCCAAATCTGGAACTCAAGGTGTTGGCTTTGAACATTAATTCAGGATATAATGAGGAACTTCTGGATAAGTGTAAAACTTTAAAGGAATATATGCAATATGTAGATAGGGTAAGAACATTTGCGAAAGAAATGAAATTAGAAAAGGCAGTTGAACAGGCGATAAATGAATGTATCAATAACGACATTCTGGCAGAGTTTTTAAGAAATTATAAGGCGGAGGCGATGAGCGTGAGTATATACGAATATGACGAAGAAAAACACATGCAACAGGTATATGCCGAAGGCGAACAGAATGGTGAACAGAAAGGGGAAGATTTGTTTGCTACATTGACAGAGCACATGATTAGCGATTCCCGCATAGAGGAACTGTTGCAGTCTAAGAACGATAAAGAATTGAGAAAAAGACTTTATAAAGAATATGGAATAAAAAAATCGTAGTATAGATAATGATAGTTATGCGTTATACAGCACATTTTGGTCATGAAAGGGCTATATTCTCTTGAAATTCTCCTATTTCTAGGATATACTTAAAAACAGTGTAATTTTAATATAATTCTAATTAAAATTCGGTATAGAAATGGAAGTGGTATTTATTCGAACCATTATATTGGAAATGCTATATCGTAAATAAGAAGAGGAAGAATAGAAGGAGCTCGTGATGGAATTAATAAATGTTAGAGATTTATTTCGTGATGAAAAAGAATATATTGGTAAAGAAGTCACCATAGGCGGATGGCTGAGAAGTAAAAGAGATTCTAAGACGTTTGGATTTTTAGTGATTAATGACGGTACATTTTTTGAGCCATTGCAGGTGGTATATTCAGATAAACTTGCTAATTTTGAAGCCATATCCAAATTAAATGTGGGAGCTGCACTTGTGATCAAAGGCGTAGTGACAGCTACACCGGATGCAAAGCAGGATTTTGAGATTCAGGCCACAGAGGTTCAGATCGAAGGAAACTCTACCCCCGATTACCCATTACAGAAAAAGAGACATTCTCTGGAATATTTGAGAACCGTCTCTCATTTGAGACCCAGAACCAATACTTTTGAGGCAGTGTTCAGAGTGCGTTCTCTCATCGCATATGCCATTCATAAGTTTTTCCAGGAGAGAGATTTCGTCTATGTGCACACACCACTCATCACGGGAAGTGACTGTGAAGGTGCCGGAGAGATGTTCCAGGTCACTACACTGGATATGAATAATATTCCTAAAAATGAAGATGGCACCATTGATTATACGAAAGATTTCTTCAATAAGCCAACGAACCTTACCGTAAGCGGACAGCTCAACGGCGAGACTTACGCCATGGCGTTTAAGAATATCTATACCTTTGGACCTACCTTCCGCGCAGAAAATTCCAACACCACCAGACATGCGGCTGAGTTCTGGATGATTGAGCCGGAGATGGCATTTGCAGACCTGAAAGATAATATGATCCTGGCAGAGAGCATGATCAAGTACATCATTCGTTATGTAATGGAAAATGCACCGGAGGAGATGAATTTCTTTAACAGCTTTGTAGATAAAGGACTGATCGAGCGACTGAATCATGTGGTAAACTCTGACTTTGGTCATGTGACCTACACGGAAGCCATCGAGATCTTAGAGAAGCACAATGATGAGTTTGAATATAAAGTTACCTGGGGAACAGATCTCCAGACAGAGCATGAGCGATTCCTCACTGAGAAAGAGTTTGGAAAACCAATCTTCGTTACAGATTATCCAAAAGAGATCAAAGCATTCTATATGAAGATGAATGAGGATCATAAAACGGTAGCAGCCATGGACTGCCTCGTACCTGGCATCGGAGAGATCATCGGAGGAAGCCAGAGAGAAGACGATTACGATAAGTTAGTGGGCAGAATGAATGAACTTGGGCTGAAACCGGAAGACTATGAATTTTATCTGGATCTCAGAAAATATGGTTCGGCAAGACACTCAGGATTCGGTCTGGGATTTGAGAGATGTGTTATGTACCTCACAGGTATGGGCAACATCCGCGACGTTATCCCATTCCCACGTACCGTGAATAACTGCGAATTATAAGACAGACGATGAAAATGCCGCAGTGGTAATAGCCGGAAAGGCGCACTGCAGCGGTAGTGGATTCACAAGAGTGCATGGCAGAAGTGAATAAAATACGAAAAAGGACCTGAGGATGTGGAAGATTCTCAGGTCTTACAGATTTTATCATGAGGAATAGAAAGGGATTAAGCAGATGGGAAAAATATATATACCAGAAGGGTATCAGGCTTCATTAGATATCAAGGACACAGAGAAAGCAATTAAAAGAGTAAAAGATTTCTTTGAGAGAGAACTGGCAACCCAGTTGAATCTGAAGCGTGTATCAGCGCCATTGTTCGTATTTCCAGAATCAGGTCTCAATGATAACCTGAACGGTGTGGAAAGACCGGTGAAATTTGGAATCCTGGAGCAGGATGACAGAGAAGTGGAGATCGTACATTCTCTTGCGAAATGGAAACGTATGGCATTGCAGAAATACGGATTCCATGAAGGTGAAGGTCTTTATACCGATATGAGTGCCATCCGCCGGGACGAGGAAACCGATAACATTCACTCCCTCTACGTGGATCAGTGGGACTGGGAAAAAGTCATTGCCAGGGAAGACAGAACGGACGAAACCTTAGAGACTACCGTAAAATCCGTATACGAAGCACTTCGTGTCACAGAAAAATACATTGCCAACAGATATCGCTATGTAGATTGTTTCCTTCCGGAGGAGATTACCTTTATCACTTCTCAGGAATTGGAAGATATGTATCCTGACTGTACATCCAAGGAAAGAGAAAATAACATCGCCAAATTAAAAGGTGCTGTATTTATCAAACAGATCGGTGACAAACTGAAATCCGGGGAAAGACACGACGGCAGAGCACCGGACTATGATGATTGGAAATTAAACGGAGATATTATTGTATATTATCCGGTATTAGATATGGCACTTGAACTGTCCTCCATGGGTATCCGCGTAGATGAGGATTCCCTGAGAGAACAACTGGAAAAAGCAGGATGCACAGAACGGGCAGAGCTTCCTTTCCAGAAGGCGTTATTAAACAAAGAACTCCCATATACCATCGGTGGCGGAATCGGACAGTCCAGAATCTGTATGTTCTTCCTCCGTAAAGCGCATCTGGGAGAAGTTCAGGCATCCGTATGGCCGGAAGATGTCCTCACTTACGCCAAAGAGCGGGGTGTGAATATTCTCTAAATATAAATAAATAGATGTAGTGATGAAACCGACAGCTTTATGTTGTCGGTTTTTTATTATTTAATAGGAAATTCCTTCGAAATTTCCTATTGGCAGCATCATAAATGATACTGCTAAGCTTCGTCCAAAGTGTCATTAAAGTGGTGGTAACATAAGAGTGTCGAGGACACTTTGTTCTACAAATTTGAAAAAGTCTGTTTTTAACTTGTCTAAATTCTGTTATGATAAAACTATTATATTTAATGATAGTGTCATACCATTTGTCGAAAACAAATCCAAGAGGGACTAATGTTCAAAATTATGAGGAAAAAATATGTTTCATCACATGATACAAAGGTATAGAAGCTACGGAATTGCTAAAAAAATATTGATTATCCTACTTTGTGGTGCTACGATCCCATTTTTATTAACGGACGTTATTATTACATTAATAGCTATCAACACGGTGACAAGCCAGACAGAATCATTAATAGAGAGTAATCTGAATCTTTCGGAAAAAGGGCTGGAAGATTATTTTACAGAATATGACAATATTATTATGGATATTTATACGGATAACAGGTATGCAGCTAATTTGGAGTGTTTAAATGTATGGGATTCCCGCAATTATTATGGAGTGAAAAGACAACTGGAAGACAGCCTCCAGAATATCGTCTATCTTCATCCGGAAATATTGGGGATGGCGTTTGTGTCAAAGAAAAGAGATTGCATTATGTATGATTCTATAACGAACAGCTCGCTAAATAGTGTCTGCTTTCCAGGTAATGAAACGGATTGGTTAAATATTGCGGAAAGTACCTTTTCAAATACAGAAACGATTTATTCTGATGTTATAAACCGGGAGGAAGAGGAATATTCAGGGAATGTTATCTATTTGGCCCACAGAATTGCAGATATCAATAATTATGGACAGGGAACGGCTGGAAGTGTCATTATTTGTCTGGATGAGAGAAGCATACGAGCAATTTATTCCCAGGACGATGAGTCCACATTATCTTTTCTGTGCAATGAAAGAGGAAATGTCATATCCAGTACCCAGGAAGAATTACTGGGGAGCAGCATCAATCTCTTTGGAAAGACAGATCATTTTGAGGAATCCATAAAACAGATCTTAAATAAAAAACATTTAATGAATACCAATTATTATAGTATATTCAAACAATCGGTGTTGGTTAATAAATTCACAATTATAAGTATCAGGAATGATATGGAGTTATTAAAAAATTTCCAATATATTTTCGAAGTGATCATTTTGTTTACATTACTAATCTTGCTTTTCAGCTTTCTTATTATGGTGAGATTTGCAAATTCGCTGCAGAACAGTGTTGGGGAAATAACGGAGGCTATGGATAAGGCTTACAAAGGAGATTACACCGTACAAATAGTGAGTAGCCGCCAGGATGAGTTCGGGAAAATCGGTCGTCATTTTAATCATATGGTTCAGAAAATCGACCAATCAGGAAAGATGGAGAAGGAGGCGCTGATAAAGGAAAAAAATGCGGAAATAAGATCTCTCGAGGCACAGATAAATCCACATTTTTTATATAATACATTGGATGCAATCAATTGGATTGCCATTGAGAATGAACAGTTTCAGATCAGTAAAATGCTGAAAGATCTGGCAACGATATTAAGATACAGTATTCATAAAAGTAATAGCGTAATACCCATTGAAAATGAAATGGAGTATTTAAAAAAATATATTTATTTACAACAGCAGCGTTTTTCTTTTTCTTTTCACTGTATTCTTAATATTGAGGAGGATGTCAAAGGTTTACATATGCATAAGCTCTTATTCCAGCCCTTAGTGGAAAATGCCATTATTCACGGATTTCCAGGAAAAACAGGAAATGATATGATCGTGATATCCATATGTAAGATAAATGAAAGACAACTCCGCATATGTGTTGAGGACAATGGAAAGGGAATGCAGCCGGAACTTGTAGAAGAATTAAATACATTTAATTACAGAGAGAATTCCATAGAGAGCAGTATTGGAGTGCGCAATGTAATCATGAGAATAAAATATTACTATGGTGATATGGGAACGTTTCATGTTGAATCAGGTGAATGGGGAACACGGATAACAGCAGAGATTCTATATGAGTAGGTAAAAGGGGGAAAAATGAAAATTATTGTAATTGAGGACGAGCCAAAAACAAGAAAAGGGATTGTAAAGATTATTGAGAAATATACCGCCCATGAAGTAATTGCGGATGAGGAGGACGGGTTACTGGGACTGGATAAAGTGCTGGAACTGAAACCGGATATTCTGATTACAGACATTAATATGCCGAATATGGATGGGCTTACCATGATCAAAAAGATCAGGGAGGCAGGACTAAAGACGGAGTGCATTATACTGACGGGGTATTCTGAATTTGAATATGCCCAGAAATCCATTCAATTGAGTGTGGTTGAATATTTATTAAAACCGCTGGATATTGAGGAAATCATAGAGGTGTTGGATAATATTTCAGCTAAGATATCGGATACAAAGGTGGAGACAGTATCTCCGGAACAATTGCTCTTCTCCATCTTTATGGAGAAGGATGGAAACAGCAACCGTATTCAGGATAAATTTGCTGAAAAAATAAAGTATCAGAACAATCAGAAAATGGATCTCTTTCTGGTGAAAAATGAAAGTCTCACCATGGAGACGACCAATGAAATCGTTGATATCTTAAAGGAAAGCTTAAATGCAATATGCCTCTCGAAATATTATGTGCTCAAACTGCCCATTGATAAAACAATTTTGGTATTAATACTGGATGGACAGAATGTGCATTATTTAAAAGAAATGTTTCAGATGAAGGTGATTCCGGATATTAAGAAAATAGCTGCATGCATTGTGAGCTATGAGTCCATTTCCTGTATCGACGAATTGAAAAATATCGTGTACAAGATGCAGGAATATATGACATATGCATTTATTTTAGATAACGATAAAGTGATAGACCATGAGATGATAGAGAAGATGACTTTCAAAGAAATAGAATATCCGGAATATTTGGAAAATACCGTGAGAAAAGGCATACGAACGGGACAAAATGCAGAGGTGGAAAAGAGTGCAGGGGAATTTGAAAAACTAATTATTGAAAGCAGAGAAACACCCCAGATCATAAAACAGTACACAGCAAGATTTGTTCTGGCGGCCATGGATGTTGCAAAAGAATTATTATGTAATGAGGATATTCAAAATATATATACATATTTGTTAAACGATTTGATAAAAACAGACAGCAGAGAAATATTTTTAAACAATTACTATAAGATGATTCATATTATCATAGGTGACCGAGCAGATTCGGAGTGCACGGAAAATGGAATTATCTTAAATGCAATCGCCTTTATGAGACAAAATTACGAGAAAGATCTATCGTTGGTGGATGTATCGGACGTGGTTGGGATCACACCGGAATATTTAAGCAAATTATTTTCAAAGGAAATGGGAATTAATTTTGTGACCTTTTTGATGGAGTTTCGCATCAGTATGGCGAAAAAAATGCTGCAGAGCAGTAATTTAAAGATACATGAAGTCGCTGAGAGAGTGGGATATCGAGATACAAAATATTTTAATAAGGTGTTCAAATCCATCATAGGAGTTTCACCTTCTGAATATCGCAAGAAAATATAAGCAAAGTATAAGAATTTCCAGGAGAAAAAAGTGAAGAGCCAAAAATTATTAGCATCATTTATTATGATACTTACCATCATGCTTGTTATCGTATTGTCAAAATATTATATAGATAATACGAAACCAAAGGAACTTCCTGAAATAAATAAGAAGATCACGATCATGTCAATCTATGAAGATAAAGTGAGTAATGAAGTGCTGGAGAGTATCGTAGCGGAATATTCCGCTATGGAAGGAAATCCTTCTGTTGAAATAAGGTTTATCAACCAGGCAAATTTTCAGAAGGAATTGTGCATCTGTAAAGACCAGAATAAATTGCCGGATATTGTGATCATGGAAAATATTATGACTTCATCTTTGCAGTCTATGGATATCCTGTGGGAGTTAACAGACTATATGACCGATGAGAAAATATCAGAATATACCGTGAATTCATATAACAGCACGCTGGTCAATGGTATTTCCTATGCCGTGCCTTTTGACAGCGATCCCATGGTGTTATTTTACAATGAAGATTATTTTGACTCATATGGAGAGGATATTCCGGATTCATTGAGCGAATTTTATCAGATGTGTGAGAGAACAAAGAAACTGGGTACTTACAATTTGGGATTGGCAGTGAAGGATAAGGAAGATATATCAGCAGTTTTTAGTCACCTGATAATGAACAGCGGAGGAAATATACGAGATCTGGAAAGTGAGAACTGTACAGGATTATATAAAATAATAGAAAGAATGAGAGAGAATGAAATACTGGCACCGGATACCATCAACTGGAATCAGAATGACCTTATGGAAGCTTTCGCCCAGGGGTATGTGAAGTCAGCAATCGCACGTTTAAGTGCCATATCCATTCTGGAGCAGCGGGGTGTAGAATTTTCATATGATATTGCAGAGATACCGGCAGAACAAAGAAAAATATATTTATTGGAGGGACAGAATATAGGAATCACCACCACCGCGGATAAAAGAGAGGCGCTGAAGGTGATGGATTATTTACTCCGAAAGGAAAATATAGAGAGATATTGCAGGAGTACATATCATCTGTCTGTAAGAAATGACCTGCTATTAAATCCGGCAGTGAGATTTCGTATGATGCATGAATATATTGCAAAGGAGAGAGAGCAGAGTATATTGAGGAGTTCCTATTCCACGTGGTTCCTCATATCGGATGCAATATCCGGGAACCTGACAAATTTTCTGGGAAATCACACACAGAGCGCGGAGGACTTTGGAAAACAGATACAGGAAGACGTCAGAAACGCAATTATGGAAAGATAGCTGCCTGCCCAGTTTAAAAAACTACCCCTTTTTCAATATTTTGGAATATGTAAATGAGTAAGAGGATGTTAGTATAACTTTATCAAAGAAATTAAGAAAAAGGAGAGAGGCAAATATGAAATTGAAAAAGTTATTAGCAACAGCACTGGCAGTAACAATGACAATGTCTTTAACGGCTTGTGGAAACTCTGCAACAACAGCCGATACGGCGGGTGAGACACAGGATTCAACAGCGAAGGCTGAGGATGCAGGTGAGAAGACAAAAATTTCTATTACATTCAGAGATGATGGCAGCACGGTGTTAAAGGATTGGTTCCAAAATGCGTATGATACGTATCCAGATAAGGATAAAATAGACGTGGAGATTTCACCAATTACAGCTTCGGAGGGAGACTATTTTGCGAAGATAGCACTGGCATTACAGTCGGAAGACACAGCACCGGATATTGTGTGCGAAGATACCTTTCAGCTGGCATCGGATGTGGCAGCAGGCTACCTGGCAGATCTATCTCCCTATTTGAAAGATTACACGGAGTGGAATGACGGAACATACTATGGTGCATTGGTGGATGGTGTTACATATGATGACGGAAGCGTGTACGGTGTTCCATACTGTACAGATACACGTGGTCTCTGGTATAACAAAGAAGTGTTCGAAGCAGCAGGATTGGATACAGAGTGGCAGCCAAAGACCTGGCAGGATGTTATTGATACCTGTGCAGTCATCAAAGAAAAGTGTCCCGATGTAGTTCCATTCTGGTGTAATTCAGGTGTTGCAACAGGGGAAGCGACATCCATGCAGACATACGAAATGCTCTTATACGGAACAGGAGAACAATTGCTGGATGAAAATGATAAATGGATCGTATCCAGTGAAAATATTTTAAAATCTCTGAATTTTGTGAACACGATCTATTCACAGGGATATGGACCATCATTATCCAAAGTGTTAAATGGTGAGGCAGGAAACACCTCATCAAGAGAATACTTGCCGGCTGGCAAACTTGCTATTTCACTGGATGGTTATTGGATTACGGGTAACTACAAGGATACAGGAGCTGCACCATGGCCGGAATATGAAGAGAAGTTAGGGATTGCAGCAATGCCTACCACAGAGGGACAGGACCCTGGAAGTGTTACAATGTCCGGCGGCTGGGCACTTTCCATACCTGAATTATCCGATCAGAAAGATGCAGCATTTGACTTCCTGAAATATTGTATGAGCTATGATGTGTACAAAAATGCCATTATCGCACAGGGTAATATAGCTACCAGAACGGATATATCTTCTGATGAAACATACTCATCACAGCCGTTTATGGAGAAATGCACAAGCTTTTTGGATGGTGCATTCTATAGACCAAGAAATAGTCAGTATTCAACAGTTACGACCCATATTCAGACAATGGTGGAATCAGTAGTATCAGGAACCACGCCGGAGGATGCTATGGCACAGTATAAAGCTGATGTTACGAACAGCGTAGGAGAAGAAAATATTGTTGAAAAATAATTAATGCGCTATTTATTAAAGGAATAAAAAGCATGAAAAAGGGAGGGCTACGTGCAACAGCTAAAAGCATCTGGCACTCCCTTTTTGTACCCTAAAAAGGAGGAAAACATGAATAAAAAACAAAATGAAGTATATGTAGAAGCTAAAAAATCAGTTCTTTTGGTGCCTGCGATTATCCTTCTTATTGTATTCTTTGTTACACCTATCATATTGACTGTTTACTATTCTTTCACCAACCTTGCTTTATCGGGAGAAAATGCAAAACAACTGAAATTTATTGGCTTTTCTAATTATATCAGTATGTTCAAAGACCGGACAGTGCGAATCAGTATCGTAAATACATTGATTTTTCTGTTGGGAAGTCTGATAGGCCAGCAGGTTTTGGGATTTGCCATTGCCTTACTTATGAAAAATAAAAACAAAGTTTTTCGAGGAATTATAGGACCCATCTTCCTGGCAGGGTGGATTATGCCGGAAGTGGTGGTGGCACTTTGCTGCAGCACTTTTTTTGGAGATGAGGGAACGCTTAATCAGATCTTTGCTTTTTTGCATCTTCCCAACGTGGAATTTCTATATGCAATTCCCATGGTGACAGTAATACTGGCTAACGTGTGGCATGGAACAGCATTTTCCATGATGAATTTTCAATCTGCATTAGATGGTGTGCCAAGTGATATTGAAGAGGCAGCCAGAGTGGATGGAGCGAATCGCTTTCAGACCATGATACGAATCATTCTTCCATGTATCAAGAATACAATCGCAACGAATACAATGCTGAATACACTCTCTACGCTGGGCGTATTTGGATTAATCTATATGATGACAGGCGGTGGACCTGGAACTTCGACGTTAACCTTGCCAATATTTATGTATAGACAGGCATTTGTGTCACAGCAGCTGGGCTACGGTACAGCGATATCCATGCTGCTGCTGGTTATAGGAATTATTCTGAGCGTTTTCTATACCAGAATCATGAAAAATAATTAGGAGGAAATGACAGATGAAATGGAAATTTGAAAAAAAAGTACCATATGTGATTCTTTCTATATTGGCATTTGTTTTTGCACTTCCATTGCTTTGGATCATTGTGGCATCTTTTGATGGCAATGCATCTCAGGCGGTGAAACTTCCTGCAACATGGACCATAGAAAATTACAAGGCAGTGTTATCTGAGCAGGCCAATATTCGAGCTTTTGGAAATGGATTGCTGATTTCCTTTGGGCAATCCATACTGGTGGTGCTGGTAGGAGGACTGGCGGCGTATCCACTTTCCAGATATGAACTCAGGTATAAAAATATGTTTTTGTATACCATTTTATTTATGACCTCCCTGCCCATCACTGCAGTTATGGTTCCTGTGTATAAGATGTTTTTAACAATAGGATTGTATGATAGTATTTTTGGTCTCATACTTTTCCTAACAGCCACATCATTACCCTATGGAATATGGCTGATGAAAAATTTTATGGATAATGTGCCCATTGAACTGGAGGAGGCAGCCTGGGTGGATGGGGCATCCACATTGACTTCCATCAGGAAAATTATAGCACCATTGATGTTCCCGGGTATTTGTGTGGTTTTTATTTTCACATTTTCCGGCAGCTGGGGAAATTTTTTCGTACCTTATATTTTATTGCAGTCACTGGATAAACTGCCTGCTTCCGTATCTCTCTACCAGTTCTTTGGACAGCATGGTATGGTGGTGTATGGGCAGTTGGCAGCATATTCCGCATTGTATGCCATTCCATCGCTGGTGTTATATGTGATTTCACAGAATTATATGTCAAAAGGATTTAATATGGCAGGCGCAGCAAAAGGCTGACCCTCGAGAAAGGTGAGGATAATATGATATTAATAAAAGAAAGAATAGGAAAACTAATAGAAGACATTGGGAACCTGATCTATGTGTCACCAAGACCCATCACATCCTACAGGATGATAAAAACAAATGAAAAGTACAAAGAAGTTGCACATTTAAACACGGAGCAGTGGACCGAAATAACCAACGAACAGCTCTGGGGCGGACATAGGGAATACTATTGGTTCGAGACATACATAGAGATTCCGGAGGAGTTTCAAGGTGCGTGTGTTGTATATGAGCTGCGCACAGGACGGGAGGGAGCGTGGGATGCGACCAATCCGCAATTTACGTTTTATCTGGACGGAGAGAGAAAACAGGGATTAGATGTAAACCATAGAGAAGTCATACTGACAGAAAAGGCGGAAAAAGGTCAGGTGTTTCACGTTGTCCTATCCGCATATACCGGGGACTCCAATTTTAAACTGGTCATGGATTCAGAGATTAAGATATTGGATCGAAAGACCGAAAAATATTATTATGATTTAGCTGTTCCCTACAATGTGGCAAGGTTACTTCCGGACACGGATCGGGGGTATATAGAGATTATTGGAAGCTTGAATGAGTCCCTCAATTTACTGGATTTGAGAAGAGAATATACGAAGGAATATTACGATAGCCTGCAAAAAGCCCAGGAATATCTGGAAAAGGAATTTTATCATAAATATTGTGGGGAATCCAAGGAAAAGATTTATTGTGTGGGGCATACGCACATAGACGTAGCATGGCTGTGGACACTGTCCGTGACGGAGGATAAAGCGGTGAGAAGCTTTTCTACCGTGCTGGAGCTCATGCGTCAGTATCCGGAATATAAATTTATGTCCAGTCAGCCACAGCTGTACAAATATGTGAAAAAAAATGCGCCGGAAATATTTGAACAGATTAAGGAGAGAGTGGCAGAAGGACGGTGGGAAACAGAGGGCGGAATGTTTGTTGAGGCTGACTGCAATATCTCATCGGGAGAATCACTCATCCGCCAGATCTTATTTGGGAAAAGATTTTTCAGAGAAGAATTTGGGACAGATAACAAGATATTATGGCTTCCGGATGTATTCGGATATTCAGCAGCATTACCTCAGATTCTGAAAAAGACAGGGATCGATTATTTCATGACCACCAAGATCAGTTGGAATGAGTTTAATAAAATGCCTTATGATACATTTGAGTGGGAAGGAATCGATGGAACGAAGGTACTGACACATTTCAGCCCCAGCAGGGATTACAACAAAGGTGCAGTGGAAGGCGGCACGGAGACAGAGCACTTTACCACGTATAATGCATATATCAATCCATCCCAGGTAAAAGGTGCATGGGCAAGATACAGTCAGAAGGACCTAAATGATGAAGTGCTGATGTCCTTTGGGTTTGGCGATGGTGGCGGCGGCCCTACGAGAGATATGCTGGAGAACCAGCGCAGAACTGCAAAGGGAATTCCAGGATGCCCTCAGACTGTTATGAGCGATTCTCTGACATTTTTTGAAAAACTGGAACAGGAAGTATCAAATAATAAATACCTGCCCACATGGGTAGGAGAATTGTACCTGGAATATCATAGAGGGACCTATACCTCCATGGCAAGGAATAAGAAATATAATAGAAAATCGGAATTCCTTTTTGAAAATGCAGAGCTGTATAATTGGATGAATGCTAATTTAATCAGGGAAAGTTATCCAAAAAAAGAATTGGAAGATTCCTGGGAAGTGATCCTCAGAAATCAGTTCCATGATATTCTGCCAGGTTCCTCCATTAAAGAAGTATATGATGACTCCAAAGCAGAATATGAATCCATTAAAAAGACGGGGAATCATCTGGTACAGCAGGCATTGGAAAATATAGCGAACCATGTCAAGAGCGGAGATAACAGTATTGTAGTGTTTAATCCAAACAGCAATAGAGGAAATCAGATCGTATCTTTTGACCGGATAGAAAATATTAAAAACCCAGTAGTATTAGATGGTAATACCGTATTGCCTGTACAGGAAATAAAGGGCGGAGCATATATTTTCATGGCAGCTAATGTTCCCTCAAAAGGATATCGGACTTATGAGATCACAGAGGGAGACAGAGCAGAGTCTGCGCTGAAGGTAACTACAAAGTGCATGGAAAATGCATATGTCACAGTGACATTTGCGGAAAACGGTCAGATATCATCAATCTATGATAAAGGAGAGGGACGGGAAATATTGAAACCGGGGCAGAATGGAAACGTACTTATGACATATGAGGACAGACCACATAACTATGATGCCTGGGATGTAAATAATTATTATACAGAAAAATCCTGGGAGATTACCCAGCTGGATGCCATGGAAGTCATAGAAGAAGGTCCTGTTCGTGCCACTGTGAAGATTACAAGAACGTATTTGGATTCCACCATTGAACAATATATTTCACTGACAAATGAGGACAGCGAGATCGTGATTCGAAATGAGATCGACTGGAAAGAGAAGAAAATATTTATGAAAGCACTTTTCCCGGTGGATATTCATACGGATGAGGCTTCCTATGAGATTCAATACGGAAATGTAAAAAGAAAGACACATTATAATACATCATGGGATTTTGCTAAATTTGAAGTGTGCATGCATAAATGGATGGATCTGTCGGAGGACGATTACGGAGTGAGCATGATCAATGACTGCAAATTTGGATGCAGTGCGCATGACGGTGTGATAGGTCTCTCCATGCTGAAATCCGCCACATATCCAAACCCGGAGGCAGATAAGGAACATCACAGCTTTGTATTCTCTATCTATCCACACAAAGGGGACTGGAAGAGGGCAGATACCATTAGCAAAGCATATACCATGAATAATCCTCTGACAGCAATTGTGAAACAGAAGGCAGGAGGGGAACTGCCAGGGCAATATTCAGCAGTGAGCGTAGATGCACCAAATGTCATTATTGAGGTAGTGAAAGAGGCAGAAGATGGAAAGGAAATGATTATCCGACTGTATGAAGCCTATAACCGCAGAACCAACGTAAAGATGACATTTTCTACAGAGATAAATACCATAGAAGAATGTAATATGCTTGAAGAAAAAGAAAGAGAACTGCCCTGTGAAGGAACAGATGTATCATTTATCATAAAACCATATGAGATAAAAACATTTAAGGTTTCTTTCCAATAAAATGATTCAGGAATACGAAGGTGTTTGAATGAAATTAAGTACAGTAGAACAGACAATTGCATTTGTAAAAAATCAGTTTAAAGAAGACGAAAAGATAGGCAGTATATTTGAAAAATGATTTGCGAATACGCTGCATACCACGGTAAAGAAATTACCAGATGGAACAGCCTTTGTTATCACAGGAGATATTCCCGCAATGTGGTTACGGGATTCTGTATGTCAGTTACGGCCATATCTCATACTGGCTCAAAATAATGAAGAGATTGCGGACTTGATTGCAGGGCTCATAAAAAGGCAAATGGACTTTATCTGTAAAGATCCCTATGCCAATGCATTCAATCAGGAATCCAATGGTATGGGGCATCAGGACGATGAAACAGAAATGAAGCCGTTTATATGGGAACGTAAATATGAAGTGGACTCATTATGTTTTCCACTGCAATTCAGCTATCTATATTGGAGGAACACTGGAAAAATAAATGTGTTTACGGAAGAATGGAAAGCAGCCGCAGAAAAGATCATTGAAATATTTACCATAGAGCAGGATCATGAGGGATCTTCCACGTATTCTTTCAGAAGAAAGGAATGCCCATTTACGGATACATTGTCCCGGTATGGAAAAGGAGCATTGGTAAAACCTGGCATTGGAATGACCTGGTCCGGATTCAGACCAAGCGATGATGCATGTGTCTATGGTTATCTCATACCTTCTAATATGTTTGCTGTGGTGGTAATGGAATATTTGGCAGAAATAGCAAAGAAGATCTATCAGGATAAGGCACTGGAGACAAAGGCTCGTGGACTCGCAGACATGATCAGGACCTCTATTGAGACCAATGGTACTTTTCATCATGAAAAGTATGGGAAAGTTTATGCATATGAGGTGGATGGCTATGGGCAGTATCATATAATGGATGATGCCAATGTGCCCAGTCTGCTATCCATTCCCTATATTGGATATTGTGATGAGTCAAATGAGATTTATCAGAATACCCGTAGAATGATTCTAAGTGAGACGAATCCATATTATTTTAAAGGAAAAGAGCTGACGGGAATAGGAAGTCCCCACACACCAGAGCGATATGTATGGCATATATCCAAAGCAATGGAAGGATTGTCCTGTACAGACAGGATAGCTCAAAGGGAAATAATACAGCAGTTAGAGCGTACAGATGCAGGAACACACATGATGCATGAAGGTGTGTATGTGGATGATGCCAGTCAGTATACGCGAGAATGGTTTTCCTGGGCAAATGCCATGTTTAGTGAGTTGGTATTACGATATTGTGGATTTGAAGTTCAGAAATAAAAGCAATGACAGTTAGAACAGAGGAAGAATCAAGATGAGGGATGAACATTTTGATTCTTTTTCTGTTTTTTTTAATTTAATTATTTATTTATGATTAATCTCGGAGAATCTATTTTGTTAATTTCAAAAATATAGTATGATATGAAAGATATCTGTAAACGGTAAAGATGATTTATATGATAAGTGTGAATGAAATGAAAATATGATAGAATATGAGGCATTATCATGAATGAAAATACAACACTGAATATTATAACAGTTATAATAATATTGATATTACTGGCACTCCTCATGGGTATTATCATGACGGCATCCAAGAGGTTCCGTAAGAATTACAAGCGGAACGAACTGGACGAGATGGAGGGGCATGAGTTTGAATATTTCTGTGCGGACCTGCTTCGGAAGAAAGGCTTCATCGATGTGGAAGTCACCAAAGCCAGTGGAGATTACGGCATTGATATTCTGGCGGAGAAAGATGGCGTTACCTATGGGATTCAATGCAAACGCTATCAGGAACCCGTAGGGATCAAGGCAATCCAGGAGGCCTACGCCGGCAAAGAGTACTATGACCGCATGGTAGGAGCGGTGATGACGAACCAGTATTTCACCACCCCTGCAGTGAACACAGCCAGGAAGCTAAAGATTCTCCTATGGGATCGAGGCTACATCGACAGCATGATTGAGGAGGAGGCTATATAAGACGAAGTCTTATATTTAGAATGCCTCCGACGACCTGCCCGTGAATGAGGAAGAGGCCATATAAGACGAAGTCTTATATTTGGGATGCCTCTGACGACCTGCCCACTGAACGAAGTGAAGGGGCGCTACCTTAATTAGTGAAGGGGCGCTACCTTATGAAACAAGGAGGCTATATGAAAATAATCGTAGATGCAGATGCCTGTCCGGTGACGCACATCGTGGAACGAATCGCAATGGAAAAAGAAATAGACACACTGCTCATATGCGATACCAGCCATGTGATGCAATCCACTTACAGCCAGGTCATCACCGTGGACAAAGGAGCGGACTCTGCTGACTTTATGGTGATACAAAAGGGAAGTAAAGGCGATGTGGTGGTGACACAGGATTACGGCGTGGCCGCCATGGCACTGGGCAAAGGTATGTACGCCATTCATCAAAGTGGAAAATGGTATACTAATGAAAATATCGATGAGATGCTCTTTGAGAGACATATGGCGAAACAGGCGAGAAAATCATCCAAAAATCACATGAAGGGACCGAAAAAGAGAACCCGGGAGGATGACCAGAGATTTGAGGCATCCTTGAGAAAGCTTATAGAAAGCACTTTATTGTAAAATAGGGGAAAATGTACTATACTATGGTTATTCAAAGAAAAAGCAAGAGGTACACTTGTGGAGATTAATAACGTATTAAATGAACTATTGGTAAATCTATTTAAGGATATCAATGATCTGGAGGAACGGGCGATTCAGACAGGAGAATATAAGTCGGTCACGACAAATGATATGCACGTGATAGATGCCATTGGCATGGGTCAGGCGAAAAACATGTCATCCGTGGCTAAGATTCTGGATGTCACCATGGGTACTTTGACCATATCGGTGAATAGCCTGGTAAAAAAAGGATTTGTACAGCGGGTGCGAAGCGAAGAAGATCGAAGAGTCGTGCTTATTTCTTTGACGGATTCCGGCAAAAAGGCATATGAACATCATCGCCAGTTTCACCAAAATATGATTTCTTCCGCAACGAAGGAATTGACTGGGGAAGAGAAAGCTGTACTGGAAAAAGTGCTGACAAAACTGAATGCGTTCCTGAAACAAATATAAGCAGCCAGATGAGTCCGGCTGCTTATATTTGTTAAAGACATTAATACTGGATCATTTAACAGACTTCATAAAAAACGTTGAGAATGACCAGGAACTCTTAAAGATTCCTAAGATAATAGACACATATACGGTAACTAAGATGGTTATTGAAGAATATGTTGCTGATAATGTTATACATAAGAATAATGTATAATAGATATTTGGATAGAAAAAGAGATTGTATGGGATACTTATACATATCTTAAGATTCAATATGGATATCAGAGTTAATCTTTATCGTGAGCTAGAGACAGTAGAATTTGAGAATACCGAAAAAATTACACCGGGTGCCGATACACGGATGGACTTGTATTTATCATGTAGATGCGGGAAAAAAAGAAACAATAAGTGCAGCAAAAAATAATAAGCGAGAGAACAGTTAATAATACAATTTCGGAGATAGGAAGGTACTATGCAAAAAAGGAAATGGCGCGTACTAATAGTAGATGATGAGTTTAGAATTGGAATGTTGATAAAAAAACTGATTCATTGGGATGAATTGAACCTTGAATGTATTAATATGGTTGATAATGGGGAAACTGCATTAAAACTTTTGGAAAAGGTAGAACCTATAGATATTATGATTACAGATATTCGAATGCCTAAGGTAAGTGGATTAGATTTAATTCAGTATGCTCAGAAATTTAATAAGGATATGAAATTCATTGTAATCAGTGGTTACACTGAATTTGAATACGCCCATCGTGCATTACAATATGGAGTTGAAGATTATCTTCTAAAGCCCATTAATGAAATGGAACTGCAAGGAGCTTTGAAAAAAATAGTCGAGGATTTGAATCAAAAAAATCAAAACTATATTGCTCGAAAAGAATTACAGGAAACAGTCCTGGAGAGTAGACAGATTATTAAAAGAGATTACCTGAAGAATATAATTGAGCAGGAAGTACAACTCGAAGATTCCAGAGTATTATTAGAAGGTGATATTTATCGAGGAATTGATATAAAATTAGATTATGTGGATTATAAAAATAGCAATAAAAAACAAGATAAATTGACTGTAGAAAGAATAGAAGGTTATGTAGAGGAACATATGAAAGATAGTGTAGAGGAAACTCTGATTTGTGAAAAAGATAATCTACATGTATATTGCCTATTTAATTATGACTACAGTAAATCACAAAGTGTAAAAAATGGCATTAATGCAATTTTATCAAGTATAAAAGAATATGTTAATGGATTTGAACAGTATGAGGTTACAATTGGAGTTGGGTCGGAACGAAATGAATTTGGTGAAATTCGTTTTTCCATCAGAGAGGCATACTTTGCTGTTGGTAACAGGATTAAGTATGGAACAGGACGATTGATTTATGGTGATTCAATCATTCAAAGAATGGGAAATATAGAAAATAATCTGACAGATGAACAAAGAGATATAATGTGTGGGTGCATTCAGGGATATTCAAGGAATAGATTAGAACAATGCATTAATCTGATTTATAGTGAATTTTTGATGAACGATAAATTAGATTTTTCTCTTTGCTATGAAATTGCGGAAGAAATAATAGATCTTTTTTTTGAAAAAATAAATATACAGCTAGAAGAGTCTGGAATGATGAGGAAAAGATTAAAAGAAAATTGTAATCATTGTTATTCTATTACTGGACTGAAAAATGTTTTGAAAATGGAGTTAGGAGAGATGCTTGATGCCAGTAAGGCGGCAATGGAAGCAGAATCCACAAAGCCAATCAGGCAGGCACAGCAGTATGTGGAGGAACACTGTAGCGAAAAAATAGTATTGGAAGATCTTGCCGAAGTAGTGGGACTAAATCCCGTTTATTTCAGTGTACTTTTCAAAAAAGAAACGGGAATTAATTTTAGCACCTATTTGATAGATGTACGTATGAAAAAAGCAAAAGATTTAATAAGCAGTACCAATGAAACAATAGCTGCAATTGCAGAACAGGTTGGATATAAAGATTCCAGGTATTTTAGCCGTATTTTTACAAAAGAAGTTGGAATAAAACCTGCATTATACCGAAAACTCCATTCATAGGAGAGGAATGTATGAAACGAATGAGGAAAATGAAAAATGGAATCTTATTGGAACTTGGAATTATACTGGTAATGGTTGCATTGTGGAGTGAAACAAAAGAAACTTTTTGGTTTGGCATAGCAATATTAATTTTGCAGAGCATATTTGCATTATGGCTTATTTTAGATGTTTATCAGCCAATCAAAGAGTTAATTAAGGCACTGGAGTATTTTGGAAAAGCAGAGTATCAGGAAGAAGAATTAGAAGAGGCGCGAATGAAAGTCCCTTTCTTCAATATGGTTTATGCAACAGCCAATCGATATACAGCAATCAAAACTAAAAAAAATACGGAACAAATGTATCGTAAACAAACACAGCTTACTGCACTGCAAAGCCAGATTAACCCACACTTTCTTTATAATACTTTGGATTCTATTCGTGGTCAGGCGTTGATAGATGATAATTGGGAAATTGCTAAAATGGTAGAGGCATTGGCTTCATTTTTCCGTTATAGCATTAGCAGGAAGGGAAATTTGGTAACATTACGCGATGAATTGGCAAATATCGAAAATTATATGTTGATTCAAAGATATCGTTTTAATAATCGCTTTGAATTACAGGTTATTATAGAGGAGGAAGATGAAGAAGCGTATGATTTTTTGATTCCCAGATTGATCATTCAACCGATTGTAGAGAATGCAATTTTTCATGGATTGGAAGAACAGCTATCGGGAGGAGAGATTGTTATAGAAGTAATTGTGACAGAAAAAAATATGATAATTACTGTTTCTGATAATGGAAAAGGGATCGATGCAGAGCAGTTGAAGGCACTCAACAATCGAATTTTTATGGGCGGGCTGGAATTTCAGGAGGAAGAAATAACAAATCATAGAAATACAGGAATTGCATTACCAAATATTCATAAAAGAATTCAACTTCTTTTCGGAGAGGAATATGGAGTGAACGTATATAGTACATTAGGTCAAGGTACTGATGTTGAGATTACAGTTCCCATAAATGTGCAAAGAAACGGGGATGAAGAAAGTGAAAAAAGAAATCCTGCGAATTAATAATTTGAATTATAACTTGACGGTGAGAAGAAAGCTCGAGAATATATCTCTATGCATTATGGAAGATGAATGTATAGGATTTCTCGGGCTTACTTATTCTGGAAAAGATATTCTTGTACGACTTTTGCTTGGAGATTTAGAGGCTGCTGGACATGAGTCTTCGTTTTTCTGGGAAGGGAAACGATTAATGGATTTTGAAGTACTTAAGAAAAAGATATATAAGATCAGTGCCTTGAACTATCGAATCGATAATTGGACAGTAGCAGAATATATTGGATTAGTAGATGAAGGCAATTTATATACCAGAAAAAGTGCGGAAAAATTAGAAATGGAAGTAAAATATTGTTTTCGCCAGATGGGAATAGAGTTTGATGTATCACAAAAAATGTGCGACCTCTCAGAAAAGCAAAAACGGATTGTGGATCTTGTAAAGGCTTATAAAATTGGTGCAAAAATAGTAGTCATAGAAGATGAACTTGAGGGAATGAGCTTGACTGATATATGCAATTTTGCAACAGAAATGAAAAAAATGATTCATGGAAAAATGTCAGTGATTGTAAATAGTCACTCCAATGAAATCATGTCTTATCTTTCGGACAAGTATATAATTTTCAATAAAGGATACATTGTTAAGAAGTGTGAAAAATCTTATATCAAAAATACGACACATCTTGAAAAGTTTTTACTTGGAGAGTCAAAAATTTCGGAAGGAATGACAGTATCTAAGCAACAGATAGGAATAAGAGAAAAGGAAATAATATACCAGGTACAAAATATGTACTTCCTTGATAAACGATTTTACAATTTAAGTTTTTCCAGAGGGGAAGTTGTTACGCTGCTTACATTAGATAGGACGAAAAAAGAGCAGCTTTTTGGCGCATTATCAGGTCGAAGAAAGAGTGAACATGTTTCCTATATTCTAAATTCCAAATACTATAAAAATGTAGATATGGAAGTATTTATTAAAGAAAGAATCGTATCCGTAAAAGACATAGGGACGGATATGGAGATATTTCCATATTTATCAATTGGGGATAATTTGCTTATTCCTTCTTTACATAAGTTATCTTCGGTAGAGTTTATTATATCAGCTAAAAGAATACATCGAATGCTAGCAGATTCCGTCAAATTGGTAACAAATGAGCATAACGTGAAAGGAAAAAAACTGAATATCAATGAACTGATTACTGTTACACTGGAACGATGGCTTATTTATAAACCACAGATAATAGTGCTGTTAGAACCATTTGCACTATGCGATATGAAAGGTGTTTCTATCATAAAATCATACATAGAACAATTTGTACGACTTGGAGTAACGGTAATTATAATAAAAACAAGAGAAGAATATATAGAGGATATTTCGGACAGGATTCTCCGAATTGATGAATAACCTAAAAATAATCACACATATTCTAAATTTGTTCACATTGTTAATATATTCCCTTCCTTTATAATAAAGTTATCCCAAGAGGGGATGTCAAAAAAGGAGGAATAAAACTATGAAGAAGAAAATTTTAGCAGTATTGTTATCTACAGTAATGGTAACAGTTGCAGCAGTAGGGTGCGGAACAAAGGAATCTGCTCCAGTTGCTACCGCACCAGAAACAAGTAACAATGGTGGTGCAGCGGAGGATATGACGTTTGTTGTTGTTCCAAAATGTGTACATGCATGGTTTGATGAAGTAAATAAAGGTGCTCAGAAAGAGGCAGATTTACTTTCGGCTCAGCTTGGAGTTGAAGTGAAAATTGATTATCGTGCACCTGAGTCAGCAGAAGTTTCCCAACAGAATTCGACTCTGGAGCAGGCAGCAGCTACCAATCCTACAGCTATTTTGCTTGATCCGGTAGACTATGATGGAAGTGCAGATATTATTGCAGAGATTCAGGAAAGAGGAGTTCCGGTAATTCTTTTTGATGCTCCCTCTCCAGAAGGCAGTGGTCTTACTTCTGTAGGAAATGATTTTGCTGAGCAGGCAACAATCGCTGTTGATATGCTGGTAGAGAAAATGGGGACATCAGGTAAAGTTGCAGTTATGCAAGGCGCACCTTCTGCTCCTAATCATGCAGAAAGATACCAGGCACATTTAGATGCTCTTGCACAGTATCCGGATATTGAAGTAATAGATGGTGGTATTGATAACGATAATGTTGAAACAGCTCAATCTCAGGCAGCAGCGGTTCTTGCAGCAAATCCTGATTTAACAGGTTACCTGAATTGTGATGCTTGCGGTTCTGGCGTTGCAGCAGCAATTGAAGAAAAAGGAATGCAGGATCAGGTCACATTTGTAGCAATGGACAATTTAATTGAAATTCTTGATTATGTAAAGACGGGAACTATTACTGCAACATCTTCTACACTTCCACAACAGCAAGGTATGTATGCAGTACTTATGGCATATCAGGCAGCACAGGGAATGGATCTGCCAGCTACGGTTGATACAGGAATTGGTCGTATTACATCAGAAAACATTGATGAATGGATTAAAATCGTAAGTGCAGAATAAAAATAAGAAGCTTTAAGAGATTAAAAGCGGGGCTTGTGACCAGAGTTAACTCAAGTCACAAGCCCTTATTTCTTTATAAGGAGCAAGTCTATGAAAATTTTAGAGGCAAAAAAGATTACAAAAATGTTTCCCGGAGTTGTTGCTTTGGATTCGGTAGATGTCGCTTTTGAACCAGGAGAAATCCATGCGATTATTGGAGAAAATGGAGCAGGAAAAAGTACATTAATTAAATGCCTGACAGGTGTTTACGAACCGGAAGAAGGAATCGTAGAAATTGGCGGAGAGAATGCGATGAAAAACAAATCGCTCTTTGACAAGATTGCATATGTACCACAGGAAATTGATTTATTCACTTATATGTCCGTAGCAGAGAACCTATTTATACCATATGAAAAATCAGGGGTTAAAGGAACGGTAAATCAAAAAGAACTGGAAAAAAAGGCAATTCCTATTTTAAAGAAATTTTCTATTCCAGTTAATCCTGGCGATATGGTAGGCGATATTTCAGTATCCTCCCAACAGTTATTACAGATTGCAAGAGCAACCGTACATGAAAATTATGATGTTTTAATGTTAGATGAACCAACAACAAGTTTGACAACGCGTGATTCAAAAATACTATTTGAGATTGTAGAGAAAATCAAAGCAGAAGGAAAAGCAATTATTTTTATTTCTCATAAATTAGAGGAAATTTTCCAACTTGCAGATGTAATTACAGTTTTTCGAAATGGTAAAAAAGTTGCATACTCCAATTTAAAAGACGTGGATACAAACTGGATAATTAAACAAATGACAGGACGTGAATTGGATCAGAATGAAAAATTCTATTCAACACAGGTATCTGACGAGGTATTAATGGAAGTAAAAGGATTGACAGGAGAAAGATTTACGAACATTAGTTTTTCTTTGAAGAAAGGAGAAATACTTGGATTTTCAGGTCTTGTAGGAGCAGGACGAAGTGAGTTGATGCAGGCAATCTTTGGATATTTACCAGTATATAAAGGCTCTGTAAAAGTAGATGGGAAAGACTGGAAACTTGGTGATACAAATTATTCTGTTAAGCACGGTTTTATTTATCTTCCGGAAGAACGTAAACGACAAGGAATATTACCAGTACTTTCTATTCGGGAAAATATATCGATATCTGTACTTGACGAATTGAAAAGTGGAATAAATATATCCCAGAAAAAGGAAGAGGAACTTGCCCAAAATGTAATTGAAACCTATGATGTAAAAACCCCGGGAAGCGATAAAAAAATTCAATTTCTTTCCGGAGGAAACCAGCAAAAGGTAATTATTGGACGCGCAATGGCATCCAAACCAAAGCTTTTGGTGTTTGATGAACCAACAAAGGGAATAGATGTTGGAACAAAGACAGAAATTTATCGTTTGATGAAGAAACTGGCGGAAGAAGAAGGTCTTGGAATCATTATGATTTCTTCTGAAATGGAAGAAATTATAAAGTGCTCAAATAGAGTAATTACGTTATATGAAGGAAAAATATCTGGAGAATTTAGTGAACATACAGAACAACAAGATATTCTTGGAGCAATCATAGGAATAAATTCTTAGGTGGAAGAGGAGTTAATTAGTTATGAGTAAAGAAAATACAAAACAAAAATCAGGAAATGCATTTGTAAGTGCTTTGAAAAAAAGTAATATGACAGCTATGGCGGCTATTTTGATTGTTATGATTATTATTGCAAGTGTAATATCACCATACTTCCTTGATATTTATAATCTGCAGTCGGTTTTGAGAGATCTTGCATTTATTGGAATTATTGGTATTGCACAATCATTGCTTTTACTGGTAGGAGAGTTGGATTTGTCAGTTGGTAAAATTGCCTGCTTAAGCGGTATCCTATCTGGCATGCTGATGGTTAATGTAGGAATTAATCCATGGATGGCATTAATAATAGGGTTGTTTCTGGGATTTTTATTTGGTTTTATCAATGGTATTATCATTACGCGCCTTCGGCTGAACTCTATGGTAGCAACGATTGGTATGCAAGGTGTTTACGGTGGCATTAACCTTGTAATTACAAAGGGAAAAGCTGTAACAGGAATTCCAGCGGATATTCAGTTCCTTGGAAAGAAGGCACTTGGACCAATTCCGATTCCATTTGTAATCTGTATTATTGTTTTAGTTCTTGTACTTTTCATGATCAAAAAAACAAAAACGGGACGTTACATATATGCAATCGGTAACAGTAAAGAAGCAGCGAAGATTCTTGGAATTAAGGTTGATCGTATTCGCGTAATGATTTATTCCGTTGTAGGATTACTTTCTGCACTTGCAGGACTCTTATATGTATGTCGCCTTGGATCTGCACAGACGGCAATCGGTGAAGACTGGCCAATGAATTCCATTGCAGCATCCGTTATTGGAGGTATTTCTTTGACTGGTGGTGTTGGTAACCCGGCAGGTGCTCTCATCGGAGCAGCAGTTATCACTATTATTCAAAATATTATTGTATTATTCGGAGTGAATTCTTACTGGCAGTCAGCAGTAAGTGGTATTGTGGTTGTTCTTGCAATTTCATTTAGTTCTATTTCAAATATCGTACGTGAGAACAGACAAAAAAGAATAAAATTAAACTAAACGTAGACAAAACAATAGGAAAAGGATGTGTGGATTAATGAAATTGGGATTAAATTTATCATTTGCGGTTAAACGTTGGCTTGATCCAGTACAACTTGCTGGTATGGTAAAAAATGATTTTGGCGTTGAACATGTGCAGTTTACCTGGGATCTTATTGATCCCTGGTGGCCGGATGAGCAGAGAGATATCATGATAGATCAGTACAAACAAGCTTTTGAGAGTGAAGGTATTGAGATTGATGCAACATTTGGAGGACTTGCATCCTATAGTTTTGCACATTTACTGGCACCTTCTAAAGTGCAGAGAGATATTGCATTTCTTTTCTTTAAAAGAGCCATTGATATGACAGTCAGAATGGGCGGGAAAGTGATGGGAACACCGGTTGGTGGAATGTCTTATGATGATGCGAGAGATTTGTCCAGAAGAAAAAAATTATATGAAGAGATGCTTGCGTATTTAAGAGCATTGGCGAAGTATGGAAAAATAAAAGGGTTAGAAGAAATCCATATAGAGGCAACTCCTCTGATTACAGAATTTCCACATAGTCCTGAAGTTTGTATAAAGATGATGGAAGATTTAGAAGGAACAGATATTCCAATCAGACTTTTAGTGGATTGGGGACATGCGCTTTATAAACCACTTTTAAAAGAAGAGGCCGATATTGAACTTTGGTTTCAAAAATGTGCGCCATATATAGGATCTATTCATTTACAGCAGACAGATGGATTACTAGACAGACATTGGGATTTTACACATGAAGGTGGAATAGTTACACCAGAATTGATTAAAAAGGCGACTACTGAGGCTGGACTTGATAACCTGACACAGTATTTGGAAGTTGTTACGATATTTGAAGAAGATGATGACAAGGTATATGAGGGAATGAAAAAAACAATGGATTATCTTCATAAAGAGCTGGGATGCTAAGGAGGTAACGGGAATTGGAATACAAAGAGATGTATGAAAAAATACTATGTGAATATAAACAGGTATTTGAAAAACTTGATCAGTCTGGAATGAGAGTATTTATTGAAGAAATAAAAAAACATGATCGGATTTTCCTTATCGGAGTTGGAAGAGAAGGAATGGCTACCAGAGCATTTGCCATGAGACTGATGCATATGGGAAAAGAAATTCACTGGATATGGGATGATACAACACCATCATTAGTAACGGGGGATTTGTTAATAGCAACATTAGGTGATGGACGGATTGGACATATCAACTATATCTGCGAACGTGCAAAAGAGGCGGGAGCTATGATTTATGTCGTAACGGGATCACCAAGTGGAGCAACAGCCAGAAATTTAGCAGATAAAGTATTTTTTGTCCCGGCAGCAGTATATCGTGGAACAGATGATGTAGTTCCTTCTTTTCAGCCAATGGGAAATTTGTTTGAGCAGTGTCTCTTAATATTGTTTGATATTATCATAATGACAATTGTTGATGAGACACCAGGACTAACATTTGAAAAGATGTCGAAAAATCATAGAAATGTGGAATAGGAGGCTGCGATGAGTACAAAAAAAATTTTAAACATAGATGTAGAAAATGTAGTTGAAGAAAGCTTAGCGGGTTATTTGACCGCTTATCGAAAATACTATAAAAAAATAGATGAATATAATGCATTTGTTTATAAGGGAAAAAGAAAAGATAAGGTGGCACTCGTGATTGGTGGAGGAAGTGGACACGAACCACTGTTTACAGGTTATTGTGGTGCAGGTCTTGCAGATGGTGTTGCGTGTGGAAATATTTGTGCATCACCCAATCCGGAATTAATTATGGAAACAGCAAAAGCGGTAGACCAGGGAAAAGGTGTTCTTTTCATATACGGAAACTATGCAGGAGACAATTTAAATTTTGATATGGCCGAGGAGATGTGTCAGGCCAAAGGTATTAAAACAGCACATGTTCGTGAATGGGACGATTTTGCATCAGCTCCCAGAGAAAGAATTACAGATCGACGTGGTATAGCTGGCGATGTTTATACAATTAAAATTGCAGGGGCTGCCTGTGACGCAGGACATAGTCTCGAAGAAGTAGTTCGTATTGCAGAAAAAGCCAGAGATAACACCAATACAATCGGACTTGCAACTTCACCGGGTACACTTCCGGGAAATGAAAAGCCAACATTTGAAATCGCAGATGATGAGATGGAATTTGGGATGGGTTTACATGGAGAGCCTGGGATAGAACGTACGAAAATGATGCCATGTAGTGATATGGTAGATAGAATGTACAGGGAATTAAAAGTGGAAATGAATTTAAAGGCGGAGGATGAAATTGCTGTTCTTGTTAATGGACTTGGATCAACACCGCTTCTTGAATTGAATCTTGTATATTATGAATTATATAAAAGGATACATAAAGATGGTTTAAAAGTATATGATACGGAAATCAAAACTTACTGTACCTGTATGGAAATGGGTGGATTTTCTATTACATTTCTTAAAATGGACGATGAATTAAAAGCATATTACGATGCACCATGTTTCTCACCATATTATGCAAAAGGATCGGTCTCTGGTGAAGTTGCTACCAATGACGAGGAAGATGAAGAGATAGAATTCGATGAAACGGATGTTACACCTGCAAAGATTACAAGAAGTAAAAATGGTGTATTAACAGAACTGGAGGCAGAGGATGTCAGAAATATGCTGCTTTATATAGCAGATAAGATTATTGCAAACAAACCATATTTGACAGAAGTGGACAGCGCGATTGGCGATGGAGATCATGGAATTGGTATGGCAGGAGGCATGCAGAAAGCAAAGAAGAAATTGCTTGCAATGCAAGGAACGAAGAACGCTTATGAACTGTTTGAAACAGCGGGTCAGGCAATGCTCATGTCAATGGGAGGAGCATCAGGTGTTATCTTTGGAAGCTTGTATCTGGCAGGAGCCAAAGGAATGGAACCCAAGGAAGTGATGAGTGCGATGGACATTGCCAGGATGGAGCGAAAAAGTCTTGTGGCAATACAGGAAAGAGGAAGTGCACAGGTCGGAGATAAGACAATGGTTGATGCACTTGCTCCGGCGATAGAGGCGATGGAGCTGAACAGTGAAAAAACATTGCTGGAGGTACTGAAAGCAGCAGAAGAGGGTGCCAGAATTGGAATGGAAAATACTAAAAAATATATTGCAAAATTTGGACGTGCAAAATCACTTCTTGAAAGAGCAATCGGACATCAGGATGCAGGAGCCACTTCAGTTTACTTGATTTTCCAGGGAATGAGAGAATTTGTGGAAGGATCATTAGACAATCAATAAAAGTGTACAATTATATTATAAAAGGAAGTGTAATATGGATAAAAAAGTTAATTGGGGAATCTTAGGATGTGCTTCAATTGCTAAGGTCAGAATGATTCCGGGACTTTTGAATGCACAGAATGCTGTTTTGTATGCAGTTGCAAGCAGAGGTATTGAACGAGTAAATGAATTTGCAGAACTCTTTCCAATTGAAAAGAAATATGATAATTATGATGCTCTGCTAGCCGATAAGAAAGTGAATGCGGTGTACATTCCTGTTCCCAATGCAAAACATTTTGAATGGGTAGAAAAGGCAGCAAAGGCGGGCAAACATATTCTGTGTGAAAAACCATTGGCGTTAAATGAAAGGGAAGCGAGAAAGATGTATGGCATTTGCGAAGAGGAAGGTGTCCTTCTTATGGAAGCATTTGCATTTCGCCATGCGCCACTGATTCAAAAAGTTAAGGAAGTAATTGATAAAGGAACAATTGGAAAAGTAAAATATATAGAATCACATTTAACAGATGTACTTGAAGATGGAACCAATATCCGTATGAATCAGTCTCTCGGAGGAGGATCATTTTACGATATGGCCTGCTATAACATTAGTACAATCAGTTATTTGTTAGGATTAAGGGAACCATTGCGCGTGAAATCTTTTGCAGAGATGGATTGGAATTATGGAGTTGATGTAAGTAATACAACGCTGCTTCAATATGAAGATGGTATACAGGCGGCAAGTTATTCTTCTCTGAACTCTTATTCGCGAGGATATTATGCAGTAGTTGGAGAAAAGGGAAGAATTGAAGTTCCATGTAATTTTAATTGCAGAAATCTTCAAAAATTTACAGTGGTAATAGAAGGCGTTACTGATAGTGTGGAAATTATAAATGAAAAGAAGATTCAATATACAGTGATGTGCCCGGATAATTATAAGCTTGAAATAGAACAGTTCTGTCGTTGTATATTAAATGGAGAAAAACCGCTTATATCAAAAGAGGAAACGATTTTGAATGCCCGAATTTTAGATCAGGCAATGGATTCAGTAAAAGAATAAAAAGTGTATGCTGACAATAATAAGGAGGAAATCGTATGAAAATAGCAATCGGATGTGATCCCAATGCTCAGGAGGCAAAGGAAGAACTTATCAAATTTATAGAAAGTAAAAAATATGGAGAAACGAAAGATTTTGGCAGTAAAGATCCTATTTATGCAAATACAGCAATCGGTGTCGCAGAAGCTGTTGCAAGCGGAGAATATGATAGAGGAATTTTGATTTGCGGTACAGGTCTTGGAGTATCCATAGCTGCTAATAAAGTGAAAGGAGCTTATGCTGCGTTACTTTCGGATATTTATTCGGCAAAAAGGGCAAGGCTTAGTAATGATGCAAACATTGCTTGTATGGGAGCATTTACAATTGGAAATAAACTACGTGAAGAATTGATAGATGCATTTTTAACCAATGAATTTGTAAAAGGGTGTTCATCTCAGCCCAAAGTGAATGCGTTTATAAATTATGACATGAATCGTAAATAGAAAATGTATACAGTAAAAGGAAAGGTATGGTTTTTATTATGACGAATGTTAGTGTCCCATTTTTATTTGTAAATCCCAAATCATATCTTTGGGGAGATGAATCATTAGAACTTGCTTTGGAAGTAGACCGTATTTGTGAAGAAAAGAATGTAATGATTTTTTATACATGCCCATATGCAGATATAAGAAGAATAGCAGAACATACAAAAAACATAATTGTCACGGCACAAAATATGGATTCTTTAAAGCCGGGACGTGGAATGGGAGCAGTTTTGCCGGAATCATTGGTTGAAGCAGGAGCGAAAGCGGTAGTAGTTAACCATGCAGAACATCAAAAAACACTTGCTGAGATAAGCGCATGCATTATAAGAGCAAAGGAGCTTGGTCTTGTGACGATTGTATGTGCTGATTCTACTTTGGAATCTAAAGCGTTAGCTATATTAGATCCGGATATTATCCTTGCAGAACCTACAGTATTAATTGGAACCGGAACTACCGCAGATGCGTTTTATACCATAGATTGTTGCCGCGAGATTAGAGAAGTTAATCCAAATGTAAAGGTAATGATAGCCTCCGGTATTACCACAGGAGAAGATTGTTATAAAGTAGTTATTAATGGTGCAGATGGATCAGGATCTACATCAGGTATTGTTAATGCACCATCAAGAGAAGAGTGCGTAAGGGAAATGGTTGATGCAATTATAAAGGCAGTGAAAGATCGAAAGTAGAAAACAATTTATAATCTTACAAAAGTAATATAAATCACAAGAATTATCAAGTAATTAATTTAATCGTTCATTTTTTATAGTGAGAATACAGATACAAGTGAGAATACAGATACATAAGAGGTATTCTCACTATAAAAAAATCTTTATTGATTCAAATGCTTTCGCAGAGTCTCGAAGTCCATAGGACCCAGCTCTAACATATTTTTATGAAAACTTATCTCGCTGTAGTGACTACCGGATATTTTTTTATAGGAAGCTTTCGTTTCCAATATTTCCAGATAGCCCAGATAGTATTTCAGATAGTTAGCGGGCTCCTCCACGATATATTCATAGATATTCCGGGCTGTCTCCTCATCGGTAATGCCAAATTCTGCCAGCATGGAATACACTTCTTCGTATTTCAGACCATCATAATGAATCCCAATATCCAGAATAGAATACATGCACAGCTGCAGATCACGACTACAGCGATACAGATCAATCTGCGCATCCGTGGAGGTATTATAGTGGGAGGTGTTAGCTCTTAACAGTTCTTTTGCGTAGTCATAGGAATAATTTTCTGTGTATAGCGCCCACCCTTCTGTATAGCCTCCGTAAAATAACAGATTACGGACAGGGTCAGGAAAACTGAGCTGCTGAAAGGACAAGGTCTGATACAGATGCCCGGGATACCCCTCATGGGCTAATGTAGTGTATAATTCCAGATCATCCAAAATAGATTTTTCATTGATGTAGATACTGTTTTCATCCATATGGTCGATGGGTGGCGTGAGATAAAAGGCCGGACTTACATAATCCGCCAGACTGGGACTCACCTTTTTTACGGTACAGGCAGGTATGAAATCTGTGGTAGCAGTGAGCGGCGGAAAGGCCTTTTTCATACGTGTTTCCAGATCCTGCAGCATGAGGGAAGGGTCCTGGAAGGGAAAACGGATGGGGGAAGAGTCCCCGCAGCCTTTTAAGGAATCGTATAATCTGATGAGCTCTGTATAATCTTTTCGCAGCTGTTCCTGCAGTAAGGACTTGATTTCGGGGATCGTTTTGGCACTTCCGGTGGTTTGCTTTACCAGATATTCATAATATTCCCGTCCCTTTGGGTAGTAGCATAGACCATTTTCATTCTGCGAGGAGGCTTGGAGTTCCTTGACAGTATTACTCAATTTCTGGTAGGAGGGGATCACATATTCCAGTAAGATTCTTTTATTTTCGGAGGTATAGGCTTCCATTTCAGCAGAAGTTAGCACCGCTGTTTCTGATAATTTCTCTATGCGATCCTGAAAGGTCGTCATCAGGAAATGGGAGTGATCCCGGATACTCTCGGGAGTAAGGATGCTGCTGCACTGCCGGATGATCTTTTCGGAGCTGTAGGCAGGCATGAACAGACCAGACCTGGCACGGGTACGCTCGTAATCTTCAATGCTGGAAAAATAGGATGGAATACAGGATAAAAGCGCAAGGTAATCCTCCACGTCCCGTTTATCCAGAAAATAATATTCTGCCAATAAAATGGGAAGCTGTGATACCATGCCGGACCCTGGGGACAGAGGTTCGGAGTAAAAGGGGAATTCTTGTCCAGCCATCTGCTGATTCATGGAATTTATCAGGAGCTCATGGGAAAGGGCATCCTCAGGGGTTAACTGTTCAGGGTCAATGGATGTCAATATCTTCCGCTGATTTTCCAGGAACATGCCCTGGTTAACATAAGATGAAGAATCGTAATTGGGAAGAGTGACGGTGTAAGCAATATCATAGTCGGCTGGTCTGGCAATGGTATAATGCATGCCCAGTGTATCTGCCTTCATCTGCTCTGCAAAAAGAGTCTGTGTATATTGGTGAAAAAGATAGGCATCTGTATGACAATGAAAATAGTAACCTGTTACGATGGAAAATATCGCAAAAAACAGTAAAAACAGACAAATAAGTCTGCTTTTTTTAGAATGTGAGTACAATGAGAGTACCTGCAGTTTTTTATAAATATATAAAAATACATCCACAAATATGCTAAAGTACACATGCTTTATGCAAAGTGTTCGAATTTCCGTGAAAATCATTTCGAAAATATACGATTTGCATAACTTGCTTGATTAACAGAATGGATTCAAGTATAATATCTCTAGGTCTTTGGAACTGTGAGAAAGACTATAAATGCTATACGGAGGAAATACAGATGAAGAAGTCAGGGGATATAAAAAATAAAAAATGGGGAAAGCTTGCGCTCAAAAAAAGCAAAGCCCCAAATACGGTGAATGAAGTAGGCAAAGCAGGAAAACAAAAGAAATCGGGGAAAAAGATCAGTATTGGCAGGAAAATTAATACATTGGCATTTTCCATCATCGCAGTTATGATGGTGCTTATGTGCATACTGGGAATGCAGGCCATGAAGTTCAGCAGTGAATATAATTCAGTGCTGGAAAATATCAGTAAGATTACATTTATCAAATCTAACTCCGGTAAGATGGCAGCTACCATGATCAATCTGTGTACCTCGGGAGGCAGCATCACAGACGGTGAATACATAGAGAATGTTGACTTGATGAATCAATATCTCACGGAAATAGAAGCGAATATCGGTGATGATGTGAAATATAATCAGAACAGAAATCAATTAACACCAATAAAATCTTCCGTTGAGAAATATACGCAGTACTTTAATGATCTCAGGGCGGCATGTGGAGATAATTTCTCCTCTGCAGGAGCGGAATTTGCTAAGAATATGAGCAATGAAGCGAACTTCCTGAGCATCAATGCGGAGACATTACTGACCTTTGAAGTGACTCGAAGTGAGGATATACAGAAAGAGATCCAGGAGAATTTCAGCAAGACTATCATGATGCTGGTATTTTTCGTAATCGCGGTAGGTATCGCAGCTATCGCGCTGGCGATCAAAGTATCCCGTGACATTACAAAACCTATGCAGGAATTACAGAGAAAGCTGGCGGTTCTGGCGGATGAAGATCTGTCTCAGGATGACATCGTCATTCACACCAATGATGAGACAAGAGATCTGGGGATTGCCTTTAATCGGATGAAGGGCAATCTGACAGGGATTATAGAAAAAGTGACAAAGGGAACCGGGGAAATGAAGACGGCTACCCAGACAGTAGACATCAGTATCGGTGAAAATGCAAAAGGCAGTCAGAAAATATCAGAAGCCATCGAGGCCATGTTGAGCAGACTGGAGGAACAGACCGCGGAAGCGCGCAAGATCATGGAACAGATGACAGCTATGGGTTCCATCTCCGGGGAAGTCAGCCAAAGCGCAGAGCGCATTCAGACAAGTTCTGATGATACCATGGCAAAGGCGGGCGTGGGATCGGAAAATATCGAAGCATATGTATCCCAGATGGATGCTGTAAATAAGACCATGAATACCATGGCAGAGGTATTCAGATCTTTCAGTGAGAGCACGAAACAGATGACGCGTGTCCTGGGGAGCATCTCTGAGATCGCAGAGCAGACCAACCTGTTATCATTAAATGCATCCATAGAGGCAGCGAGAGCCGGAGAAGCCGGCAGAGGCTTTGCAGTGGTGGCAACAGAGATTAGAAAGCTTGCGGATGATTCACAGAACGCAGCACAGGAAATTGGAAAAATGATCAATGCCGTTCAGAAGGATGCGGAATCCATGAGCGGTCAGTTGAAGGAAAGTCTTGAGCAGTTGGATAAAGGAAATGAAATCGCAGAGGAAACCAGAGGCAGCTTTGAATTGATCAAAAAAGGAACAGAAGTGGTCAACGGAGATGTTCTGGATATTATCAATAAGATTCAGAATCTGTCTGACCTCATGGCAGAGACCACAGATGGCGTCCAGGTAATCCATAATGCCGCGGACAGCAATGTCATGGAGATCAATGATATCAGTGCCATTGTTACGGAGGAAGCTGCCAACCAGGAGGAAGTATCAGCGACCACCACCAGGCTGGCTAATCTTGCGGCTGAACTGGAAGAAGTGGTACAGGGTTTTAAATTAAGGGAAGAGACCGTGGATGAATTAATGGAGGATGGTACGGAACAGAATATACTGGATGATCCGACAGATGAATTGCAGCCGGAAACAGAACCTTCATCAGAGGATTCACAAACAGAGTAAATTGAGTTCAAATATTTATTTGAACAGAACATACACAACATATAGAGGAAAAAGGCGCAGCTTATCAACATGTACAACTAGAATTGATAAGTTGTGTTTTTTTTATCAAACTTGTACATACATATTTTACCTGAAAATAAGAAAAATGGTAAAAATGAATTGACAAGCTGAAAAATAAGTTGTATATTATTACTAAATCAACCACATAAACCAAAAAAATATATACGTCTTGCACAAGGAAAATAACGGAAACAAGAAAAATAAAGTGTTGCAAATGTACATACATTTTAAAATTACAGAAAAATGATTCAATACATAACAAATTGTACAAAACTGTACATTTCGTACAGATTGTAAATACAAGTTCTTTAATTTTATTCTAGGGAGGAAATTAAAATGAAGAGAAAATTATTAAGTGCTATCCTTTGCGTGTCAATGGTAGCAACCATGTTAGTTGGATGCGGAAGCAAAGCTGAAACAGCAACAACTGACACAGCAGCAACAGAAGCTCCTGCAGCAGCAGACACAACAGAAGCAGCGACAGAGGCCGCAGCAGAAGCTACAACAGCAGGCGGAAAAATCGGTGTTGCAATGCCTACACAGTCATCTGAAAGATGGATCAATGATGGCGCAAACATGAAAGAACAACTTGAGAAACTCGGATATGAAGTAGATCTTCAGTACGCAGAAGATGATGTTCAGGCTCAGGTATCACAGATTGAGAACATGATCGCTAACGGAGCTAACTGTTTAGTTATCGCATCTATCGATTCTTCAGCATTAGTAAATGTTGAGCAGCAGGCAAAAGATGCTGGAATCCCAATCATCGCTTATGATCGTTTGTTAATGGATACAGATGCTGTTTCCTATTATGCAACATTCGATAACAAGGGTGTTGGTACAGCAATCGGTAAATACATCGAAACAGCAAAAGATTTGGCAGCAGCAAAAGAGGCTGGAGAATCTTACACAATCGAATTCTTCATGGGTTCACCTGATGATAACAACGCTAAAATGTTATACGATGGTTTGATGGAAGTATTACAGCCATACCTTGATGATGGTACATTAGTATGTAAATCAGGAAGAACTTCTTTCGAAGATACATGTATCTTAAGATGGTCACAGGAAACAGCTCAGCAGAACTGTGAGAACTACTTAACAGGATTCTATGCTGACGAAGATCTTGACATCTGCGCTACAGCATTTGATGGTTTCGCTTATGGATGTAAAGCAGCTCTTGAAGGTGCTGGATATACAACTGACAACTGGCCATTGATCACAGGACAGGATGCAGAACTTATGGCTACAAAGAACATCATCGCTGGAACACAGACAATGTCTATCTACAAAGATACTCGTCTCTTAGCTGAGAAATGTGTAACCATGGTACAGGCAGTTATGGAAGGTGCAGAACCTGAAATTAATGATACAGAGCAGTACAACAACGGTAAGATCACAGTTCCTTCATATCTTTGCACACCAGTTGCAGTAGATAAGGATAACTACAAAGAAATCATCGTTGATGGTGGATACTACACAGAAGAGCAATTAGCTGAGTAATCACAATTGTTTGAAACAAAGGTGGCGGCACCATTGCCGCCGCCTTTTTTAAATGTATAAGCAAAAGGAGCTGAGAGAATGTCTGATTATATCTTGGAAATGAATCACATAACAAAAGAATTCTCCGGTGTAAAAGCTTTGGATGATGTTAATCTAAAAGTAAAACGCGGGGAGATTCACGCACTTTGTGGTGAAAATGGAGCCGGTAAATCAACATTGATGAATGTATTGTCGGGTGTGTATCCTTATGGAACATACAGCGGCGATATCGTTTACAAGGGAGAGACCTGCCAATTTCATAATATCAAAGCAAGTGAAACAAAAGGAATCGTTATTATCCATCAGGAACTGGCATTAAGTCCCTATATGTCCATCGCCGAGAATGTATTCCTGGGAAATGAACAAACCTCTGTAAAGGGGGTAATTGACTGGACCACAACCAGAAGCAGAGCCCACGAAATGCTGGAAAAAGTAGGACTTGGCAGTGAAAATGTCAACGTTCCTGTAAATTCTCTTGGCGTTGGTAAGCAACAGTTAATAGAAATCGCAAAAGCCATGGCAAAAAAGGTTGAGCTTTTAATACTGGATGAGCCTACAGCAGCATTAAATGATGAAGAGAGTAAACATCTTCTGGAAATCATGCTGGAGTTAAAGAAACAGGGTATCACATGTATTATAATTTCACATAAACTGAACGAGATCAGTTATGTGGCAGATGCAATCACAGTTATTCGTGATGGCAAGACCATTGAGACATTGATCAAGGGACAGGATGATTTCTCGGAGGACAGAATTATCAAAGGTATGGTAGGACGTGAACTTACGAACCGCTATCCTGCCAGAGAAGGTGTTACAATTGGTGACACTATATTTGAAGTAAATAACTGGAATGTATTTCATCCCGATGACATTGACAGACAGATCATATCTGATGTAAATTTCCATGTAAAAGCAGGTGAGGTTGTAGGATTTGCAGGACTGATGGGTGCAGGCAGAACAGAGCTTGCCATGAGTATTTTCGGTAAATCTTATGGACAGAAGATATCTGGTCAGATCAAGATCAATGGAAAAGAAGTACATATCAAATCGGTAAAAGATGCAATTGATAATAAACTGGCATATGTTTCAGAGGACCGTAAACAATATGGTCTGGTACTGATCGACAGTATCAAAGGAAATATGACAATGGCAGCAATGCGTAATTTCTTCTCCAAGAATGGTATTGTCAATGACAATGATGAGATCATCGCTGCTGAGGAATATAAAAAGAAAATTAATGTCAAGGCAAATTCCATTGACCAGAAAGTGGGCTCCCTGTCAGGTGGTAACCAGCAGAAGGTCGTTCTGGCAAAATGGATGCTGACGCAGCCGGACGTATTGATTCTGGATGAGCCTACCCGTGGTATTGATGTAGGTGCAAAATATGAAATCTATTGCGTTATTAACGAATTAGCAAAGGCTGGAAAAGCCGTTATTGTTATTTCGTCAGAAATGCCTGAAGTAATCGGAACTTGTGATCGTGTATACGTTATCAATGAAGGAAAGATAGCAGGTGAATTAGACAAGTCAGAATTATCACAAGAAGGTATTATGCAGTGCATAATGGCTCATAACAGAAAGGATGAATAGACATGGAAAAGAAAAAAACAGTAAATCTTGACATGAAACAATACGGCATGGTGCTGGTATTGATAGCAGTATTCTTAATTTTTTCAGCTTTAACAAAGGGATCGAACCTGTCTCCTATGAATATTAACAACCTGATCATGCAGAACGGATACGTAGTTATCCTGGCAGTAGGTATGTTGCTCTGCGTATTGACCGGTAACATTGATCTGGGTGTCGGATCTATCGTAGCAGTAAGCAGTGCTTTCGTAGGTATCCTGATGATCGACTACAAAGCAAATATGTGGATTGCAATCATCGTGGCATTAGCAGTTGGTCTGCTCTCCGGTGTGTTCGTAGGCTTCTTCGTAGCAAAATTGGAGATTCCACCGTTTATCGTTACCCTGGCAACCATGCTTATGGGTCGTGGCCTTACCTACACTGTATTACAGGCACAGACAAAAGGGCCTCTTCCTACCAATTATACCTATATCGGTGCAGGCTTCTTACCCACTATAAAAATTCCATTTGGGTCTGGAGAACTGGATATGATCAGTATTATTGTAGGTGTTGTAGCCGCAGTACTCATCGTATTGTCAGAGATCAAAAATGAGAAAACAAAACAGAAATACGGATTTGCTTTAAATCCGGTATGGCAGACAGTAGCAAAATTAGTTGTAATCATTGCCATTGAATTTTTCGTATTCTACAAATTAGCAAAATATAACGGTATTCCATTCCAGTTATTGATCATGGGCGTATTGGTAGCTGTATATCACTTTATCACAAGTAAGACAGTGGCAGGCCGTCAGATCTATGCACTGGGCGGCAATGCAAAAGCGGCCAAATTATCCGGTATCAATACACAGAAAGTATTTTTCTGGGTATACACCAACATGGGAATCCTCAGTGCAGTAGCAGGTATCGTTCTCTGTGCACGTAACGGTTCTTCCATTCCAAAAGCCGGTGATGGTTTCGAGATGGATGCCATCGCTTCCTGTTACATTGGTGGTGCAGCAACAGCCGGTGGCGTTGGTACCATTATCGGAGCAGTTGTAGGTGCTTTCATCATGGGTATCCTGAATAACGGTATGTCATTATATGGATGGTCAACAGATATTCAGAAAATCGTAAAAGGTGCCGTATTGCTTGGCGCTGTAACAGTAGACTTATTGTCAAAACGTAAAAAAGGTTAATAATTGTTCTGATTACGAAATAATGCTAAGCTGGAAAGCAATCAGGCTAAGGAGTACATAGGTTAAAATCATAAAATAATGGGTTTCAATTATGGAGTGAAGAATGTATACTAAGTGTAACGCACTAGGATTGTGGGGATGGGCTGCCTGGGGAGGCAGCCCTATTAAATAATATGAAATCGAGAGAACCAAAATATCTGGAAATCGTTAATTGGATACAGGGAAAAATCGAGAGCGGCGAATTTAAATCTGGAAATAAACTATATTCCGAAAATGAATTGAGTGAAATGTTCCACATCAGCAGACAGACAGTCCGTCATGCCATTGATGTGTTAGAACAGAGGAGTCTGCTGACTCGCATACAGGGAAGTGGCACTTATATCAGTGGCACGGATTCTTGTGTTGCAGCAACAGAGAAAACGATGAATATTGCAGTGGTCAGTACTTATGTGGACAGTTATATTTTCCCGAATATCATTAAGGGAATCGAGAAGACACTTTCTCGGGAAGGCTATATGGTACAGATCGCTTTTACCAATAATAAAATAGAAAGAGAACGTGATATTATTCAGAATATCCTGGAAAAAAATAATATTGACGGTCTCATCGTGGAAGCGACTAAAAGTGCTTTGCCTAATCCCAACCTCATGTTCTATGAACAGATCATGGATAGAGGGATTCCGGTAATCTTTTTTAACAGTTATTATCCGACATTACAGGCACCCCACGTGGCACTGAATGATAAATTGATGGGTAAAAAAGTCACCCAATATTTAATACAAAAAGGTCATAAAAAGATCGCAGCAATCTTTAAAGCGGATGATGGCCAGGGACACCAGCGATATGCAGGCTATGTGGAAGCGATGCTGGAGGCGGATATCAAGCTGAATGATACCAACATTATCTGGCTTGACACGGAATATATGAGAGACCTGAAGGATGAGAAAAAACAGATATTAACGCGTATGAAAGGATGTACAGCAGTTTTTTGCTATAATGATGAGATCGCCTTCTTACTGGAGGAGATCTGTCAAAAGGAAGGAATCGCCATACCGGAGGATCTGTCCATTATCGGAATCGATAACTCGGATCTTGCATCTCTGAGCGATATTCCCTTTACCTCTATCTCACATCCCATGGAAAAGCTTGGCATCAAGGTTTCTGAGAATCTTATACACCTTATAGAGAATCCATCCTTTGATGCCACCTATGAGTTTGACTCGGAGATTGTGGTAAGAGGATCTGTAAAAAATCTATTTACGTAGATAATAATAGAAAAAAAGATAAAACATAAATAGAAAAATAAACAAAGAAAAAATAGATAAAACAAAAAGGGACAAGGTATACAAATGAACGAAAACAACCAAAATGGAAACAATGGCAGTAACAGTAGTAACAATAACAATAGTAATAATAGTAATAAGGAAAAGAAATATACTGTAACAAAAGGGTCTCTGATTCTTAGAATTGTGGTATCTGTGTATCTGCTGTATACAGTTTATCAGCTATCCGGATCAGTGGGAACTGCTGCGGGAACGGATAAGATTGTGGTCATCGTAGCCATGGTGGTATTTACCATAATCGCAGTTCCACTGGGAGGGCTGTCACTGAAAGCAATGTCCCACGGAGAATACGCACAGCCGGCTACAGATATGGAGGAAGTGTCAGCAGAAGACCAGGAAACGGAAGAAATTCCGGAAGTGGAAGCTGTTGAGATCCATGAGGAAGACAGAGAGGATCATGATACTGTGAAGTAGAGTTCTATTTCACAGCGTTTACTTGTCTAGACAAGCGAGGGAATTATGGCACAGTCAAATGGTAGAGCAAAGTACTATATTGTAATGGAAAGTCTTCGAAAAGACATGAACAGTGGGAAGATAAAGCCTGGGGACAAGATACCCTCGGAAAATGAATTATCCGCATCCTTTTCCGTGAGCAGGCATACAGTGCGAAAAGCGCTGTCGATCCTGGAAAACGAGGGATTGCTGGAGGCGACGCATGGCCTGGGAACATTTTGTACGGAGCGTCATCGGAACAGTAAAAGTTCCAAAAATATCGCAGTAGTCACGACTTACATCTCAGACTACATTTTCCCCAGACTGATACAGGGAATGGACAATGTACTCACGGAAAATGGATATAGCATCATCTTGAAAAATACGGGAAATTCTCAGAAAAATGAGGCGAAAGCTTTAGAAGATATTCTGACAAAAAATGTGGACGGTATCATCATCGAACCTAGCAAAAGTGAGATTTACTGCAGACATACTCATCTGTATGAACTATTCGACAAACTGCAGATTCCCTACATTTTCATACAGGGAACGTATCCCCAGATGAAGGATAGGGCAAATATTATTATGGATGACGTGCAGGGCGGTTATCTCCTGACGAAATATCTCCTGGAGCTGGGGCATAGGAAAATTGTGGGCATCTTTAAGATTGATGACAGCCAGGGAACTGCCAGACACAAAGGCTATATCAAAGCCCTCACGGAGAACGGGGTATCCTATGATCCAGATCTGGTGATCACATTCCACACGGAGGATCGTGCCAAAAAGCCTGCAGCCATGATAGAACAATTTGTGAAGGAGCACCGTCAGATGGATGCCATCGTCTGCTACAACGACCAGATCGCCATGGAGGTGATCCAGGTATTGAAGGCCTACGATATTCGCGTGCCGGAGGATATCTCCATAACCGGATATGACAATTCACTCATATCGGAATCCGGTTATGTGAAGCTTACCACGGTATCCCACCCCAAGGAAAAGCTGGGAGAAATGGCAGCAGAGCTGCTGCTGGAAAAGATCAATCATATACCGGACGCCGAGAGCAGAGTGCCAAGGATCGTGGAACCGGAACTGGTGGTGAGGGATTCCTGTGCTGCTAAAAAAACAACTTGTAGAGAGATGCATACAAGTCCTATACTTTTCTTATGAGGAAACTATATAATTTAATAGGAGGATTAGGATGAAAGCAGGAAAAGATTACAAGTTTTGGTTTTGTACAGGATCACAGGATTTATACGGGGATGAATGTCTGGCAAAGGTTGCAGAGCATTCCAGGATCATCGTAGAAAATCTGAATAAATCAGGTGTGTTACCATATGAAGTAGTATGGAAACCGACCCTGATCACCAATGAATTGATCAGAAGAACATTTAATGAGGCAAATGGAGACGAGACATGTGCCGGCGTTATCACCTGGATGCACACATTCTCACCGGCAAAATCCTGGATTTTAGGATTACAGGAATATAGAAAACCATTATGCCACTTACATACACAGTTCAATGAAGAACTTCCATACGACAGTATCGACATGGACTTTATGAATGAGAATCAGTCCGCACACGGTGACAGAGAATATGGACACATTGTGAGCCGCATGGGCATCGAGAGAAAGATCATTGTGGGGCACTGGTCATTCCCAGCCGTACAGGAAAGATTAGCTGAGTGGATGAGAACAGCAATCGGTGTTATTGAATCCTCCCACATTCGCGTCTGCCGTTTCGGTGACAATATGAATAACGTAGCCGTGACAGAGGGCGATAAAGTAGAGGCACAGATTAAATTTGGCTGGGAGATCGATCACTACTGTGTCAATGATCTGGTAGAATATGTGGATGCTGTTTCCAAAGCAGATACAGATGCTTTGGTAGAGGAATACTACAGCCAATATAAGATCATCGACGAGGGACGTGATCTGGACGAGTTCAAAAAACACGTTGCGGTACAGGCACAGCAGGAGATCGGTATGGAGAAATTCCTGGTGGATAATAATTATCATGCCATTGTTACACACTTTGGTATGCTGGGCGGATTAAAACAGTTACCGGGGCTTTCCATTCAAAGACTGATGGAAAAAGGATATGGATTCGGCGCAGAGGGTGACTGGAAAGTCGCAGCCATGGTTCGCATGATGAAATTAATGACCGCCGGTAAAAAGGATGCAAAGGGAACTTCCATGATGGAGGATTACACCTACAACCTCGTACCAGGGAAAGAAGGTATCTTACAGGCACACATGCTGGAGGTATGCCCGTCAGTTGCTGAGGGTGAGATCGGCATCAAGGTCTGCCCGTTGTCCATGGGTAACAGAGAAGATCCTGCACGTCTGGTATTCACTTCCAAGACAGGTCCGGCCGTAGCCACATCACTGATCGATCTTGGAAACAGATTCAGACTGATCATCAACGCAGTTGACTGTAAGAAAGTGGAGAAACCAATGCCCAAGTTACCGGTTGGTACTGCATTCTGGACACCACAGCCAGATCTCGCTACAGGAGCAGAAGCCTGGATACTTGCAGGTGGCGCACACCACACCGCATTCTCTTATGACTTGACAGTAGACCAGATGATCGACTGGGCAGCAGCAATGGGAATTGAGAGCGTTGTCATCGATAAAGATACCAGGATCAGAGACTTTAAAAATGAATTGAGATGGAATGCAGCAGCATACAGATAAAGCAGAGTCCGGTACGTGGATCTTAATCTGTGCGATGTCAATCAGTAAAATAAAGTGAAATACAGGCTCGGACTTTGTCCGAGCCCTTGAGGGTTACAGCAGTGATAAAATAGGAAACCGCAACATGCAGCGTCAGTCCATTTGTCGAATGTAATGCTTCCGAAGGAAGGGTTACCCCAGAGGGATTAAGGAACAATAGTTCCTTAACAGGACAAATTTAAAAGTGGCTGATGTTCCAATAATAGGAGGGTAATCATATGGGTCTGTCAACAAATGAAATCAAAGAAGTAATCGAGAGTGGAAAAGCCGTACTTGGTATTGAGTTCGGGTCCACCAGAATCAAAGCGGTATTGGTGGGGCCGGACAACGCACCTATCGCATCGGGTGCACATGACTGGGAGAACAGATTGGAGAATAATATCTGGACATACAGCCTGGAGGATATCTGGGCAGGACTACAGGACTGCTATCAGGATATGGTAACAGATGTAAAGTCAAAATATGACGCAGGTGTCAAATCCTTAAAAGCAATTGGATTCAGTGCCATGATGCATGGATATATGGCGTTTGACGAGAGTGATACTTTGTTAGTACCTTTCCGCACATGGCGTAATACCATCACAGAGGAAGCATCCGGGGAATTGACGAAAGTATTTAACTTCAATATTCCACAGAGATGGAGTATTGCACACCTGCATCAGGCAATTTTGAATCAGGAAGAGCATGTATCCAGGGTTAAATTCATAACGACTTTAGCTGGATATATTCAATGGCAGTTGACAGGGGAAAAAGTGTTAGGTGTTGGAGATGCATCTGGTATGTTCCCCATCGATATAGCAACGAAAAAATTTGATACTGGAATGATCCGGCAATTCAATGAACTCAATGCACCTAAGAATTTCCCATGGAAACTGGAAGAGATCCTGCCGGAAGTATTAGTGGCAGGTGAAGATGCAGGAACTTTGACAGAAAAAGGAGCAAAGCTTCTGGATACCACAGGGCAATTACAGGCAGGAATCCCAATCTGTCCGCCGGAGGGAGACGCAGGAACAGGTATGGTGGCTACCAACAGCGTAGCGGTTCGCACAGGTAATGTATCTGCTGGTACTTCTGTATTTGGTATGATCGTATTGGAGCACAACCTGAAAAAAGTGCATCCTGAAATTGATCTGGTCACCACACCGATGGGTGATCTGGTGGCTATGGCACATTGCAATAACTGTACTTCCGATCTGAATGCATGGGTGAATATTTTCAAAGAATTTGCAGAAAGCTTCGGTATGGAAGTGGATATGAATAAACTCTTCGGGACTTTATACAATAAGGCACTGGAAGGCGATGCAGACTGTGGCGGATTACTGGCTTACAATTATTTCTCGGGAGAGCACATCACTAATATGGAGGAAGGACGCCCGTTATTTGTCAGAACTCCGGAAAGTAAATTCAATCTTGCCAACTTTATGCGCGTGAACCTGTTCACGGCATTGGGCGCTTTAAAGACAGGTCTGGATATCCTTTTCAAGGAAGAGGATGTAAAAGTAGACCAGATCCTGGGTCACGGTGGACTCTTTAAGACAAAGGGTGTGGGGCAGAGCATCCTGGCAGCAGCCATCGACGCTCCGGTATCCGTGATGGAGACAGCAGGCGAGGGCGGCGCATGGGGTATTGCAGTGCTGGCCTCCTACATGATCAATAAAGAGGCAAATGAATCTCTGGATGACTTCCTGAATCACAAAGTATTTGCCGGGCAGACGGGTACCAAGATAGAGCCAAAGGCTGAGGATGTTGCAGGCTTCAACACCTTTATCCAGCGTTATACCAGAGGACTGCCAATCGAAAGAGCAGCAATTGATTCCCTGAAAGCATAAGAGAAAGGCTTTTTATATTCGATTGAAAGGATAAATAGCCGTTTGAAAAGGGGATATTGATGTTTGAACATATATCCGATAGAATGAGTGAAATAAAACAGACAAAGGAACATAAAATTCAGAAAAAAGAGGTAGAATATGTTAGAGAATCTGAAAAAAGAAGTATATGAAGCAAATATGTTACTGCCAAAATACGGTCTGGTGACATTTACCTGGGGCAATGTCAGCGGAATTGACAGAGCATCCGGATTATTTGTCATCAAACCATCCGGCGTGGATTACGATAAACTGACACCGGAGGATATGGTAGTCGTTGACCTGGAGGGCAATAAGGTGGAAGGAAAATACAATCCATCCTCTGACACGGCGACCCATGTGGAATTATACAGAGCATGTCCGGGTATGGGTGGCATCGTACATACCCATTCTTCCTGGGCTACCAGCTGGGCACAGGCAGGCAGAGGGATTCCTTGTTATGGAACCACCCATGCAGACTATATGTACGGAGAGATCCCCTGTGTGAGATGTCTTACAAAGGAAGAGATCGACGGTGCCTATGAGAAAAATACAGGTCTGTTGATCGCAGATTATTTCAAAGACAAAGATTTTATGGCAGTTCCAGCAGTATTATGTAAGAATCATGGTCCATTTTCCTGGGGCAAAGATGCACATGAGGCAGTTCACAATGCGGTAGTCTTAGAGGAAGTGGCAAAGATGGCAGCGCGCTGTGAGATGATCAATCCACAGGTACAGCCGGCACCACAGGAGCTGCAGGACAAACATTATTACAGAAAACATGGCGCAAATGCATATTACGGACAGGCTGATGTGAAATAAATTCATAAAAATATCTTCCCTTGTACGTTGATAAAATCAACGTACAAAGTGGAAGATATTTTTTTGCGTTTTGCACCTTTTGCAATAATTAAGCTAATATTTAATTTAAAAAATGTTGTATGAAAAAAAGAAACATGCTAATATATTAAAAGACATTATAAAATACATTTAAAAAGGAGAGAGGAATGGACAACAAATATGTGATTGGTTTAGATTATGGTACTTTGTCAGGAAGAGGAGTGCTGGTGAGATGCAAAGATGGAAAAGTATTAGCCAGTGCGGTTAAGCCATACGAACATGGTGAAATGACAGAATCTCTACCTTGTGGTTCGAAGCTGCCAGTGTCGTGGTGTCTGGAATATCCGAGGGATTATACGGATGTTATGGAATATGTGGTTAAAGAAATAATGAAAGAAAGTCATATAGAAAAAGAAGATGTAATTGGAATTGGAATAGATTTTACCTCCTGTACCATGCTGCCGGTAGATGAAAAGAACGAGCCTCTATGTGAGAAAGTAGAATTTAAAAAGGTAAGAAATGCATATGTTAAAGTTTGGAAGCATCATGCGGCACAAAAGCAGGCAGACAGAATAAATGAATACTTGATACAAAAGGATTTAATGCAGGATTATAGATTTGGCGGGAAAATATCTTCTGAATTAATGGTTCCAAAGGTAATGGAGATTTTGGAGGAAGATCCGGAGATATATCGAAGAGCGGATAAAATAGTGGAAGCTGGAGACTGGCTTACGATGCTTTTAACAGGTGAAGAAAAAAGAAGTTGTTCTATGGCAGGATATAAAATGTGGTGGAATAATGAGACTGGTTATCCGGACAAAAACTTTTTTAGTGAAATCACACCCCATTTAAAAAATTTCGTAGGGGAAAAGCTGAAAGGCGAAGTGTGCTGTATCGGAGAGAAGATAGGAACGCTTACTGATGGATGGGCAGACAGACTGGGACTTAACAGCGGGATTGCAGTTTCACCGACAGTAATAGATTCTCATGCTGGTATGCCTGGGAGTGCAATAGCACGGAAAGGGCAAATGATGATGGTTCTTGGAACATCAAGTGTTCTTTTGGCACTGAGTGATAACCCTTTTTCGGGTAAAGGAATAATGGGCAATGTAAAAAGCGGTATTGTTCCGGATTATTATGCATTGGAGTCAGGTTTAGCAGCAGTAGGAGACTTGTTCGGCTGGTTTATAGATAACATGCTACCGGCTAAATATGTTCGGGAAGCGGATGAAAAAAAGGTCAATGTTTATAATTTATTAAATGAAAAAGCAGAAAAACTGAGACCAGGAGAAAGCGGACTCCTGGCATTAGATTGGTGGAATGGAAATAAGACACCTTATGTAGATGGAAACCTGTCTGGAAGTATTATTGGAATGACATTGAAGACAAAACCGGAAGAAATCTATCGTGCATTGATAGAAGCAACGGCTTTTGGAACAAGAATGATCAAGGAACTATTCGAGGAAAACGGGGTGGAAATTCATGAGATTATAGCCAGTGGAGGAATCTGTGAAAAAAATCCATTTGTAATGCAGATATATGCGGATGTTTTAGGAATAGATATAAAAATTGCTGAAAGCGATCAAACTGCAGCATTAGGCTCGGCTGTTTATGCAGCATTGGCAGCAGGGAAAGCCGCAGGAGGTTATGACAGCTACGAAAAAGCGGTCATGAATATGAGCAGCGTTAAAGAACAGGAATATCACGCAATTAAAAGCAATCAGGAACAATATAATATTTTATATCAAACATATTGTGATTATAATAAACGTATGGGAATGGATGGGGATCGGCAAAATGTTTTGAAAAGACTTCATACCATAAAAGAGAATAATTGTCATGAGAAGAGGGAATAAAAATGGGAATCAGTAATATGGAAGTAAAAAAGCAAAACAAAATAAATGTATTGAAATATATGCTGAAGGCAGATGCAGTTCCGATAAAAGCAGCGGCGATGGCATTAAATCTCAGTGTTCCAACAGTAACACAGTGCTTAAATGAATTAGCAATGCTTGGTCTGATGGAAGAGTGTGGCGCTCTGGACTCCCAGGGAGGGCGCAAAGCGATGAGTTATCAGGCAATGAAAGATGCCAAATTGGCAATAGGAATAGATCTTACTACGAACCATGTGAACATAGTGATTATTAATTTGTCGAAAGAGGTCCGATATAATGTACGTTTAAGATTTCATCTGAAAAATGATGAGAATTCTTTTCAGGAGTTAAGAAGTATCATTGAGGAGGAAATAAAGAAAAGCGGTATAGAGGAAGAGAAAATATTGGGAATCGGATGTTCACTTCCTGCAATTATAGATGAGTCTGGAACAAAAATATTGGGAAGAGAAGAAGACTTTGATATTTCTTATGACTTTTATGAAAAGATCAGTAAATGGTTTTCCTGTCCGGTCGTTCTGGGCAACGATGCTACCTGTGCTGCCTTGTCAGAGGTAGAGATGCAGGATATAGACACATTTATCTATTATATGGTAAGCCAGACAGTGGGTGGAGCTATTATTTTGTCGGGAAAACCATTTCGAGGAATATCTCAGAGGGCAGGAGAGTTTGGGCACATTACCATGATAAAAGATGGTAAAGAATGTTATTGTGGTCGGAAAGGGTGCGTAAATGGATATTGCTCCATAAAGCAGCTGTCTGATATGGCGGACGGAAAAATAGAAGATTTTTTTAAAAAAGTTGAAAAAAAAGAATTGCAGTTCGTGGCTGCATGGGAGGAATATCTTGATTATTTGGCATTATCGATTCATGATATTATGATGGTTATGGATGCCGATATTATTATTGGAGGATATATCAGCAAATACATTGGTCCATATATGGAATACCTAAAAGGAAAAATTACGGCAATAGATGGTTATTTGTCTGAATACCCTTTTATACGGCAGTCCAAATTAGGTTATGAGGCCGCAGCAATTGGAACAGCATCCTTGTTCGTGAATGATTATATTGATCATATGTAACTATTCAGAGCCAAGCAAATTCATAAAAATATGCGAATCATGCTTGCATGAGTGAGCTGATTTTTGTGAATTTATTTGGCGAAGTAACCACATAAGCAAAAGGAGAGCTTCGAAGAAGCGATTTTGCCCATGGGGTTCTGAATGGTAACGATCATATTATTGAATGATCGTATATAAAAGAATAGCAAAAACAAGTGTAAAACGTAAAATGAAACAAAATTGAAACACTAAAATTGTACATAATGACTGTTTTGTAAAAAATAAAAATAATTATATTGACATTTTTCACAAAACAGTCTATATTTTAAAATAGTTAGTAAAACACATTTAAAAACATATTAAAAATAGGCATTAAAAAGTTTGAAAGGAGAATAGAGATGCAAAAACAAATGAAATGTGTTGTTTTCCATGGAAAACAAGATGAACGCGTTGAATATAGAGATATTCCTGAGCCACAGGAAGGAGAAGTGCTGATCAAGGTTATGGCGTGCGGCATATGCGGATCTGATGTTCATATTTATGAGGGGGATCAGGGTTCGGCGGCAGCGGTGCCACCACTTATCCAAGGCCATGAATTTGCAGGAATTGTGGATAGACTTGGAAAAGATGTGACCAGTTGCAGAGTTGGTGACAGAGTGGTAGCAGATCCGGCAAATAATTGTGAAGAATGTTTTTACTGTGAGGCGGGACTCATGAGCCACTGCGATCACATGGAAGCGATTGGAACTACGCGTGATGGAGGATTCGCCCAGTATTGTACAGTTCCGGCAAGATTGATCCATCATATTGAAGATAGCGTATCTTTTCAGGAAGCAGCAATGGCGGAACCTTTAGCGTGCTGCATCAATGGTGCAGATCGCAGCGATATAGAACTTGGAGATGATGTTGTGATATACGGCGGAGGCCCCATTGGTCTTTTACATTTACAACTTGCACTTATGAAAGGAGCAGCCAGGGTAGCCGTAGTGGAGCCGGTAGAAGAAAAACGTGCTATGGCAACAAAGCTGGGAGCTTACTGTACAATTAATCCTGTAAAAGATAAAGTACAAAAAGTTCTACAGGATAACGGAATATATCATGTAAAAACCGTTATAGAAACTTGTGGTCGGAAAGAGACTTCGGAGGAGGCAATAGAAATTGTTGATAAGCATGGTACAGTAATTTATTTTGCAGTGACAGGTGTCAATGCGACCATGGACTTAAAAACATATATGGTATTTCAAAAGGAACTAAGTATTAAGGGTTCGTATTGTAGCCCTTATGGGATGGAACGTGCAACGCATATGATAAATGCACATCGAATTGATGTGACTACAATGGTATCTGATGCCATACCACTTGAAGAATTGGAAAGCGTGCTCAAAGATCCGAAAAAAAGAGCTACAGGTAAGTATATTGTTTTGCCTAATGGTGAATCGGACTGAGAAAATAGAACAAAGGTAAATTAAAATGGAGGGAAAGGTATTATGATGAAAAAAGGTTTAAGTATTTTACTGGCAGGTTTGATGGTTATGTCACTGACAGCGTGTGGGGGAACAACTGCAGAAACAACGGCAAAAGAAACAGCGGGAACAGAAACAACAGCAGCAGAAACGACAGAAGCAGTGGAGAGTACAGAATCAGCAGAGGCAGCAGAAAAAACGGGTGGAAGTGGATACAATATTGGCTTTGCTGTTCAGACCTTAGGAAATCAGGTATGGGCACAGCAGGCAGATGCAATACAGTCAGAAGCGGAGGCTGATGGAAATACCGTAACAGTTGTGGACTGTAATGAAAATGCAAATACACAGATTAATCAACTGGAAAACTTTATTACCTCAGGTGTAGATGAAATTATCGTAAATCCGGTAGATGCAGAGGCAATTGAAGACACATGTAAAAAGGCAAGAGAAGCAGGTATCAAAGTCGTTTCATGGGATGAGGAAATGGAAAATTCAGATGTGAACTGGGTTATTAAGAATTATGATCTTGGTGCAGTTATTGGGGAACAGGCAGCAGAATTTATCAATGAGAAATTTGGCGATGAGGGATGTGAGGTTGCAGTATTGGGATATCCACAGACACCGATTCTTCTGGAACGTGAAAATGGTATTCTTGACAAGCTTGCAGAACTTGCACCGAATGCAAAGGTGGTTGCTAATCAGCCGGCAATCAATCCTACGGATGGTTTAAATGCAATGGAGACAATTCTTCAGGCAAATCCGGAGGTTAAAGTTGTATGTACGATTGGTGGCGGCGGAGCTGCTGGTGCAAACGAGGCATTAAAAGCAAATTATGGAAGCGAAGTTCCGGATGATATTGGTATTTTCTCTACAGACTTAACAGACGAGACGATCTCTTCAATGGAAAATGGAGAATTCAACAGAATGGTAGTTGCAATTACAGGAAATGCATATGTATGCGGACGTACTGCGTATGAATTGGGCGTTGAACTATTGGATGGAACAACGATGGACAAGAATGTATATAGAGATTTGATTCCTGTTACTTCGGAGAACATGGAGGAAATGGTTAACCAGAAATAACATGTAGTGTGGTAACTATTCATAGATGCCCTGCAATGAACATGATTGTTGCAGGGCATTATAAAAGAAAAGGGAAGAAAGAAGGTAAACTATGAGCGCAGATAATATATTGGAATTACAGCATATCACAAAATATTACCCAGGCGTCATAGCACTTAATGATGTTTCGTTGGAAATCAAAAGAGGAGAAGTTCATGCTCTTGTAGGAGAAAATGGAGCAGGAAAGTCTACATTGATAAAAACGTGTAGTGGAGCAATATCGCCGTCAGAGGGAACTATTATAGTCAACGGGAAGCAATTTGAAAGAATGACGCCTATTATTTCAAGAGAGAATGGAATAGGAGTAATCTACCAGGAATTCGATTTAGTTGGAGACCTGTCTGTTGCAGAAAATATTTTTTTAGGCAGGGCAATACGCAAAGGCATTGTTATAGATCGTGCAGCTATGGTTAATGAGTCAAAAAAAGTGCTTGACGCACTGAACATCGAAATTGATCCAAACGTTTTAGTAAAAACACTTAGCGTAGGCTATCAGCAGATGGTCGAAATAGCCAAGGCTGTTTCACAGAATGCGCAGTTGTTGATTATGGATGAGCCATCTGCGCCTCTTACCAAGCAGGAGGTGCAGTCCCTATATGATATCGTAGACACATTAAAGGCAAATGGAGTGAGCATTATATATATTTCTCACCGTCTGGAAGAAATCTTTAGATTAGCAGATCGGGTGACAATCCTTCGAGACGGACAATATGTGAAAACAGTAAATGCAGAGGATACAGATGAGGATGAACTTATTTCTTTCATGGTCGGAAGAAAATTAACGGAAATATATCCAAAAAGAAGTAGTGAATGCGTAAAAAATGAGATTATGTTTGAGGCTGATCACGTGAGTGGTAATGGCGATACAGATATATCTTTTAAAATTCATAGAGGTGAAGTAGTCGGACTTGGAGGATTAGTTGGCGCTGGGAGAACGGAGTTTGCTGAATTAATGTTCGGAATGAATAAGAAAACATCGGGCAGATTTCTTTTCAATGGGAGAGAGGTTTCACCTAAAAATCCAAGGGAGGCCATTGAGATTGGAATTGGATTAGTTCCGGAAGACAGAAAGCAAAAAGGTGTTCTCCTGGGAATGAGTATTAAAAATAACATTAATATGCCGATCTATCAGAGAATATCTAAGGGAGCTGTAATTAATAAGAAAAAAGAACAATCTATAGCAGAAAAGTATCGGAAAGAAATTACCATTAAGACTCCTTCCATAGAACAGCTGTCTAAAAACCTGAGCGGAGGAAACCAGCAGAAAGTAGTTTTAGCAAAGTGGCTGGCAGCTGATACAGAGCTATTGATTTTTGATGAACCAACGCGTGGCATTGATGTTGGTGCAAAACATGAAATCTATAGCTTGATCAATACGCTGGTAGAAAAAGGGAAATCGGTTCTGATGATCTCATCAGAAATGAGCGAACTCATAGGAATGTCCGATAGAATCTTTGTTTTAGCGGAAGGACGCATATCAGGTGAACTGAATAAAGAAGAATTTGACCAGGAAGTAATCATGCGTTTTGCGTCAAAGTCAAAAGTGGAGGGTTAAACATATGAAAAATATTTCAAAGGCAATTAAGGAACGGGCTATCTATACATTTTTAATCTTAATGGTACTCTTTTTTGCCGTAGCAAGTCCCAACTTTCTTACTGCAAAAAATCTTATTAATGTAGCAAAACAGGTCTCGATTTTTGGGGTAGCTTCCGTAGGAATGACTTTTGTTATCTTACTGGGAGGCATTGATCTCGCAACAGGGTCTATTATCTCTTTTATTAATATTGTGTGTGCATATTTTATGGTCAACTTGGGAATGAATCCCATTCTGGCAGTCATTATTGCACTGCTTATCAGCACATTATGTGGATTCTTAAATGGAGTTGTTATCGCTGAAATTGGAATCACACCACTTATAGCGACGTTTGCAAGTCAGACAATCCTCAGTGGATTGGCGTACATTCTATGTAATGGGCGACCAATATCAAGATTTTCGGAAGGGTTTCTGAAAATTGGACAGGGAACGATAGGAGCGATTCCCATTCCGATTTTGATTATGGTGGTATGTTTTATCATTGGTGTGTTCATATTAAACAAATCATATTTTGGACGTTACTTTTATGCATTGGGCGGTAATATGGAAGCCGCTGAATTATCAGGTATTCCGGTAAAGAAAATAACCTGTTTAGTCTATTCTCTATCAGGATTATTTGCAGGAATCGCGGGAATTGTAATGCTTTCAAGAGCAAATACAGGGCAACCCAATGCAGGGCTGGGATATGAATTTGATGTGATTACATGTGTGGCATTAGGCGGAGTAAGTCTTTCGGGAGGATCTGGGAAGATGTCAAACGTTATCGCAGGAGTGCTGATCATTGGTGTTCTGAGCAATGGAATGGTCTTAATGAATGTAAGTTCTTATATGCAGTTGGTAATTAAAGGTATTATTTTACTTTTGGCTGTGGGTTCTGATTGTATTCAGAGAAAAAGATTATTAATAGCATCAAAAGCAGGTTGAGATTAGCTTTATATAAAAATAATAGGAGGAGATTAGCATGGACGGTAAGATGAAAGTTGCTGTTATGACAGATGTCATGAAAATGGAATTAACAGAAAGGGAGATTCCAAGTCCGAAAAAAGACGAGGTATTAGTAAAAATAGAATATGTAGGAGTATGTGGATCTGATCTTCATTACTTTGAAGCAGGTGGAATAGGTGCCAATATGGTAGAGCCACCGTTTGTACTGGGACATGAAGCAGGTGGCGTGGTAGTGGAGACAGGCGCGGATGTAAAAGATCTTAAAGTAGGTGATAAAGTAGCATTAGAGCCAGGAAAAACATGTGGTAAGTGTGAATTTTGCAAAACAGGAAGATACAATCTGTGTCCAGATGTTATATTTTTTGCAACACCACCCATAGACGGAGTGTTCCAGGAATATGTGGCACATGAAGCGGGACTGTGTTTTAAGATTCCAGACAACATGGACACCATGGAAGCTGCACTTATTGAACCATTGGCAGTAGGATTTCACGCAGCGCGACAAGGAAATGCACATCTTGGACAGGCAGCGGTGGTGACAGGGGCAGGCTGCATTGGACTGGTCTCTATGATGGCAATGAAGGCGATGGGTGTTACAAAGATTATCGTGGTAGATGTGCAACAAAAGCGATTGGAAAAGGCATTGGAGCTGGGAGCTACTGATATTATTAATGGTAAAGAGCAGAATACAGTGGAAGAGGTATTGAGATTAACAGGTGGAAAAGGTGCTGATCTTGTAATAGAGACTGCTGGAACAGAGATTACGACACGACAGGCAATCCAATTTGCAAAGAAAGGATCTACAATCGTTTTAGTGGGATATTCTGCATCAGGTGAGATGACATTGCCGATGAGTCTTGCTTTGGACAAAGAATTAGATTTTAAAACAGTATTTCGCTATCGCCATATTTATCCGGTGGCAATTGATGCAGTTGCATCTGGAAAAGTTAATTTAAAAGGAATAGTAACAAATGAGTTCCCCTTGGATGATATAGAAAATGCTATGGTTCAAAGTGTTAAGGACAAGGCTAATATTGTAAAATCAGTTATAAAGATCTGTTGATAAATTACATATTAAAACCTGTAGTTTTTATTAGTGCTACAGGTTTTAACTATGTACATTGTGTACATATTGAAAGACGATAAATAATCAAAGGGAGCAATCATGGAACGAATATAATTTAGCCCAATGATGTCCTGAAAGAGAATAAAAACAGTAGATTATTGAAAAAAACTTTTGAACGAAAGGAGTGCCGGTATACTTGTAAGTTCTACCTGGTTATGGTAGTATAGACAAGTGGAAAAGTGTTATAAAAAGGCGCTTTTTACCCGCACCATATCACTAAAATAATGAACAGATCATAAAATGGAGGACAAACATGAACAATTTAGAACTTGCTAAGATAGCAAATGAAGTTCGTAAAGGTATTGTTACTGCAGTTCATAGTGCAAAGGCTGGACATCCAGGCGGATCATTATCTTCAGCAGATATCTTTACCTATCTTTATTTTGAAGAAATGAATATTGATCCCAAAAATCCTAAGATGGAAGGCAGAGACCGTTTTGTATTATCAAAAGGTCACGTAGCTCCTGGTCTTTACTCTGTACTGGCACAGAAGGGATTCTTCCCAGTGGAAGATCTGAAAACGCTGCGTCACATGGGTTCCTATTTACAGGGACATCCGGATATGAAACATATTCCTGGCGTTGACATGTCATCAGGTTCTCTTGGACAGGGATTGTCAGCAGCGGTTGGTATGGCGTTATCTGCTAAAATGGATGGAAAAGACTACAGAACCTATACACTTTGCGGCGATGGTGAGATTCAGGAAGGTCAGATCTGGGAAGCAGCAATGTTCGCAGGTCATAGAAAATTAGATAACCTTGTAGTAATCGTTGATAATAACGGATTGCAGATCGACGGTAAGATCGATGACGTATGCAGCCCATACCCAATTGATAAGAAGTTTGAGGCATTTAATTTCCATGTAATCAATGCGGATGCTCATAACTTTGATGAGTTAAGAGCAGCATTTAAGGAAGCCAGAGAGACAAAGGGAATGCCTACAGCAATCATCGCTCACAGCATAAAAGGCAAGGGTGTATCCTTCATGGAGAATCAGGCATCCTGGCACGGCACCGCTCCTAACGATGAGCAGTACGCAGTGGCAATGGAAGATTTGGCAAAGATTGATAAAGAATTAGGAGGTGCAAACTAATGGCAGATGTTAAAAAGATCGCAACGAGAGAAAGTTATGGTAATGCACTTGCTGAATATGGCGCACAGTATCCTAATCTTGTAGTATTAGACGCTGACCTGGCAAATGCTACAAAGACAGGTATTTTCAAAAAAGCATTCCCGGACAGACATATTGACTGTGGTATTGCGGAATGTAATATGGTAGGTATCGCAGCAGGACTTTCCACAACAGGAAAGATTCCGTTTGTAAGTTCCTTTGCAATGTTCGCAGCAGGACGTGCCTTCGAGCAGGTTCGTAACTCTGTAGGTTACCCGCATCTGAATGTGAAGATCGGTGCTACACATGCCGGTATCACAGTAGGTGAAGACGGTGCATCCCACCAGTGTAATGAAGATATTGCACTAATGAGAACCATTCCTGGAATGGTAGTTATGGTTCCAAGTGATGATGTGGAAGCAAAAGCAGCAGTGAAGGCAGCAATTGAGCACGTAGGGCCTGTATATATCCGTTTCGGCAGAGCAGCTGTTCCGGTAATCAATGACGCACCGGACTATAAATTCGAAATCGGAAAAGGTGTTGTAAAAAGAGAAGGTACGGATGTGACACTGGTAGCCAATGGAATCTGTGTATATCAGGCTATGGACGCAGCAGAAATGCTGGCAAAAGACGGAATCAGTGCAAAAGTTGTGAACATTCATACAGTAAAGCCTCTGGATGAAGACCTGATCGTAGCATCTGCAAAAGAGACAGGCAAAGTGGTTACCATCGAAGAGCATTCCGTTATCGGCGGACTTGGAAGTGCGGTATGCGACTGCTTATCTGCAAAATGCCCTACTCCGGTATGCAGGATCGGTATGCAGGATGTATTTGGTGAGTCTGGCCCGGCTATGGAACTGGTTCATAAATATGGTCTTGATGCAGAAGGTATCTACAAACAGGTAAAAGCATTTTTAGCATAAGATAAATAATACAGGGAGGATACGATGAATATACTTTCGCCATCCATATTAGCGGCAGATTGTACGATTTTAGGAGAACAGATAAAGGCAGTTGAGGAATCGGGTGCCAGATATTTACACATTGATGTGATGGATGGCTCTTTTGTTCCGGCGTTATCCTTCGGGATGAGCCTGATATCCTCCATTCGCAAATGCTCGGATATTGTATTTGATGTGCATTTGATGGTGCAGGAGCCCATACGTTATATTGACGATTTTGTGGAATGCGGGGCTGATATTATAACAGTTCATCAGGAAGCATGTGAAGATGTGACGGCTACTTTGCAAAAGATTAAGGCGGCTGGAGTGAAAGCAGGTCTATCCATAAAACCGCAAACAGATGTGGACGTGATAGAGCCTTATTTGGATCTGGTCGATATGGTCCTGATCATGACGGTGAATCCGGGATTTGGAGGGCAGAAATATATAGAGGCCTCCACAGAACGAATCATAGAGGCACATAAGCTTCTCGCAGGAAGACAGATTCATATCGAGGTGGATGGCGGCATCACGAAAGAGAATGTTCGGACAGTATTGGACGCGGGAGCCAATGTTATCGTAGCCGGATCTTCTGTATTTAAAGGTAATATTCAGGAAAATGTAAAAGAATTTATGGAAATACTCAACGCATAAATGACAAAAAAGAAGAAATCCAGAGAAAATGAAAATTTTCTGGATTTCTTCTTTTTTTGTCAAGGAGTTTGTTTAAATATTTTTCTCTTTTATTATCCATCCATGATACCTCGAACAATTTTTGCGGGTACCCGCACTTTTAGTTTCCGACCTATTATAAGATCAGATTCTGTAGGCTTTTTGACAAGACTGGGGGTCATTTTTCTGTAGTGTGACCAGGAATATGTGGATTCCACAAATTTTTATCCGTATTTATTGTATTTTATTTAATTTTGTTGTATTCTTAAGAAAAAGTATTATAAATCAACAAGAAGTAGTATAAAATAAAAATAAAACAACTTAAAGGAGGACAAAAATGAAACTAGCGGTAGGATGTGATCCCAATGCACAGGCATATAAGGAAGAAATGATTGAATTCATGAAAGGACTCGGACATGAAGTTACAGACTTTGGATCAGAAGATCCGATCTATGCAAATACAGCTGTGAAAGTGGCAGAGGCAGTTGCAGCAAAAGAATATGACAGAGGCATTTTATTCTGCGGCACGGGAATTGGTGTTATGCTGGCAGCAAATAAAGTAAAGGGAGCCTATGCGGCAAATGTGCTTAACGTATATTCAGCAAAACGTGCCTGTCTCTCTAACAACTGTAATATCATTACCTTGGGAAGTCAGGTCACAGGTAATATGCTGGCAAAGGAACTCATAGAGGCATATCTTTCCTGTGAATTTGTTCACAATGAACGTTCCGGATCAAAGGTGGATGCAATTGTAAATTATGAGTCCGGTGTGTGCAGGTAGGAGGATGAAATGGGAAAAAAGTTATATTTTGGTACCAACCTGAAGATGTATAAGACCATAAAGGATACCCTGGAATATTTGCAAAAGCTGGTGAAGAATACAAAAGACATCAGCCGTGATGAGATAGAATTATTTGTAATACCATCCTATACCTCACTCGGCAATGCGGTGAATTGTGTTGACCGAAGCTTTGTGAAGCTGGGTGCACAGAATATGTGTTGGGAAGAACAGGGACAGTTTACTGGAGAGATATCGCCATTGATGCTCCAGGAGTTAGGAATTGATCTGGTGATGATCGGACATTCCGAGAGAAGACATGTATTTGGAGAAACTGACAGAGAAGAGAACTTGAAAGTAAAGGCTTCTCTGGCACATGGCTTCACCACATTACTTTGCATTGGAGAGACGCAGGAGGAAAAAGAGTTCGGCATCAGTGATGAAGTGTTACGCACCCAGTTAAAAATAGGTTTTCATGATGTGCCACCTGAAAATATTGATAAAATATGGGTCGCATATGAGCCGGTATGGTCTATCGGCGTGAATGGGACACCTGCATCAGCAGATTATGCGGAGGAGAAACATAAAATCATAAAAGCTACTCTTCGAGAAATATTTGGAGAAAAAGCAGATATGATACCAGCATTATACGGTGGCAGTGTGAATCAGGAAAATGCAGAGGAACTTATTGTACAGCCTTCTATTGATGGATTATTTACCGGACGTGCTGCATGGCAGGCAGATGCTTTTGATAAACTGATACGCCAGGCAATGATGGCAGTAAAAGAGCAAAGTAAACAAGGATCATAAAAACATAGAATCTTATCATAAAAATAGCATTTAAGATTTATAAGTCTTAAATGCTATTTTTATGTCAATGAATCATTAATTATGTACATTGTGAAACTATACAAGTTTTCCGTTTTCTGTAAATTTTAAAATGCATAAATACATAATCGCGAAAATCACATCGTAGAATGCAGTTAAATATTGGTGAAGAGGTAAACAGATAAGACTATGCAACGACATAAGAATGACACCGATATATCCGCACATACACAAGGCATCTGCCCGAGTTACTTTATCTTTGAAAATATAAGTTGCTACTGCAGGTGTTGAAAAGAAGCTGAGCACTGCACCAAGTAAATAGCCGATGACGGTTGGCGTACTCACGTGTGAGATCAGATTATGAACCACAGATGCAATAGCCAGGTCCAGCCAGATAAATATAAGAGATATGGCAAATGTAATTGCCCCGGTAAAAAGTTTTTTGACCATTTAAATCACCTGCCTTTTATAAGAATAGTCGTATTATATAACAGAAAAAAATTATTTGCAAAATTGCTTCAGCGCTGTAGCTAATTCCCTGTGGGATGCAGCATATTCCTGTACATCAATTCCACTCATGCTGGCGTCAATTGCCTGTCTCATGGCGGCTGCTCCCGCGGCTGCACCATCTCTATGTCCCTGGACAGCTCCGCCGGCGGCAAGTACAATATCATTTCCTAATTCTTTCGTGAATCTGGAGACCATGCCCGGATGAACACCACCGCCGCAGATCGGCATAGCAGGGTTAACTTTATACAAAGGAAGGGTGAGCATCTGTACCGTCTTGAGATACTCTGTCTGTGTCAATGGATACCCACCATAGGGGGTGTTGATCATCACCAGATCGGCACCACAGATGCGGGATAACTTTCCGATTAACAGATGCGAGCTGAGACCATTTACGATTCCTTCACAGTACATTCCGGCGGCAGCATAATGCCCCATCACAGGAATAGGTACATTTTTGGAGATATATTCCATGGTATCCAACCCCACGGTGGCGAAATTCAGCATGATAGCCTTTGCACCGGCCTCCACTGCTTCATCCACGGTGTGCAGGATCTTTTCGGAGGAGTCCGTTACGTTACAGATATAGATGGTCTCCTTTCCTGTTTTCTCATAAGCGGCGCGAGAAGCAGCATTGTAGGCTTTCACACGTTCCCGAACCGGACAGAAGGAAGGATTTGCCAGCAGTTCATCATCCTTGATGAAGTCCGGTCCGCCCAGAGCGGTTTCATAGAATATTTTTGCACCCACTTCAGGAGTGATACCGGTACAGGGCTTGATCATATTTAAAAATAAAGGACGATCTTTTTCTCCCACCAGTTTTCGAAGGCCTTCTATTCCGTATTTAGGTCCCTGAAAATGAGAAATGAATTCCACAGGAAATTGAATATCCACTAATTTTACCTGGGAACTTGTGGAAGCGTCATTTCCCAATAATGTAGTGAGCATCATCGGGATCGCATAGTCAAAGTTTGCAATGGGGTAAGCGATCTGCAAAAAATAGGAGATGAATGCACTGTCATACTGGCTGGAAAGCTCCACAGGAGGCGCCTCATAGACAGAGATTACCTTTCCCATATGTGCTTTTCTCATTTCTTCTGTGATTCCAGGTACAGGAACCCATGTTCCTAACGTCTGACCAACAGCCATGGCACGTGCTTTATCCATGACATTGGTTGAAACAGGCAGCTTTATATAGTAGCTTCCAATGATATAAGGCTCATTTTTGATCGTTTCAGGTAATTCATATAAAATTGTATCCATATTTTCCTCCCTGTTCTATCTTCATATTTTGTGTTTCATATAAAGAAACTGTTACACTGTAGAAAACTGCGCATAGCGACCTTATCTGCTCTATATTTTAGCATAATTATGTAAAAAGGCAATGGTAAAAACCAAAAAAGCAGACATAAAACAAAATCTTTTAAATAAAAAAAGATAAATTTAGCACAAATAATATTGCATTATCCAAAATATGGTGGTACAATGTGCACATATTAGAAAAGAAAACAACAAAAACCAAAAAAAGTAAGGACATACAGTTACAAGGGAGAATGAAAAGATGCAGATTTTAAAAAAAGAGTTAATTGTAATGGATGTAGAGGCGGGCAGCAGTGAGGAAGCACTTCGCGTTATGGCAAATCATTTTGTGGATGCCGGTGTGGGAAAGTCAAGTTATCCTGATGCAATTGTGGAAAGAGAGAAAAATTATCCGACAGCTCTTCCGGCGACAGCCTTTGACATTGCAGTTCCACATACCTTTGCAGAGCATGTAAATGAGGCAGCGATGGGTGTATGCGTTTTGAGACATCCGGTAGAGTTCAAACAGATGGGTTCACCTGATATCACGCTTCACCCGCAACTTTTGTTTATGCTTGCGATTACAGATCCAAAAGATCAGATCGCTATTCTGAGAAAGATCATGAAGTTGATCCAGAATGAGGAAGCATTGAATAAGATCAAAGATGCAAAGAGTTCAGATGAGATTTATGATCTGGTATCAGAATTGTTAGCTTAAACAGGTTATTGCTTCCATACAATGATGGAAGTCAGTACATATATTTTCAGAAAGGAGAGCGATAGTATGGCAAAGAAAGCAAAAATCTTAACAGTATGCGGATCAGGAATCGTTACATCTTCTATGATCGCGAACAAAATCTCAGAGATGCTTGAAGAGGAAGGTTATGACGTAACAGCTATGGAGTCAAATCCAAGTGAATTGGAAACATATTTACTTAGAGACAAATATGACCTTATAGCATACGCAAGCCCAATTGACGAGAGCTGCCTTAATGGAACACCAGCACTTCCGGCAATTGGTTTATTGACTGGCAGAGGCGAGGACGAATTTAAGGAAAAAGCACTTGAAATTTTAGCAAATCGTCAGTAATGCAACTAGTGGCTTCTTTCAAAGGGGAAATAGTTGAAACATAAAAGGAGGGAAAGAAATGGATTTGTTTTTCACTGCGGTCAAAGCGTTCTTTGACACATTTAGTGCAGTAGTATTCGTGCCGGTAATCATGTTTATTATTAACCTGGCATTTAAGGTAAAACCTAAAAAAGCATTTATTTCAGCACTTTCAGCAGGCGTTGGTTTACAGGGATTTAACCTGGTTATTGGCGCTTACAGCCCAATCATCGAACCAATCATTACCAGAATGGTAGAATCAAGTGGCGTTAACCTTCCGGTATATGATGCGGGATGGCCTAACACTTCGGTAGTGGCTTATTCCACTCAGGCTGGTATGGTATTCGTAGTAATCGCAATCGCACTTCAGGTTGTATTATTCCTTACCAAATTTACCACGATTTTTCAGGCAGGTGATTTATGGAATAACTATTCCTATTTCTGCTGGGGATCGATGATTTACATTTTAACAAAGAATATTGTACTGGCAATCGGTCTTATGACAATGCAGTTGTTGATTACTTTGTTGATCACAGAGATCATTGCAAAACGCTGGTCGACTTACTATAATTATCCGGGTTGTACGATTGCTTCCTTACATACGGCGACAGTGGCGGTAATAGCGATTCCGTTGAACTGGTTCATGAACAAGATCGGTTTATATAAATTTGAAGTAGATCCGGAAGGTATGCGTAAAAAATTAGGGTTCATTGGTGAGCCGATGACCTTAGGTCTTATGCTTGGTATTATCATTGGTTTTGTAGGAAACATTACAAGACTGGGAACGTTGGCTGCATGGGGCGAGATTCTTGCCTGTGGTGTTGCTACATCAGCAGTTATGTCAGTATTTCCTAAGATTTCATCCATTTTCTCAGGAGCTTTCTCAGCTATTACAGAAGCAACTAAGAAAACGACAAAAGGTGTTAGCGGAGAATGGTATCTGGCAGTTAACGATGCAACAGGATATGGTGAAACAGCCACATTAGTATCCGGTTTGCTGACAATGCCTATTATCTTATTCTTATCCTTCGTTCTTCCAGGGAATACAACACTTCCTATGGTTGACTTGGTTGCCATTCCATATTGTATACAACCAATGGTAGCTATGGCTAATGGTAACGTATTAAAATCTGTAATTGGTGCAACACTTATCTGCATCATCTTCGTATATGTTTGCTCCGCTTGCGGTTCAACATTTACAGAAGTTGTGAAAGAAGCAGGTGGTACACTTGGAACAGGCGGAGCTATGATGGTTACATCTCTTATCATCATCGGACAGCCAATTGGTTATATTACCTTCCGAATATTTGCATCGCAGAATCCGATTGCGATCATTGCGTTGGTAGTTGTATATGCAGTATGCTATGTATTAGTAAGAAAGAACAAAGAAAAGATTTACGCATTCCTTGAAGAGCAGGCTCTTAATCCTTCAGGAAAGAAACAAGCAGCAGCTGAATAAATCAATATTTTTACTGCACTGTATTATATATTATGCAGTGCAGTATTTTTTTTAAAATGTTCAAAATATAAATGAAAGAGTAACGATTATGTTCAATAATCGGTGAGGTACAGATTATGAAAAGCTATAAAGGAAATCCTGTGTCAAAAGGTGTTGAAATAGGAAAAGTTTATAAATATGTACCATACCATGCATCAGTAGGAGAAGAGCTGATAGAAGAAGCTCAAGTGGCAGATGAATTGCAGAAGTATGGAGATGCAAAAGAAAAAGCACTTCATGAATTGAATCGTTTAAAAGAAAGCATGGGAAAATCTGACCAGGATAAAGCAGCTATCCTGGGTGCACATATAGAGATTTTAAAAGATCCGGCAATGGATCAGCAAATTGGAAAATTTATTAAGAAAAAAATGTATAATGCAAAATATGCAATAGATGCATCCTATAAGATGTTCATAGGTATGCTGGAAAAGGTACAGGATGATCTGATTCGTGAGAGAATCGCGGATATGAAGGATGTACGGAACAGAACATTGAGATGTTTGGATGGGGAACCGGAGAAAAATCTCAGTACCTTATCAGAGCCGGTGATCGTCATAGCGAAGGACCTGCTCCCATCGGATACAGCTTCTCTAAACAGGAAGATGGTTTTGGGAATTATTACTGAGGTGGGTGGTGCCACTTCCCATACCGCTATTATCGCCAGAAGCTATGAGATACCGGCTATTTTAGGTGTTAAAAATGCCATGGAGTTATTCGTGGATGGAGAAGAAGTGATCATAGATGCAATAGCAGGAAATGTCCTTACCCAGATAGAGGAAGAGATTCGTCAGGATTATGACAAAAAGTCCCGGATTTTCAAAGAGCAGGCTCTGGATACGAAAAAATATCTTCATGTAGAACCAGTGACAAAAGATGGAGAAAGAATTTATGTAAATCTAAATATTGGTTCCACCAGCGAAGAGGAATTAGAACATGCAGTAGTCAGTGATGGCGTGGGATTGTTTCGTTCGGAATTTCTCTATATGGGAAGAGACAAACTCCCGGATGAGGAAGAACAGTATAAGATCTATACGAAGGTGTTGGAAGCGTTTGCGGGTAAGACTGTTATCTTACGAACCATGGATATTGGAGGAGATAAAAAACTGGATTGCATGGAACTCCCTGTTGAAGAAAATCCATTTTTAGGAAAAAGAGCACTGCGGCTCAGCTTTGCCTATCCGGATATCTTCCTGACACAGTTAAAAGCAGCACTGCGTGCAGCAGTAAATGGAGATTTATGGATCATGTTCCCTATGGTGGAAAGCATGGACGATATCAGACGTGCAAAGCAATATGTAGAACAGGCGAAAAAGGAATTGAGTGACGCATGTGTTCCCTATGGTTCTGTGAAAATTGGTATTATGGTAGAGATTCCCTCTATTGCAGTGATTGCTGAGCAGGCAGCAAAGGAAGTGGATTTTGCCAGCATTGGAACCAACGATCTCACACAGTATACACTGGCCGTTGACAGAATGAATCCGGAATTAGGTGATTTCTATCAGAAATATCATCCGGCAGTTCTCAAATTAATACGAAATGTAATAGAACAGTTCAATAAAGCAGGAAAACACGTAGGCGTATGTGGAGAACTTGGGGGAGATGAATTGGGATCTGTGATACTCATGGGATTTGGATTGAGACAACTCAGTATGGGATATGCGTCCGTGGCACAGATCAAGAAGATTATTACGAACATTACCATAGAGGACACAAAGGGAATTGCAGACAATGTGTGTGCCATGAGCACTTCAGCAGAAATCGAAGCATATGTAACAGGCGAATTAAAAGCAAAAGGCTTATAAAAAATAGTTTGATAAAATAGGGAGAAAATATTATGACAACAAAAACAGCAAAAATAATCAATAAAACAGGATTACACGCAAGACCCGCATCAGATTTTGTACAGGCAGCAGGAAAATTTGACGCAGAGATTACCATTAAAAGAGTGGGTGATGATGAAGAGGCAAACGCAAAAAGTATTATTTTCCTTCTCTCATTAGGATTATGCCAGGATGAAGAAGTAGAAATCAGCGCTGATGGAGAAGACGAAGCAGAAGCAGTAGACAAATTAATCGAATTAATTAATTCGGGTTTTGGAGAATAAAGAATGGATAAAGACATAAGACTTGTTTTTAAATTCAAGATGTCTGTTCAGCATTATAGGAAAATGATGGAAAGTAAGACCTTTGGGAATTTTGTTCCGCTGAGAATTTTGCTGGTGCTGGCATGGATTTTATTTACAGTGCTATTTGTCCTGGACGTATCCGGCAGGATAGAACTCACGCAGGTAGTGCACGTTTGTGCATTACTTGTGATGGTGGCGATTCCGGCAGCATGGCTGACGATGGAGATCAATATCTTCAAGTACAGCAATGCGTATCGGGAAGGCTTTATGGCAGAGAGACAGATTGCCGTAGACAAAGAAGGGTTCACATTCACCAATGTCACGGATCATATGAGTGGAAATAACAGCTGGGATGAAATAAGCAAAATAGAAGAGCTGAAGGACGTATTTCTCATCCAGATAAATAAAAAAGAACAAGTGATCTTACCTAAAAAGAGCATGGGCGATAACAGAAAAATAGGAATTTTCAAGGAAATGGTCAATGAAAATATTCCAACTCATTTTTATCCAATGAAAAATAGAAATAAGTAGTTAGGATTCCTTGGCATGACAGTAGCGGACATTATGCTTCTGGAAGAGCGTAAGCCACTCATCTGTTGGCTCATAATCTGAGACGATATAATCCACATCATCATAATCACAGATATGTACGAAAGAGGTGTGATTAAACTTGGAGTAATCTGCGATTACATAGATTTCCTTACTTCTGCGAATAGCAATCTGGCGAATCTCAGCGATAGATTCAATAGAATCTGTGATGCCATTCTCTAAGGAAAGGGTACGACAGGAAACAAAGGCTTTATCGAGATAATATTTTTGAAGCGTAAGATTAGAGTTCAAACCGCCGAAAGCCTGGTCTACAGAAGAGTAATTACCTCCAATAGCAATCAGACGAATGTTTGGCTTGTCATGTAATTCATTGATGATGAGAAGCGAATTTGTCATAACGGTGAGACGCATATCAGAGATCTCTTTTGCAAGAGCCAGAGAAGTAGTGGAGGAGTCGATGAACAGGGAGTCACCATTATGGATGAATTGTTTACTGCATCGGGCAATGGATGCCTTGCTTTGAACATAGGCAGATTTTCGCAGATTTAGATCTACGTTATTTTCTACACCATCCTGTATGAAAGCACCTCCGTAGGTTCTAATGAGAACGCCTTCCTCTTCTAATTGTTTCAGATCACGGCGTATTGTTTCTTCAGTTACAGAGAAACGTTTGGATAATTCTGTAACAGTAATACTTTTTTTATCAAGAATAATGTCTTTTATTTCGTTTTTTCGTGTAATTGCCAGCATAGTTTGCTCCTGTTCCATGTTTTATACATACAATTATATAATATAAGTTATTAAAAAAACAGTAGTTTTAGAAACTTTTTGAGAGGAGAAAGAGGTATGTCTGATGAAAAAAAATATATGACAGACGAGGAAGCCAAGGAGGCAATTCTTGATATTGGGAGGAGAATGTATCTGAGGGATTTCGTATCGTCTAATGATGGAAATATCAGCGTTAAAGTGAGTGATACAGAATTATGGGCAACGCCTACCGGCGTTTCAAAAGGCTATATAAAAATAGAGCAGCTGGTAAAAATGGATATGGATGGAAATGTGCTGGAGGGAACTGCCAAACCATCCTCAGAGATCAAGATGCATCTGGGAGTATATAAGGAGGATCCGACAGTACAGGCTGTGACACATGCACATCCACTGGTAGCCACGGCACTATCCATCGCGGGAATATCACTCAATAAGGCAGTAAATACAGAGGCAGTCTTATCTCTGGGCAATATCGGTGTTGCGGAATATGCCACACCGGGCACCTATGAAGTACCGGACTCCATCGCATCATATGTAAAGGATAAAAATGGAGTAATGCTGGCCAATCATGGAGCATTAACCTGGGGAGACAGTATATATCAGGCGTTTTACGCATTGGAATCACTTGAAAACTGCGCAAAATCAGAAGTGCTGACCCATTACATATTAGGAAAACAGAATTATCTGAGTGATAATCAAGTAGCGACATTAATGGAAGTCAGAGAAAAATTAGGAATCAAAAAAGGTGGTATTCCCGTATATACAAAGGAAAATCCAAATCCGGAATCATCTGATAAAGAGAATCAGTTCATAGAAAAAATAGCAAGAAGAGTAGCGGATATTTTAAAGGAAGAGAAGTAAGAATCACAAATCAAAAGATCAATTCATTTTAAAAAGAATAATTAGCCATCCCTCTGGCGTTGTCTTCCACTCTCCGAAGGCAGCGCCTTTTTTGCACTTAAGAATAGAAAGCTATGGACAACTGAATTGTAAAAGTGGATAATAAAGAAAATGTAACTATTCAGAGCCAGGTAAATTCATAAAAATATGCGAATCATGCTTGCATGAGTGAGCTGATTTTTGTAAATTTATTTGGCTCTGAATAGTTACCAGAATAAATACAGATAAGGGAGGAACGATATCCATGGAAAAAGTCACATTAGGAAGAACGGGATTGGAAGTTACGAAAAACGGATTTGGCGCTCTGCCCATCCAGCGTATCAGTAAGGATGAGGCAGTCTATTTATTGCAGAAAGCGTTTTATCATGGCATCAATTATTTTGACACCGCCAGATGGTATACGGACAGTGAAGAGAAGCTGGGAGCCGCCTTTGCCCACATCAGAGAGCGACTGATTATCAGTACCAAGACAGGTGCGGACAATGCCGCTGATTTCCGGAAGGATCTGGAGACGAGTTTGACGAACTTACAGACAGATTATATCGATATCTATCAATTTCATAATCCGGCAGTCTGTCCAAAGCCAGGGGATGGATCGGGACTATATGAAGCCATGGTGGAGGCAAAGGAGCAGGGGAAGATCAGGCATATCGGCATCACCAATCATCGAATTGCAGTTGCAAAGGAAGCTATAGAGTCCGGATTATATGAGACCTTACAGTTCCCATTCTGTTACCTGGCATCGGAGCCGGATCTGGAGATCGTACAGTCCTGCAAAGACCATGATATGGGATTTATCGCTATGAAAGCATTGTCCGGCGGTTTGATTACAGACGCTGCACTTGCCTATGCGTATCTCGCACAGGAGCAGTTCGGCCATGTGGCACCCATCTGGGGTGTACAGAGAGAAAATGAGCTGGATGAATTCTTATCCTTTCAGGAGACACCGCCTGTGCTGACACCGGAGAGAAATGCACAGATTGCAAAAGATAAAGAGCAGCTGGCAGGAGATTTTTGCAGAGGTTGTGGCTACTGTATGCCATGTCCGGCGGGAATCGAGATCAATAACTGCGCCAGAATGAGCCTGCTGCTCCGCCGTGCACCACAGGATGGATATCTGTCGGAAGAGTGGCAGCAGAAGATGGCGAAGATCGATGAATGCCTTCACTGTGGAAAGTGTATGAGCAAATGCCCCTACGGATTGCATACGCCGGATCTTCTAAAGAAGAATTATGAAGATTATAAGACATTTATCAGGAAATAAACTGACAAAATTCAGAGGTTGTGAAATTGACAATCATGTATAGCTGTGTTACTCTAAATTAGTAGTAAAAGCGTTGATTTTTCAGTATTTATAGAGAGTTTTCTTTGGGAAAAAGAGAGAACAGAAGAGATAATACGATATGATCGTCTTCTCGAAGCTTAGGCGATGGGAAGACGTTTTTCTATCAGAAATGTATGACGAGTAAAAGGAGATTATGAAATGAACAAACCAAAGTATTATATTACAACCGCAATTGCCTATACTTCCGGCAAGCCACATATAGGTAACAGCTACGAGATCGTGCTGGCAGACAGCATCGCCAGATTCAAGAGACAGGAAGGATACGATGTATTTTTTCAGACAGGCACCGATGAGCACGGACAGAAGATCGAGTTGAAGGCGGAGGAAGCCGGCATCACACCAAAGGAATTTGTAGATAATGTATCCACCACCATCAAAGGATTGTGGGATTTGATGGATACTTCCTATGATAAATTTATCCGCACCACCGATGGGGATCATGAGAAACAGGTACAGAAAATATTTAAGAGATTATACGACAAGGGAGATATCTACAAGGGTGCCTATGAAGGGATGTACTGTACACCCTGTGAATCCTTCTGGACAGAGTCACAGTTGGTGGATGGAAAATGCCCTGATTGTGGACGGGAAGTGAAGCCTGCCAAGGAGGAAGCATATTTCTTTAAGATGAGCAAATATGCAGAACGCCTGATTCAGCATATCAACGAACACCCGGAATTTATCCAGCCGGTATCCCGCAAAAATGAGATGATGAATAACTTCTTATTGCCGGGACTTCAGGATCTCTGTGTATCCAGAACTTCTTTCAAATGGGGCATTCCGGTAGACTTCGATCCAAAGCATGTAGTCTATGTATGGCTGGACGCACTGACCAACTATATCACCGGAATCGGATACGACTGCGATGGCGATTCCACAGACCAGTTCAAGGCACTGTGGCCTGCAGACCTTCACCTTATCGGTAAGGATATCATCCGTTTCCATACGATTTACTGGCCGATCTTCCTGATGGCACTGGATCTGCCTCTGCCCAAGCAGGTATTTGGACATCCATGGTTACTCCAGGGTGACGGCAAGATGAGTAAATCCAAGGGAAATGTCATCTATGCAGATGATCTGGTAGATTTCTTCGGCGTGGATGCAGTTCGTTACTTTGTGCTGCATGAGATGCCATTTGAAAATGACGGCGTTATTTCCTGGGAGTTGATGGTGGAGCGTATGAATTCCGACCTTGCCAACACATTGGGAAATCTCGTGAACAGAACCATCTCCATGAGCAATAAATATTTTGATGGTATTGTAGAAGATAAAGGTGCAGCTAAGCCTTTGAGCGATGATTTGAAGGCTGTTGATGATGACCTGAAGTCAGTAGTTACAGGAACAAAAGCAAAAGTACAGAATAAGATGAAGGATTTGAAAGTGGCAGATGCCCTTACGGAGATCTTTACATTATTCAAGCGTTGCAATAAATATATTGATGAGACAGAGCCATGGGTACTTGCCAAGGATGAGGCAAAAGCGGACAGACTATCTACCGTTCTCTATAATCTGGTGGATTGCATTATGACAGGGGCGTCATTAATTGAACCCTTCATGCCTTCCACGGCGAAGAAAATCGCAGCACAGTTAAATACAACATTGCGCGAATTTGATACATTAGACGAGCTGGGCTACTATCCACAGGGCAATAAAGTGACAGAAAAACCGGAAATTCTATTCGCACGTCTGGATGCAAAAGAAGTCATCGAAAAAGCGGATGCACTGTTCGCAGAGAGAAAAGCTGAGGCAGAAAAAGCCGCAGGCAAGACGGAGGAAGAGGAAACGGTGATTGATATCGAACCCAGAGAAGAGATCACTTATGATGAGTTTGCGAAAATGCAATTTCAGGTAGGGGAGATCATCGCCTGCGAAGAAGTAAAAAAATCAAAGAAACTTTTATGCTCACAGGTAAAGATCGGCAGTCAGGTAAAACAGATTGTATCAGGCATCAAACAGCACTACAGTGCAGAGGAAATGGTAGGTAAGAAAGTGATGGTTCTCGTGAACCTGAAACCGGCGACCCTTGCAGGGGTGGTATCAGAGGGAATGCTCTTGTGTGCCGAGGATGCAGAGGGTAATCTCGCACTGGTGACACCTGAGAAAGAAATGCCTGCAGGAGCGGAGATTTGTTAAAATATCAGGTGCGATTTGCCTATGAAAATGAGTGGCAGGATGCCATGTATCTTGTGTGGAAAACATTTCTGCGGTTCGAAGCACAGGATTATACGGAACAGGGTATAGAGAGCTTCAAGGAATTTATTACAGACCAGACATTATATAAATTATTTAAACTTGGGACCTATCAAATGATGGTTGCCCTTGACGGAGAACGAATTGTAGGGGTCATTTCACTGAGAAATAATAGTCATATTTCCCTGCTGTTCGTGGATGAACGTTATCATCGCCAGGGAGTGGGAAGCCTCTTGATACACGCGCTTGCAGAATATTTGTCAACAGAGGAGAATATTACGAAAATAACTGTAAATGCGGCGCCCTATGCCATTGGCTTTTACCATAAACTAGGTTTTAAAGACACCAGCACACAACAGGAAAGTGACGGTATCAAATACACCCCCATGGAATACTGTTACGGAAATAATGTGGAAGAGGAGTGATTCCTATGCGGCAAGTTAGCAATAAACAGATTATTTTACTGCTCAGACAAGCGATCAAATGCGTGGACAGACTGTTGATGGATCATGGTTCCAGAACGGCTTATATCTTATATAAGATGCTGCAGGAAGAAGGAAGCTATGAGATGTATGAGATGGCTGACTTCTCCATTTTTGCTACATTTCACGACATTGGGGCATATCGGACAGACGAGCTGGAAGACATGCTGAAATTCGAGACAAAGTCGTATATGAAGCACTCATTATATGGCTATGCGATGCTGAAAGAACTGTCGCCTATGAGTGATCAGGCAGGGATATTGCTGTTTCATCATGTGAATTGTGACCGGTTCGATGACGTTCAGTTTGCTCAGAAAAATATTGCCAGCTACATCTTCCTGGCGGACAGACTGGACATTTACTATCTGGCGATGGGAACTTCCTTTGATATCCATTCCCTGCGTCAGTACGAAGGCACCAGATATACAAAGGAAGCTCTGGATCTGCTGGAAAAAGTGACCAGGAAAACGAACATTTTAAAAGCTTTACAGGATGAATCCTATCAGGAAGAGCTGGATGCATTGCTGGAATATCTTGTGATCAGCAATGAGGACGAAGAGAAATACATAGATCTGATGTACTATTGTATGGGTTTTCGGAATGACAGATTTATGATGGAAACGATCAAATGCAGGAAGATCTGTGACGAGATCGCGCAGAAAATGTTCCTGACCAATGAGCAGAGAGAGAAATTGAAATATGCATCGCTGATTCATGATTTCGGTATGCTGATGCTCCCGCAGGAACTGTTACAGCAGCCGAGAGGGCTGAGTGAAAGCGAGACAGAGCAGGTGTCTGACCATGTGGAAATGGCGGAGGAACCTTTGAAAAAGATACTGTCGGAGGAGATCGTTACCATCGCCATGGCACATCATGAGAGAGGAAATGGCATGGGATATCCCAGACATTTGAAAGTGCAGGATATGGATCTGCTACAAAGAATCCTTCAGGTGGCGGATACGGTGACGGCACTGTCCTCTGAGAGAACTTATCGATCGGCAAGGAATCAGGAAGAGATCTATCGTATCCTGCAGGACGGTGTGAAAAACCGTAGTTTCAGTGGAGAAGTGGTAAATGCATTTTTAGACAGCTATGTGAGGATCATGCGGAAAGCAAATATGGAGATGGATCGCATCTTAAAGAAGCGGGAAGCCATAGAGACGATTTATAAGAAAACAAGTGATAAATATATATAATACTTTATGATTGTGTCAAAATCGGAGACTGGTAACCGTTAGGTTACATGATAAGTCGTAGACAAATTTAGAATGGGCTGATGTTCAATGATAGGGAGAGTGGAAAAATGGGAAAAATTTTTGATACAGAGGGACCTGTGATGTCGTTCCTGGGGAGAATAGCGGATCTGATATGGCTAAATATACTGATGATCATCTGCTGCATCCCCGTTATTACGGCTGGAGCCTCTATTACAGCCATGTATACACTGACGATCAAGATGGTGATGAAGGAAGAGGGATATATTACAAAAGGATTTTTTAAAGCGTTCAAAGAAAATTTCAAGCAGGCAACGATCATATGGCTGTTGGTACTGCTGGCAGCGTTCTTTTTCTACGGGGATTATAGGATCGTGACTTATTCACAGATCGATTTTCCGAAGATCATGGTAATTTTATTAATGGCAGTATTTCTCATCGCGTACAGTACCTACCTCTATCTGTTTCCATTGCTGGCGAGATATGAGAATACCATTAAGAACACCATCAAAAATGCATTTTTATTGAGCCTGTCCAATTTTCCGAAGACTGTATTGATCATTTTGATTCAATGCCTGCCCGCGGTGGCACTTTATTTCTTTCAGGCGGTCATCCCACTTATCCTTATGCTGGGAGGTTCACTTGTGGCATATATTTCATCTATGCTCTTTGTGACTATTTTTAAGAAATTAGAAGCTGGTAACGAGACTGCAGAAGATTCCGCAGGAGAGTCAGAGTAATATAAAGAGGCACGAAATGAAAAATAAGAAAACTGTATGGATGCAGTGGGGTATTCCCTTTGTTTTTTTGCTGATCATAATCATTGTGATATTGATCCATTTCTCCCTGACCGGGCGCACGAAAAGTATGGAACGAGTCATGGGGAAAGCAGAAAGTGATGCAGAGATATACGCGCAAAGGTTATATGATGAATTGAATCTGATGACTCAGACAGGGTTACCTGTAGCGGATGTCTTAGGTTCTATTCAGGACGGAAATACGCAGATCATACAGGAACTCCAGTCGTCAGTCTGCAATAACACAGTGGCATATCAGGTGGTCTATACTAACACAAGAGGCTACGGCAGGGATCAGGAAGGGAACGCCGTAGACTTGTCAGGGGAACCATATTTTCGGGATTTCTATAAAGAACAGACCTACGAGTATGTGGAAAAAGATGGCGTGAGCAATCGCAGTGCGGTTGTGTCTATCATTCCGGTAAATGGAAATCATGGGGGAGCACTTTATCTCTATTATCCCATGGAGAGATTGGAAGAACTATTCAAGAACGTCACCTATGTCCCCAACAGTTTTTGTGTACTGATGGTGGAACAGGGAAAAATCGTGGAATCTGTAGGCGGTAATCCGGAAGTGGAGAATGCTGTTGAGAGCGCGTGGGCGAATATGCGTGAGTATATAGAACAGCATTTCACAGTAAAAAGACAGGACGGCACAATATTAATGACTTATGCACCCATAACGATCCACGACTGGTATGTTATGGTGGGAACAGATTACAGTAGAATCAAATTACTGGTTGAGAGAGACTGGAAGCCCACACGTGAGATCGTCGGTCAGCTGCTGATCAGTATCATGGCGTTTATCCTGTTTGTAATAGGGGTGAGTGTCGTCAACAAGATGAAATATAACAGGCAGAATAAATCACTGGAGATCAAGGCGGATACAGATCTGCTCACGGAACTTTACAATAAGATCGCAACAGAGCGTGAGATCAAAAAGTACATTCAGGAAAATCCAGATCAGAAAGGATTGTTCTTCCTGGTGGATATTGATAATTTCAAAAAGATTAACGATACCATGGGGCATGCATTTGGAGATGAAGTGTTGAGAACCATCGGAAACCGCCTGAAAGTGGAGTTTCGCCAGTCGGATATCATCGGGCGAATTGGTGGAGATGAGATGATCATATTTCTGAAAAATATCCAGGATGATGCGATCATGGAACGGCAGATCAAGAAAGTGGATCAATTCTATAAGACGTTGGAAATAGGAGAATACGTGAAATATAAAGTCACTGCAAGTATAGGCGTTTCCGTATTTCCAAAACAGGGAAGAGATTTCGCTGCGCTATATGCCCAGGCGGACAAGGCACTTTATATCGCCAAAGGGAAAGGAAAGAATTGTATCTATCATGCAGATTGGGATGCGAATTCTTGATATTAGACAATCTGTATAGAAAAATTTGATAAATTTGGTCAAGATGTTGGGTGTTATAAAAAAAAATTTCTAAAATAAGCATTTCTTACAATGTATGGAAAAATATTTGTGTAATAGTGGCATAGCAATTATACGGTCTTTTCGTTATACTAAATGCAGAGTTGAAAACAAACAATTTATTTTAGGAGGCAGTTAAATGGCAAGTTTATCATTAAAAAATATTTGTAAAGTATATCCAAACGGATTTGAAGCTGTTAAAGATTTCAATCTTGAGATCGCAGATCAGGAATTTATCATCTTTGTAGGACCTTCAGGATGTGGTAAATCAACGACTCTTCGTATGATCGCTGGTCTTGAAGATATCTCTTCAGGGGAATTAAGAATCGGTGACAGAGTTGTTAACGACGTAGAGCCTAAAGACAGAGATATCGCCATGGTATTCCAGAACTACGCATTATATCCACATATGACAGTTTATGATAATATGGCATTTGGTCTTAAGTTAAGAAAAGTACCAAAAGATGAAATCGATAAAATGGTAAGAGAAGCAGCTAAGATCCTTGACTTGACATCACTTCTTGACCGTAAACCAAAGGCTTTATCTGGTGGACAGAGACAGCGTGTTGCTATGGGACGTGCAATCGTTCGTAATCCTAAGGTATTCCTTATGGATGAGCCTCTTTCAAACCTGGATGCAAAACTTCGTGTTCAGATGCGTATTGAGATTGCAAAATTACATCAGAGATTAGGCACCACCATCATCTACGTAACACATGATCAGACAGAAGCTATGACACTGGGTACCAGAATCGTAGTTATGAAAGATGGTGTTGTACAACAGGTTGATACACCACAGAACTTATATGACAGACCACAGAATTTATTCGTAGCAGGATTCATGGGATCACCTCAAATGAACTTCTTAGATGCAATAGTAGACGTTCAGGGTGACAATGTATTCATGAAAGTTGCTGGACAGTCTATCCAGTTACCACCTGCAAAAGCTAAGAAATTAATCGATGGCGGTTACAACGGAAAGACTGTTACATTTGGTATTCGTCCAGAAGATGTATATGATTCAGAAATGTTCATCGAGACATCTCCACAAAGCGTATTCGAGTCAACCATCAAAGTATACGAATTACTTGGTGCAGAAGTTTACTTATACTTCGACTTAGCTGAGTTCCCAATGACAGCAAGAGTTGATTCTCGTACAACTGCAAGACCTGGAGACAAAGTTAAATTTGCTATGGACGTTGAGAAGATTCATATCTTTGATAAAGAAACAGAGCAGGTTATTACAAACTAGGAATGATAAAGTAACAGGGGAGATGCAAATGCACCTCCCCTTGATTTTTGCAGAAAAATACATTAAGATGAGACAAAGAACAAATATTTATGTTTTGGCTTGATGGAATGCATAGTTTCATACAAAGACAGGTAGAATTGATAATAAGAAAGGCACGGTTATAGATATGATATCGAATCAAATAATACAAACAAGTATTGATGAATTAAAGGCAATCACAAAAGTGGATTTGTGTGTCTATGATCTGGAAGGAGTAGTAACAGCTTCGACCTTTGAACAGATCGATCTGGATACAGGCTTGATCAGCAGCTTTGCGGCTTCGCCAGCGGATAGTCAGATTATAGCAGGATACCATTTGCTGAAGATTATGGATGAGGGAGATGTGCAGTTTATCCTTATTGCAAAGGGGTCTAATGAGGATGTTTATGTGATGGGGAAGATAGCAGTATGTCAGATTCAGAATCTGATGATTGCATACAAAGAAAAATTTGACCGCAATAATTTCTTCCAGAATCTGATTTTGGACAATCTGTTACTGGTTGATATTTACAATCGTGCAAAAAAACTCCGTGTGGAGGATAAAGTACCGAGAGCAGTATTTTTAATTGAAACCAAGTCTGACAAGGATAATGACACCATGGAAATGCTGAAAAGTTTATATTCTTCACAGAATGGAGATTATATTACAGCAGTTGACGAGAGAAGCATTATACTGATCAAAGCTTTGGAGAATACCCAGGATTATGAGCAATTGGATTCCATGGCCAGCACCATTGTGGATATGATGAATACAGAGGCGATGATGTCTGTAAAAGTGGCATACGGAACCATCGTATCAGAACTTCGTGAAGTGTCCAAATCCTACAAAGAAGCCAAGATGGCACTGGATGTTGGAAAGATCTTCTATATAGAGAAGAGCGTTATTTCCTATAAGACGCTGGGAATCGGAAGACTGATCTATCAACTTCCTGTTAATCTTTGTGAGATATTTATTCAGGAAATTTTCGGAGATAATGTGCCGACAGATTTTGACGAGGAGACTCTTACCACGATCAATAAATTTTTCGAGAACAATCTGAACGTTTCAGAGACCTCCAGACAGTTGTTCGTCCATAGAAATACTTTGGTATATCGTATTGAAAAGCTGCAGAAGAGCACAGGACTGGATATTCGTATCTTTGATGATGCATTGACTTTTAAGATTGCCCTTATGGTAGTAAACTATATGAATTATTTGAATTCACTGGAATAATAACACAGAAAATAATATACAAAGGTAATATATGACCCTGTTTCTGCATACAATAATCCTAAGGTTAAGTTGTCCAATCAAAGATATTGTAAGGAGGAGCAGGGTTGTCTTTGTATACATATATTGATCTATATGAAAATGGGGAAAAAAGCAAAAATATTGGATTTGTAAAGTCGGAGCAGAGAAATGGGAGCTGGAAATTAAAAGTTACCATTAAAAATCTTCCGAAAACAGATACACTTATGTGTGAGATGAAGTCCCTCAATAAGGAAGAATACATAGACCGTTTTCAGATCGAAAAAGGAGAAGGATATTTTTCCCGGGAATATGACCAGCAGGAATTGTGGAAAAGAAGGATCTCCTGTGGGGAAGTGCAGGGATTACTGTTCCAATTGTCCAGCCACAGATATGGAAAGTGTATCTGGAAGAAAAATGCAGAAATACCCCAGGGAAACGATAACAGTGAAGACTCAGAGGAAAAAATAAATCCATTAGAATTGAATGGTTCATTACAAGTCATGAGAACCGCGGAAAATCATGAAGAAAAAGACTGTAAAACGGAGGATAGAGGACTGGTATGTAATGGAACTGAGAGACGTAAAACGGAGAAATATAAAGGTAGAAGTAGTAAAAATGAGAACTATGGAGAAGAAAGTAACGAGACGGGAACACATGGAAATGGAAGCTCGGAAACCTGGGATAATAGAAATGGAAGTAATGGAACAGCGAACAACGCAGGCGGATGTGAATGTTCGCGGGAAGCACATGAATGTGCAGAGGGTCAGGTAATTTACCTTCCGGAAGAGAAAATAGCACTGCCGGATTATCAGCTCAATCATATAGAAGATAATAAATGGCGCCAGTTAGGGAGAATGTATACCACAGTACATCCTTTTCATGAGGAGGAAAGAGGAGAATACATATCCATCAAGCCCAAGGATTTTGTCATTCTATGTGAAAAATATCAATCCTTAGTGAACAACAGCTTTTTGCTCCATGGTTACTTTAATTACAGACATATAATCCTGGGAAAGGTGTCCGAGGATCGTCGGACGAAGTATTATCTCGGCGTACCGGGAACCTACCATGAAAGAGAAAAAATGGTGGCGGTCATGTTTGGATTTGAACGATTTATCGGTGTGGATTCTGAGGAAACAGGATCCTTTGGATATTACATGAGAGAGGTACAGATATAAGGCTCTCAGTCAACACCGCGCAGGGATACCTGGTCAATATGCTTTTTCAGAATAGAAACATAGGATTCCAGTTCCTCTCTGGTACGACTGTGATAACCCTGTCGGATCACGGTGTCCGTGTTCTTAAAATTCTGGAGATAATATGCCCGACATCCACTGATCCAATTTCCAATCTGCTCGAAGGTCTCAGCATCGTGAAATTCCTTTACCACAGTGGTACGAAATTCGTAATCGATCCCTGCGTGCATGAGAAAATCCACAGAGTCATAGATCGCATCCATATCCAGCGCTGCTGCATCCGTGATGCTGGAATAATTCAGAGGGGAAGACTTGATATCCATAGCCACGTAGTTGATAAGATGCTGTACATAAAGAGAATCCAGCATGGCAGGATTTGTCCCATTGGTATCCAGTTTCACCAGATAGCCGAGTTTCTTGATATCCCGGATCAAGTGAGGCAGATCCGGCTGTATCGTAGGTTCTCCTCCAGTGATGCATACACCTGTTATGATGCCGTAACGCTTTTTTAGAAAATGAAGCACCTCATCATAGGAAAGCACTGGCTGAGAAGATGGATTCAGCACCAGATCCCGATTATGACAAAAAGGACAGCGGAAATTACAGCCACCTAAGAAAATGGTCGCTCCCACATGTCCTGGATAATCTAATAAAGTTGTCTTATTTAACCCGTGAATTTGCATCTCGTTATATCCTTATGATAAAATGTCATTAGACGAAGTCTGATGACCTGCGCCACATCAGTGGCATCCTTAAAATGAAATGTCTATAAAATGATGTAAGGGTCAAAAGGTGTTTTGCCCCTGGTATCATAAAATATAAGTATACAGTGAATGATATGCAAAAGCAAGGGAGCACAATAGATGAACGAACATGAAAAATATATGAGACAAGCCATTGCCCAGGCAAAAAAAGCATATGCACTGGGAGAAGTTCCCATCGGCTGTGTGATCGTATACCAGGGAAAGATAATCGGACGAGGTTATAATAGAAGGAACACGGACAAAAGCACATTGTCCCACGCGGAGATCAGTGCCATCAAAAAGGCAAGTCGAAAAATAGGTGACTGGCGACTGGAGGACTGTACCCTGTATGTGACATTGGAACCCTGCCAGATGTGCTCCGGAGCAATCGTACAGGCAAGGATTCCCACGGTAGTCATCGGATGCATGAATCCTAAGGCTGGGTGCGCAGGTTCCGTGCTGAACATTTTACAAATGCCGGAATTTAATCACCAGGTGGAGATCGTACAAGGTGTTCTGGAACAGGAGTGCAGTGATATGCTTACCCGCTTTTTCAAGGAACTGCGAATCCGCAACAAAAAGGAAAGAGAAAAAAATGCACTGGATAATAATTCTCAGAAATGCGATAAATAGGGCATTTCAGTTGACAAAAGTGCAGAAAAAAGCTATACTATAAAAACCGTGCAGCCGGGGACGTAGCGGAGCCCTGTACCTACAATCCGCTTTAGTAGGGGTGATGTACTGCAGAGGACTTTGGCTTGTATAGCAGCCCTTTACAAGTGGCGTTGAAGTTTGGGTCTCACGCAACGGGAATCTACGAATCGAGTCAGGGCAGGAATGCAGCAGCTATAAGTAGAACCTCTCGTGTGCCGTGAGGGTGCCTGGCGGAGTTAACTGTAAAGGTAACGTGTGTGAGTGTCGTTCGAAGCAGTACGCACGGTCTTGTTATGTCTGGGCGTGTATAATATACACCAATATACATCTGAAAATGAATAAATATTCACAAAAGTGGTTGACAACAGGTAAATAACGTGATAAATTCTTATTCAGACAAATAAATCAAGTTTATGGTGTCAGGTTTTCTATGAAAAATCGACATGCAGCGTCAACCCATTTGTCGAATGTAATGCTTCCGAAGGAAGGGTTATCCCAAAGGGATTAAGGAACAATAGTTCCTTAACAGGACAAATTTAAAATGGGCTGATGTTCACGAGGAGGAAATAAAATGAAAAAAATGATTGCATTAGCAACAATGGCCGCTATGGTCGTATCCATGACAGCATGTGGAAGCAAAGCTGAGACAGCAACCACAGAAGCACCTGCAACAGAGGCAGCTACAGAAACAGCAGCAACAGAGGCAGAAGCTGCAACGGAAGCGCCTGCTGCAAACGGAACTTTAGTAATGGCAACAAATGCAGAGTTCCCACCATACGAATACCGTGAAGGTGATAAGATTGTTGGTATCGATGCTGATATCGCACAGGCAATCGCAGATGAATTAGGTATGGAATTACAGATTGAAGATATGGCTTTTGACTCTATCATCGCAGCTGTTCAGTCCGGCAAGGCAGATTTCGGGGCAGCAGGTATGACAGTTACAGAAGATCGTCTCCAGGCAGTTAACTTCACAGATACATATACACAGGCATCACAGGTCATTATCGTAAAAGAGGGAAGTACAGTAGCTACTCCGGATGACTTAAAAGGAAAAAGAGTTGGTGTTCAGTTAGGTACCACAGGTGATATCTACGCAGAAGATATCGAAGATGTTACTCTTGATCGTTACAATAAAGGCTTCGAAGCAGTACAGGCACTTCTGCAGGACAAGTTGGACGCTGTTATTATTGACAGTGAGCCGGCAAAAGTCTTTGTGGATGAAAATGAAGGATTAAAGATTCTTGACGAGTCATTTACAGATGAAGAATATGCGATCTGCATGGCAAAAGATAACACAGACTTATTAGACAAGGTGAACACAGCATTAGCAAGCTTGAAAGAGTCTGGAAAATTAGACGAAATCAAAGCAAAATACATCAGCGCTGAATAATTTGCGCCGTGAAGCAGAGCCGAGTGGATGAATGATAGACGTGATGCGAGTCATGTAAGTGTATCCATTCAGTCATTTGGAAAATGATGCCAAGGAGAAAATCTTAGATTTTCGGTTCTCTGCTGTGACCACAGGTAGTATAAATATACACCAAATATGGATACTTCAAAGAGATCAAGGTCGATTCTCTTTGAAGTATTTTTGCATAAACATTGTTCTTCGTAGACACTTTTATTCAAATGTGATAAAATATATGAGTAATTATGCATAAATATGATAAAAAGTTAAGGAAGTAAAGCGCATGGATCAATTAATAGAAAAATTTTATATGAATTTTATCAAGGAAGATCGCTGGCAATATATCACGAATGGTCTGCGGGTAACCCTCACGGTCACATTTTTTGCAGTGATCATGGGTATCGTATTAGGATTTCTGGTGGCAGTAGTGCGGTCTACGTATGACAAGACTGGTAAAATGAAGATTCTTAATATTATCTGTAATGTTTATCTGACGATCATTCGTGGTACGCCAGTGGTAGTACAGTTATTGATTACATACTTTGTGATATTTGGCAGTGTGAATATTAATAAGGTTGTGGTGGCGGTGATCGCATTCGGTGTCAACTCCGGTGCCTACGTGGCCGAGATCATCCGAAGCGGTATCATGTCGGTGGACAATGGGCAGTTCGAAGCTGGCAGAAGTATTGGATTTACCTATGGACAGACCATGTTATACATTATTCTTCCCCAGGCATTCAAAAATGTACTTCCAGCACTGGCAAATGAATTTATTGTATTATTAAAGGAGACATCTGTAGCAGGATATATTGCACTGGAAGATCTGACCAAGGGTGGCGATATTATCAGAAGCCGAACCTATGACGCGTTCATGCCTTTGATCGCAGTTGCTGTCATTTATCTGGTCATGGTAATGATCTTCAATTACTTTGTAAAATGTCTTGAGAGGAGGTTACGTAACAGTGAACACTAATTATGACGCACAACAGCCTTTGATTCAGGTGACTGATCTGATCAAGAGCTTTGGAGATTTAGATGCACTGAATGGTGTATCCGTAAATATTAATGAAGGTGATGTTGTATTTGTGGTGGGCCCATCCGGTTCCGGGAAAAGCACCTTTTTACGCTGTCTCAATCGTTTGGAAGAGCCTACCAACGGCAGGATCTTATTTGAGGGCGTAGACATCACAGACCCGAAGACTGATATCGATAAGCACCGTCAGAAAATGGGCATGGTATTTCAGCAGTTCAACCTGTTCCCTCATATGACGATCTTGAAGAACCTCACTATCGGACCTGTGAAGTTACAGAATAAGTCCAGGGAAGAGGCGGAAGCGGAAGCTATGAAACTGCTGGAACGTGTTGGACTTGCAGACCGGGCAGGGGCATATCCCAGTCAATTGTCCGGTGGACAGAAACAGCGTATCGCAATCGTTCGAGCCCTGTGCATGAAGCCGGATGTGATGTTGTTCGATGAGCCTACCTCCGCACTGGATCCAGAGATGGTAGGAGAAGTATTGAGCGTTATGCGTGACCTGGCAGAACAGAGAATGACCATGGTGGTAGTTACCCACGAGATGGCATTTGCCAGAGAGGTTGCCAACCGCATACTTTTTATGGCGGAAGGCAAGATTGTAGAAGAGAATGAACCTGTAGCATTTTTTGAAAATCCAAAATCAGACAGATTGAAAAACTTTTTAAGTAAGGTTCTTTAAACCCAAAATGCAGCGGAATGTCTCCGCTGCATTTTTAAATGTGTTGTGACAGGATTCAAAAAAGGCTTGTAAAGATGAGACTAATCCAGTATTATTTAGTTGGAATTTAATAATTCAAATGATGATTGTGTCAAGTTTTCTATGAAAACCTGACATACAGCGTCAGTCCATTTGTCGAATGTAATGCTTCCGAAGGAAGGGTTATCCCAAAGGGATTAAGGAACAATAGTTCCTTAGCAGGACAAATTTAAAATGGGCTGAAGTTCAATGATTACGGAGGAGATAGACATGAAACAGAAGTTTGGAATTAAAGAAGTAGTGGCAATCGGTATTGGAACAGCTTTATTTGTAGTATTAACAAATGTACAGATCCCGTTTGGAATTATCCCAAACACAGCATTACAGTCAAGAGTGGCGATCCTTACATTTTTTGCAGCAGTATTTGGTCCTGTTGTGGGTGGAGCCATTGGTCTGATCGGGCATGCGTTAGGTGATGCATTGTTCTACGGCGGAGTTTGGTGGAGCTGGGTATTCCCAGATGCAGTATTTGGTATCCTTGTAGGTATTTTTGCTTCTAAATATGCCATCAAAGAAGGCGGTTTCGGTAAGAAAGCAATCATTCTTTTTAATGTGATTCAGGTGGTGGCCAATGCCATTGCGTGGATTCTTGTGGCTCCTGTTTTAGATATCCTGATTTATGCAGAGCCGACAGATAAAGTATTTATCCAGGGTGCGTTGGCATTTATTGGAAACATTATAGTATCAGGTGTTCTTGGAACATTAATTGCAGCCGCTTACTCCAAAGTAGGGGCAAAATCATCAAGTCTGACTAAGGAATAAAAGCGAAAGAGCAGCATTTGAAAGGCTATATATATGATACCGATTATAGAATTTAAAGATTACACATATAAATATCGAGCACAGGTGGAACCCACACTTTGGAATATAAATTTGTCCATTTATCCAGGAGAAAAGATTCTCATCGTGGGACCATCCGGATCGGGAAAATCAACACTAGCTCATTGTATCAATGGGCTAGTTCCTTTTTCTTACCCCGGGGAAAGCACGGGAAGCCTTACCATCAAAGGAGTGAATCCCGCAGAAAAGGGTATCTTTGGTATGTCTAAAATTGTTGGAACGGTATTGCAGGACACGGATGGACAGTTCATCGGGTTGACTGTGGCGGAAGATATTGCTTTTGCTCTTGAAAATGATATGGTGCCCCAGGACGAAATGTTCCGCAAGGTGGACGGCGTGGCGGATGTGGTGGATGTGAAAAAACTGCTGAATCATGCTCCCAATGCACTGTCAGGTGGACAGAAGCAGCGTGTTTGCATGGCAGGAGTCATGATCGATGATGTGGATATCCTCCTGTTTGATGAACCTCTGGCGAACCTTGACCCCGCTACAGGGAAAAGGGCGATTAACCTCATTGATCAGATTCAGAAGGGAAAAAATACCACCATCGTGATCATAGAGCATCGCCTGGAAGACGCGCTGTACAGAGATGTTGACCGCATCATCGTGGTTGGGGAAGGTCGGATCGTGGCAGATATGCGGCCGGAGGACTTGCTGGTCACGGATATTCTGAATCAACAGGGTATCAGGGAACCTCTCTATATTACCGCCTTAAAACATGCAGGCTGTGAGCTACAGGCAAGTTCCAGCCCCCAGCATATAGAGTCCATGGATCTGGAACCCTATAAAGAAAAGATGCAAAACTGGTACCGAAATGCGGAGATGCCAGAGGAAAAGAAGATAAAAGAACCGGCATTGGAAATTATGGATTTGGATTTTGCCTATGTATATGGAGATCCCATCTTACAGAATATCAGATTTCAGATCAATAAGGGAGAGATGATCAGCGTGGTAGGCAAGAATGGCGCTGGTAAATCCACTCTATCTAATCTCATTTGTGGATTTATTGATCCCGACAAGGGAAGCATCCTGCTGAACGGTTCTGACATTGCGGAAAAATCCATCAAAGAGCGTGGTGAATCCATAGGACTGGTGATGCAGAACCCTAATCAGATGATATCAAAGCCCATGGTTTATGACGAGGTGGCTTTGGGCTTGACTGTGAGAGGTGTTCCCCAGGAGGAGATTCGGGAAAGAGTCTATGAGACGCTGAAGATCTGTGGGTTGTATCCCTTCCGCAACTGGCCCATATCCGCACTGAGCTTTGGACAGAAAAAGCGTGTCACCATAGCCTCCATCCTGGTGATGGATCCGAATGTAATCATCCTGGACGAGCCTACGGCGGGACAGGATTACAGACATTATACAGAGATTATGGAATTTCTGAAAAAGTTAAACCAGGAACGTGGCATTACGATCCTGATGATTACCCATGATATGCATCTCATGCTGGAATATACGGACAGAGCCATCGTAATTGCAGATGGCCAATTGATTGCAGATGATAAACCTGCCAATGTTCTCACCAATGAAAAAAAATCAGAGAAGGCTTATCTGAAGAAAACATCCCTGTATGATCTTGCGTTGCGCTGTGATCTGCCGGATCCATCCATGTTCGTGGAATGCTTTATCCACTATGAGAGACAGCACGCAGCCAATCGAATGCGTGGAAGTGTGGATTATGATAAAGAGCAAGAAAAAGGTCAGGAAAAGAATCAGAATAAGGATAGAATGGCATATAGTGATGAATATCAAGATGAAAAAGATAAAACAGCAGAGGAGGTCGCACGCTAGATGGCTAGAATATTAACATATACGGAAAAAAACACTTGGATCCATCGACTGAGCGGCGTGACGAAGCTGTTGTTTTTCCTATCCTGGTCTGTGGTAGGCATGCTGACCTATGATACCAGAGTATTGCTCACCATGTTGGTGATCAGTCTTATCATATTTAAGATATCGAAGACAGAATGGAAACAAATAGGTACCGTATTTAAGTTCATCCTCCTTTTCCTTTTACTGAATCTACTCACCGTATTTGTATTTTCACCCTATGAGGGTACGAAGATTTATGGGACGAAGACCGTGCTTTGCCAGCTCGTAGGTAATTACGCCATCACGAAGGAACAACTTTTTTATGAACTCAATATCATGTTCAAGTACTTTACAGTTATACCTATCGTACTGATGTTTATCGTCACCACGAATCCCAGCGAATTTGCCGCTAGTCTGAATCACATCGGTGTCAGCTATAAGGTTGGTTATGCGGTGGCGATCGCTCTTCGATACGTGCCGGATGTGCAGAGCGATTTTAATAAGATCAAGCACGCCCAGGAGGCCAGAGGAATCGAGATGTCCGGAAAGGCTTCCTTAAAAAGTCGTATCAAGAGTATGGCTAGTATTATCTTTCCATTAATCTTCTCCAGTATGGACAGGATCGATGTAGTCAGCAATGCCATGGAATTGCGTGGGTTCGGAAAGAATAAAAAGCGTACCTGGTATTCAGGAAAAGCCTTACAGCGCAACGATTATCTTACCATCGGTTTTGTAATCGTGTTCTGCATTGCCGCACTTTTTATCACGTTCCGGGATGGCAGCAGATTTTATAATCCTTTCCTCTGATCAGGATAGTTTCTGCAATTCTGCTGACTGCGGATTTCTTTGCACTTTGTAATCTTCAACATCCGAAAACAGACGTGCAGTTATGTACGAATATGTATTGTGCGATCGGCAGGATCATGCAGTTAGCGGATGGTACAATGTGCGAAACAGGCAGGTAAATGAAAATTAGGTTCCGGATAATCAATGGGAGAGAAACTGGCGAAATGCTGGGTCTCTCCCTCGCTTTCTTTTAATTTAAAAAAGTTGCAGGTAAAGGTGCTGCCTGCTTGGAGAGACAGCGTATCGGGGTCGCAGGGCTTGGCGGGATGGGACAGGTCATGACATCCGGCATACAGGGGAGCGATTGCCTTCACGGGTATATAAAGGGAAAGTTCCCAGGAATCTTCATGAATCTGTGGTGTGCAGAGGATCTGTGACCGGATCTTCTCAGGCAGATTTACCCTGTTGGTGCGTTCGCATCCCATACTGGCTAACATAGCTCCATTTCCATTCATTTCGAAATTCAGATAATAAGGTTTTTCCACACCATCACATTCCTTTGTTCCAAAGCAGAGAAAAGCTTCCATGGCACTGTCCAGATAGACGGGATCATTGGATTCATAATAGGTACGTGTCGGATTCGCCTCCTCACAGATGAGGTTTAGATAGAATCCATCCTTATCAAGATACCCCATTCTTCCATATGTCTTTGGACGATAATCTCCGCCCCAATTATACTGATCAATGTGAAAAAGTTCACATGCTTCTATTTCTTCTTTATTTTTGAGACTCCTTACGGTATATTCCATTTCTAAATACTCCTCCTTATAGTTTTTTTGTCCCTTCACAATTGTTTTGAATCCTGTACTTGCAGGACTTCAGATCGAATCTTACATTTATAATAGGAATGATGTGGCATCATATTTTAACAATGGGTGGTTCAGAAAGCTTCTTAATGGAGGAAGAATATTCCGAGGGTGTCATGCCTGTTATCTTTTTGAACTGCCTTGAAAAATAGTGGATGGAGGTATATCCCAGGGTGTCACTGATCTGGGTGAAGTTCAACTGCTTGTTGCGGATCAACTGCTTTGCCAGAGTGATCTTCATCTTCGTGAAATAATCGATAACGCCACAGCTATTATGTTCTCTGAAAAGCTTCTGCAGCTGGGAACGTCCCACCAGATTATCTTTGCAGATCTGTTCGATGGTGAGATGGTTGTACAGATGAAGCTCCAGATAATGCTGAATGCGGGTATAGAGATCATTATCACTTCTTTCCTTCAATACTTTTGGCCCCTGGGTCTCTATATGAAGTGCAGTGTAGCGGCGAACCATCTGAATCAATAATTGCTCCAGATGCAGCTTGATCATCTGTTCACATCCGAAGGGGGAATCCTCTGTGCGCTCCATTCGGGTGAGATAAGGATCATCCAGGGGAGAGGTAAAGACGTTTCTGGACTCCATGATGATCTGGGCCAGGAGATTGCGTTCGGATTCGCCGATGGTCAATATTTTTTCCTGGAAAAAACTCATGGCAGGGGAATTACATTCGAAGGTAATGACCACCAGGTTGGGTGCAATCAGACCGTTGGACTGCACACTGTGAAATTCATTGGGCTTATGGAAAATGATATCGTCCTTTTTCAGGGAATAGGAACGACTTCCGGCGACTACGTTGACCTCACCTTTGTCTACACAGAGAAATTCCCAGAAATTATGAGCCTCTCCTGCAAAAGAAAAATCACTCATGTATTCAAAGTAATGAATCGTGCAAATCTTATTAATAATAATAGAAGGTTTTAAGGTAATAAATTCAAATCCCATATAATTTCCCTCACTTTCCTGCAACTCAAATGATCTGTTGGGGCTGCGTTAATTACAATATAACAAATGTGCAAATATTTCACATTAATTATACAACCAAATCGGATGATTATGCAAATAATGAGAACAAATATGCAAATTTCAGTGGCGAGATATGGCACATAAATTGTGCATTATTTAACAAATATCTTATCTTGAAGAGAATGGTACTGTAAATACTGCACAAAATATGCGTGCAAAAATTAGAATAATTGTTGAAACTAATTATAAAAGAGGATAATAGTGCAAATAAGGGAATCAAAAATATAAAGATATTTCGATATAGAATGATATAATGAAATCACAACAAAGAACTGATGTGAAAAACATCAAACAGAAAGTGTTCGTGCCACTAGGTGGCAGAAGGGAGTTACATATGAAGAGAAAGTTACTTGCTTTAGTATTAGGATGTGCTTTGACAGTTACAACATTGGTTGGATGCGGTTCCAGCACATCAACAACGACAGGAGATGCAGCAGAAACAGCAGAGACAGCTGCTGAGACAACAGAGACAGGAGATGCAGCAGCTACGACAGAGGCATCTGGAGACGGATTAGTATACTGGTCCATGTGGGAAGCTACAGAGCCACAAGGAATGGCAATCCAGGCAGCAATTGATGCTTTTACAGAAGAGACAGGTATTCCTGTAGATGTTCAGTTCAAAGGACGTACAGGTATCAGAGAGGGTCTTGAACCAGCATTGGCAGCAGGCACAAAGATCGATTTATTTGATGAAGACATTGATCGCGTAAATGGTATGTGGGGAGATTACCTTATGGATCTTGAAGAGTTTGTAAAAGCTTCCGATTATGAAGCAACAGCAATCCCGGGATTAATGTCAGCTTGTAGAGAAGTTGCCGGCGGTACATTGAAATCCATTCCTTATCAGCCAAACGTATTTGCTTTCTTCTATAATAAAGACTTATTCGAACAGGCAGGTATCAAAGCAGAGCCTAAGACATGGGATGAATTCCTTACAGTATGCCAGCAGTTAAAAGATGCAGGTATCACACCACTTACATGTGATGATGCTTACGCAGACTGTATGATTGGTTACCACTTAGGAAGATTAGTTGGAGAAGAAGGTGTTACCGACATCGTTAAAAATGGCAAATGGGATGATCCTGCTGTTAAAAAAATGGCAGACGATTACGCAGAATTAGCAGCTAAAGGTTATTTCTCAGAAAATATCGGATCTAACGTATGGCCGGCAGGTCAGAACACAGAATTAGCATTAGGCGAAGCAGCTATGTACTTAAATGGATCATGGTTACCTAACGAAGTAAAAGATATGGCAGGAGAAGACTTCCACTGGGGTTGCTTCAGCTATCCGGCAGTAGAGGGTGGTAAGACAGGTACAGAGGCAGCTAACTACGGTGCTCAGGTATTCGCTATCAATAAGAATTCAGAAAAAGGTCAGCAAGCTTTTGATTTGATCTGCAAGATTACAAAAGGTGAATTTGATCAGCAGTTATCAGCAGATTCCGTTGGTATTCCAGCAGATACATCTAACACAGAATGGCCGGCATTAATCCAGGCTGTACAACCGGTTATGAATGAATGCACAACACGTTACTCATGGGCAGTTGGTATCGAGTCAAACAATGATATGACACCTATTATCAAAGAGAACTTCATCAAATTGATGGCAGGAACATTAGATTCACAGGGATTTGTAGATGCAATGGTTGCAGCTGGAAAATAAAAAAATAAACTAGAACAAGTATGAAAAGGTGGCATCGTTAATACGCTGCCACCTTTTTTCAAAGAAAACAGGAATCAAATAATATACAGAGCAAATTAAGACAGTAATTAAGGGGGTTACACAAGTGAAAAAAAATAAAACAATGATCATCGTTTTTTAACTCCTGCAGTAGTGATGTTTTGTCTCATCTTTTTATACCCGATTATCAGGACGCTCATGATGAGTTTCTTTAATATTACGGGTGTTACAGATACAATGGACAAATGGAACTTCGTAGGAATTTCAAATTACGCAAAACTGTTTACTACCAATGTTTTTGTCACATCTATGGTAAACTTGTTTAAGATCTGGCTGTATGGCGGCATCATCGTAATGTCAATCTCCTTATTGCTGGCAGTTATCTTAACGAGTGGTATCAGATTTAAAAGATTTTTTAGAGCAATCATATATCTGCCTAACATCGTAAGTGCAGTTGCACTTGCTACCATGTGGCTTCAATATGTATACAGTCCAAAATTTGGTCTGCTGAAAACCTTTTTCAAGGCGCTGGGACTGGAAAGTCTGGCGAAAGTGCAATGGCTGGATAATGAACATAAATTCATGGCACTTTTAATTGCTTATTGCTTCGGAATGGTAGGATACCATATGTTGATCTGGGTGAGTGGTATCGAAAGAATAAGCCCTGAACTATATGAAGCAGCTACCATCGATGGTGCAAATAAGCAGAATCAGTTCCGCTACATGACACTTCCTTTGTTAAAAGGTGTGCTGAAAACCAATATTACCATGTGGTCCGTAACATCTGTTGGATTCTTTATCTGGTCACAGTTATTTTCCAGTGTTACAGCGGATACCAAGACCATTACACCTATGGTGTATATGTACATGCAGGTATTTGGAGCAGGTAATAATGCAGTGACAGAACGTAATGCAGGATTAGGAGCGGCGGTGGGCGTCGTGCTTAGTGTCTGTGTCGTACTGGTGTTTATCGCATGTAATAAATTCATCAAAGATGATGATTTAGAATTCTAAGGGAGGAGACCACTATGGCAAGAGAAAAAGAAACCAAAACCAAGATTAACTGGAAAAAAGAAGCCAAGATGGCTCCGGGATATATTATTTTGATCATATGGGTATTATTTACCGTATGTCTGTTGGGCTGGGTAATCGCAGCCAGCTTTTCTACCACGAAGGAGATCTTCGCGGGAAATGCATTAAAATTTGAGACAGGATTACATATTGAGAACTATATCAAAGCCTGGAAGGGTGGAAATGTTTCTACTTTCTTTACGAACTCTTTGGTATATTCCCTCGTATCCTGCGGCTTACTGATCCTGATCTGTGCACCGGCTGCTTATGTATTATCCAGATTTCGTTTTGTGGCAAATAAAGTAATACAGTCCAGTTTCGTATCAGCTATGGGTGTACCAATCATTATGGTAGTATTGCCCTTATTCAGTATCGTGGCGAGAATGGATATTTTAAATAATGTCATGGCGAATCGTTTCCTACTGATTTTCCTCTATGTGGGAATCAATGTTCCTTATACGACGATCTTTCTGCTGACATTTTTTGCAAATATTTCCAGGACCTATGAGGAAGCGGCAGCCATTGATGGATGTTCACCGATGAAGACATTTTGGATCATCATGCTCCCTATGGCACAATCCGGTCTTGCTACTGTTACGATTTTTAACTTCATTAATGTGTGGAATGAATATTTCTTATCATTGATCTTCGCAAATTCCGACCAGCTGAGACCCGTTGCGGTGGGATTATATTCCATGATTAACTCTATGAAGTACACAGGTGACTGGGCAGGTATGTTTGCAGCAGTAGTTATTGTATTCTTACCAACATTCTTCTTATATCTGTTCTTATCAGAAAAGATCATTGGTGGTATTACAGGCGGTATTAAGGGATAAATACAAAAGGGAAGAAAGGCATGGAATAAATATGAACGAGATCATAAATTTACAAAGTATCATATCGAATTTTAAATTCCAGGGAAAAGCAGTCAAGGCAGAACCCTATGGAAATGGACATATCAATGATACCTTCTGTCTTGAAAATGAATTGGAGGATGGAACACATAAGAGATATATTCTCCAGCGAATGAATAAAGATATCTTTCTGAAACCAGTGGAACTTATGGAAAATGTCATGGGTGTCACATCCTGGATCAGGAAAAAAATAATAGCAGCAGGTGGAGATCCGGAGAGGGAGACTTTGAATGTCATTCCGTCCATCGATGGCAACAGTTATTATCTGGATGAAAAAGGTGAGTATTGGAGAAGTTATATTTTCATCGAGGATGCCACTTGCTTTGACCTGGTAGAGAATCCGGAAGACTTCTATAACAGTGCATTATCCTTTGGAAACTTCCAGAGACTGCTGGCAGATTATCCGGCAGCTACTTTGCATGAGACCATTGTAAATTTCCATAATACCGTTGATCGTATGGAGAAATTCAAAAAGGCTGTGGAAGCAGATAAAGTCGGACTGGCTGGCTCAGCGAAAAAGGAAATCGAATTTGTTATGGAGAGAGCAAATGACACACGTGTCATTTGTGATGCCCTGAGGGACAAACAGATTCCATTGAGAGTTACCCATAATGACACAAAGCTCAATAATATTATGATAGACAATCAAACAGGGAAAGGTCTCTGCGTCATTGATCTGGACACCGTTATGCCGGGTTCCGCATTATATGATTATGGAGATTCCATCCGCTTTGGTGCCAGCACCGCTGCGGAGGATGAAAAGGATCTCTCCAAAGTGAGCTGTGATATGGAACTTTTCAAAGTCTACACAAAAGGTTATATAGAAGGCTGTGGAGGAAGTCTCACAGAGCATGAGATCATGCTGCTTCCTATGGGTGCCAAACTCATGACACTGGAATGCGGGATGCGATTCCTTACAGATTATCTGGAGGGAGACGTATACTTCAAGATTCACAGAGAGGGACATAATCTTGACAGGGCGCGTACCCAGTTCAAACTCGTAGCCGACATGGAACAGAAGTGGGATCAGATGATGTCCATCGTAAAAGAATACGTGTAATCGTAACTTTATAATGAAATGCCACACGATGAAAACCAGAATGGGTGTGGGTGATATCACTATTCACAGGCAAATGAACCTGAATTAGCCTATGAATAGCGATACCATCCCACACCTGTTCTGGTTTCTTTGGGTCATTGAAGTGCGTTCTTCATTAAAAATTAATTTGTTATTTGGCGGTCTCTTGACTATAATTTATAGGTGCAGTAGATTTACAGGTGGAAAACCAAAGAAACTGAAAGACAGAAGAGCGCAGACAGAAGAATGCAGATAGAAGGTCGGGAGCATGCAGCAATTAGATAAAGTATTATTGGATATGAGTATAATTACGGAGAATAAGTTCGTGAAGCATTACATGGACATAGAGGGCATCGGGATATTTCTACTGGTCGCCTTTATAGGATTGGTGGTGGTAATTGGGATTCTGTTACTATATGCCAGGCAGTTCGAGGATGGTGAGAGCCGTGAGGAAGAGGACATGATCGATCTGGAAGAGGAGGAGACATTTGACTTAAATAATGAAAAGGGTCGCGGTCACAGGAAGAGAAAAAAGAAAAAGATGGCTTTGAACAGAACGACCTGTTGGTTCATTGAAAGTTTCTATGAACTGGTATTTTCCAGTACTTCTATTCTGTTCTTTCTGGCAGCGTACTATCTCATCGATCGTTACCTGGATATTCGGGAGTACAGGGTGCTGTGGGACGAGTACAGCGATGTTTTGTTGATGGCATTTATCTTTATGTCCATCTTTTTAAATACCTTTCTGGATCATCTGGTGGTATCTCTGCGGACCATCAATTCCAGGCAGAAGGGTGCACTGAGACTGGTCAGCACCATCTACATGATGCTGATCTTCGGATACATAAGATTTATCTACGATGACTTGAATTATAATGAACTAATTATTTATTTTATGGGATTGGTCATAGGGCGATTCGTCTATTTTGATTTTACGTGGAAGGATTTCAGTGAGACCATACGTGGAGTCATCAAGAATCTTCCATTATTATTACTCATAGTAAGTTATTCCGGGCTCATGTGCTATGTGGGATTTCGCAGCAAATTTTTACTTACTGCAAATGGCGTTATTGTGAGTATACTCATCGCACATGTTTTCATGGATGTCTCTATTCTGATCATTCATCATGTGATGAAACACATGAGAGAGGATCGGATGTATAGAAAAGAGAACAAGAAAAAAGCAAAAAACAGAAGAAGATAAATATAAATTGGAGTATAATATAATGTAATCGGGTCGTATTGGGACTCGCATATTCAGGAGGCACAAAATGAAAATCTTTTTTTATGCATTGAGAGAGTTTGATGAACTTCAATATTGTGAGAAATTCAGGGATGAACTGGGTGTAGATTTTGGCTATTCACCAGAGTATCCCTCATTATCTAATCTGGATCTGGCTAGAGGCTGTGATACCATCAGCACGACGCCCTGTGATATGTCCGCAGATATTATAGAAGGATTCCATGAGAGAGGGGTAAAATATATTGCCTGCCGTTCCATTGGTTTCGACCATGTGAATCGAGAAAAAGCGAAGGAACTGGGTATGAAAGTATCTAACGTGTTCTATCCCCCAAATGGCGTTGCCAATTATGCAATTCTACTGATGATGAATGCCCTGCGTAAACTTCCACAGATATTAAAGCGCGGCGAGATTCAGGATTATTCCCTGAAAGGGAAAATTGGACGGGATATATCCAACTGTACGGTGGGCGTCATCGGAACAGGAAAGATCGGAGAGACGGTCATTAGGAATCTTTCCGGATTTGGATGCAGGATCTATGCCTATGATCTGTATGAAAAAGAATCTGTAAAACAATATGCGACTTACGTATCACTGGAGGAACTGTATCAGAAAGCCGATGTGATCACATTACATGCCGCAGCTACAGAGGAGAATTATCACCTGATCTGTAAGAGGGCAATTGACCAGATGAAGGCTGGTGTGATCATCGTCAATACTTCCCGTGGAAAACTTATCGATACGGAGGATCTGATTGCAGGGTTGGAATCCGGTAAGATCGGTGGCGCAGCATTGGATGTGCTGGAAAATGAAAATGGTCTTTACTATTATAAACGCATTGGAGATGTCATTGAAAATCGCGAGATGGCCATTCTGAGATCTTTCCCCAATGTCATTTTGAGTCCACATACGGCATTCTACACAGAGGAGAACATCGGTTACATGGTAAGAGGCTGCTTTGAAAGCTGTGTTGCTTTTAATAAAGGAGAAGAAACCATTCATGATGTGAGTTTATAAAAATAATCACAGAATAAAATTATTTAATGAGAATCGGAAGAAGGGAAGCGGATGGGATATATAGCGGATATGCGGGAGATTATCGGTCACGCACCTCTCATCTGTGGTGCTGCAGGTGCGGTGATTCTCAATGATAAGAAACAGATTTTACTACAGAGAAGAAGCGATATGGATCTGTGGGGAAATCCCGGCGGTTCCATGGAACTGGGAGAGACCCTGGAGGAAACCATGAGAAGGGAAGTGCTGGAGGAGACCGGTCTGTCTGTGCAGAATCCCACCTTTCTGACCCTGCTCAGCGGAGAATCGGAACACGTCCTCTATCCCAATGGGGATGAGACGTATTATGTAAACGCAATCTATCTGGTGACAGAATATACAGGTAATCTGACGAAGGACGAGGAAAGCCGTGATTTAAAGTTCTTTGATCTGGATCAGATGCCGGAGAATCGGACGAAGACTTTGGAACGTATCCTTGAGCTTTTGTAACAGAGTCAAATATCTCGAATATGTTTCCCCGCTTTTATGATTTTTCAATGAGATCAAAGGCCTGGTTACAACATAATAGAATATTTTCCATTAGAATGGATAACGAAATGTCAGGATTCGTTATCCATTTTTTGATGCAGGAAATGATACCTGATTCAAAAAACAGAGCAATATACGAGTATTGTAAGCCGTTTTCTCTGCATTTATCACCATACTTTTTACTTACATAAGGTGTAAGCACTTCTATTAATCTATTCTCTATATTGTTAGTGGTATCAAATTGTAAAATAATTCTATATTCAGCTATATGTTCTTCAATATTCATTTCTAACTTCTGGAGAAAAGGACGAAGTTGTTTTCTATTAGATATTTTATCATTGTCCTCAAATAATTTCGTAATATTATCTATTAAAATATCTTGAAATTCATAAAATGCATCTTCAACGCAAGCGTAATGATTATAGAAGGTGTTTCTGTTAATATCTGCAGCCGAGGCCAGTTCAGTAATTGTGATTTGATTCAATTGTTTTGTTTTTAGAAGTAAGAGTAAAGCATCTTGAATTGATTTTTTCGTTTTCCTTGTTCGTCTGTCAGTTTGAGTTTTCGTTTCCATAAATTTTCCTCCATACTTTGGAACATTATTTTTATAAAGTGTTAGATAATAGGCAATTCGTTGATTATTTGACTATTGCATTATCTTGAAAGTTATTATAACATAATAAAACATATTAATCAACAAATGCACAATAAAGCATAAATGCATAATAAAATGCAAACGCACAATAAAGAATAATTGCACATAAATAAAACATGTGAAATAAATTTATTATGGAAGGATAATACAAAGATGAAAAGTGCTCCATGGTTAGAAAAACTGATAAGTTTTATCATTCATAAACACAAAATGATTGAAAAGGTATTTATGGTTCTGGTATTTGCCAGCATTTTAGCCATTTTAGTAGTAGGTATCAATTATGATTTATCCAAATATCTTCCTGAAAATTCCCAGTCCAGTCAGGGAATCGATATTATAGAAGATGAATTTGGATATCCGGGAAGTGCACAGCTGATGATAGAAGATGTGAGTCTGTATGAAGCGAAAGACTATAAAGATAAAATAGAGAAAATTCCGGGTGTTGACGAGGTTGCATGGGCGGATACAATGGGTCAGATCTATGTGGGAGAAGATTTCATTGAGGCACAGGATTTTGATGACTATTATAAAGATCGTTGCGCATTGATGAATATAAGTTTTGTCAATGGAGACTCAGATACAATCACTTATGAAGCTTTACATCAGATAAAACAGGTTGTTGGAGAGAAAGGATATCTTTCAGGACCATCGGTTGATAATGAATCTCTTGGTACTACGATCAATGATGAAATACCAAGAATTATGGTCTTTGTTGTTATAACAATACTGCTGATCTTGTTTTTAACCACGACGTCATGGATAGAACCTATATTATTTATGTCCACCATGTTTATTGGAATCATATTAAATATGGGTTCCAACATTATATTTGGTGAGATTTCATTTTTGTCTTTTAGTATAGCAGCTGTATTACAGTTAGCAGTTTCGATGGACTACTCTATTTTTTTATTACATAGCTATACAGAAGAAACACTGAAAGGGCTGGATATAGAAGAGGCATTGACGAATGCTTTAAGAAAAGCATTCTCATCGATTGTTTCCAGTGGTATGACTACATTTATAGGATTTATTGCTTTGGCATTGATGCAGTTTACCATTGGAAAAGATATGGGATTTGTCTTGGCAAAAGGAATTGTCTGTAGTATGTTAACAGTTCTTATTCTAATGCCATCATTTATATTGCGTATGAATAAATTGATTCAGAAGACAAAGCACAAATCTTTTATTGTATCGCTGGATAAACCAGCGAAGGCAATCTATAAGGTGAGATTTATCATTGCTATCCTGGTAGCGATTATTATTGTGCCATGTTTTGTATCACAAAATATGAATAAGTTTTTATATGGAACCGCTGCTATGAGTGGAGGACCCGGATCAAAAACCTATGAAGATCAGGAAAAAATAAAAGCTGTGTTTGGGGAGTCAAATTCCGTTTTAATTCTCATTCCAAATACCAACTCCGTCAGGGAAAAAAGAATGGCTGACAAAATAGAAAATCTGGACTTTGTGAAAAGTGTGACATCACTTGCTGCAACACTACCAGCAGGAATACCGGAAAGTTTTCTTCCGGAAAGTATGACCAGTAAGCTGCATTCGGAAAAGTATTCGAGAATGATTGTTACCCTTGAAACAGATACGGAAAGCGATTACGCATTTTCATGTTCCGATCACTTGAAAAAGACAGTGAATGAATATTATTCTGAAAACACATATTTTATTGGAACCACACCAGTGACTCAGGATATGAAAGCCTCCATTGTTTCGGATTATAACAAAGTAAATATAATCTCTATTTTAGGAGTTGCATTGGTTATTTTTATGGCTTTTCTTTCTCCAATGGTGACTTTAGTAATCATTATACCTATCGAATTTGCTGTTTTTGTAAATATGTCCATTCCTTATATTCAAGGAAAAGAAATGGCCTTTTTGGGATTCCTGATGGTAAGCAGTATGCAATTAGGTGCAACTGTCGATTATTCTATTCTCATGACAACAAATTATATGCATATTCGCGAAAAGGAAAAAGATAAAAGTAAAGCCGCTGTCAAAGCGATCGAAAAGAGTATGTTGTCCATATTAACATCGGGAATTGTACTTACGGTAGTGGGAATAGGCATAAAATATATGATTACAATTGCTGCTATTGGTGATATGGGACTGCTGATAGGTCGAGGAGCTATTTTCAGTATGATATTTGTATTGGGATTACTTCCTTTCTTACTGGTCATTTCAGATAAAACGATTATGAGAGACAGGAGATTTATAGAACACCTGCTTCGAACAATCCATATTAAGAAAGAGGCTAAGAGAATGCATAAAAAGATAGCATGGAAACAGATATGGAAAATGAAGGAATGGAAAGGAGAAGATATTGAAGATGGAGAACTCGAAGATAAAAAAATTGAAAATGAAGGTATTGAAGATGAAAAAGAACAGAAGAATGAATAGATATCTTAGAAAAACTGTATCATGCGTGATTGCAGCATGTATGATACTGCCAATGCCTGTCAGCCATGCCGAGGAATCATTACCGATTATCATTGATGAAGCAGCATATGTCACATTAGACTATGACGGAAGTATTGAAAACGTCAGTGTGGTAAAAACCTGTCAATTAAATAGTAATGATTGCTTTGATGATTATGGCGATTATGAAAAAGTGAATAATATGACAACGATGGATACTGCTCAAATCAATAATGGAAAAATAACCTGGAATTTACAAAATCAGAAAACAGATGAAAAGTTTTATTATGAGGTAAAACCGAAAAATAATAAAATTGATATGCCTTGGAACATGAAGGTTTCCTACGCATTAAATGGACAGCCTATTGAGGGAAGTAAACTGGCAGGAGAATCTGGATTAGTAGCCATTGATGTAAAGGTAACGCCAAATGAAAAATGTAATGAATACTATCAAAATAACTTTATACTGATGAGTGCTATGATGGTGGATACTGAAAAAGTCACAAGCTTTTGTGCACCGGGAGCACAATTCCAGTCTCTGGGAACCTATCAGATGGCTGTTAATATGGTGACGCCTAAAAAAGAAGAAGAATTCCGATATGAAATTGGCAGTGAAGAATTTGAAACCATGGGTGTCATGTTTTTTATGGCACCAATCACCATGTCCCAAATGGATGACATCGCGGAAGTGAATGAACACAAGGAAAATATCGAAGATGCAAGCAGTGCCATGAATCAGGTAATGGATGATATGTTAAGCATGATGTCCTCCATGTCAACGGGTATGAGCCAGACAGCAGACGGACTTGATCAGCTGGATGCAGGCAGTCAGGTGATATCCAATTATAACGATTTGGGAGATGCGAGTATTCAGCAGATGCTGGATTCACTTGCAAGTATGCAGGCTTCCCTGAATGAATTTTCAGATATTATAGGAAATACACAGATGGTCTCTCACCTGGCAGGGATGGGATCTGATCTGAAAGATGGTCTGGCAGAAATGGGTAAGATGACAGACCATATGCGTAATGTGACGGGGACACTTGAAAATGTGCAGGGTCTTTTGGGACAAATGCAGGATGCAGATGAAGCACAAAAGCAAGCTCTGACAGAAGAAGTGAAAGTGGAAAATGAAGAATTGACAGAAGCTGTAAAGGGAATGAAAGAGGATGTAAGCCCGGAAGCAATAGCGGATACAATGGAAAATGTGCAGGAGATTATATCAGAAGTAGAGGTAATCAAGGAGGAAACAGATGATGGTGCAACCCAGACAGCAAGTGCAGAAGTAAACATCTTATCATCCGCAGCAGAGACTATGGCAGGGACCATTGGAGCTGCGGGAAGCGAATTAGAAAAGTCCATAAATAATATGGGTGAAATGATAGAGCAGATAGATGATATGAGCGATGGAATGATGCTTCTCACAGAAGACCTTGGTCCGATCCTGAGAGAAACGAAGATTGTAATGGCAGATGCATCGGCTACAATAAAAGCCATGAGTGATATGGTATATGTGATGGACTCCATGCTGGATCAGGCTGGCCCATATCTGGAACAGGGAAGCCACCTTACATTAAATGGAATGTCACAATTAATGCGGGAAATGGTGGTTACGTTAAAGAAGACAGAAGAGATAAAGGCGAATAAAGATATTATCGCGGATGTAATAGAAGATGAATGGAATCGCTTAGATGATGATCTTCAGATATTAGATATTGATCCATCGGCGAAAAAGATATCCTTTACTTCTGATAAAAATATAGAACCAAGAAGCTTACAAATGATTGTAAAAACAAAGTCTATAGAAATTGATGATGCTCTTGAAAATAGTGATATAAAGAGCAGTAGTGAAGATATTGGCGTAATAGGCAGAGTTAAATTGATATTTGTAAAAATTGGAGAGTTTCTATTATCCATATTCTCGTAAGAAAAATGAATATGTAACAAATGAAATGATCTATAGATACACAAAAAACAGTTGGTAAAGTAAGATATAAAGATTCTACACTGCCCATATCCATAATAACAAAATTCAGAATGCTGAGATAGAAGTACGTAGTTACTTCTATCTATATTAGATGGTAAAAAACCCGCACAGAAACTGTTTCTGTGCGGGTTTAGCGCGGAGACGGAGGGATTCGAACCCTCGTGCCCCGGAGGACTAACGCATTTCGAGTGCGCCCCGTTATGACCACTTCGATACGTCTCCATAGATAAATATTGTCCGGCATTTCTGTCATACTTTGTTCTGACTCAGACATTCTGCCGTTCGATTGCTTTGCAATCCAGTCATATTATACGTGCTAATAGATAGAATAGTCAACACCTATCAAGAATAAAATCTTGAGTGGTGTTAAAAAATAGAGTATACTTAGAACAGATAGCGAAATCATCTGCACTGACTGAAAATATCGGTACAAGACACTACACAATTTTAGGAGGAACTCACATGAAAAGAATAGGAATGTTGACCAGTGGTGGAGATTGTCAGGCATTGAATGCCGCAATGAGAGGCGTGGCAAAGACACTTTTTAATTGTCTGGAAGAGGTGGAAATCTATGGATTTTTAGACGGATACAGAGGTCTGATATACGGAAACTTTAAGATGCTGAACAGCCGTGATTTTTCAGGTATATTGACAAAAGGAGGAACGATTCTTGGAAGTTCCAGAACTCCTTTTAAGACGATTCAGGACCCGGATGAAAATGGCATTGATAGAGTAGAAGCCATGAAGCACAATTACTATAAATTAAAATTAGATTGTATGGTGATCCTGGGCGGTAACGGAACCCATAAAACAGCTAATCTGCTGAGAGAAGAAGGGCTGAATATTATCACATTACCAAAGACCATCGACAATGATCTGTACGGAACGGATATGACATTCGGTTTCCAGAGTGCCGTGAACATTGCCACAGAAGCCATTGACTGCATTCATACCACGGCCGCAAGCCATGGCCGTGTATTTATTATAGAAGTAATGGGTCACAAGGTAGGATGGCTGACACTGAATGCCGGCATTGCAGGTGGCGCAGATATCATCCTCATCCCGGAGATTCCATATGATATCAATAAGGTCGTGGAGTCCATTCAAAGAAGAAATAAAGCTGGCAGCAGATTTACGATTCTGGCAGTGGCAGAAGGCGCCATATCCAAGGAAGATGCCGCATTATCCAAGAAAGAATACAAAGAAAAATTGAAAAATAATCCATACCCATCTGTTTCCTATGAAATTGCAGCAGCAATTCAGGAGAAAGCCGGACAGGAAGTACGTGTAACAGTTCCGGGACACACACAGAGAGGTGGAAGTCCCTGTGCTTATGACAGAGTATTTGCATCCAGACTTGGATCGGAAGCAGCAAAATTAATCATGGATGACGATTACGGTTACATGGTAGGTATTAAAAACAGAGAAATCATAAAAGTTCCATTGGCGGAAGTAGCCGGAAAATTAAAAATGGTAGCTCCGGACGCAACCATCGTCCAGGAAGCGAAGATGCTTGGCATCAGTTTTGGAGATTAGAATATGTCTTATACTGCCCTATATAGAAAATTTCGTCCCAATACATTTGAGGATGTTAAAGGTCAAGATCATATTGTTACAACGTTGAAGAATCAGATAAAGGCAGACCGTATTGGACATGCATATCTTTTTTGTGGAACAAGAGGAACGGGTAAAACGACCATAGCGAAAATATTTGCCCGTTCCGTAAACTGCGAACACTCCATAGATGGAAGCCCTTGTGGGGAATGTGCTGCCTGTAAGGCAATCGCGGCGGGAGCCAGCATGAATGTCATTGAGATTGATGCTGCATCCAACAATGGTGTTGACAATATCCGTGAGATCGTGGACGAAGTATCCTATTCACCAGCGGAAGGAAAATACAAAGTTTATATCATTGACGAGGTGCATATGCTGTCTATAGGGGCATTTAATGCACTGCTCAAGACATTGGAGGAACCACCATCCTATGTTATTTTCATTCTGGCAACCACGGAAGCACATAAGCTGCCCATCACCATCCTGTCCAGGTGTCAGCGGTATGATTTCAAACGGATTACCATCGAGACCATCGTGGATCGTATGAAAGAGCTTATGGATACCGAGGAAGTGAAGGTGGAGGATAAGGCGCTGCGCTATATCGGCAAGGCGGCGGACGGTTCCATGCGTGATGCACTGAGCCTTTTAGATCAGTGCATTGCATTTAATTTTGGGGAAGAATTGACTTATGATAAAGTACTGAACGTACTTGGCGCAGTGGATACCAGTGTTTTCAGTCGGCTGCTGGAATATGTCACGGATAAAAATGTGCTGGGTGCCATTGAACTCCTGGAGGAAATTGTTATTCAGGGACGTGAACTGACCCAGTTCGTCACAGATTTCACATGGTATCTTCGCAATCTGCTGTTGGTAAAGACCTCAGGCAACTCTGACAGTCAGTTTACCCTGGAGGATATTATCGACGCATCCACAGAGACCATGGAGCGATATTTTCAGGAGGCGGAGCAGATCGAGACAGGGACGATTATGCGCTATATCCGTATTTTCTCTGAACTGTCAGGTCAGATCAAATATGCTACACAGAAGCGTGTGCTGATAGAGATGACTCTAATAAAGTTATGTAAACCGAGCATGGAAAAAGATTATGACTCCCTATTAGAGCGTATTCGCGATATAGAAGACCAGTTGGAACACGGAGTGGTCTTGGCTGGCAACCACAGTACCGGTGACAATAGCGCAGCACCACAGGCATCTCCCACAGAGCGGCCGGCTTTACCCAAAGCGGTTCCGGAGGATGTGAAGAGTGCGGTACAGAGATGGGATGCTATTAAAAATCATGCAGAACAACCCATGAAGACCTATTTGCGAACTGCAAGACTCAGTCTTGGCGGGGATAATAAGCTCATGGTGGTGCTGGAGGATGGCATCGCATCGGACTATTTTCTGAAAGAGCCGGAAAATAAGGCTCGACTGGAAGCATTGATTTCTGATACAATTGGCAAAGAGGTCTCTGTTACGATTCAGTCCATGGAAACAGGCAGAAGATTTGAAGATAGTTATGCAGACCTAAGTAAGATCATTCATATGGATATAGAGGAAGAAGACTGATCACATCCTGTCAGTTTTGAATAATGACAGGCAATATATCATAGTAGGAGGATATTAGAAATGGCAAAAAGAGGTGGATTTCCAGGAGGCGGTATGCCTGGTAACATGAATAATCTGATGAAACAGGCCCAGAGAATGCAGCGTCAGATGGAAGAGAATCAGAAAGAACTGGAGGCTGCGACCTATACTGCAAAGGCAGGCGGCGGAGCTGTGGAAGTGTCGGTAACAGGTAAAAAAGAAGTGACAAAAGTGTCATTATCACAGGAAGTAGTAGATCCGGATGATGTGGAGATGCTGGAAGATCTTGTTATGGCAGCTACCAATGAAGCACTTCGCATGGCGGAGGAAGCCAGCGCAGATGCCATGTCCAAGATGACAGGCGGTCTCGGTATGGGAATGGGCGGAGGATTACCTTTCTAATGGACTTATATAGTGGACATATTAATAAATTAATAGAAGAATTGTCCGCGTTGCCTGGAATAGGATCTAAGTCCGCTCAGAGAATGGCTTTTTATCTGATCAATTTACCAAAAGAACGTGTACAAAGATTTACCAACACCATTCTTAATGCCAAGGAGAATGTACGTTATTGCAAGAAATGTTTTACATTGACCGATCAGGATCTCTGCCCCATATGTTCCAATCCCAAGAGGGATCAGAATACCATTATGGTAGTGGAAAGCACCAGAGATCTGGCAGCTTATGAGAAGACGGGAAAATATGAAGGTGTTTATCACGTATTGCACGGTGCGATCTCGCCCATGATAGGCATCGGACCCAACGATATCAAACTGAAAGAACTGATGCAGCGCTTACAGGAGGACATAGAGGAAGTCATTATAGCCACCAATTCCAGTCTGGAGGGTGAGACTACAGCCATGTATATCAGCAAGCTGATCAAGCCAACAGGTATCAAAGTGACGCGAATTGCCAGTGGGGTTCCGGTGGGCGGCGACCTGGAGTATATCGACGAGGTGACACTGCTCCGGGCATTAGAAGGAAGAACGGAGATATAAGAAATAATCGAACAAGGAAATTGACAGATTCTTATTGACAGATTCTTATAGAAGAGTTTCTCGAATAGGAAGTAAATAATACAGATCATGAATCACACATATATGGAAATGACCAGGTACTGTGGCAGGATTTGTAAGATTGAAGGATATATAAAAGTAAACAGGGGGTAGTAAAATGTCAGTAAAGGTAGAGAACTTTGGGAAGACAAAGGATGGAAAAGCAGTAGAACTTTACACCATTGAGAACAAAAATGGCATGAAAGCACAGGTCATGACCTATGGTGCGATTTTAGTTCGCCTGTTTGTTCCTGACAAGGATGGTAAGATCGACGATGTCGTATTGGGATTTGACAAAGTGGAAGACTATTTCACCAATGGTAATTTCTTTGGTGCCACCATCGGACCATCTGCAAACAGAATTAAGGATGCAAAATTTCAAATTGATGGTACGACCTGCCAACTGGATGCAAATGATGGAGTAAATAATTTACATAGCCATTATGAATTGGGATACCATAAGCAATTATGGAATGCTTCTAATAATGACAATAGTGTCACATTTTCTCTGGAAGGTGCGGATGGCGTCATGGGATTCCCGGGAAATAAGAAAATTCAAGTGACCTATACGCTTACGGAAGAGAATGAACTTCAGATTCATTATGAAGTAGTCAGCGACAAAAAGACGGTTTTGAACCTTACCAATCATTCCTATTTCAATCTCGGAGGACACAGAGCAAAATTGATTCATGACCATATCATGTGGATCAAAGCAAGCCACTATACGCCAGTGGTGGCAGGAGCCATACCCACAGGAGAGATTGCTGCCGTAACAGGCACACCAATGGACTTCACCACTCCTAAAAAAGTGGGACAGGACATCAATGCAGACTTTGAACAACTGAAACTGGTACAGGGCTATGATCATAACTGGGTCATCGATGATTATGATGGAAAAGTAAAACTGATTGCAAAAGTAACAGATGAAGAAGCAGGAAGAACCATGGAAGTTTATTCGGATCTCCCGGGGGTACAGTTCTATGCCGGCAACTGCATCACCCCTGTGACCGGAAAAGAAGGGGAACAATACGTGCCAAGAAAAGCTCTTTGCCTGGAGACACAGTACTTCCCAAACTCTGCCAACGATAAGCATTTCCCACAGCCTGTCTTTGACGCAGGCCAGCTATACAGTACCACCACAATCTACAAATTTATCTAAGCGCAGCCTTATAATAGACGCCGCACAGTTTCCAGCTGTGCGGCGTCTATTATTTATAAATTTGCGTTTATTTTATGAAAGGGTCGACACGAATAGACATAATGTACGGATGGACGTGTGGTATATTTTCATAGGATGCAACTCGTATTTGCACAATAGTGCTTTGCAGAGAAAGGAATTGAGACCTATGGAATTACCTAAAAATATACGACAAATCGGTGAGAATGACACAAATACACATATTTATATTGAAGATTATGTGATTACATATCTACAGCAACTGGAGGAAGAGATTGAATTTGGCTCCAAAAGTGTTCTGCTGTTGGGACATGCGGAGAGAAGCGAGAATGAAAACTTTTTCTATGTATCGGGTGCAATCGCATCCTTGAAAAAGAGGATCGAAGAAAAAAGTTTTATTTTTGACCCGTCAGACAAGGAGTATCTGCGAAATGAAATAAAGGCACATTTTCCAGAACTGCATATCATTGGATGGGCAGTGATAGAGAGTGAGTTCAATAAGATCAATGAAGAATCCGTCTGGTGTGACAGCAAAGATGAGTTCGGTATGGAATATAAGATTTTCTGTAAAATATCAGGCGAGTCCAGGGAGAAGAGATGGTATCTCAACAGTAATGGAATCGTTACAAATATTCCGGGATACGCTATCTTCTATGATCAGAATGAAATCATGCAAAACTACCTGATCCGCTGGCACAAAGAGAAAAAGCGGGTTACAGAAAACTCATCGGATCATGCGGCAAAGCAATTTCGGGAAATTATCATGCAACACCAGGATCGTTTTTATGTGAGAAATGCAATACCCTTCTTCTATATGACATGCATCCTGCTCATGCTGGTAGTCAGCGCCATCGGAATAACCACCATAAACCGCTACGATAAAATGATAGCGGTGGAAAATTCCATGGTAGAACTGGCACAGGCCATGCGGGAAAATGAGTCGCTGGACTACCAGGGATATGAAACAGAATCTGCACCTCATATGGAGATGGAAATGAATGCAAAAGAGCAGGCAAATATTACTGCCACCACAGAAGGTGAAAAGGAAGGTTCCACGGACGTTCTAAGCTTTGCAGAAGTTGAGACAGAAGGCCAGGAAGAGGCTCCTGCCACGACAGAGGCGGAGGCAAAGATGGAAGATTATACAGAGATCTTACCTGCTACAGAAGCAGAGACAGAAGCACGCGAAGATCCAATGCCGAACACAGAAATACGCGAGGATTCAATGCCCGTCACAGAAGCAGAGCCGGAGGAGCAGGAGATAGCGGTTCCTGTATTTCAACAGCAGGAAGTATATTATGTTCAGGAGGGAGATACCCTTGCGGAGATCAGCTATCGACATTATCACACAACCCGGAGAGTACAGGATATTTGTCAGCTAAACCAGATACAGGACCCGGATAATATTATAACAGGTGAAAAAATTTTACTACCATAAAAGAGTTGTGTTATACTGTAATCCATAAAGTAAACAAGACAACAGAAAAGCTTATGGAGATAAGAAAATCCGTGGTAAATATTAGAGCATATGAAAAAAAGAAAGAAAATAATAATAAAAAAATTATTAATAAAGAATTTATCAATAAAGAAATGAACAAAGATGATACGCTACAGGGCAGCAATTATAGCAAGATAATCCTTCAGCATAGATTGCGCACGTTTTATAGAGGAGTGTTATCCATATTGTTGATTGCATCCGTTATTGCTGCACTGTATATTAGTAATAAGAACAAAGTATATACAGAGTATCAGGAATTGTCCTCGATAGATCGCAGTAAAGTAGACAACGCAATCGTTGAAAATTTAGATGGCACGATTCTGACATACAGTAATGATGGTGCGAATTGCAGTGATGCAGAGGGAAATGTGCTTTGGAATCAAACCTTTGAAATGCAGAATCCCATAGTGAAAATCAATAAAGATGTGATAGCTATGGCTGATTATAATGGGCGCAGTATCTATATTATGAACCAGGCAGGCCTGCTGGGACAAGTCGAGACAGGGATGCCAATCAGAAGTATCTGCGTGTCACAAAGTGGAGTTGTGGCGGCGGTGCTGGATGATTCTGGGGTGAATGCCATCTATTTATACAGTAGTGATGGTGAGACGATTGCATATTTTAAGACCACTATGAAAAAAAGCGGTTACCCCATAGCAGTCGCAATATCACCCAACAGTGAGATCGTCTCAGTGTCCTATTTATATCTGGACAGCGGAATCGTGACCAGCAATGTGGCATTTTACAATTTTGGCGCGGTAGGGCAAAATGAATCCGATAATTATGTCAGTGGATATAGTTATACAGATACCGTAGTTCCCCAGTTGGATTTCATGGACAATAGTACGAGTTTTGCATTGGCAGATGGACGTTTGATTATCTATAAAGGAAAACAAATACCCACCAGTGCGGCAGAAGTCCTGTTACAAAATGAAGTGCAAAGCGTATTTTACAGTGCGGACTATATCGGACTTGTTTATCTGAACACCACAGGTGAATCAAAATATAGTATGGATGTCTATAATAATACAGGTAAGAAAATATTGACAAAAGAATTTGATATTGATTATACCGATATCTTTTTTACGGATGGATGCTTCGTGGTGTATAATGAACAGGAATGTTTGATATGCAATTTGAATGGTAAAGAGAAATACAAAGGAAATTTCAAGACAAGTGTTGATACATTGATACCCACCTCGAAGATATCAGAGTTTATCACGGTGACCCCGGATAAGATCACAACAATTGAATTGAAATAGTGGAGGACATTGTGAATATTGTTTTAATAGTAGCGGGGCTGATAACATTATGCACTGCGTTGAATGGATATAAGAAGGGCATGATTGACGAGATCATATCTTTGGTTACTTTGATAGCAGGACTGGCGTTACTTGCAACGATTGTGTCCGTGATCAGCAATTATATCAAAAAGGATATTAGTGATGTAGTTATAGGCGTTATTATTTTTGTCGTCATCGTACTTCTCACACAGGTGGCTCAGATGATTTCAAAAGGACTACGTATTATTTTTCAATTGCCAGTGATAAGTGGTCTTAATAAAATAGCTGGCTTTGCCCTTGGTATCGTAGAAGGAATCATACTGATCTGGGTTGTCTTTATCCTGCTCCAGTATTTTCAACTGGGTGCCATAGAGACCAGGATACTTCAGGATGTTGAACAGAATGATATCCTGACCTTTCTCTATCAGAATAATTATTTAAAGCTTGTTTTCCACACAAATATTGACCTGTCTGAGACGATTAAGAACATAGATCTGCCATTAAAAATAGGGTAGGGAAGCGGACAGTAAAAAGCAGGTTAAAAACTTCCAAAAATAATGTAAAAAAATGTTGACAAAACAATGATTGGAATGTTATATTATAAATCCACCGCGAAATAGTAGAAACATTACAACGAACGGCTGGTTAAAAAGATTTAAAAACAAAATAAAAAAAGTGTTGACAAAGCATCGCACACATGATATTATATCAGAGTTGCGTGTTGAACGAGACACGAACAGCCGAGACTGAAAAGTCGAAGCGAAACGAACCTTGAAAAGGAAGTC
>JAQVCT010000056.1 GCA_028689655.1 Lachnospiraceae bacterium
TATGTGCAGGAGCTTCGGAACAGGCAATGTCACAGTGGTCCTCCCTGTTTGCGGAGACGGGATTAAAAGTCAGTAAAAATATGGGTGATTTATTAGGACCCTGTTTCTTTGCACTGCTCATGGGAATTTCCAGAACGATCTACGGCATCTACGGAGCAAAGATGAATCTCATAAAATCCATTGTTGCCAGCAGTATATTGTGTATTTTCAGTTATTGTGTGGCGGTATTTTCACCGATTCCTATCGTGGCACTTTTTGCTTGTGCTGTATGTGGATTTTCCGTGGGCATTATGTGGCCGGGTGTATTTAGTCTGTCTGCGAAAAAGTATCCCCAGGGTGGAACGGCAATGTTCGCATTACTGGCATTGGCGGGTGATGTGGGGTGTTCCTCTGGACCTGGACTGGTAGGAATCATTGCGAATTACTCGGGACAATTAAAAGATGGCTTGATGTTTGCCATGGTATTCCCGGTAGTGCTGGTCATCTGCATCTATATGTTGCACAAAAGTAAAAGTACCACATAACTGTCAATGAACGGAACAGTGTAAAAGTAGACTCTTTAGTAGAGTAAAAAGAAAGAATTAAAAAGAAAGAATTAATAAAGTAAAAAAAAAGTAAGAAATAAAGATTCTCAGGAAGTGCAGTCAAGTATAATATAACTGTAACTATTCAGAACCCCATGCGCAAAATCGCTTCTTCGAAGCTCTCCTTTTGCTTATGTGGTTACTTCGCCAAATAAATTCACAAAAATCAGCTAAATCATGCAAGCATGATTCACATATTTTTATGAATTTGCTTGGCTCTGAATAGTTACATATAACTTATAAATCAAAATCAGATATAGAAAGAAATAAAAGGCAAAAGGATAAGAACGTGAATAGAGAGTATAAATCTGGAAATACAAGGAATAAAAGAATCACAGGTGATGTAGCAAAAAAGGACTATAATAAAGCCGAGAACAGCAAAATAGAGAATAGGAAAGCCAGGAACAGCAAAACAGGTCATAATAAAACAGGTATAAAAATACTGGTGGGAGTGATCACAGCCTTCGTTTTACTGTATGTGGCAATATCCGTTTATTTTATGAATCATTTTTATGTGGCGACCATGGTAAACGAAGAGAATTTTGCATTAAAATCTCCCAAGAGTGCTACAAAAGAAATCATAAAAATGATTGATGAATACCAGTTACAGATAACAGGAAGAAATGGATTGTCGGATATTATTACAGGAAAAGACATTGAATTGCAGTATCAATCGGATGACGGATTGGAGCAGATCGCAAAATCGCAAAATGCGTGGTTATGGTTCACGGGTCTATTCGGTAAAAAGGAATATGATCTTCCGAAAACTGCCACCTACAATGAAAAATTATTGAAGGAAAAAATAAAAAATCTTGTTTTTTTAGATACAAAGAATATGATAAAACCAAAGGATGCATATATCAGTGCTTATGATGAAAAAACAGGATATGAAATCATAGAAGAGGAAAAAGGCAGCACAATAGATAGGGAGCAATTAGAGAAACGTATAAAAGAAGCGGTCGGTGGTGTGGAGGACGAGCTGGATCTGGAGGAAGCGGATTGCTATAGGAATCCCAGGGTGACAAAGGAATCCACAGAGTTGCTGCAGGAGAGAGATCTTCTCAATCAATATGTGAAGACCACGATTACATATGATTTTGAAATAGCCAAGGAGGTCATTAATGGAACACAGATACATGAATGGATATCGGTGGGTAAGAAAGGAATAGAATTTGACGAAGAAGCAATCCGGGAATATATTAATGGTATAGCCAGAAAATATGATACCTATGGAAAAAATAGAAAATTCCGAACTCTGGCAGGAAAAGAAATAGAATTGCTCAGTGGCGGATATGGATGGCGCGTTGACAGAGCAGCGGAAACAGAGCAGCTAATTGCAGATATTGAGGCTGGAAAAGATCTCACAAGAGAGATGATCTATGTTACAAGGGGCTATTGCCGCATGGATAATGGAGAAGGTGGCGTAAATGATATAGGAGATACTTACGTAGAGATTGATCTGGGAACACAGCATCTCTATGTGATCAAGGAAGGATCAGTGGTGGAGGAATCAGATTTCGTATCTGGTAAGTTATCCAATGGGAACGTGACACCACCGGGTGTATTTGGCATCACCTATAAGGAACGAGATGCCACGTTATCTGGGGCAAGCTATGAATCCCATGTGAATTATTGGATGCCTTTTAATGGTAATATAGGAATGCATGACGCCACCTGGAGAAAAGAATTTGGCGGAGATATTTATATTACCAATGGTTCCCACGGCTGTGTGAACCTTCCGCCGGAAAAAGCGAAAATAATCTATGATCTGGTAGAAAAAGGAATGCCTGTTGTTTGTTATTATGAATAAATGTAACTATTCAGAGCCAAGCAAATTTATAAAAATATGCGAATCATGCTTGCATGAGTGAGCTGATTTTTGTCAATTTATTTGGCGAAGTAACCACATAAGCAAAAGGAAAGCTTCGAAGAAGCGATTTTGCGCATGGGGTTCTGAATAGTTCTGAATAAATTTAATATGCTGGTAGGAGAGAGACTTGTATGATTAAATTGTTAAAAACGAATGGAAAAAAGAGGGATCGGAACTGGATTCATCAGGAAATGGTAAAACGTTATGGAAATGATATTTTGAACTCAAAGAATTTTAGAAGCACATCAAAGAACACACAGCACGGAACGATGTCGGTATTACAGCATAGTATCAATGTGGCGAAATGCAGTCTTACCATCAATGAAAGACTGGGAGTCAAATGCCGGAAAAAGGACTTGATCAGAGGGGCATTGCTCCATGATTATTTCCTCTATGACTGGCATGATAAGGATCATGTAAAGCTATATCGCCTGCATGGATTTTTTCATCCGACCACCGCTTTACGGAATGCCAGCAGAGAATACCTGCTTTCTCCCCGGGAGAAGGATATTATCAAAAAGCATATGTGGCCTCTGACCATAAAGCCACCGGCCTGCAGGGAAGCCTGGGTAGTGACCACCGCGGATAAATATTGTTCTCTCATGGAAACGCTTCATATTCATCAAGGGAGAAAAGGGAAATAAAAGGAAAAATCTAATGTTTAGAATAGATATTGTGGGATTAGGAAGTGATAAACGTCGAACAGGAAATTACAAAAAGGAATTTACGATAAAGCGGAACAAGAGAGAGTGAAATTTGAAAGAATCATTGTATAAAAAGTTAGAAAATTACAGCAATTCGGATTATTATCCATTTCATATGCCTGGACATAAGCGTAATATGGGGGGCAGAGAGATGGAAGAAGCATTTCATATAGATATTACAGAGATTGATGGATTTGATAATCTACATCATGCGGAGGGAATCTTACGGGATGCCATGAAGAGTGCATCTGAACTGTATCATTCTGAGGAAACGCATTTTTTAGTGAATGGGAGTACTTGTGGAATTCTCAGTGCTATCTCAGCCACTGTGAAAAAACATGGAAAAATATTGCTCGCCAGGAACTGTCATAAAGCCGCTTATCACGCCATATACTTACGTGAGTTGGAGCCTGTATATCTATATCCTCCGGTGCAGGATGAATATGGAATATTTAATGCAGTACCCGTGGAGAAAATAGAGGATGTATTGGAGAAAAACCCTGATATTGAGGCAGTATTTCTCACATCACCCACCTATGACGGAGTGGTATCCGATGTGGCGTCCATCGTAAGAACAGCCCACAGGAAAAAGATACCGGTGATTGTGGATGAAGCCCATGGGGCACATTTTGGATTTCATAAAGATTTTCCGGAAAATTCAGTTGCCCTTGGTGCGGATATGGTGATCCATAGTGTCCATAAGACCTTGCCGGCATTCACCCAGACGGCATTGCTACATATAAATGGTGATCTCGTGGATCGAAAGAAAATAAATTATTTTTTACAAGTTTATCAGACAAGCAGCCCGTCGTATTTATTGATGGCGGGAATCGATCAGTGCATATCTATTCTGCAACAGGAGAGAGACTCTCTTTTTGAAAAACTGAGTGGTTATATGGATGAATTTCTGGAAAAGTGTCGCACATTACGCAATATTAAAATCTTCCAGCAAGGGGATGCAGATTACGAGTTTGATAAATCAAAGATCCTCCTGTCGGTGAAGGACTGTCCCATGACGGGACATGAGCTGGCGCAGATTCTGTTGAACCGGTATCATTTACAGATGGAGATGGAAGCCCCCACCTATGTGATGGGAATCGCTACGATCATGGATACGCAGGAGGGTTTTCGGCGTTTGGCGGAAGCATTGACAGAAATCGACAGGGAACTGGAGCATCGGCAGAAAAATCCGCGAGGACAAAGTGAGCAAAAACAGAATGAAAATGATAAAATGTTCTATGATCTGGGGGAAGCGAAGAAGATCTACCATTTATATGAGATAGATGATATGGAAAAGGAAACCATCCCATTGGAAAAGAGTGTCAATCGCGTCAGTGTAGAATACATCTATCTGTATCCACCGGGGATTCCTATTGTGGCACCGGGAGAACTGATGACAGAACATATTTTAGAGTTGATAAATGCCTATAAAAAGGCGCATTATGCAGTTCAGGGACCGGAGGATTATAAAATGGAGAAATTAAGTGTGATAAAATAAAAAATTAGTGAAAAAGGAATATTATTTTGGCTGTAAATATGTCATAATTAGAAAGATATGACTTGTAAGTAAAGTGCATTAAATCAATATGTAGATGAACAATAATAAAATCAACAGATGTATACAATGTATACAGTGAAAGGGAAAGTAAATTGAGAAAAACAAAAATAATATGTACCATTGGACCATCATCAGAGCAGGAAGATAAATTAAGAGAAATCATGAAAGCAGGAATGGATGTTGCCCGTTTTAATTTTTCACATGGTTCTCATGAAGAGCATTTAGCGAAATATAATCGTGTTAGAAAAGTTGCAAAGCAATTGGAACTACCGGTTGCTACCATGATGGATACAAAAGGACCTGAGATTCGCCTGTGCGATATCGAAGGTGGTAAGACGGAATTAGTTGCAGGACAGACCTTCACATTGACCACGAAGCAAATGATGGGAAATAATGAAATTGCTGAGATCACTTATAAAAATCTGCGTCGTGATGTAGAAGTTGGAAAAAAGATTCTCATCGATGATGGACTGATCGAGATGGAGATCAAGGAAATTACAGATACAGACATTATCTGTACCGTAATCAATGGTGGACCGATCTCCAACCATAAAGGTGTGAATGTTCCAGGAGCAATCCTGTCCATGCCATATATCAGCGATGTTGACAGAAGTGATATCGAATTTGGTGCTGATCTGGGATTTGAATATATCGCAGCGTCTTTTACACGTACCAAAGAGGATATTCTGGATATTCGCAAAATCATTGAAAACCAGAAGGGCAAGATGAAGATTATTGCTAAAATAGAAAATATGCAGGGAATTCAGAATATTGACGAAATTCTGGAAGTAAGCGATGGCATTATGGTAGCCAGAGGAGATATGGGCGTGGAGATTCCATTGGAAGAAGTGCCTATCTTACAGAAGGCTCTGATTAAAAAAGCCGTTATTGCAGGAAAACATGTTATCACGGCGACACAGATGCTGGAATCTATGATCAAGAACCCAAGACCCACCAGAGCGGAGACTACAGATATCGCCAATGCCATCTATGACGGAACCACTGCAATTATGTTATCCGGAGAAAGCGCTGCCGGATTATATCCCATCGAGGCGGTAAAGACCATGTCCAGGATCGCAGAACGAACAGAGTCAGATATTGATTACAAAGCCAGAATAAAAAAGACAAATGACAAGGATCAGATCAGCATTACCACAGCAATTTCACATGCCTGCTGTACTACGGCAATGGACCTTAACGCTGCGGCGATCATCACGGTAACCATGTCCGGATTCACCGCTGGTCTTGTGTCAAAATACAAACCGGACTGTCCGATTATAGGATGTACGGTAAATGAGAAAGTATGTCGCCAGTTGAACCTTATGTGGGGTGTCACACCAGTGCTCATTAGTAAGAGAAACAGTTCTGAGGAATTATATTCAGAAGCGATTTCCGCAGCAGCCAATGCAGGTATGCTGAAAAAAGGTGATGTGGTCGTATTGACCGCAGGTGTGCCACTGGGTATTTCAGGAAAGACAAACATGATCCGCGTTATAGAAGTATAATATATGTCTGGCTTACGTAACAGGCTGTAGCGACGAAGAGGATGCCGCTGCAGATCACGGAGTCACGAAGTGACGCAGGTGGGTTTAACGAGACTGTACTGGAGGTAATAAGCTACAGGGCATGGGGAAAATATTTTACTTGATCGGGAAAAGTTCATCGGGAAAGGATACCATATTCAAGTCTTTACTGCAAAATAAAGACTTGCAGCTAAAGACGATTGTGCCCTATACCACAAGACCTATTCGTATAGGGGAGACAGAAGGGGTAGAGTATCATTTTGTAGATGAAACAGAATTAGAAAAAATAGCCGAGTCCGGCAGGCTCATTGAACTGCGGGCATATCATACATTTCACGGGGTTTGGAAATATTTTACGGTGGATGATAATCAGATGGACCTGAAAAAGGGAAACTATCTGATTATTGGTACGCTGGAGTCCTATAATAGAACCAGGGATTATTATGGAGAAGAACACCTGATACCGATCATGATCGATCTGGATGATGGAGTCAGACTGCAAAGAGCACTGGACAGGGAGAAAATGCAGGAACATCCAAAATATCAGGAAATGTGTCGCAGATTTCTGGCGGACGCAGAGGACTTTAGTGAAGAAAAGATAGCGGCAGCAGGGATAACGAGATCATTTTATAATGATGATCTGGAGAAGTGTATCAACACCATTGTGACATTTATAAAGGGAATAGGATAAGTCAGTAGAAAACAAGGCATACCATGTCTTATATATGAGGAGGTGAGACCGTGGATATCAAAGTGAATCAAGTGCAGCAGCCATCACCCATAGAGCAGACGGCGCAGACACAGGAGACAGACGGCGCCTTCAAATTTATGTTAGCCAGCAACATAGATGAGCAGGATCTTCAGGTTCGTTTAAATGGCTTGATGGAAGAGATCACCATGCAGGGAAATAAATTAGCAAAACGCATGGATGTAAAGGATATGCGTAAATATCGGGGTCTTATCAAGGATTTTATGAACGAGATCATCAATCGGTCTCACTCCTTTTCCAGGGAAAACTTTCTGGATCGGCGGGGCAGACACAGGGTGTATGGCATCATAAAGCTGATCGATGAGAATCTGGACTCTCTGGCACAGGAGCTGGTGAAGGATGAAAAGGATCATATCGCCATACTGGGAAAAATTGGGGAGATCAGAGGACTATTATTGGATATCTTTACGTAGGAATTAATAATGCGCATAAGTACAAATGATAGAAAATTAGGCGTATAAAAATGAATGGCAAATAAATCAAAATAATTGCATGCACATCATTACAAAGATGAAAAGTAATTATGGAATATAGATTATAGATACAAAGGACAGGATGGAAAACACATGGCAAAATTTCAGGATATCATCGGACAGGACTCGATGAAAGAATATTTCAAAAACGCGATTGAGCAAAATAAGGTATCACATGCCTACATTATAAATGGGGAGAGAAGTTCCGGAAAAGAATTTATTGCCCATATTTTTGCTATGGCATTACAGTGTGAGAATCGCGGAGAAGGAATGGAACCATGTCAGGAATGTCACTCCTGTAAACAGGCGCTGGGCAACAACCAGCCGGATATTATCCATGTGACACACGAGAAACCGAATAGCATCGGCGTGGAGGACATTCGTACCCAAATTAACAATGATGTTGGCATCAAGCCCTATAACAGTTCGAAAAAGATCTATATCATGAATGAGGGGGAGAAAATGACTCCCCAGGCGATGAATGCATTGCTGAAGACACTGGAGGAACCACCGGAATATACGGTCATTCTCATTCTCACTACCAATGTAAATGCACTGTTACCTACCATATTGAGTCGTTGTGTGGTACTGAATATGAAACCTGTTGCCGATAAGCTGGTGAAAAAATATCTCATCGATACTTACGAAATACCGGATTACAAGGCGGATGTGTGTGTCGCCTTTGCCAGAGGAAATCTGGGAAAAGCGAAAATTCTGGCATCCAGTGAGGACTTTGACCATATTAAGGATGAGATGATAACAC
>JAQVCT010000024.1 GCA_028689655.1 Lachnospiraceae bacterium
CATAATAATGCATCCAGCTAACCATCCTTTCTTCACCTCCGAATGACAGTATATCATTCATCGATGCCTTGTAATAGTTGCTGGATTATATTTGCCTAAAACTGCTGGTTATAGTTTACCACTTACATATCTATATGGTTTCCCAATAGTTTTGTGTATTATAGGTATATTACTATTTCAATCTATCATCTGCTAATATGCCCTTTTTATTTTACTCAATTCTATTTTGTGCACAATGTTTTATTTTGTTCGATGTCTTTCATTGTATGTAAAACGTTCAATAGCTATATCTTCAGATACTTCATCATCTGGATTATTTGTAAAACGATATGTTACATCAAATGCATCGGCATACAATTCTGTTGCATGTGGGAAAATCACCTTTGCTAATTGAAAACGATTTGCATTCCGTTGTTTTGGTTTTGGCAAACGTACTATTGCTAAACGATAACAGTGTTCTGGATCTAGTGATTATATATTCTCTATAACCAAGACAATATTCCATCAATATCTGGTGACATTGGATGTTTATTTCCATTTTCGTATTCAGTAAGATAACATTGACATGCTGAGATTATGTCTGTTTCATTTTTATCCAAAATACTTTTCACCTGCAATAAAAACTGATTATTGTTAATCCGATACTTTTGTATGTATTTTTTATCTATTGGAAAAAGTTTGATATAATGAACACCATGTCTATTTCCCGACTTTGTAGATGGATTCGGTGGTAAAGGAAAATATTGGTTTTTAGGTGTATTCGATACTATATTAGATCATATTGGAACTATAAAATCTTGTTTTTTCCCTTTATACTTTAACTGCACTATCAAAACACATGGTCTTCCACTTTTATTAAACAAAAGTTCCTTATCTGTCCCATGGACTTTGCAATCAATGTAAAACTGATCACTTACTTTAACTATTTGCATTTGTATTCTCCAAACGTTTTTCTCCAAATAGTTAAAGCCACCAATTACGGTGGCTCTAGCTTACAAGTGGATGATATTCTACATTAAAATCCCGTCATCCGCGGAGATTAAACATACTTGTGAATAATACTCTAAGCGTTATTCGCGCTGAACAAATTCCTTTGTTCACTTGTATTATATGCTAATATGCACCTTTTAGTCAATCATTTTTGTTAACTGGAGTTTTACAATTTTCCCATTACCCTGTGTTATGTTTTACCCTCATTTTATAAATATACGTTTTGTGTGAATATCAACTGTGTATTATACAAAACCGCTTGTGTATTACGCGTATATTGTATGTATATTACTTGTGTATTATGTTATTTTTTCATGTATAAATACTTGTAAACCATGTATTTTAATATATTTTCAAAACACAAAGAATCCCACAGCCATGCTGTTTTAGCAAGGTGTGGGATTCTTATTTTATAACTAATGATTCATTAAACAATGCCTTGGGCGGTCATAGCCTCTGCGACTTTCAGGAATCCGGCGATGTTAGCACCTGCTACGTAGTTGCCATCCATACCGTATTTCTTAGCAGCGTCATCAAGGTTATGGAAGATATTGACCATAATTCCCTGTAATTTTGCATCTACTTCCTCGAATGTCCAGCTTAATCTCTCGCTGTTCTGTGACATCTCAAGGGCTGATGTAGCAACGCCGCCTGCGTTAGATGCTTTACCAGGTACAAATAATACGTTATTTGCCTGTAAGTACTGTGTAGCTTCCAGTGTAGTAGGCATATTAGCACCTTCACACACAGCGATAACACCGTTTGCCACTAATGCCTTAGCATCATCAATGTTCAATTCGTTCTGCGTTGCACATGGGAGCGCTACATCAACTTTAACTGACCACTGGTTTGTTCCTTCTGCTTTTTTGTCATGATACTGAGCGCTCTTTCTTGCAGCAGCATATTCCGTAAGCCTTGCACGTTTCACTTCTTTCACTTCTTTTAAAAGTGCTACATCAATTCCCTCTGAATCATAGATCCAACCTGTAGAATCAGATACGGTTACAACTTTTGCACCTAACTGCTGTGCTTTCTGGCAAGCGTAGATTGCAACATTACCTGAACCAGAGATTGCTACTGTTTTGCCTGCGATGTCTTTGCCATTGGATTTTAACATCTCTTCTGTTAAATAGAGAAGACCATATCCCGTGGCTTCTGTTCTTGCTAAAGAACCGCCGTAGGATAATCCTTTTCCCGTAAGTACGCCTTCATATAAACCCTTGATTCTCTTATACTGTCCGAACATATAACCGATCTCTCTTGCTCCTGTTCCAATATCACCTGCCGGAACATCTGTGTCTGCACCAATATATTTATAAAGTTCTGTCATAAAACTCTGGCAGAATGCCATTACTTCTCTATCTGATTTTCCTTTTGGATCAAAGTCAGAACCACCTTTACCACCACCAATTGGAAGTCCGGTCAATGAGTTTTTGAAGATCTGCTCAAATCCCAAGAATTTGATGATACCGATATTAACTGATGGGTGTAAACGTAATCCCCCTTTGTAAGGTCCGATTGCACTGTTGAACTGTACTCTGTATCCTGTGTTGACCTGAACTTGTCCTTTGTCATCCACCCAGGGTACTCTGAACATAATCTGTCTTTCCGGATTTACCAGCCTCTCAAGTAAAGCATCTTTTTTGTATGCTTCCTCATTTGCTTCAATAACAACTCTTAGTGACTCCAATACCTCTTTTACTGCCTGGTGGAATTCTGGCTGTGCAGGGTTTTTCTCTACCACCATGTTCATGATCTCGTCAACGTATGACATTACTTTATCCTCCTTTAGTTTAGAAAATGTACAATAGTATTCTCTATTGCCATTATAAAAGGGGTTTAGGAAAAACTTCTTTAACCCAAAAAACGCAGATGCATAAAACGCCATCTACGTCAGACCCCATTGTCCAATTCGTATTATATAACGACCTTTCAGAAATCTCAAGTACTTTATCACATTGCATAGATAAATTTTTCGGAACTTACAAATATTTCTTTAAAATTTCTATATTCTTTTCCTCAAAATCCATCAACTCTTTGGCGATTTCCATACTCTTGCTGCCCACCTCCACATGATGATTCACAGATTTCCACATATCCGTCAATTCATGATGTGTTTCCCGGATCACTAACTGGGCTACGTGACTTGTACTATTATTCAGAACAGTGTTCAAATGAATACTTCCCGACAGCATGATATCCTGTACATTATTTACCGCATATGGCATGGCTCTTTCCTCCAGGATCATATCCACCGCTTTATTGTGAATATCGGAGTACTTCAATGCCTGCCGAGACAATTGCAGAGCGAGATCATCGTCATATACCTTCGAGGATATGACATCAATTGCCTTCATCGCCTTCTCCGTATTCTTCTGTATATCCTTCAATACCTCTATCTCATTCTTTTTATTGACTATCATATTTTCTCCCTGCCTTTCCTGCTCATTTTAAGACATATAAAAGACCATGCAATCAGCATGGTCTTTTATAGTATGACTACCCTATTTTATTTTATACATATTTTAGTGCAGTGATTTTACTTGCTTGCAAGTGTAAAATCACAAACGTTGGCAGTAAAAAATTTATTATACATCGTTTTCATGACTACTCTTGTCAAGCGTTACTCCACAAATTCAGATTTTACGAATCCCGTCTGTCCCTTATAGTCAATCTTTGACCATCCGTCAGCCTGCTTCATGATCAGGTCAAATTTATCTCCCATATAGGCCACGCCCAGTTTATCAGAAGATTCATTGGCTGACTTTCTGATATTCACGGTTTCCTTTACAGTTATTTTTCCCTGAGTAGTTACGGTTTCGGTTGTGTCCGTCGTCTCTGTGGTATCCGTCGTTTCATTCGCCGTATCTTCTGTGCTGTCAACGACTTTCAGGTATTCTGACTTCACATAAGCTTCTTTATCCTCGAACTGGATCTTACTCCATCCGTTTTCCTTGGTCTCCAGTCTGGTGAACTGATCACCTGCTGCCGCCTTTCCGATCTTATCTGCTGTTTCACTGTCTGAGCTGCGAACATTTATCGTATCGGTGGCTTCCACTTTTTCTGTAACAGGCTGTGCCGGCTCCTGTGCCTGTTCTGCATTTGCTTCCTCTGTACTGTTTTCTTCAGTATTATCGGCACTGGCAGTCTCTGTCTCAGGCTGTTCGTCCTCCGCTTCCAATATAGCAAGTGCTTCCCCTACTTCTGTCTTGATCTTCGTTGGAAGTTCTGCCAGGAATGCATTCAGTTGTTCATCTTTTCCAATTGCCTCATTGTAGCTGACCTGTACACGATTAAATAAATCCAACACATCATCCTGTGTGGACAATGCTTTCAAATATTCAGATACATTATCATCGATTTCACTGTCATAAATATACAAATCGCCATTCTCATTTGGACAGATGTATAAAGTATTCAGTGCTGGTGCCAAAGTATCAATGTCTTTGAACTTCACTTCATAGTACACATATGCCAGGTATGTATTTTCCAATAAACCTTTTTTGGTATAACAAATAAGATTTTCATATTGGTCAATATACTCGCTCTTTTTCTGCAAACGGATCTTTTCTGTATCTTCTGTATAATTTCTGCAGGCTACTACCGTATCCATGTCTCCGTCAGCAAGTGCCTTGTAATACTTATTTACCAGCTCATTCACTTCCGGATAAGCATTTTCCTCCAAAGGCTCTTCTGCCACTTCGCTGTCTGATACCGTTCCCGTTGCAATCTCAGATGTCTCCGTATCTTTATGAAAACCACGTAAACCAATTACCGCTACTGCGATTACTACCACTACTGCAATCACAAAAATTGCGACCAATTTCTTATTTTCCAATACGCGGTCTTTTCCCCTCAAAATCAATTTCTTTGCAGATTGCAAGAGTTCTTTGATTTTTGATATTAAACCATTCATGCATAACACCTTTCTAACTATTTTTCATGATCATAATGTATGTAGTCTCTACAATACAAATGCACCCGACAGGAATCGAACCTGCATTAAAGGCGTCGGAGGCCTCCGTTCTATCCATTAGACTACGGGTGCGCAGCGATGTGACTTCCTGGAATTGTTACAAATTTGTTACATCGCAATGACCATAATACCATATTTTTAAATTCTTGTCTATACCGCAGATAGTTTTCCTGTTATTCCTGTTAATAACTTATGATAATGCCACCTTAAGATTCTCTTGAGAAGCATTGTCGCAAAACAACTAAAACTTTTAAAGTCATCAACAAATCTATTTCAAGGCAACAGCCTTCTGAACTTCTTTCTGTTTCGAATGTTTTGCTGATATCATCCATCACCTTTTCCTTCTTAAGTATTTAATCCAAAATCCGGCTGCTGCAACAGCCACTATACCTTCTGTTACCGGTACTGTTATCCATACCCCGTATAACCCGAACAGATATGACAACAGTACCGCTATTGGAATTGTTAATAAAATACCTCTCAAAATTGCTATTGCCTGCCCTGATAGTGGTCTTTCTACCGCTGAAAAAAACATAGCAGTTACTATATTATATCCGATAAAAGGGATTGATATAAAATATAATTTCAATCCTATCGTTGCAATTTGCTGCATTTGCAGATTTTGTTCGCTGTTAAACGCTTTTACTATATTTTCTGACATTCCAAATATCAATGAATAAGTAAAAGCTGAAACAATAATTACTGTAATAATTGCATAACGATAGATTGTTCGTGCAATGTGAATTTTTCCTCGCCCATACGCTCTGCTGACAAGGGGCTGCATTCCCTGTGCTACTCCCGTATGAATGGCGACCGCCACAAGTGCTATGTTCGCTATCACACCATATGCTGCCACACCAATATTTCCTCTTAGTTTTAATATAATGATGTTGAAAATGATAATTACAATTCCCGAAGCCACTTCTGATATGAAAGACGGAAATCCTATGCCCAATATATTTTTTATATATGCTCCATGTAGTTTTACCTTTCCACATGTAAATTGATTTTTCTTATTAAAAAAATGTGAAGATAAGATTATCAGACTAATGACCGGTGCAAGTCCTGTGGCAAATACAGCCCCGAAGATTCCCATGCCCATTGGAAAAATAAAAATATAATCCAAAATAATATTAGCAAGACTTCCCACAAGCATTGCTGACATAGATAATTTAGGATTTCCATCATTTCTAATAAAACAAATCAAAATATCATTTAATAGAAAAACCGGTGCAAACAGCATTAATATTTTCAAATAGGTCTCTGTCATTGCATGTACATTAGAATCCGCACCTAATATTTCCGCAATATTTCCAGCCTGAAAACAGCCGAGCAGAAAAAACATTGCTGCCATTATCCCAGCTAAATATAGTGTATTGGTAAACATTTTTTTTACCTCTTCCGATTCATTATGTCCTTTCAAAATAGAGTATTTTGTTGCTCCTCCCATTCCAATCATCAAACCACTTCCATGTATAAAACTATATACCGGAATTGCAATATTTAATGCTGCAAGACCCTCTGAACCTAATCCCTTTGATACAAAAAAAGTATCGGCCAAAATATAACAGGATAAGCCAATCATACCTATGATATTCATAATTGTGTATTGCAAAAATTCCTTTAAGTTAGATTTCTGTTCCATTTTTCCTCCATAAAAATAGCGCCAGCATTTTCTATCTTCTGGGACCTAACGATAGAAAAGCTGACGTCTCATTTATTTACCCGGTGGCAAATATTCGTCTGTTCTTATTTTCTTGTAAAACATAAATCAATCAAGTAGATTACAATGTCCTCAATTTCTATGCTTATCATTACTTTTATATTTCACGTGATTATACTATAATACCTGGATAAATTCAAGTCCCTTTCCAAACAACAGCCTGCTAAACTTCTTTCGCTTTCTCCACGCCAGATTACCCCTTTAAAGAACGAAATTAAAGCAGCCAGCAAGAAGTTCCAATTTCACAAGTTAATGTTGCTCTTAAAAAGTGACATTTTCATCTGTTATTGACATACCACAGATAGTTTTCCTGTAATTCTGGAATAGTAATAGGCGTGATTGGCCAGAACTTCCTCCGCATCCACCTGGGTCAGATTCACTTCCTGTACCATCTCATTGAGGTCCAGTCGTTCATCCCTCTCCTGCACCGGTATCAGTATTAACTCGTGTATCGAACTTGGGAGCACATAGAAATCCTTTTTCATTCTCTCAGACAGCTCTTTCATCACATTATGATACAGGATGCAGGCAGCGCCCAGGACTCTTCCCTGGTTGCTCAGCACATACATGGGAACCTGGTTCTCTCCCACTGCTTCCCTGATCATCTGGTCTACCATATGTTCCATCCATTCCTGATCTGCTTCCTGCGTATCTGCATTCATCTCTTCGATTCCTGCGGCTGCATATTCCTTTCGCAGATTATCCAATAAAATTGTATGCATGACATCCTCCATATTCTGAATCTCATAAGGGAGGAGTCGTGGCGTATTGACCTTTGCATTTTCATATAATTCCTCCACTGTAACATTCCAGATTCTGCAATGATTGTGCCGAATCAATACTGTAGCATTACCGATCAGTTCATTTGCCACCAGACAATAAAATACAATTGCAAGATCCAGATATTTGATATGAGGAATTTCTTTTAACAATTCTTCATTTTTTTCATAATTGATCAGTTTATACGCCAGTCTTTTTTTCACCGCTTCATAGTCTGTAAAAAAATCCATATTGATATCGGTATCCGCCTTATTTTCCTCATAGATACGAACCAACTCTCTTACACAGCCAGCAAAGGTCTCCCCCTCCTCATATTCTTCATAAAAACGATTGAGGTAGATCGTCGGTGAGATGTTCCTGTCTGTTTCTCTGATACTGATGCCCTGTAGGATAATGCCATTATTTTTTGTAACTTCATTTAATATCACTGTCACCTTTTCGCCATAATAATTCTGTACTGCTTTTTTCATTTTTTCGCTATATTCTTTTATATTCATATAAATTCCTATTCTTTCTTTTTATTTTATTTTTTGTTTTATTTTTTTAATGATTGGAAATATGTGATACGAATGTATCTGAGATGTGTACTTAAAATAAGCAGACTTGATATCCTATATGCGCAAAACAAGCAGACTCGATAGCTTCCATACTTGATTCTGCTTATACGCAGAGCAAAGTGTTGAAAAACACTTTGGGCGAGTCTTAGCAGTATCGTAGATGCTGCAGATAGGAAATTTCATAAAAATTTCCTATCAAATAAAAAAAGACAACAAAGATTTCTCCTTGTTGTCTTATAAGCATTCTATGATATGCGAGGGATCAAAAACCTATACACGTGATAAATATTCACCTGTTCTGGTATCAATCTTGATTACATCATTTTCTTCCACGAATAAAGGAACGTAAACTGTTGCACCTGTCTCTACTTTTGCAGGTTTTGTTGCTCCAGTAGCTGTATCTCCTTTGAATCCTGGCTCTGTGTCTGTAATCTGAAGTTCTACGAAAAGTGGGGGCTCAATTGCAAATACATTGTTATTGTGTGAACATACTTTACACATTTCATTTTCTTTTACAAATTTTAAAGCATCGCCAACTGTCTCTGTACTTAAAGCTGTCTGCTCATAATTCTCTGTGTCCATGAAGTAGTATAAACCACCATCTTCGTATAAATACTGCATATCTTTTCTATCGATACGTGCCTGTGGACATTTTTCTGTAGGTCTGAAAGTCTTCTCTACAACGCCACCACTAATAATATTTTTCAATTTGGTCCTAACAAATGCTGCGCCTTTTCCTGGTTTTACATGCTGGAACTCAATGATCTGGTATATATTATTTTCATATTCAATAGTAACACCGTTTCTGAAATCACCTGCTGATATCATTTCAATATTCCTCCTAAAATTTACTCATTACAATTCATTATATAGTGTATAATAAAATCCCACATTTTTCAACTATTTTTTCAATATAAAATCAATTGCCTGTAAATAACCATCAAGACCCTGTCCATAAATCTGCTTGTCACATGCCGCTGCAGTCACAGAATGTCTGCGAAATTCTTCTCTTTTGGTGATATCAGAGATATGAATCTCCACTTTGGGCATGGTAGTCACACTGCCCAGGGCATCCATAATAGCATAGCTATAGTGGGTGTATGCACCGGGATTGATAATGATTCCTTCTGTCCCATCGCTGTAGGCATCCTGGATGCGGTCTATGATCGCTCCCTCATGATTACTCTGGAATACCTCGATCCGGCAGTGCTCTTCCTCCCCCTTTTTAGCAATCATCTGCAACAGATACTCATAGTTCTGTGCACCATATACATTCTTCTCTCTGATTCCCAGGAAATTAATATTGGGTCCGTTAATGACTAATAGTTTCATAATGTTTTATAGCCTCCTCTATCTCGTCTGTGATCTCTACACAATTTTTCTCATCCACATCCACGATCACGTCCGCCGCCGCCTGGTAGATCTCCACCCGCTCAGATAATAACGCCGCGATTTTTTCCTGTGGATTCGGCCCCTGCAGTAAAGGTCTGGTGGTGTCATCTTTCAGGCGCTGATACACCGTGTCCGCAGTGACCCGCAGATATACCACGCAGCCGATCTTCCCCAGCAGTTCTCTGTTTTTCTCCCGCAGGGGCAAGCCTCCCCCCGAGGATATGACCTGATTATGGCAAGTCTCCAATATCTCCTGTAGGCAGGCAGTCTCCATATCGCGGAAGGCAGGCTCGCCCTGCTCTTCAAAAATCTCCGTGATGGTCTTACCCTGCTGCTTCTCTATCTGTTTATCCGTATCGATCATGGTGCGCTGCAGACGATAGGATAACCGCCTCCCCACACAGGTCTTCCCGCTTCCCATGAATCCAATAAGTATCACATTATTCATGTATCCTGGTCTCTTTCTCTAATCGTTGATATATTTCCATGGCGATCTCTTCCGGTACTTTGCATTGATTCCATAGTTCAAAGGCATCAATTCCCTGGTATAAGAGCATCTTCAAGCCATTGCAGGCTATTCCACCCGCCTGCTCCACATATTTCATGAACATGGTCTTCGCCGGTTTGTAGATCAGGTCATACCCTGTATGAATCCGTTCATAAAATGCCATATCCCGTATCACCGCATCTTCCACGTTGGGATACAGCCCCACGCTGGTTCCCTGTATTGCAAGGTATTTTTCCTCGGGGAGATTCTTATAATCCTCCATCCTCATGGGGACGATACAGTCCACAGACAGTGCGCTGTTGACCTCTTCTGCCACACGCTGTGCCTTATCCAGGGTGCGATTCAGCAGGTATACCTTCCGTGCGCCATAGTAAGCACACATAAATGCCACTGCCCGCGCCGCACCTCCAGCACCCAGCAATATGATCTGTTTCTCCCTGATCTGGATCTGCTCCGATAAAAGTGCTCTGTAAAGCCCTGTCATATCTGTGTTATAGCCTTTATATCCCCCCGGAACGCGCACCAGCGTATTCACTGCTCCAATCTTTGCAGCCAGCTCGTCCATCTCTTTCAATCCTGCAATCACGGCACTCTTGTGGGGAACCGTCACGTTCAAGCCCAGCAGATCCAACGCATATGCTCCTGCTATCGCATGATTCACCTGCTCTGGTGCCACTGGAAATGGCACATAGACCATATTAAGATTCATTTTCTCCGCCAGTGTATTGTGAATGATCGGCGACAGGGTATGTGCCACCGGATATCCCATGAGACCACATACACGGGTCTTTCCATTGATTTTTTCCCTGGTATCCATTTTTTTATCTTCCTGTTATTTTATTTTTACCAAATATCCTTACAAACCGCTTACTATTCCTGATTACTGTTCTCTGTTACTGATTACTGTTTCCGTCCTTTGCAGCTGCCTTTGATTCTATCTTCTATTCTGTTTTCCACTGGTATCCTTCTTCCCGTTTCTCAGATAAAAGTATAATACGATCTTCTCCAGATACCGTTTTAGCACGATCTGAATCTCTTCCTTGGGATGAATGGGCTTCACCAATATGGTGTAGATCCCCGCCTTATTCGCCCCCCAGACATCGGTAAAGAGTTGATCTCCCACGAACAGTGTATTGCCGTTATCTGTGTGCATCTCCTCCATGGCGCACTGGTAATTCTTCACGAAGGGCTTGTTCGCCTTGTAAATATAATGCACATGCACCGCATCATTGAACATCTTTACCCGTGGCTCCTTATTGTTGGACAGGAGCATGGCATCCATCCCCATCTCCTTTAACCTGTGGAACAGGGCAATGGCACGCTCATCCGCCGGCAAGCCATGAGGCACCAGTGTATTATCAATATCAAAAATCACTCCTCGATATCCTCTGTCGTAAAATGATTGAAAATCAATTTCGTAGGTGGAATCCAGATATTCATCTGGGTAAAATCTTTGAAACATATGGGAATCTTACCTTTCCTATTACCAGTAACTAGTTACTATTTACTGTCTTTTTGCTGTTTTCTATTTTACTATCTTTATTTTACTATTTTTATTCTTTTACTAGTATTACAAAAAAAACACCTTTGTGCAAGGTGTTTTAAAAGTTTAATTTCTGTAAGACTTTTCCGTCTTCCGATTCATTGAATATCTGATCCATGTTGGAACCTACGAAAAACTGATATTGCTGTAAGACCTGATCTTTTTTCATGTCGGACACTGCCTGTTGCAGATCCAGCTTACTGATCTCACTTTCACTGCCAATGTAATCAAAGGTGTCATCTTTGTTGAACGTCAGGGAAACATCTTCCAGGTTGGCAACTCTGCTTCCTTTGTTTTCATGAATACTGTTGGACGTATCATTCTGACTCTGAACACTGCCCACATTCGATGAGGGATTTCCCTGCTGGCTCTGCTGTGCTTCCACTTCATTCACAGTGACCTGTGGAATCGCATTCACTCGATAATTGTTATATAATCCACCATATTCAGATAACCCCTGAATCGCCATCATGACACCTCCTAACTCTAACAATATATGCACCTCATCCACATATATGTATCATGGGACGCATCTTTGGTACAATATATATCGGATACTTTTTGCATTACTTTAGCACTTTTTTCTAGTCTTTATGTCTCTTCAAATATTTATTGTAGCTTACCGTAAATCCTAATTTCACAAAAACGGCAATGAGCATGGCAAATATATCGAAGAGCAAAAATACATAGGTATGATCCACCATATTTTCAAACCATGCTACGCCCGTATAAAATTTATTTCCAAAATAAATAAGTACCAATAAAAATACGGCAATGAACATCAATGCCAGACGAATCTTATTGGCTCTGTCTACTCTCTTCCGCAGTTTCTGTAACTGCTGCTTCTCTGTATCGTTCATCCGAAAATCTTGCCTTTCCTATCCTGATATCTTAACAGTCTCCTATTTTAATACTTTTTTCAGTTCGTCCATGAACGTATTTACATCCTTAAATTCCCGATAAACAGAGGCAAACCGAACATACGCTACCGCATCCAGATCCTTTAACTTATTCATCAACAGTTCCCCGATAACCGCGCTCGGAATCTCTTTCTCTTCCATGTTAAAGATCTCTGTCTCCACCTCATCCACCAATTGATTCATCTGATTGGCACTGATGGGTCTCTTATGGCAGGCACGTAATACACCGCCCTCGATTTTGGAACGATCATAGGTCTCCCGATTGTTATCCTTTTTGATAATAATCAGTGGTATCGTCTCAACCTTTTCATAAGTTGTAAATCGTTTATCACATTCATCACATACACGACGCCTGCGAATGGAATTATTCTCTTCCGCCGGTCTGGAATCGATAACCCTTGTATTTTCGTGACCGCAAAATGGACATTTCATTGGATATACCCCCTGCTATTGAACATCAGCCCATTTTAAATTTGTCCTGTTAAGGAACTATCGTTCCTTAATCCCTTCGGGATAACGCTTCCTACGGAAGCATTACATTGGACAAATGGGCTGACGCTGCATGTCAAGTTTTCACAGAAAACCTGACACAATCTTTGAACATCAGCCCATTTTAAATTTGTCCTGTTAAGGAACTATCGTTCCTTAATCCCTTCGGGATAACGCTTCCTACGGAAGCATTACATTGGACAAATAGACTGACACAATCTTTGAACTTTAACACAAGTATATCCCATCTATTTTGTTTATGTCAACTGGTTTATAGTTCTACCAGCACGATATCCGGTCCTATCTGCCGAATATTCTGATAGGGAATTACATATTCCGGCTGGCAGAGGAACAGATTCCATATCTGATTCTTCTCCCGCACCATGATCTTGCAGATCTGACCCGTACATTTGTCAAAATCCAGATCAAATACATGTCCCAGGATTTTACAATTCTTGATGTTGATCACATCCTTTTCACAAAGTTCTGAATACAGCATAAAAAAACCCCGCACACTCTTTTTACAATGTATGCAGGATTTCTTATTTCATGACATATCACATCTATAAAATATGTTTTCCATGTTTATGCGGTCCCCAGATAATTTTTCATGACCCGCAGCGCATTTTTCTCCAGTCTGCTCACCTGTGCCTGGGAGATGCCTATCATCTCCGCCACCTCCATCTGGGTCTTTCCTTCAAAGAAACGAAAACTGATGATCTCATGTTCTCTTTTATTCAGGTGTTTCATCGCCTCACTCAATGTAATCTTCTCCACCCAGGAATCTTCCCTGTTCTTCTTGTCACTGATCTGATCCATGACGAACAGAGCATCTCCACCCTCTGTATACACGGGTTCATAGAGACTCATGGGATTCTGTATGGCATCTAATGCATAGACGATGTCCTCCTTCGGGATTCCAATCTCTGTGGCGATCTCCATGATGGTGGGCTCTTTCAGATCCCGCCTTGTCATATTTTCTCTGGCATAGATTGCTTTATAGGCAGTGTCTTTCAGAGAGCGGCTGACACGTATGGCATTATTATCACGAAGATACCTTCTGATCTCCCCCAGGATCATGGGCACTGCATAGGTGGAGAATTTGACCTGTAGACTGTCATCAAAATTATCAATTGCTTTGATCAGACCAATACAGCCGATCTGGAACAGATCATCCACATCTTCATTTCTGGACGCGAAACGCCTGATCACACTTAATACCAGACGTAGATTCCCCTCTATATACGTCTGTCTTGCCTGCTCATCTCCCTCTTTGATCTTCTGGAAAAGATATGCTTTTTCATCATTTTTTAGTAACGGAAGTTTCGATGTATTCACACCACATATTTCCACTTTGCCTTGCACCATTTGTATCTTCCTCCTAGTATTTTCTCTACTAGAATCATGCACAAATTCCTCCGTTACTATTCACGATTTTTCTCACTTACCCCACTTTAATTTTTCTTTAATTCTCCTTCACCATTTCTTTTTTTAATTGCCGCATGATCTTCTTTTCCAGCCTTGATATGTAAGATTGGGAGATGCCTAAAAGTGTCGCCACCTCTTTCTGCGTCATCTCCTCCCCCTCTCTGCTCTTCAGCCCAAAACGCAGATTAATGATGGTCTTCTCCCTGTCCGACAGCTTCTCAATGGCTTTATTTAGCAACTTTCTCTCCACCTCATCCTCAATTCCTTTATAGATCACATCCTCATCCGTCCCCAGAATATCAGAAAGTAAAAGTTCATTTCCGTCCCAGTCCACATTCAGTGGTTCATCGATGGATACCTCCAGTTTTGTCTTATTATTTCTCCGCAAATACATTAATATTTCATTTTCAATACAGCGGGATGCATAGGTCGCCAGTTTGATATTCTTACCTGGATTAAACGTATTGATGGATTTGATCAGCCCTATGGTTCCTATGGAGATCAGATCTTCCACTCCCACACCTGTATTGTCGAACTTCTTTGCTATATATACCACCAGGCGCAGATTATGTTCAATAAGAATCGACTTTGCCTCATCCTCATACTCTGTTCCCAGATCATTGATCACTTTATTTTCCCGCTCTGACTCCAGCGGAGCTGGCAGCACCTCTGCACCACCTATATAGTGGATATCCCCTTGTCTGGCATTTAGGAATCCTGGTTCTCTCCTTGCCATTCTAAATTGTATTTTCCCCGGTATTGCCACTTTAAATATCATTTTTATTACCATGCCTTTCTAGTTTTCTAATAATTTTGGATGTAATATCATCTGATATTGATTATCCGAACTTAATTTCCCTTGGTAAATGCCCACCATGAGCTGATGAACATTTTTTTCTTTCATATTCCCTATAATACACACATCCTGCAACAGAAAGCCCTGCATCATTCCTGACTTTTTCCCAATGGAATGATAGGGAATGACACAGAACCCCGGCTGTTCCTCGTAGGGCTGCATCTGTTCCACCACACTGCTCTCTATAATGGATACCGGACGTCCATAGATTGGATCTCGCAGTCCGTTTCCGGTATCCATCAGTGCTTGTACCTCCCTGCATATTCCATTTTCTGATAAAATAACTCGATATAGAGATGTCTGATGTGATCTTGCTCTTCCAAGTGCCCCCAATAGAGTCCATCCCATAACATAAAATATTCCAATGATCTCCACAATATTCTGACTCTGTGGAAAAAAATAAATGATTCCATGCCGGATAAACTCAACACCCCCAGCCAAGATCATGTTGATCATGAGCATCACGATTGTATACACGAGCAGAAAATGTAATTTCTTAATACGAAGTCCAATATGTATCATCAGCATCCCTACCGCAAAACAGGTCGTAAAAAATTTAATCCAGATAGACCCGATTCCCAGCAGGATCAATATGCATTGGCAAAACGCCCCCGTGATTGCTCCTGCAAAAAGTCTCGTATGCGTGGCAGTACATTTCAAGACTTTGCATAATATCTGGAGCGAAAGTAGATTCAGGAACAGATTGACCACAAAAACTGCATCAATATAAACTTCGTAGTACACCTTTCACCTCCCTCTTTTGTTTCTCTGATTATACCCGCTTATGCACCATATTTTTTGTCAGATTTATGCATCAAAAAAATAGAATCATCCACCATTTTCCGACAGAAATCCTCCCTTTCCGTGAAAAATTTGCAAAAAAAGACCACTCCTTCTGAAGTGGTCTTTTTCTTACTTATTGTTACTTTGTTCATTTATTTATTACGCTGTAAAAAATCTGGTATTTTCAAAGATTTCTCTTCCACATTGCTTCTCAGATCATGTGGTTTCTGAATACCGGTAATTGGCTTTATCTGAGGGGTTGTCCCCGGTGTCACTCCAGGTGCTGCAAGCGTTGAAGTTGGCATTACTGTCTTCTTCGCCGTTTGAATAGACTTGGAGCCATAGATATTCCCTGAGAATTTGGGCTGTACGGGTGTATCCTCAAGTCCCGTAGCAATCACTGTGATCGTACAGGTATCCGATGCGGATTCATCATACATAGCACCAAATATAATATTTACCTCATCTCCTGCAAGTTCCTGAACATAGCTTGCTGCATCAGATGCATCTGCCAGGGTAATATCACCTGACACATTGATGATCACATGTGTTGCACCACTGATGGTAGTCTCCAGCAATGGACTCTCCACTGCCATCTTCACTGCTTCGCTGGCTTTGTCATCCCCCTTGCCTGTACCGATACCAATATGGGCAATACCCTTGTCCTTCATAACGGTCTGTACATCCGCGAAATCCAGGTTGATGATGGCTGGTCTGTTGATCAGGTCTGTAATTCCCTGTACTGCCTGCTGTAGTACTTCATCTGCCTTTTTCAGTGCATCAGGCATAGTGGTTCTGCGATCTACGATCTCCAATAATTTATCATTGGGAATCACAATAAGTGTATCTACGCTTTCTTTCAAACGTTCAATACCCGAAACAGCATTGATCATACGTGCTTTTGCCTCAAAACGGAACGGTTTTGTCACGACACCTACGGTAAGAATACCCATTTCTTTTGCAAGCCTTGCTGCCACAGGAGCTGCCCCGGTTCCTGTTCCGCCACCCATACCACAGGTAACGAACACCATATCAGCACCTTTTACCGCTGCTGCGATCTCTTCTGCACTCTCTTCCGCAGCCTTCTCCCCGATCTCAGGCTTTGCGCCAGCACCAAGTCCTTTGGTAAGTTTCTCACCAATTTGAAGTAACTTAGGTGCCTTACATAACTGTAAGGCTTGTTTATCTGTATTGAGACCAATAAAATCGACCCCATCGATTTTCTCATCGATCATTCTATTAACAGCATTATTGCCAGCTCCACCAACGCCTACTACGATGATTTTTGCAGCAGTTTCTGCATCATTTGTCTTTATTTCAAGCAAGGTAGTTCCTCCTTCACATTCCCATTTAAACTCCATATATTTCATAATATAATTTTTTCAGGAATTTATCAACCTATTTTTTCATTTTCTCACTTTATTCCAGCTGGAAAGTAATATTCTTCATATCTTCTGAATAATTTTCCATCCGCAGCGTCCCTTTTTTCCCATTGAGCTCCGGCAAAATATATTTTAATTTCATGATCTTCTCATCCAGATAATCCTGGCTTCCGATCATGACCTTCGCCTCGCCGAAATAAAGGGTCATATTAAGAGCATCATCGAAATAAATCTTATCCGTGGAGATCTCATATTTATTCAATAGCTGGGTGATGCTCAGTATCTGCTTAAATATGGAATCATCTTCCACGGGCAATTTCTCATACAATACCACATATCCGTACTTTAAGCCCGTCACCTGTGGGATACCCACCGTCCGCTCCGAGGAACTTTCCACGATAATACCATCCTTGTCAAAGTACATATATTGACCCAGGAACTCGATATATCCCGCAAGTGCTTTCTCATATACCGTAATCTTTATGGTATCTGCGGTGAGGATGGACACATCCATAGTCTCGATAAAGGGGATTCCCTTAATCTCCTTATTGCGGTATAGAATGGAGAGATAGATGGAATTTTTCGTCAACGTTCCCTTCAACACCATATCCTCGATCTCTTCATCCGTATAATGGGTATTGCCCTCCACATAGACCGTACGGATCTTATATTTCTCAAATACAAAGACACCCGCCACCATCAACAGCAAAATGATCACCAGAACAATCAGCAGACTAACCTTCTTCCGCATGGAATGACGTGCTAACTGTTCCTCTATTCTGCTGGTGGTCACATGTTTTTTTCCACCTTTTACTAAACGCATGTTTTTCCTCACCTGTAACTGATATCAGCACCTAATTCTCTTAAATCTTTACAAATATTCTCATATCCCCGCTCAATAAAATGTCTGTTCATGACATTGGTCACCTGATCTGCCGCGAGTCCCGCAAGAACCAGTGCTGCCCCGCCCCGCAGTTCCTCCGCGATCACCTGTGTGCCATGTAATGACGCATCTCCATCAATATAGGCCTTGCCGTCCTGGATCTCTATTGCTGCTCCCATACGGCATAATTCTCTTGCAATTCTGTAGCGGTTCTCAAAAATCGTCTCTTCTATCACGCTTTTCCCACTGGCAACCGCACAGGCGACCATCAGTGCCGACTGCATATCTGTGGGAAATCCCGGATAATTTCCAGTTCGGATCAGAGGGATTCCCTCAATTTTTCCTCTCCGCTCTATCTCCATGATATTTCCTGTGATCCGGACATCTCCATGTAACCTGCGCGCTGTCCGAATGGTAGCAGACATATGGGACACTGGAATGTCCCTCAGTGTTATCTTCCCGCCACATATGACTCCGGCAAAAAGATACGTTCCCGCCACGATGCGGTCCCCTGGAATCTCATATACAGTACTATGTAACTGTGGCACCCCTAAAATCGTGATCTGAGATGTACCTGCGCCCTCTATGCTGGCACCTGCAGACTGTAAAAACTCACACAGGGCCGTGATCTCCGGCTCCATAGCCGCATTGCTCAGTATGGTGACACCCTCTGCCAGAACAGCTCCCAGGATACAGTTCTCTGTGGCACCCACACTGTTGATGGGCAGCCGTACTGCCGTGCCGATAAGCCTAGAGGCTTTGGCATGAATTTTCTGTTCTGTCTCCTCTACGACGGCACCCAGTCTCCGAAGTGCCATAAGGTGCAGATCAATGGGGCGTTTCCCGATGACACAGCCCCCCGGATAATCCAGTGCTGTCTCCCCCATTCTGCCCAGCATGGCACCCATGAGCATGATGGAGGAACGCATCCGCACCACATCTTCCCTGGGCAGCCGATATTCCCTCACATCCGTGGCATCTATCACAAGCTCGTCAGCATTCCATTCAATACTGCATCCGATGCTGCTCAATAATCTTACCATGGTCTCCACATCTGATATTCTGGGACAATGTGTGATCACACTGATGCCCGGTATCAATATGGTGGAAGCCAAAATGGGCAGCGTTGCATTCTTGGAGCCCTGTATTCTCGTCTCTCCTGTAAGTGTACGCCCACCTTTAATCTGAATCGAATCCATATACTACCTCGCATAATAAGTAAGACCTATCTTATTATACGTGGGGAGATTCTATTCGTACCTTGTACGATGGTAATTCGAATCCCGAAAAATTCTAATCGTTAAATTTGATGCCTCTTGCCACGCTGAGTACCAGCCCGATCTCTATCATTAGAAAAAGTACGGAGGAACCACCATAACTGATGAAAGGTAAGGAAATACCTGTGTTGGGAATGGTGTTGGTGACAACTGCGATATTCAGGATGACCTGTATGGCAAAATGTCCCAGGACACCCACCACCAGAAGTGCACCGAAGAGATCCGGTGCGTTGTTGGCGATGATCATACATCTCCAGATCAACAGCATGAACAGTAATATAATGGCTACCGCCCCAAAAAGACCCAGCTCCTCACAGATAATGGAGAATATCATATCATTCTGTGCCTCCGGCAGGAAACCCAGTTTCTGCATACTCTGTCCCAGCCCTTTTCCAAAGATGCCTCCCGATCCGATGGCATACAGTGCCTGGAGGGTCTGAAATCCTTTTCCACTGGCATAAGCTTCCGGATTCAGCCAGGCCAGGATACGTTCTCCACGGAATCCTAATTTGCCACTTCCAGCCAGCTTTGTGATGGTAAAGATCAGCAATGAAATTCCTGCCACCCCCGCCAGCCCCACCAGGAAAAATTCCTTGTATTGTGGACTTGATACAAATAGCATCAGCACTGCGATACCAAAAATAATAATGGCAGAACTTAAATTATCCGTGATCAGATAGACCATGGCACAGATTGGCACAGGTGCTCCTAATACAGTCATGAACCCCCTGGTACTCTTGATTGCTTTTCCCATATTGCACACCAGACTTGCCAGGAATATGATCATACCAAGCTTAGCTATCTCCGCCGGCTGAACAGATAATCCCAGATTCAGCCATCTTCTGGCACCATGGCTCTCTCTTCCAAGAGGGGTCAGTACAAGAAGAATCAGAACCGCAGATACCACATATCCGATCACGGCAAAATGCTCCCACAAGTGATAGGGAATGGAGGACACCACGATCATTGCCACCACGCCAAGTGCTGCGGCAAATGCCTGTTTTTTCAGATAGTACGCTGGATCGTTATAAGTCAGACTCGCCTCATAGGAGCTGGTGGAATAGATCATTACCAGTCCAAATCCCAGGAGGAAGAGCACGACAAATAACAATGTATAGTCAAAAAAATATTCCGTTTTCTTTCTTCTTGCATTTCTACGCGCCACAGGATCACTCCTTCATATTGTTGACAATGTCTTTGAACATCTTTCCTCTTATTTCATAATTCGGGAACATTCCCCAGCTTGCACATGCAGGAGACAGAAGAACTGCATCCCCCGGTTCTGCCTTTTCTTCGCAGATCTTCATGACTTCTTCCAGACTCTCTGCGAATATAATATTTACAAATCCATGCTTTCTCGCACATTCCGCGATTTTTTCTCTTGTCTGTCCCATGAGGATCAGATATTTTACTTTGCCGTCGAACGCTTCGACCCATTCATCGTACTCACTTTGTTTGTCATAACCCCCGCCGATGAGTATGGTGGGTTTACGCATTGCCTTGATTCCCTTAATAGCAGCGTCCGGATTGGTCCCCTTGGAATCATTGTAGTAGTCCACGCCCTTTTTCATTGCCACGAATTCGATGCGGTGCTCCACCGCCTTGAACTCCTGTACCGTGGCGATGATATCTTCCATAGGTACTCCGCAGGCAGATGCCATGGCGATTGCCGCCATTACATTTTCCACGTTGTGCGTACCGATGAGCTTCATACTATGTATATTCATCAATTTCAGAGGGGTTCCTGTTCCATCCCCATAGTAGATATCATCCTCTTTCAGATAAATTCCTTTTTCCAGCACACGTTTGGATGAAAAGTAGATCACCTTTGCTTTCGTCTCTTTTCCAAAAGCTCTGGTATTGTCATCCTCGTAATTCAGTACACAAGTGTCTTTCTCTGTCTGATTCATGGCGATGGCTTCTTTCACAGCCACATAATTTTCCATGGTGTGATGTCTGTTCAGATGATCCGGTGTGATATTCAGGATCGCTGACACAGAAGGATGAAATGTATGGATGGTCTCCAACTGAAAACTGCTGATCTCTGCCACCGTAACGGTATCTTCCTTGGTATCCAATGCGATCTTCGTATAGGGATTGCCAATATTTCCTACCACATAAACGCTCTTAAAGTAATCCTGCATGATCTGACCCAGCAGCGAAGTCGTGGTGGTCTTTCCGTTGGTGCCTGTGACTGCCAGCACATCTCCCTTTGCAAACTGATAAGCAAGCTCGATCTCACCCCATACAGGAATGCCCATACCGCGGAACGCTTCCACAAGTTCACTGTCCACTGGTACACCCGGACTGATGACCACCAGGCTGATCCTGCTTTTCACTTCCTCCGATAATGCACCCAGTACGATCTCTACCTCCGTCCCTTCCGGCAATTTCTTACGGATGGCATCCTTATCTAATGTATCATTGGAATCAAATAATACAGGGTTCGCATGTACCTTACTTAGGAGCTCTGCCGCACCGATTCCACTCATTCCTGTTCCAATTACCAATACTGTTTTGTTCTCTACTTTCATGACTTTATCTCCTCCTTATATGCGAAACCTGCCATACCACCACCGGTGGCTTAGGCATAGCCCAACAACGCAATCAGACACAGCATGGCTGTTACGATGGAAAATACAGCCACCACCTTTGTCTCGGACCAGCCGCACAGTTCAAAGTGATGATGGATGGGTGCCATTTTAAAGATACGTTTTCCACCAGACAATTTGAAATAGGTGACCTGTATGATCACAGATAATACCTCTATCAGATAAATAAATCCCACGATCAGAATAAAAATGGGCATCTGGAGCATGTATGCCGTTCCTGCCACAAAGCCGCCCAAAGCCAGGGAACCCGTGTCTCCCATAAATACACTTGCCGGATATACGTTAAATAACAGAAATCCAAGCAGTGCTCCGATCACGGCACAGGTAATCGGCTCTACGCCGCTTCCGGTTCCAATGGCGATCACGGCAAAAAAGGTTGCCACCATAATGGTGACGCTGCTCGCAAGTCCATCCAGTCCGTCTGTAAAATTCGTACCGTTTACAGTCCCGATTACCACCACGAACAGAAATGGAATATTCAAAATACCCAGATCAATGAATTTTCCAGTCATAAACGGAATCTTCATCGCCAGGGAAACATCTGTATAACATGTGATATAGTAAGCAAAAATGGCTGTAACAACGATCTGTCCTGCCATCTTCTGTATGGGGGTCAGTCCCATGGAACGTTTCAATACGACTTTGATATAATCATCCAGAAAACCGATGAGTCCAAAGCCCAATGTGAGAAATAACACGGGTAAGATCCCGGGATAATCCTTCATATATAAAAGTGAGGTAATGGTGACACTTGCCAGGAAGAGAATCCCTCCCATGGTGGGTGTTCCCGATTTTTTGAGATGGGTCTGCGGTCCCTCGGTGCGCTCTGTCTGACCTACTTTGAGCCTTCTTAAAAATGGAATTACGATTGGTCCCAGCAGGGCACTAATTGCAAATGAAATAATAACGGGAATTGCCATCTCAAAGTTCATTTTATATTACCTGTCCTTTTCTCTTTTTCAAAACTCTTGCCTCTAAGAAGATACCCCTTTTGCTGTGAAAAGTCAATTGTCTTCTATTGCATACACCGTGGACTCCCGATAGGGAAGGATGTTCTCAAACAGTTGTCTCACCACCGGTGCCGCTATCTGACCACCATAATAAGTGCCTTTGGGATTGTGAATGATGAGCAGTGCCATGATCTTCGGATCGTCTGCCGGAGCAAAACCCAGGAAGGAGGAAATGTATCTGCCGCTCCCTCTGGGAAGCGTCTGGCTGGTAGCTGTCTTTCCACCCACTCGCTTTCCTTCTATATACGCATTCTTTCCACCGCCGTTTTCCACCACCTGCTCCAGCAGATAGCGCATGGTCTGTGAGGTTTCTTCTGATACAATATGCTGTTTCTGCGCATACTGGAATCTTTTTATTTTCTGGCTCTTTCCAGTATCGGTATCGACCTCCTCTATGACCCGCACCCCAAAATGAGGAATCACCCGGTTTCCACCATTTACCATCTCCGCTGCCGTAGTCATGAGCTGAATGGGCGTGATCTGAAAAGACTGTCCAAAGGATACGGTTGCCAGCTCCACAAGTCCCATGTTCTTTGGATCATGCATGATGGTGGATGCCTCCCCCGGAAGATCGATCCCCGTCTTCTGCAATAAGCCGAACTGCTTGAAATATTTATAATACTGCTCTACGCCCAGCCGCAGTCCAATGGTGACAAATACCGGATTACAGGAGTTCATGGTACCGTGTAGGAAATCTTCACTTCCATGCCCTGTGGTCTTGTGGCATCGGATTCTTCGATCCTCCACCACGATATAGCCCGGGCAGTGAAACGTATCTTCTAAAGATACTACACCGGCCTCCAGCCCTGCCGCAGCGGTGATAATCTTCGCCGTGGATCCCGGCTCATAGGTATCATTGATACATCCATTTCTCCACATACGGTTCAGCGCATCCTGTTTTTCTTTGCCGGACAGTTGATTGGCACTGACGGAATCCATCTGGTTTAACTGATAGGGATTGTTCAGATCGAACTCCGGTATATTGACCATGGCATACAATTCCCCATTTTGGGGATTCATCACCATGAGGTACACTGCCTCCGCCTGCTTTTTCTCCATGACCTGTTCCGCAAGCTGGGTTGCATACATCTGTATATTCAGATCCATGCTGGTCTGCAGATCTTTCCCTGGAACCGGTTCTATCCGCTTCTCCCCTTTACTGGGGATTTCCACACCCTTGGCATCGGTTACTGCCAATATGGTACCATTTTTTCCTTTGAGATATTCCTCATATTTGACTTCCAGACCGATGATGCCCTGATTGTCTCCCCCTGTAAATCCCAGAACTTTGGAGGCAAGGGTATCATAGGGATAATAACGTTTGAAATCCTCATCCACCTTTACGCCTGCATATTCATATGTGCGGATGCGGTCCCCTATCTCTTTGGATACGTTGCTCTTGATCTTTTCAATAGCGGATACCTTTTCAACTCTTTTCCGTATGACATTTTCCTCTACGGACAATTCTCTGGCAAGCATCTGTATCACCTGTTCCGGCTGCTCTATCTGACTGTGGATCACCGAAATCGTACATACAGTGCGGTTCGTTGCCAGAACTTTCCCATTGGCATCCAGGATCTTTCCCCGGGCTGCTTTAATAACTCTTTCTCTCTCATGTAAATCCTGTGCCTTCTCTGTATAATACTCTGAGCATCCGATCATCAAATAAGATAATCTGCCTATGAGATACAGGAATACGCCAAAGCACAGCGCGCATAAAATACATATTTTCTTTCGATGGGCTGTCTTATTTTTCTTTTTATTTTCTGCATAGTCCGACATAAATGCCTCGGAAAAAGTAATTATTATAATCTATGCAATTTTCCATTCATCTATTCAATGAGGGAGGCATTTGGATCAATGGCTGCGCCTGTCTCCGGGTCCAGCAGATCTCCTGTAACAGGGTCGATGGCATATCCTGTCTCCGGATCGATCTCCACTTTTTTCTCCTCCTGTTCCTCCTCCGCTCCAGTTTCCTTAGATGTGGTATCTGTCCCATTATTATCCACCGTGTGTGTGGTTCCATCCGCATTGGTATCTGTCACCGCATTGCCGGAAACAGAATTTTCAGATACGCTCTGGGACGTTTTCAATGCATCTTCCTCCGCCTGTTCCTTAATCTCCCCATCAGTCAGCGGCTCTGTCTGGAAAATATTCATATAAGGAAGTACTTCTTTCATAATCGCTTTTGTGAGCAGTGTGGCAAATCTTGCATTATCCTGTGAAGCCACATTGGGTTCATCGATTACCACATAGATCAATACCTGTGGATCATCTGCCGGCACGTAACCCATAAAGGATACCACGTATTTTCCTGTTCCACGGGGATACTTCTCCGCTGTTCCAGTCTTGCCGCCCATGGTATATCCTGCCGGTCTTGCCGTCACACCGGTACCTTCCGTCACTACTCCGTTACAAAAATCTCTGATAATATCAGAAGTCGTACTGGATATGGTCTGTTTCAGGACTCTCGGCTCGATATTCTGCACCGTGGCACCATCCTGACTGGTAACCTTATTGATCACATGGGGTTCATAATAGTAACCGCCATTGATCAGGGAACAAAATCCTGCCGCCTGCTGTATCATGGTGACATTATATCCTTGTCCAAAGGAGGAAATCGCGAGATCTGTAGGAACCATCTTATCTTTATCAAAGACAACGGAATCTGTTCTCGCTTCTCCTGCCAGATCGATATTCGTCTTTAATCCGAAATTAAATACTTTATTATATTTCATGAACGTATCCGTTCCAATAGCAGACGCCATGTGCATCAAAGCAACGTTACAGGATTTCTCTATTGCCTGTTTGCTGGTAATCGCACCATCTCCCAGACGGTTATGACAGTGAATGACATGATCCCCAATCTCCAGGGACCCGTTACAGGTATAAGTCTCATTTCCCGTGAGCATACCCGCCTCAATACCCGTTGCAAGCGTAAATGGCTTTGCGGTGGAACCGGGCTCAAACGTACTGGAGATACAGAAATTTTTCCAGATTGCATTCAATGCTTCCATCTTTTCATCATCCGTCATCTCTTTGATGGCATCATCTGTATATTCCTGTTTTAATGCATCCGGATTCTTAGGGTCATTTAAGTCAAAGGCAGGATAACTTGCCATTGCTTTGACCTCGCCGCTGTTTGGGTCCATGATGATAACGCCCGTATTGGCACTGCCTGCACCATCTCTGGCTTCATTTCTATGTGCCTCATTAAATTCCAGTATTTTCTGTTCTACAATACTTTGGATGTTCACATCAATAGAAGTTACAATGGTATTTCCATCCACAGCCGCTTTTGTGGTTCGTTCCAGTGTGGAATCGTCATTGAGGTATCCATATTCCCTGCCGTTGGTGCCATTTAAGACATCATTATAATATTCTTCCAGCCCGTAGGAACCCACATTGTCTTTCCCTGTAAATCCGATGACATCAGATGCCAGTGTCTTATAGGGATATACACGACGATATTCTTCCTCAAACCAGATACCGTTGATGTTTCCTCCTTTTTCCGGATCATTTTCAAGTTCCACAAAGGGGCTGATTTCATCGTATGTCAACTGTTTCTGCAGTACATAATACTGTGAGGTAGGGTTGGCTGTAATATAATTACGAAGTTCACTTTCCTTCACATCGAAATTCTTGCTCACAGCCTGTATGGTAGGTTCCAGATAGGCTTCTTTCTCCAATACCAGTTTTACGTCCAGTACCAGATTATACACCTTCTCACTCATGGCAATGGGGGTTCCCTTGGCATCCACGATATCTCCCCGCTTGTAGGGTATGGTCTTACTGTCATACTGCTGTTGGGAAAGTACCTGCTTTTTATACTTTTCACCGTTATCTTTATTGATCAATATTAATCTGACGCTTAATCCTACGAAAGCCAGTAATACCAATACAAATAGTATTACCAGCTTTTTCTGCATTTTTGATGTAAATTTATTTATTTTTCTACTTGTCTTTTTCAATACTTCTACTCCCTTGATCTGCTACTTCTTCTTCGCCTTTGGAATATCTGTATACTGTCTTACATAATCGCTTTCTTCTCCATCTACCACAACGATCTGACCTTCACTTGCATATTTCATCCCCAGCTCATTCATGGCAACTTTCTTAATCTCTTCCAGATCCACCGATGCCAAAATGCGATTGTATTCCTCATCGTTATCTAATTTCAAATCATTTAACTGGCTCTCCAATCTGGATATATTCTTGACGCTGCTGGTAATCTGCCATTGTAACTGAATATAGCCAATCAAAACAAATCCTGCTGTAACCAATGCTGCGGACAGGAAAAGTACGTAACCCAAATTCATATGAAATGCTTTCTCACGATTTTTGCGAGCAGCATGATTCACTTTTTTCTTAGGTATTTCGCGAATATATTCTTCTTCTCTTCGTTTACGTACTGTATTACCATGTACGTATGTACTTTGTCTCCCCATAGCACAACTACCTTTCTTTCATCATAAGACTGCTATCTTCACTCTGCTTTCTGGAATACGCGAAGTTTCGCACTCTTTGAACGTTTGTTTACTGCTAATTCTTCCTCCCCGGGAAGAATCGGCTTTCTGGTGATCACCTTGCCCTGTGGCACTTTTCCACATACGCATACTGGAAAGTCCGGTGGACAGGTACATGGATTTTCATTTCTGCGAAATGCTGTTTTCACGATTCTGTCTTCCAGGGAATGAAAGGTGATAATACACAATCTTCCCCCCGGACTCAGCATCCAAATCAGCTCATCCAGAGAATCCCTCAACACTTCTAACTCTTTATTGCACTCTATTCTGATTGCCTGAAATGTCTTTTTAGAAGGATGCCCACCTGTTACTCTCATCTTCGCAGGTATGGCAGCCTTTATTAATTCATTTAACTCGCCCGTGGTCTCTATGGGCTTTTCTGCCCTGGCACGAACGATATGTTTCGCAATATTTTTCGCAAACTGGTCTTCCCCATAATCTTTGATCATATGAAAAAGTTCCATCTCGCTGTACTCATTTACGATCTCTTTTGCCGTTAATGTCTGTCGCTTGTCCATTCTCATGTCGAGAACGGTGTCGTATCTATAAGAGAAACCACGCTCAATGGTATCCAGCTGATAGGAAGATACACCCAAGTCTAATATGATACCATCTACTTTTCCGATTCCCCTTGACGCAAGTGCATTCTTTGCATTGCGATAGTTATCTCTGATGATCGTGACTTTATCGCCAAATTCCTGTAATCTCTCTCCCGCTGCCTGAATCGCTGCATCGTCCTGATCGATTCCATACAGATGACCGTTGGCTCCTAATCGCTCTGCGATATGATAGGAATGACCTCCGCCTCCCAGCGTTCCATCCACATAGATGCCATCGGACTTTACCTGAAGTGCATCGATTGTTTCATTCAATAATACTGATATATGATCAAATACCATATGCACCTCCATATGTTGTCCCTAAATTTTACTGTCCAGACTGTAGTACTTTGCGGCTCCGTGCCTTATGCCGACATTTTAAAGTTCCCTGGCAATATCTCTGAAATGGGGTCATATACCCAGTTCAGACATGTGCTCGGCGATCTCATCCATATCTTCATAGTCTGATGTGCTTTCCCATCTCTCTTTGCTCCAGATCTCTATCCTGCTGGCAACACCGACTAATACCACATCCTTGTTGATCTCACCAAATTCCCGTAACACAGAGGGTACTAATATTCTACCCTGTTTATCTGCTTCTACGCTTGCAGCTCCAGCCAGGAAAAACCTGACGAACTTTCTGGCGTCTTTATTTGTAATTGGCAGTGATTTTAACTTTTCTTCGAATACAGTCCACTCATTATTATCATACACAAAAAGGCAACCATCCAATCCCTTCGTGATTACGAACTCGTCACCCAGGACTTCACGAAACTTTGATGGAATGATTAATCTTCCTTTTGCATCAATTGTATGATTGTATTCTCCCATGAACATAATAATCACCCACTCAAGCAGTCTGCCACGAAAAACGGTTCCTTTTCTACCACTTTGCTCCACTTTGAACCACTTTTCACCACTTATTTGTATTTTAGCTTAATTCATTTGACAATACAACCCTTTTATAAAGAAATTATGAAGTTTTTATTACAGAATTGTGTACGTTTTTTTTACCCATACTATATCTTGTGGTCAAATATTTTTTCCTTAATTTTCTATTAAAAAGGACAAAGTGTATTCGACACTCTCGTGCTACCACTACTTTATAAACACTTTGGGCGGATCTTAGCAGTATCATTTATGATGCTGCCGATAGGAAATTTCAGAGGAATTTCCTATTAAAGGATAAAAAAAAGAACTCCGAAGAGTTCTATTTTTCATCTGTCTTTATTGTAACATCTGTTTTCCCGAGATGTATGCGCACCGCGATATCCACCACCACTGCGAAGATTACCATACACACTGCCAACGCCTGGGATACCGGCACTCCTGTGTTACCCCAGAGCAGCTGGTCTGTACGGAATCCCTCGATCCACATACGTCCCAATCCGTAGCCCCCAAGATACAGGAGCATGATCTCCCCCTGAAATTTCTTGTGCCGATGGTATAGCACCATGATAATGAACAGGAAGATATTCCACAGGCTCTCGTAGAGAAATGTGGGATGTACCTGAATATAATTGGTTCCTTCTACGATATGGCTTGCGATATTTTCCGAGATATCCCTCGCCCGCACTGCTTCAATGGGCAGACGCATCGCCAGAAGATTATCCGTATATTCTCCAAATGCTTCCCGGTTCATGAAATTGCCATAGCGTCCGATGAACTGCCCTACCACCAGACCCATGACCCCTGTATCCGCCATCTGCAGCATATTTGCCTTTTTACACCTGGCGTATACCACCAGGGTAATGAAGGCTGCGATCACGCCTCCGTAAATGGCAAGTCCACCACCACGGGTGTTAAATATGCTCAGCAGATTATTCTTATACTCATCCCATGAAAAGGCCACGAAGTAAATGCGCGCCCCAATGATGGAAAAAATAATGGCATAGATGGCAAAATCCCAATACAGATCTGGGTCTTGTCCTGTCAGTTTCGCTGTTCTGGCTGCCACCAGCAGACCCATCAATATACCGATTCCGATAATTACACCGTAATAGGCAATTGGGAATCCAAAAACCGAAAATGTCTTTGGCACATGCTCAAGGTATATCCCTAAATGGGGAAATGCAATATCTGTTGCATTCATTATATCATTCATTCATTATCCTTCTTTCACTCTCGCGTGTGATATTTGCGCTTCACGCAAATCATCATGCGCTACAGACTTCGTCCTGCGCTTATGATGTGCGTTCGCCAAATGCACGATTTATCATGCAAGCATGAAAATGTTTCACTTGGCTCACTGCTATCACACGTTGAATCTAAATAAGATGACGTCGCCATCTTTGACCACGTATTCTTTGCCTTCCAGTCCTACCAAACCTTTTTCCCTTGCTGCGGAAAGGGAACCCTGCTCCAGCAGGTCTTTGTAATTCACCACTTCCGCTCTGATAAATCCTCTCTCAAAATCTGTATGGATCTTACCCGCCGCCTGTGGTGCTTTGGTACCCACATTGATGGTCCAGGCTCTTGTCTCATCTTCTCCCGCTGTGAGGTAGCTGATCAGTCCCAGCAAATGATAGCTTGCTTTGATCAGTTTATCCAGACCGGATTCTTTTAATCCCAGATCCTCCAGGAACATTGCTTTTTCATCATCGTCCAGCTCTGAGATCTCCTGCTCGATCTGGGCACAGATCACGAATACTTCACTGTGATTTTTTGCGGCAAACTCTTTCACTGCTGCCACATGTCCATTGTTGGCACCGTCATCAGCCAGATCTTCATCGGAGACATTTGCTGCAAATATCACTGGTTTGTCCGTCAACAGATTATATGATTTTCTCCAGATGATCTCATCATCATCGTCACTGTTGTCAAAAGTGATTGCCAGATTTCCTGCCTCCAGATGTGCCTTCAGTGCTTCCAGTAACGCCAGCTCCTTTGCCAGGGTCTTGTCCATTCTGGCACCCTTGCTGGTCTTGGCGATTCTTCTCTCCAATATCTCGATATCAGAAAAGATCAGCTCCAGATTGATGGTCTCGATATCTCTGATGGGATCGATATTTCCATCCACATGTACCACATTGGTATCCTCAAAGCAGCGAACCACGTGAACGATGGCATCTACTTCGCGGATGTTGCTTAAGAATTGGTTTCCAAGTCCCTCTCCTTTGGAGGCACCTTTCACAAGTCCTGCAATATCTACAAACTCTATCACGGCCGGGGTCACCTTTTTGGAATGATACATATCTCCCAATAATTGTAATCTCTCATCCGGTACTGTTACGATACCCACATTAGGATCTATGGTACAGAAAGGATAATTCGCTGACTCTGCCCCTGCCTTTGTCAATGAATTAAATAATGTACTCTTTCCTACATTTGGTAAACCTACGATTCCTAGTTTCATGTTCTTATCTCCTTTGGTATGTTTAGTACTTCTTCTTATTTTTCAGTTCTTCATATAACAGGCAGTAATTGTCATACCGTGTCCTGCTGATGAGTCCCTGTTCAAGTGCCTCTTTGATGCCGCATACCGGCTCATGGATATGGGCACATCCCTGAAATTTGCAATTCTTCTCATAGGGTGTAAACTCCGGATAATAGGATGCCAGTTCTTCCTTCTCCATCTGGTCGATGCTCAGGGAACTAAATCCCGGAGTATCCAGTATAAAGGTATTGGCATCAATGGTGATCAACTGGGAATGCCGTGTGGTATGCTTACCACGTTCTATCTTATCGCTGATGGCACCGGTCTCCATATTCACTGTCTCCTGCAAGCAGTTCACAATGGTGGATTTTCCAACCCCGCTGGGACCGGCAACGGTGGTTGTCTTTCCATGCAGACATTTTCTGATCTCATCAATGCCTTCCCTTTTCTTTGCACTGACAAATAAAATCTGATTATAGCAGGAATCATATGCCTTGGTCAATTCTTCCTTCTCTGCTTCTGTTGCAATATCTTTTTTATTAAAACATATAATACAGGGAATCTTTTGCTGTTCCATGGTAATCAGAAAACGATCCAGCAGATTAAAACTGGGGGTTGGCTTCACGACAGAGAATATGACCATCGCCTGATCCACATTTGCCACGGCAGGACGTATCAGTGTATTACTGCGGGGCAATATCTTTTCAATATTTCCCAGCTTTTCCTGCTCATCCAACAACTGTACTTCCACATCGTCCCCCACCAGAGGCTTTTTATGATCTCTCCGAAATATTCCCTTTGCCTTGCATTCATAGGTTCCCTTTTCAGGAACATATACATAATAGAACCCTGCAATTCCTTTTACAATCTTTCCCTGCATGTATGACTCCTTGCATTCATCTCAAATCCGTTATTTCAAGTCCCAAGTTCCAGACTTTTATTCTTTGGTAAAGGGTACCGTTTCCTCCGCAGCGACCACTTTCGAAGTCACCGTCTGCCCATTTTCATCTGTTTGCGGCGGATTTACCGGAACAGAATAGGATATTGTCACGATTCCTGTGTCCGTGGTAGTGATACCGCTGATATTGATCGCTACCGGGAAAATGGAAGTAGTGGTATTAAACAGAATAGCACCCGTATCTGCTGCCGACAATACCACTGTGGCGTTGCCGCCCTGATAATCTGCAGGTGCCGGTACATTAATATTGCATGCGTAGGTGGCTCCAAGGCTGACACGAAGATCTACCACCGTCTCTTTTTCCTGCTCGGTTCCCGCTGAGAAACTCTGATAGCAGACAGTGCCTGCATCATATTCCGCATTTTCTGTCTCCGTCACGGTACCACAGACAAGTCCCGATGCCTCCAATGCAGCTTTTGCTGCCTCTGCTGTCATACCGCGCACTTCCGGTACCTGTACCAGATCCGATTCCGAATCACCGCAGATCGTAATGGTGACAGTCCCGTCCCTGGATATGATATTTCCTGCTTCCGGCGACTGGGCAATGACATTACCCTTGGTTCCGTTTTCGACAGTGCTGATCACTTTCTTTACTGTAAATCCTTCCTTTTCCAGGGAAGCAGTCGCTTCCGCCTCAGAAAGACCTGTGACGGATGGCACTTTCACTCCATCTGCCCCCGCACTCACAGTCAGTGTGACAGTCTGTCCCTTCTCCACGGCAGTTCCTTTTTCCACACTGCTGTCCGTCACTGTATTCTTACTGTATTTGGTGGATACATCATAGGTAATTTCATAGGTGATGCCCTGGGCTTCCAATGCAGCGCTGGCATCCGCCAGACTTTTTCCTACGACCTCCGGCATGACCAGTGTGCCACTACTCTCCGTGGTGCTCTCCTCCGTCTCCGTACCCGCCGGGAAGATTCCCATCGCTCTGCCTGCCAGAAATAAAAGCACACATCCGATGACAATTGCCACGATAATCGTCAATACCGTGGTGACCTTTTCCATCTTAGGATCATAATCATCGTCATCATATTTATCGTATTTGTCGTACTTTTCATATTTGTCCAGTCTTTCATTCTTTTCCTGTCTGGGCTTGGATGATTTTTTCGTATTTTTACTTTGCTTCTTGACCGGAGCTTCCTTCATACCTGCAGGTGGGGTGGTTTTTTGGGATTGTTTCTTGATCTGCACCATGTCACTGTCGGAGATGAGTTTCGTCTCCTCCTGACCGGCAAAATCTACCACCTTTACAAATCCTTCATCCGGACTGATGAGAGATTTTTTCAGATCTCCTATGAGTTCGCCCATGGTCTGATATCTGCGATCCGGACTTTTCTGTGTACATTTAAAAACAATCTGCTCTACGCTGACTGGTATTTCCGGCACAAAATCTCTTGGAGATGGCATTTCCTCCTGAATATGTTTGATTGCGATGGCAACGGTGGTCTCCCCATTGAACGGCACCCGGCCGGTAAGCATCTCGAACAGGGTAATGCCCAGTGAATAGATATCACTCTTCTCATCACTGTAGCCGCCTCTTGCCTGTTCCGGAGAGGTGTAATGCACAGATCCCATCACATTGGAAGTGATGGTGTTGCTGGTAGCTGCCTTGGCGATACCAAAATCTGTCACTTTCACTTTTCCTTCTTTGGATATAATAATATTCTGTGGTTTAATATCCCTATGGATAATATGATTATTGTGTGCCGCCTCGATCCCCATGGATACCTGGATGGCAATACTGATTGCTTCCTTCACAGATAATCTTGCTTTTTTCTCAATGTATCTCTTTAATGTAATGCCATCCACTAATTCCATGACAATATAGTGGATGCCGTCCTCCTCACCCACATCGTAGACGTTCACGATATTCGGGTGCATCAGGCCGGCAGCCGCCTGGGCTTCCACAGTAAATTTCATGACGAAATTCGAATTCTCGCTGAACTCCTGTTTCAACACTTTCATAGCTACACATCTGTTCAGTTTGTGATCTTTTGCTTTATATACATCGGACATACCGCCAGTACCTATCTTTTCCAGTACTTCATAGCGGTCTCCAATCAGCATTCCTATTTTAATCATAGTTCCACCTCATCTATCAACGGTTCAATAATTATTACGGCAATGTTGTCTCTACCACCATTCTCATTAGCGGCTTCTACCAATTTTTCTGCCCTCTCCACGATGTCTCTCTGCGCATTCATGATCATACGTATCTCTTCGTCTTCCAGCATATTTGTCAAGCCATCCGAGCACATTAATATCATATCTTTTGGCTTTAACTCCACCTGAAAAAAATCAACCTCCACAGTTTCCTGTGCACCGATTGCCCTTGTGATAATATTCTTATCAGGATGATTTCTAGCAGATGATCTATCCAGACCACCCATCCGTATCATTTCCTCTACCAGTGAATGATCCCTTGTAATTTGTGTAATTTCCCTGTTTACAATATATAATCTGCTATCGCCCACATTTGCAACATATAGCAGATTATCTATGCAGGTTGCCACTACCGCTGTAGTGCCCATGCCATCAAGCCTGTCATCCCTGCTTGCCGCTTCGCGAATATGATCATTCGCTGCCTCGATTGCATGTCTTACAACCCGTACTATGTCTTTTTCTTCTGAATTCTCGATCTCTTTTACGATTGTTTCTACCGCATACCTGGAAGCATAATCTCCTGCCTTATGTCCTCCCATACCGTCTGCAACAATAAACACATTGGGTAAGTTACCAATTGCATTTTCTGATGTAAAAACAATGTCCTGATTCAGTTGCCTTTTCCTGCCAATATCAGTTAACGAAAATGTTTTCAACATCAGCACTGCCTCCTAACCCTTCTTATGTCTTCTCCTAAGCTGTCCACATGCGCCGTCAATATCCCGACCCATTTCCCTTCTTATGGTAACATGAATTTTATTTTTTTCAAGTTTATTTTTGAACTCCTGAACTTCCTTTTTACCTGATTCCACGTAATCCCGCTCTTCAATTGGATTGACCGGTATGAGATTCACATGACAATTGAGCGGTTTTGCCAGGGCCACCAATTGCTGCGCATCTTCCCCCGTATCGTTCACGCCACCCACCAGACTATATTCAAAAGTGATCCGTCTCCCTGTCTTGTCAAAATAATACTGACAGGTCTCCATCAGTTCCCTGATGGAATACTGATTGGCAATCGGCATTAATTTTCTTCTCTTTTCATCTGTGGTGGCGTGTAGAGAAAGTGCTAAGGTGATCTGCAATTTTTCATCCGCAAGCTGTTGCATCCGTGGCACGATTCCACAGGTGGACACCGTCAGACTTCTCTGACTGATATTCAATCCGTTCTTATCCGTGAGAAGCTCTATAAATTTCAGAAGATTGTCATAATTATCCATGGGTTCGCCCGTTCCCATCACCACCACATTGCTCACGCGTTCTCCCGTAAGCCGTGTGATCTCATAGATCTGATCCAACATCTCTGAGGGCAGCAGACAGCGTTCCAGTCCATCCAGGGTGGAAGCACAGAATCTGCATCCCATGCGGCATCCCACTTGGGAGGAAATGCAGACAGAATTGCCAAACTTATATTTCATCCATACGCTCTCTACCACATTGCCGTCCGCCAGTTCAAAGAGAAATTTTTTGGTGCCATCCAGAGCTGATTCCTGTACCTGAACTGCATTTAATGCTGTATAGTCATAGGTTTCCCTACATTTTTCTCTGAACTCTTTGGAGAGATTGGTCATCTCATCAAAGCTTCTGGCAAGGCGTACATGCATCCATTCGTATAGCTGTTTCGCCCGAAATTTCTTCTCACCCAGTTCCAGCATCCGCTGTTCCAGTTCCTGCATATTCAGGGATTTGATATCCGTTTTACTCATAGTGATCACTTTTATCCTATTATTTCCTATCTGTGGTTTCTTATCTATAATATCTTATCTATAATTTCTTATCTATAATTTCTTATCTACAATTTTTATCTGTAATTATTTTCGTATTTTCATATTTTAGTGCAGTGATTTTACTTGCTTGCAAGTGTAAAATCACAAACGTTGGCAGTAAAATTTTTTTTCACTCTTTACCTTGTGACCTGCCAAATGACTGGGCTATTCCACATTCCGTTTTAACCTTGCCAGGAAGAAACCGTCCGTCTCATGAACTCCGGGCAGTAACTGTAGATACCCTTTTGCCGTTGTCTCGCTCTGTATCTCTTTTGTAAGGAACGGATCCAGGCTTTCCAGGTGAAACGGATACTGTGCCGTGAACCATTCTACCATCTTTTCATTTTCCGCACGGTTGATAGTACAGGTACTGTAGATCAATGTGCCTCCCGGCTTCACGTAGTTCTGAACCATATGGAGAATGGACTGCTGCAGTTTGGTAATGTCCTGTAAGGATTCTGGCGTCACGCGATATTTGATATCCCTCTTCTTCCCCATGACTCCCAGTCCGGAGCAAGGCAGGTCCGCATATAGGATATCTGCGTAATTATCATATTCCGTCTGATGCACCAGGGCATCTGCTACTTCGGCTCTTATATTTTCATATGCCATGCGGTCTATATTCTGCTGAATCAGTGCCACCTTATAATCTGTCAGGTCTCTGGCGTATACCATTCCTGTCCCGCGAAGCTTGCAGGCTGCATGAATGGATTTTCCGCCCGGTGCTGCACATACATCCAGTATCTTATCCTCTCTTTGAATCCCTGCCACCTCGCATACCAGCATGGAACTGATATCCTGAATGGTAAGTTTCCCTTCCCCAAAGCCGGGTAAATGGGAGACACCTTCCACCTTTTTCAAGGTATAAGCATAAGGAAGATACGGGTGCTGTTCCACCTGGATGCCCTGTTGCTTCATCTGCTCCAGGAGCTGTTGCTTCTCTTCCACCGAAAGTGTCTCATCCATGCGGATGGACATACCATGCTCTTTTAAGAGACCTTGTAGTATTTTTTCCACAGTGTCACCGTCGTATTCCTGCAGCCACTTTTCAACGATCCATTCCGGCATGGAATACGTCACTGATAAATAAGGCACGATTTCCCTGGCCTTAGCCGGATAGGTGATCTGCTCTTTCTGCCTTGCGATATTGCGTAATACGCCATTGACAAATCCCTTCAACTGATGAAATTTTTTTCGTTCTGCCAGCTTTACAGCTTCATTGCAGGCCGCTGAATCCGGCACTGCATCCATATAGAGAATCTGGTATACGCTCATGCGCAGTATGGTGCGGATCACTGGTTTCATCTTGTTTACTTTTGTATTGGAAAATTGATTCAGTACATAATCAATCTGAATCATTCGTTCCAGCGTGCCCTCGCAGACACGTTTCATGAAAGCCTTTTCCTCTGTCTTGAGATAATCATATTTGTCCAGTACATTGCGAATGACGATATGGCTGTACTCTCTGCCGGATGTGATCTCCAGGAGCATTTCCATGATCAGTTCTCTTGAATTTAATTTCGTCCCTTTTAATCCTTCTGCCACTTTTTATCCCCTATGATCTTCTACGTTTGTCAAACTCATGCCTGACGTTTCTACCTTTTATTTTTATCTTATGATACTAGGGTCAAAAGGTCATGCGTTTCGTGCTCGCACGAAAAAGCATGCATTTGGGACCCGTAAAACATGAGAAAGCAGCCCGATTAGGGCGGATTCCGAATGTTTTAGGATTATGAAAGCACGAAGTGCGAAATAATCCGTAAGTATCAAGGGGCAAAACATCTTTTGACCCTTACATCATCTTATATTACTGCCCTGCATTTTCAGCCTGCATTCCTCTATCAGTCTCTGCGGTCGTTACGTCCGCCACCGAAGATCAGTACCAGTCTCAACAACTGTAAAATAGATGCTGCTGCCGCTGCCACATAGGTCAGAGCAGCTGCTCCCAGTACTTTTCTGCAATCCTTTACTTCCTGACCTGCCAGGATTCCCTGCTGATCCAGAAGCCGCACGGCACGGCTGGAAGCATTGAACTCCACCGGTAATGTGATAACCTGAAATCCGACTGCCAATGCGAACACCCAGATACCGATCTGTACCAGTGTGTAATTGTAACCAAACAGAATACCCAGCAAAATAATGGGAATACCAAGCTTTGAACCAAAATTAGCCACAGGCACCAATGCCGAGCGAATCTGTAAGGGAAGATATCCCTCCTGGTGCTGAATGGCATGTCCACATTCGTGTGCTGCCACCCCTACCGCTGCCACGGAAGCCGAACCATACGTAGCATCTGACAGACGTAATACTTTCGCTCTGGGATCATAATGATCTGTGAGATTTCCTCTGATATGTTCCACACGCACATCCGTAATGCCCGCGTGATGCAGCAGGCGTTGTGCCGCTTCTGCCCCTGTCATCCCTGTCATGCTTCTCACACGCGCGTACTTATTGAAGGTGGAGTTCACTCTGGCAGACGCCACGATGGAAAGAATCGCTCCAATTAACACCAAAATATAAGTGGGATCCATGAACATCCCCATTCCATAACCATATCCGTAATACATAACAATACCTCCTATTTTGCTTCTAACGTCTCGCCTGGTTTCATTTGATTTCCTAACAGGAAGTCGTGCACTCGCATTCTCTTTTTCCCCTCAAGCTGAACGCTCTGTATCTTTAAAATGCCATTTCCGGTGCTCACATAAAATGCATCCTTTGTCACTGACTGAATCATTCCCGGCTCT
>JAQVCT010000007.1 GCA_028689655.1 Lachnospiraceae bacterium
ATATCAATTCCTCCCACATACCCCTGCCATGGTCCTCCTGCCTGGATACGTCCGCATACAGGAACTTTACCTTACTCCTGACCCTTTCCTCTATGTCAGCCAGTTCTTCCAGTCTGTTCACTTCCACGACTCTGATATCACCCGGCAGCAATGCATAAATCGCACCGCACACATTTCGCTGATCACTCAGCAGCACGACAACTGACCGCTTGTCTTCTTCCGCCTCCATGAACTCCACGCCGTATTCCCGATACTGTCCTTTGCCGCCTTTTTTCGCCAGATATAATGCACTATCCGCCTTTTTAAATAAATCCGCATAATTGATACGCTTCTTTTCATTAGTAGCTACACCGATGCTCAGTGTCACATACTCCGGAATATTAATATTAGGTTTGAATCTCATGATCTGAATCAATTCGTTGATTTTATGATAAATCACGGACTTATCCGGAACATCCACCATTACCACACAAAATTCGTCACCGCCGATACGTCCCACGATGTCAGACTTACGGAAAGAACTGAGCAGGATGTCCGACACCTGTTTGATCACGTAATCTCCCTCCTGATGTCCCATGGTATCATTCACCGTCTTAAAATTATCGATATCTATGATCAGAAGGGCATCCAGGATACTGTTTCCTTTTTTCAGCACTTCGTTGCTCATGAGTTCCGTGGTAGTCTTATTATATAACCCGGTCATCTCATCCACTTCCGATTTGATCTTTAATTTCTGTGCTTCCATCTCTATGGATACCATTCTCCTGCTATTGGTCATCACATTGGAAACTCTGGACTTCACAATCTCCGGTACAAATGGCTTATTGATAAAATCATTTGCCCCCAGTTCGAACGCCTTGATCTGATCCTCCAGGTGCTCGCTGCCGGTAATGACAATGACCGGAATATTCTTGAAATAGTTCAGTTCGCTTTTCTTTTCCAGGACGTCGAATCCTGTAACACCCTTCATCATGAGATCCAGCAGCACGATATCGATACTGCTCTGGCATCTCTCCAATGTAGCTAACGCCTCGACGCCCGACTCAGCCTCCATAATCTCATACTCCGACTCAAATAAAGCACGAAGGATCTCGCGGTTCATTTTCATATCATCTACGATCAGCATGATATTGGTATTTTCTTCTGTTGCATTTGTCTGTTTCTCAGCACCCATGGTAATCCTGGCGACTGCTGTCCGGATATCCCCATTGGAATCGGCATTTTGCAACAGTTTCTTCTGCATCTGCAATTCTTTTACAGCCAGTATATTTTCCAATCGCTTTCTGATAACCAATGGATCGTATGGCTTGGATACCACATCATCTGCCCCAAGGGAGAGCGCAGTTCTCTCTGTCTGCTCCTTGGTGGAAGTCGCCACCAGCACCCCTATAGCGTCCCATTCCCTTCGGGCTCTCACATGCTCCAATACTTCCAGTCCATCCATTTCGGGCATAATAATATCCAGGATTACCACATCTACATGCTGCTCCCGTATCATCGTTAATGCCATCTTTCCGTTCGTGGCCTCCAGTATCTCATAAGAATTCTTTAAAAATTTGCTGATTATCTTTCTGTTCATTTCTTCGTCGTCTGCTATCAACAATACTTTTTTATCCATCATATTCCTCCATCCGCTCAGATGCTAAAAAAGGAAAGTTCTCTTGGATCTATATGAACTCTTTAATCAGTTTATTCTTAGGTGTCACTCTCAATTTGCGCAGAGCCTTTGCCTCGATCTGGCGGATTCTCTCTCTGGTCACATGATACTGCTGCCCTACTTCCTCCAGAGTCATAGGCTGTCCACTCTCCAGACCGAAGCGCAGGATCAATACATCCCGCTCCTTCTCATTGAGGCAGTTCAGTAACTGCATCATATTCTCCCGCAGGACAACGCTCTCGATCTGTGCCTCCGTAGATGCCTTTGATTCATCCGCCACCAGATCACCCAGACTGGTGTCTGCCTCTTCCCCGATAGGCGTGTCAAGAGACGCAGGATCCACCGCATACTGATAGATCTCCATGACTCTGTCCTCCGTGAGATTTAATGCCTCTGCCAACTCTGCCGTGGTCGCTTCCCGTCCGTATTCCACGGTGAGCTGTCTCTGCATTTTCTTCACCTTATTGATATTCTCGATCATATGTACCGGTACACGGATCGTCTTTGCCTGGTCTGCCACCGCTCTCGTGATTGCCTGGCGAATCCACCATGTGGCATAGGTACTCAACTTGAATCCTTTTGTATAGTCAAATTTGTCAATACTCTTCATCAGACCGATGTTGCCTTCCTGAATCAGGTCCAAAAAGTTCAATCCACGATTGGTATACCGCTTTGCAATGCTGACTACCAGTCTCAGATTGGAATTGATCAACTCATGCTTTGCTTCCATACTTCCCTCTGCCTTTGCTTTGGCAAGCTCCATCTCACGCTCCGCAGACAGCAATGGGAATATACCGATCTCCTTCAGATAAAGTCGCACCGGATCCTCCAGACTGACACCCTCCAGCAGCTTTACGCTGTCGATATCGTAATCTTCCTCCTCGACTTCCTCTATCTCCTCATCCGGTATGATAATATTATCTTCCGTATCCACAGCACCCTTTTGGACATATTCCTGTGCCTTTTTATCTTCCTCTTCCTCAGATAAAGTCTCTTCTGCTTCCATTTCCTTATCCTCTATATCCTGATATTCAGATTTTTCCTGAATAGCTTTATCTTTCATTCCGTGTCTCACCTTCTCTGTAATTTTGCAACATTGCCGATTATATCATATCTCATTCATGGTTTCCATAGTATTCTATAGAATAAATAAATTAATTCTACTTTAAATATCGATTCAAAACCTGATACATCAATTCTGAGTCAATTGGCTTGGAAATATGGTCATTCATGCCCGCCTCCATGGATCTGGCAATGTCCTGTGCGAACGCATTGGCAGTCATGGCAATAATACAGATATCCCCGGCATCCGGATGCCCTGAGGCTCTGATCGCCTCTGTGGCCTCATACCCGTTCATCAACGGCATCTGTACATCCATCAGTATCACATCATACGTGCCGGGAGCGGAATCCCGGAAGAGCTCCAATCCTTCCCTTCCATCGTTGGCCGTGGTCACTTCAAAGCCCACAAGCTCCAATAATTCCTGTCCGATCTCACGATTGAATTCCGTGTCATCCACCAGCAGTAAATGTTTTCCTGTAAAATCATAATCCCCGAAATCCGCCGTCTCATTGACCAGTTTTCCATTGCTCACTGACATGAGGAGATTGAAAAAGGTAGACTGGAACAGTGGCTTTTCGATACAGTAATTCACGCTGGAATCCTTCGCCTCGTCCATAATCTCATTGGTATCATAGGCAGAGACTACGATAATAATCGTATTGTTGGACAGCGCATTTCGGATTCTCTTCGCCAGACGGATTCCATCCATTCCGTTCATCTTCCAATCTGTCAGGCAGAGCGTATATGGCTTCAGATCATTTCTGGATTTGATCAACTGCTGCAGTGCCACTTCCGGTGAATCTACGCAGGTATGATCGATTCCCATATGATTCAGCATACCATCCATATAGGCAAGGGTCTCCCCATCATCGTCAATGACCATGATCTTCATATCGCTTGCGATTTGATTTTCACGCTTCATCTGATCCGCAGATATCTCAAAGGGAATATCCACGAAAAATGTGGTTCCCACACCATTTTTGCTCTCCACACGAATCGTTCCGTTCATCAGTTCCACCAGGTTTTTGGAGATAGAGAGACCCAGTCCGGAACCGCCATGCTCCCTTGCTGTCAATGCCGTTTCCTGCTCAAAGGGTTTGAAAATACGATCCATATATGCCTCGCTCATTCCGATACCGCTATCCTGTACCTGGAAATGCAGCATGACATGCCTCTCATCCAGAGACTCCTCGGCGATTCTGAATTGGATCGCCCCACCCCTCTCCGTAAATTTATAAGCATTGGAAAGCAGATTCAATATGATCTGCTGTACCCTTAGCTGATCTCCCACCAGGAACTCGATCATCACATTGTCTATTTTGGTGTCAAAATAAATTCCTTTTGTCTTACACTGGGAATAGTATATGGTCGTAGCTGTGGATACAATCTCCTTAATGTCAAAATCTGTATACGCGATCATCATCTTGTCACTTTCGATGGCGGACATATCCAGAATATCATTGATCAGATTCAGCAGATGTCTGGAAGATACCATCGTCTGCTCCAGGTATTTCTCTACTTTATCTATCTGACTGATATTTTTCTGTGCCAGGGTCGTCTCTCCTATAATGGCATTCATAGGAGTGCGGATCTCATGGGACATACGCGCCAGAAAATCGCTCTTCGCCCGGTTTGCCTTTTCTGCCCGGATAATTGCCTCAGACAGTTCTTTATTTTTCTCCTCCGTAATTCTTACGTAGTTCGCCTGTGCCTCTTCCTTAAGTTCTATCTCCTTTAAAGCTGCTTTTTTCTTACTATATAGAACGGAAAATGCCAGTAATACCATCAGAAATACGATAATGGAAAATGCAGGCCAGATAACAGTGTGATATTTTTCATAAAAAGAGGGTACATAATTCACAATAACAGCTTCCTCAGGAATTAGCTTCTCATTGGTATGAAATTTATCCAGCATATTCTGATCAAAGATCGGATAGCCTCCCATGGTCTCCACCGGTATGTCACTGGGTGCTGTTCCGCTTAAGATCTGGAGTACCTGATTGGCAGCCGCCTTCCCCATCTCTTCATAAGAGCTCACATAACCGCCAAATACGCCTTCTCCCACACCGAGATAATCACACTTGAACATGGGTATCCTGGAATGTTCCGCCACAAATTCCGTAGCCTCCAACAGTGAATACAGATTACCGTCCCCGTCATTTACCAGTGACAGGAATACCAGGATCGTAGATTCATCGTAGGAGGACAGCGTCTCTTCGATTTCCTGTTCCGTCATTTCCGAAGTGTTGATATCCATGAACTGAAGCTCTGGAAAATGCTGCTCTTCCTGATAAAAACGCTGGGTGCATCCTTTTCCAGATTCGGTGTTATCACTGACTCCCACGATCTTCGTGGCGTTTGGATAAAGCTTTCTTGCAAGTTCGATGGTATCCTGATAAGGGAAAAATTCGATCATTCCTGTGATCAATGGATCTTCATGTGCAAGGTTGGCCTTTTCCTCTGTGTTGATTCCTTGAAATACCATGGGAACCCCTGAAAATAAATCTTCTCTGTATTCCAATGCAAAATCCAGTGCCGCGTCATCCTCCAGAATCACTGCGTTGTATTGACCATTTAAGTCAATATCTGCTTGAATCTCAGCGAATACCGATCCTTTTACTTCATCATAGGCATGTTTCTTCGTATCCATGAACACGTAATTCATCTTTGCTTTGGTACTCAGCACGGAGGCAACACCCGAAAGCTGATCAGGAACACTATCCCAGTCATATGCATAAGAACTCAAAAATAAAATCCTTGGATGTACGACCTGTTCTCCCTCCGCTGCATAGCAGGGCTGAACAGAGCAGATTGAAATCACCAGAGCGAGTACTGCTATTGCAAAATGCTTCCTGTAATTCTTCATTTTTTCCCTCTCTATCATTCCGGAACATCAGTCCGTAGTTTCTGAATTTATATAAATTATACTCGCAAATTTCGTTAATATCAATCAATTGTGTGGATTCCAGACAAATTACTCTTTGACTATTACTCTTTGATCTCCACGGTAAGTTTATGAGGGAGACATACGATGATTCCCGGTTCTTTCACTGAGAGAGGATGGGTATTCACACAAATCTGATCCGGACAATCGGCTGCAATCATACGCACGATCTGATTCTCTATCTGCACCCTGTTGGTTCCCGCTGAAGTCTCGATATCGATCACCTGGTCTTCATTCAGATCATACGCTCCGCAGACCTCTCCATTCTGTGATATCACTACCTTAGTCCCACCGCCAGCCGTCATGCGGGTGATGACAAACACCACCAGCGCCATCAGTATGACCACTGCGATCAACAGGTAATCTTTTCTCCTTGTCATTCGTTCTCTTTCCCCTTTTCCATTTATAAAAAATCTTAATCTTCCCAAAATTTGTTCAGTCCATACAATATTCTTCGTGTTGTTCCACCGTAAAATGCTGCATAATCGTTCTTTACTTTTCAATGTAATTTTATATTGTTATGAACAATGTTTCAACCTTTACGTTGAAAACTTCTGCATCAATAACGGTTTGTGCGTTAAAAGGTGTACAATACTTTGTAGTAAATAAATTCTTTCTTTTCAAAGTCAATTCATCTCTTCACCTTCTTATGCAAAAGAAAGACCCTGTCTCGATTTGCGCAATCGAAACAAAGCCTTTCTTCTATTTATTATTCACGACTAATTTCTTTTAGATTGCCGTTTTTACCGCGTAAATAGGCTGCTCTACTGGATTTCCTCAATCTCGTAAGGAGTTGCCTGATACACATAGTAATTGATCCAATTGGTATACAGATCATTGCAATGGGAACGCCACTGCAAGATTGGTTTCCTGGTACAGTCATCCTCCGGATAATAATTCTTCGGTACTTTGATGGGGAAACCTTTTTCCTTGTCTCTGATGTATTCGTTGTGAAGAGTGTAACGATCATATTCCGGATGTCCCATGACAAATACCTGTCTTCCCTCTTTGGCGATTGCCAGAAATACTCCTGCTTCCTTAGACTCGGCTAATACAGTCAGATCCTTACAGTTATGAATATTCTCTGGGGAGATCTGGGTATAGCGACTGTGTGGTGCCATAAAATAATCATCAAAGCCTCGAACCAGCGGTTCTTTTCTATTGAACACTTCATGGGCATATACCCCGAAAAGTTTTTCTTTCATGATATATTTTTCCAATCCATAGTGATAATATAACCCTGCCTGTGCACCCCAGCAAATATACAATGTGGATTGTACATGCGTCTTGGACCATTCCATAATATCGCACAGTTCCGGCCAGTAATCTACCTCCTCAAAAGGCATCTTCTCCACAGGTGCCCCTGTGATGATCATCCCATCAAATTTTCTGTCTTTTAACTGACGGAATGTCTGATAAAATCTGCTCAGATGATTGATGGGGGTATTGATAGATACATGACTGTCCGCATTCATGAAAGTAAGGTCTACCTGTAATGGCGTATTGGAAAAGGATCGCAGCAGTTGCAGCTCCGTATCCTCCTTCATGGGCATCAGATTCAGGATGCAGATCTGTAATGCACGGATATTCTGGGATAACGCTCTTTTCTCATCCATGACAAATATGTTCTCGTTTTCTAATGTTTCCTTTACGGGTAAATCACTCTGTACTTTGATTGGCATAATAAAGCCCTCCTTCTTATATTCTATTTCTGGTCTGTGTTTTCCATGTCTAGTCTGCATCAGATTAAGCAGACTCAAGACCTACGGTCTTTCGTTCGCGTTGCTCCTATCCATGTCGTAATATTGATTTATTCATGCCAGCATGATAAATCCATATTTCTCCATGTCTAGTCTGCATCAGATTAAGCAGACTCAAGACCTGCGGTCTTTCGTTCGCGTTGCTCCTATCCATGTCGCAATATTGATTTATTCATGCCAGCATGATAAATCCATATTTCTCCATGTCTAGTCTGCTTAATCGCGCAAAAAAGCTCCCATCCCTGAAAAAATCTTCAAGGACGAGAGCTTAAGCTTCGTGTTACCACCTTAATTTATCTGTATCTCACGATACAAACCTCTGCGGGTACGGAATCTCATGCTGTCATCGATACCCTGACGCTGTAAAGGGCGCTCCCTTCGTAGCCTATGTATTACAAGTAATACGGTCGGTACGCAGCTCCGAGACCATTTTCCATAATGACATCCGTACTCCTTTCCACCATGCGGAGCTCTCTGTAACATCATTCATTACTTACTTTTCTCTTCATTGCCTTTATGTATGAATATTATTATATTAATCCTAAATTTTCAGAATGTCAATCGTCCATTTATTTATGCTTCCAATGCCTTTTCAACCGCCTCTATGACCTGGTTCTCATCATATGGCTTTTGCAGGAAATCGCAGGCACCACTCTTCAATGCCTCCATGATCTTCTCTCTCTGAGCAGATGCGCTCACCATCATGATCGGAGTCTCAACACCCTGCTCTTTTAATTTTTTCAGGGTTTCAATACCGTCCATAAGCGGCATGGTAATATCCAAAGTAATGAGGTCGGCTCCCGACTCTGGAATCCTGTCAAGGGCTTCCTCTCCATTTTCTGCTTCCCCTACGATCTTATAGCCCTGCATCTCCAGAATACTGCTCAGTACTTTTCTGGCTGTTCTGGAATCATCTACAATAAAGATGTTACCTTCTTTTTCACTTTTTCCATCCACCACATCATAAGTGCAGTCATAGGATATAATATAGTCAAGCTGCTGACCTAATATCATGATACGAACTACATAGAGCGATTTTCCCTGTATGGTGGCTCCATGCATCTTATACTCTGGTACAGAAAGGTCTATGGATACATTTTTACTGCTCATATAAGTCGCATACAGACCGTTAACACAATTGATCAACTCCGACAGGGAATCCAATGCATCTTCACTGTTCACTATGAACTGTTCCCCCATATATCCGATGGCAGTGCTCTTCATCGCTTCCTCATTGCCACATAGACTCGATAAGATCTGATGTTCTCCATGAAGTGCCTGGCTGCTGAGCTGATCTGCCGCATAATAGTCGGAACGATACACTTTCTCCACATACACATGGCGGTCGATCAATCGCGACATCGTGCGGAGCATCACTCCTGTAATGTCCTGTATCTCTTCCGGTATACCATCCATCAATACGCTCATTACCTCATTGATATCACAACTGGTAAGGCTGTCCATCTGTGTTCCGGTATAATGATGTTCTTCCTCATATTTTTGTAATGCATGATCCAACTGTTCCATCGTAAAATGTCCACAGTCCAACAGTGTCTGGATAAAAGTAAGGTATACATTACCCTGGTGTCCTAACAGATTGCTCAATTGCTCCAGTGTCAGATATCCCTTCTCCAGCGCAATGTCTCCAAAGCGCTTGTCCATGGTCGCCTGCAGCCTGTTTACTTCCAATGCCTGTTCTGCCGTCATTAATTTTTCCGTAACAGCCAACAGTCCCAGCTTCACCCGATTTTCATCCTGTTTTTCGTAAACATTCAATAACTGCTCTTTGCTCAAAAACCCCGTTTCGAATAAATACTTTCCAAAAATTCTGTCAAACATTTCTAATCCTCCACAATCCCCATAATACAAATCTATTCTAATTATAGTACTTTTGTCATTCTGTTTGCAATATAAAAACGCAATTTTTAAATATAACTTCACTATTTCTCCATAAATAACGTCATGCTCTACGAGCATTCCTGACTTGATTACTTTGTAATCAAGTCATATTATATCATAATAGCATATTTTAGCAAAAAATGTTTTATTTTATCTCTTTTCATGATACAATAATAGCGTTTTATTATAACGTGAAGGAAAAGGTAATTCACATGAAAAAGAAAACATTATTATCAATATTGCTAATCACAATAGCTCTGTGTGGCTGTGGAAGTGCGGACAGTACCACCAATGCTCCCATGGAAGAGGAAAATACTGAGATGGAATCCTCCACCGCGGCTTCGGAGATTGCTATGAATGACGTGGCAAATGCTCCAATCGAAGATGCCAAAGCAATCGAGATAACGGAATCCACCGTAGTCTATAAAAGCGGGCAATACGAATTGATTCCCGGTGGAATTGCTTCTATGACTGTAGAAAATGCAAATGACAAACTGCTGACAAACATCACATTAAAATTCGATGGTAAGCAAAAAGATCTGGAAGCTGCCGTATCAAATGCAGTTATCGAAAATGCCCAGGGATTTGCTTCTGTGAATCTATCCATAAAAAGCGGTCCAACAGAAGAATATGTGTATCTCTACGATCTGGAAAATTCCTTTTCCATTGAGGATAGCAATTCTGCTGAATCTTACGGCGATTTTCTCGCCTCCTATGGGCAGGACACCACGATAGATGAAGATACACAGAATAAGATCCATGATTTCCTCACAGATGCAAAAGACTATCTAAACATTACTGAATAGATAGTCTTTTCTATTTATACCTGTCTACTTCGATCCCTTCCCCATAAAAATCACCCAAATAGTCTTAAACAGGATCTTAATGTCCAGGCTCAGTGACCAGTTATCGATGTAATCAAGATCCAGCTTCACGACCTGTTCAAAATCATCAATGTCACTTCTGCCGCTCACCTGCCACAGTCCGGTAAGACCGGGCGTCATGCATAAGCGTCTCCTGTAATACAGGCTGTACTGTTCGAACTCGTCCACCGTGGGCGGTCTCGTGCCGATGAGACTCATATCTCCGCGGAGCACATTATAGAACTGAGGCAGCTCATCGATACTGGTCTTTCGCAGGAATTTTCCCACCTTTGTGATACGTGGATCATTCTCTATCTTAAACATCAGTCCCCGGACTTCATTCTGATCCTGCAGCTCCTTTTTCCGTTCCTCCGCATCTGTATACATGGAGCGGAACTTATAGAACTGGAACCTCCGTCCATTCTTCCCGATACGTGTCTGGGAGAAAAAGATGGGACCCGGTGAATCCACTTTAATGGCGATGGCAACAAATGGCAGCATCACCAGTGTCATGCATAATCCCACGATACTTCCCAGGATATCCATCAGTCTCTTGATCATCCGTCTCTGGTAATCCACATGATAAGCAGAATATGTCACCACCGTATAGCTGCCAAATTTCCCCACACTGCTCTCACTGTTATTCCATCCGATAATGTCAATGCTGTAATGACAGCAGACCCCCATGGATTCGAAATCGTTGATCATGGCCCTGACCATGGAATTGGGCAGATTCTCCACCCTGATAAATACCTCGTCAAAAGCCAGTTGTTTGGAGACTTCCATGAGATTCTCCCTGTTGGCCACGATGGGAATCTCGTCACAGGACACCCCGATCATGTCCCCGTCCACTACTGCGATGGCTGAGATCTGGTATCCGATGTCAAGCCCCTTCTGTATGGTTTCGATGGTCTCTTTTAACTTCTCCTGCTCCGTGACCACGATGACCTTCGTCAGGTTGTGCTCGCTCTGCATATAGTGACGCAGTACCTTTTTCAGCACCGCGTGGGCAGCAAAGGTCAGTGCGATATTCATGATTAGGAAGTAGACATACGTCAATCTGGAATAGTACTCCGTGAGCTTCATCAAAAAGAGTACACAGCCCACTACTACCACCATACAGAGATTATACTTGATGATGCTGGACAGCTCCAGGAGATATCCTCTGGCGCAGAACCCCTTGTTCCAGTCAATGAGAAGACTGAAAATGGCACAGAATAGCATGAGGCAGATGCAGCCCAGATAATGGACTCTTATGTCCGACTGTCCCAGGGCACGCAAACTGCCGAATCGGATCTCCAACGCCACAAAATAGGAAATAATGATGGCGATAATATCCACTGCCAACAGCCAGTATAGTTCTATGATCTTTGTTCTCTGATTTGATTGATTCAATGCCTGCCCTCCAATATGTCACTATGGTCTATTTTGTACTTGCAACTAATAACACCATAGACAATCTGTAGGTATATTCTATCACGCTGTGACCATTAACGCCACCTGTCATGAAAGAAAATAGTTTGGTAAACGTTTTTGTCTGATAAGGTTCTCCAAAATAGTTTCTGCTTGCATTTCATCCACTGCTTTTATCGTGTGGCGCGACTTCTCATCCTGACGGTAGTGCACATCTACCGTTAAACCATTGTCTGTGCGGGTAAAGAAAATTTCCGACACCGGGCTGTCAAGAGGAGCCAGCACCCTCAATGCCATGGTTTGTGAGACTTCCAGAGAGCGCACCGTTGCACATACCGTTTCGTATGTAAAGTTTGAGGTAGGAATCCCATCCACGCCCACAAAACAGAAAACCATCTCTGGGGAAGGAGTAAGCGGGACAGCGGTAGGTGTGGGTAACTGCTCATCATCAGCAATTGCCTCACCGCCTAGAAACACAATGTAAGCGTTCTTGTCTCCTGTAGCCACATCGGGAAGGACTTTTTTCAGATACTCTGCTGCTTTGTCGCGGTCGTCACTGTAACGTAATCCGCTGGCCCAGACATTCTGCGCTTCATCCACGCAGCACAGAACATAGTCCTCCGCACCCTCATCAAACCAAAACACACCGCGAATATCCGCAAGCCGCATGGCCTCTTTGTCCAAAATCCACTTGCGTCCGATATACACTGAGCCGAAGATGTATGGTTCCAGATCCATATCTGCATTAATAGAGTCGATGACATCACGAAAGCTCTCAAAGCCTTTCCTTTGTGTCAAAACAGATTTTCCAAGCATTGTATGGGTGGGGATTATCTGCCATACACCCCGCACTACATTAAAAAGCCCGATAGCACCGATAATGAAAAAAAGACCGGCCATGCAAAGCGGAATAAGTTGTTCTGCATTTATACCCCTCTGTGTCAGCCCTGACATCAGCTTACGGAGCAGGATATTGACACCGCCGCCGGTTTGTACTGCGGTTCCCATTCCATCCTTAAGTATCATAACTCCGGCATAGCCGCCAATTCCCACCAGTGCCAGACCTCGCCAAATGTAAGTAAAGTAAAAGCGTTTCTGCTTGCTTAACGTCTTTGTCGCAAGTGACATTATTTCACCTCCCATGCCAATGCTTAGTTAATGCGTTTCCATCGCTTCAATATTTTACTCTCCTTGTAATGTGTCATCTTCTCTATAGCCTTGGGCCAGCCGCCTGCTGCCACCATAGAATAGTAATAACCGGCCGAATTATCCCGTTTTGGAAAACCCCGCCCTGTTTCAAAGGCCTCGCCCAAATCCCAGAACAGCTGCAGCATATCCTCGTCCCAGTCAAACTGTGACTGCTCCGCCATCTGTTGGGATGTACCCTCATTGGGATAGTTGTAATCAAGCGCAGCATTCAGCAAGGTAAGCCCACTCTTTAAATCCTCTGGCGTACCAAGCCCATAAGTCATGCAGTGGCCTTTCCACATCTTGGCGATTTCGTCGTTTTGCTCGGCGGCTTTACATATCCAGAAATATGCCTGCGCCTCATCCTTTTGCACAAGCTTACCCCATAGAAGAAGCTTGCCCAGTCGGGTCTGGCAGGTACTGTTTCCCTGCTTTGCGCCCTGCTCATAGGCAGCAATCGCTTTTTCGGGACAAGCGGACGTGCCGATTCCACGCTCGTACTGAAATCCCACATCATACCATGCACGGGCAAAACCATTCTGTGCCAGTGTCTCAAAAGCAGCCAGTGATTCCTCATATTTTCTTTCCTCAAACAGCTGGTTAGCATACCGAATATCTTCCTCTGTTTTGTGCGATAAATATTCTCCCATAATCAAATTCTCCTTTTACTTTATATTTTTATCATAGTGAATGACCTGACGAAGAAATGGCATAGCACCTACTCCGATTAATATCAGACCGATCAGCAATTCCTTTACAAATTTTACTATAAAATCTGCGGTGAACGCAATTTCCGGAACGAGCAGAAACGCGTCAAGAAGCGTAATCTCATATTCCACGTTGAGTTCGTTATAGATATCCATGCTCCAGCATAGGAATACGGTTGCCACCAGCACCACAACTGAAATAACGATAGCAGTAACAACGCCGCCCAATTTTTCACTCTTAGAAAGCAGTGCATACCCCTTGCAGGCACAGAATACTATGGCAATACCGGCGACGGATGCGATAATGCCAATCTGATACAGCACGACCCATAATACGGCACCCAGCAGTGCACCAATTATGGCACCAATTACGCCGAGAGCAGGGTTGGTGTGCGTTTCCATGATTGTACCGCCAAGACTTTCATCCGATAATTTACTCATACTTATCTACCCCTTCTGTGCTTTTTTCTTTATAAACTCTTAAAAAACCATCGTATGCATTTACTAAGAGTTCAGTTATTTCATCATCACTTACTGCAAAAGGATTGGTTGCAATCATTGAAGCAATCCCATGCGCAATCATCCAAAGACTGATAAACATTTTCTTTGATGGCTGTGCAGGAAGTCCTGTCATTTTTATGAGCGCGTCAATTCCTCCATAGTCGTTATTCTGATCAACCATTTCGTAAAGACTTTGATATTTTAAAAAGTTGGACATAAAAAACAGCTTAAATAGGTTCGGCTCATCTTTAGCAAAATGAACCGTTGCAAGCCCAAGTGACAAGATAGAATTTTCCTTTCGCATTGACAAAGACATGACCTCTTGAAAAATCTTTCCCGCCTCTTGAAGAACAACTTCTTTAAGATCGCTCATTGCCCCATATACTCGAAAAATTGGTCGTGTGGAGCAGCCAAGCTCCCTTGCAAGTTCTCTGGCATTCAGAGCAGACTCACCCTTTTCACGAACAATTTTAACTGCAGCTTCTATTATTTGCGTCTCTGAAACTTTAATGCTCGGCGGCATTTTAATTCTCCTTTTAATTGGTATGCGTTGTTGCATAACATTAGTTACCTATTCTATAATAAACACCCAATTTTGTCAAGTCAACGGATACTTGAGTTTCCGCAGATTTATCCACAGAAGCTTTGTTACAATAGGTCTTTTATAGACAACTTTCAAAAAATGTAAGAAATCATCACATTAGAGTAAAGATTTTTCCGTACTCTTTTCGCTTCTGTTCTAGCTGTTCAATTGTATATCCTCTTGCAATGCATATAGATTACAAAACTTCCAAAACATCTGCCATTTCTTCTAAGTTTTATCTTGCTGATATTCTGCCACTTCTTCATCTAACTTTTTCTCCAGTTGCACAATATATTCAGTTTCTGTTAATGTATGGCATGGCTTGTTAAAATGCTATGAATGTCTTTCATAGCAAGATTACGAACTTCTCGTAGTCGGGAACATATCAAAAAGTATAGCTTATGCATGGTTCCCGGTAATCCAGCACCATTTTGCGATTTCTCCAATTAAGTCATCATCAATTTTTCCATAGGGAATACGAATAGTACCCTTATCCGTTTTGTATTTTGAAAGCTGTTCTGCAAAATGCTCTACTGCTGCTGGTCCCGGATAAAAACCAATATGTTTCTTTGATGCAGCAAAATGCAGGATATTATGGTTTTTCCAGAATGTTGGCATACTCCATGATATACGTTCCTCTGCCTCCGGCAATGCTGATGACAGTATATTTCGCATATGAAATAAATCAACCTGAATATTTTCATCCTGTCCTGCAATATATTCATCCATCGATTTGGGCTTTTCTCCGCAAAAATGACTCTGATTTTTGTTCTTGAACTCTCTCTTACATTTTGGGCATTTCCACATTTTCTGTTCTTCCTGAGAACAACGTTTTATCTTATCCATTGCTTTTCCCTGTGCAAGTTCATCCACCAGTTTATCCAGGTACCTGATTTCCTGCATAAGAGGCTCCTCTATAGTTTCTATCCTAATACCGCAGATAGAACCAGTAATTCGTTTTCGTTCTGGATTAAGCTGGGGAGCCTTCTGAAAAAATTCACCATACGGAATATCACGCTGCTCAAAGCCAATGATATCTCCCTCCGTATATCCTGTCAACCACATGATAATCTCATCAACTTCTTCTTTTGTTCTTCCCTTGCGAAGTGCTTTGTTTACCAAAGCTGCATATATTTTTTGAAAACTCATTTTATATACTTTTTCATGATCCATTTTATTCTTTCATCCTTTTTGTAACTGCATCAACTATTTATGCCACAAGCTGTGGTGCTTTTATTCCAACTCTTTTTCAATCTCTTCTATGGATGGTAACTATATTTGTCTCTTCTTATCTTTCCCCATGTATTTTCTGTTATCCATATAAAGGATTACTGACCTGCTGGCTTGGATTCTTTGACAATTACCCGTTTCTCTGATTTGCAATATTTTCTGTACTATGTTACCTTATAAAAAGTTCGTGTTACTTGTACACTATTCTTCGGTCTATGACCATCATGGCATCTCGCCATAATTTCCAACACTATGTAACTGTCAACTCGGTATGATTTATGAAACACAAGATAGTTCTATTTCATTTACACTCATTATTACGTCATTTGCAAAATATATCAATTGCTAAGCTTAAAATAACATGTTTCGCATATTCTCATGCCACACATCTGCCAAGGAGGAACCTATATGGCAAATCACACTTCTAATATCTGCACTTCTCACTATGACACTTCTATTCTCGATTCAGCAACCGGAAACGTCCCTACAGCCTCACCAATGACTACCTGTTCCGTGCTGTCATGCAGGATAACAAAAATGTCTTGAAAGGGCTTGTCTGCTCACTGCTCCATCTAAAGGAAAAAGAAATCAATTCCATTGATATTCGAAATCCCATCATCTTGGGGGAACAAATTGACTCCAAAACTTTTATCCTGGATCTGAAGATTCTTCTAAATGATAAGGAATTAGTTAATATCGAAATGCAGATTACTAATTATCTGGACTGGCCTGATCGTTCCATTGGATATCTTTCCAGAGAGTTTGACCAGTTGAACCGCGGTTCGGCTTACTCAAATGTCCTCCCCGTTCATCAGATCGGAATCCTTAACTTCACTTTGTTTCCTGAATGCCCTGAATTCTATGCCACCAATAAGATAATGAATGTAAGAAATCATCACATCTATAGTGACAAATTCACCCTGTCTGTGCTAGACTTAACTCAGATACATATCGCTATTTGGAGCACGCTGATGCGTGCGTAGGTCATCAACCTACGGTTGGTGACATTTTCTGAGAAAGATATCTCACATCAATTAGATTACTGGGCTAAACTCTTTCTCGCCAAAACATGGGAGGATATTAAAATGTTAGCAGAGAAAAATGAAACCATCAAAGAAGCCGCTGCTACCATGTATGTCATGAGTGCAGACGAAAAAATCCGTATGCAGTGTGAAGCAAGAGAACGCTATGAATATGAACAAAAAGCTGCTGTTGGCTGTGGGTTAAAACTTGGTGAAGAAAAAGAACGCAAACATTTCGCTTCCCTTACCAATCGCCTCAAAGCAGACCATCGCGACGATGAAATAATAACCGCCGCTACTGATCCACAATATTGTGAAAAATTATATAAGGAATATCAGTTGTAACATTCCTATTATTTGTAGCCGAAAGATTATCATTAGGGGAATTGCTGTCACGAAACCATTATTAGAGGGTGTGCTATCGAACTGCCACTGGATAAATACCGTATTCCCATTGACGAACCAAAAGAAGAAAGCCAGATTACCGGTCTAGTCTATGGAAACTATCCGTTAGCCTCGGGTCTATAACAAAATCTGCCATTTAACTGCACATCCCCATACATCCTGCCTCTGTACATACTTGTCAATTCCAAAATTCTATCTGCCGATAATTGAAATACCGGTTTATTACTGACTCTTATTCCCTGATGCTTCAATATTGATAGTACACTCTCTTCATAAGACTGATGCTCCGCGCAATACTCCGTAACTGCCTTTCTTGATAGTACCTGTGTATTCTTAACCACTCTGGCAACATCCGCAATATCTTCCTCTGGAAACAGCCAGCTATTACGTAGCACCCTTTGCTTCTCTGCATCATAATGGAAGTTCATGTGTATCTTCATATTTACTGCAAGATCCTGCCTAAAATAAACACACCAGCCATATCCTGATACATCTTCTCCCATATTTGTCTCTATGCCAAATGCCGCCTGTAGTCCAGGTCTCTGAAAACACTGTAGTCCTATGGCATGAAATATATCTGAAAATGTGCCATCCATATTCATATACATCATGGGTGAAAGTCCTCTGATACATCCAATTCCTTTTTCTATTGGAACAGGAGTTCCATTTTCCCATCTATGTGTAGCAAAATAAGCTGATATCTCTGGTTCTGATGAAATGTCCAATAATCTGGTGTTCAATTCATAATGTTCTGCAAGTGCCAAAAAATCTATTCTCATATGATCTTGCAAAGCCATCTTCACCTGTGGAAACGTCAATAGAATATTTTTGAATTCCTGACAGCGAATCTCATCTATCAGAATACCTTCCTCATCATATGTCCCGCTCATCTTATGATTACGATAAATATTGGCTTCACATGTCTCATATACATCATTTTCTCCACGATAACACTGCATGAACATCATGTTTGGAAATGCTGCAAACGTGCCATCCTGCATGTCTATCATCTCATAATGATTCGTCCTGCGAAACATTCTACACTCATCATTCTCTAACTGGATCAATGGACTACAAGGTGCAAAATGCTTAAATGCCTCAAAAATATTATCAAATACTTCATGACCTTCTATAATTTCTTCTTTTGTCTTCATCGTGCATTCTCCAACTATACTTTATCATTAGAAATCTATCTGCTTTCATTTCTATGATATTCCATACCAGTATTTACACAATTCGCGTATAATTCACTATAACACTTCTATTCTCGATTCAGCAACCGGAAACGTCCCCTACAGCCTCACCAATGACTACCTGTTCCGTGCTGTCATGCAGGATAACAAAAATGTCTTGAAAGGGCTCGTCTGCTCACTGCTCCATCTAAAGGAAAAAGAAGTCAATTCCATTGGATATCTTTCCAGAAAGTTTGACCAATTGAATCGCGGTTCTGCCTACTCAAATATTTTCCCCGTTCATCAGATTGGAATCCTTAACTTCACTTTGTTTCCTGAATGCCCTGAATTCTATGCCACCAACAAGATAATGAATGTAAGAAATCATCACATCTATAGTGACAAATTCACCCTGTCTGTGCTAGACTTAACTCAGATACATATCGCTAATGAAAGGGACATCTCATATCAATTAGATTACTGGGCTAAGCTCTTTCTCGCCAAAACATGGGAGGATATAAAAATGTTAGCAGATAAAAATGATGCCATCAAAGAAGCCGCTGCTACCATGTATGTCATGAGTGCCGACGAAAAAATCCGTATGCAGTGTGAAGCAAGAGAACGCTATGAATATGAACAAAAAGCCGCCATGGACTGCGGGTTAAAACTTGGCGAAGAACGCCTTGCTAAACTTATCAATCACTTGATCTCTGACAGATGTCAGGAAAAAATAATAAAAGTCACTACCGATAAAAAATACCGTGATGAACTATATAAAAAATATGATATATAATATACTACCTATTTTAATATAACGATAAAAGATTCTCTATGTTTTCAAGAAAAATAAAGATCATGGAGCAGAATACTGCGCAGTATCTAATCTAAGAATTTCAGAAAAATAAAAAATATCAACGATTAGGATACTATTATCAATAAGAACGCAATATCATAGATTTCCAGCACAATGATAGTCTTAACTTTTTTGGAGGACATCAATTGACTTTTATATCATTTTATTATCTGGCAAGTTTTCTGACAAACACAGCTGTAAGATAAGACATTAAAAAAACACCGCTAAATCCCTCAATAATTGAAATCACTTTTATAAAAGAAGTTGTAAATTCTGCTTCTGCGTATCCTATTGTAAAAAAAGTAATACCGCTATAGTATAAGGCACTCAAAAATTTACTTATAAGAGACTGTACGTCATAAACCACGATTACCGGTGTATATATGAGTGCAAATAGAATAATAGACATAACAATTACCATCAAAACTCGCATAATTGATGTTGCATAGCAACTCATAAAATCTTCAATGAAGCAATCCACCACTCCATGTTTTAACTGATATAATATGTACTGAAAGGGATTCAATTTCCTTTCTTTATAAAGTGATTTTTTGTCAAGAAATGTTCCCTTTCTTCTCTCTCTGCACATTGCGCAATACATAATATCCTGATTTTCATACTGCATAGTACTTACATAGATATCTTTTATAAACTTATACTCATATTCCAGTTCCTTGTGATCCGCTATATGTAGCTCTCCTCGCTTTCCCCATACAGTTGGTTCTTTTACCGAAAATGCTCTTATTGTCTCTTCTGCTGAATAATTCCAATTAATTCTTCCAAGATTTACAAAATCACACATATCTAATTGTTTGAGATTTTGCAGTTTTTGAAAATTCATAATCTTAGCATTCATTCCTTCATGTAAGATGAGCATTTCGCAGCTCATCTCAAAATCTGCATTTTTGCATTGAAATTCGCATGTTACAAATGCCAGCTTATGAATGTTTGATTTGAACCATCGTATCTCAGTGCAGTCAAAATTTACTCTATTAAATATAATCTCATTATTTGATTCAATTCCTATGAAATTAAACAAATCTACATTTTTAAAAACGGTTCCCTCAAATTTAACTTTTGTGTCAACAAATTCTGTATCGTTAAATAAAAATTCTTCACACTCAAAATATGTAAGGAAAAAATTGATATCACTATTCTTCGCATACATCAACTGAAAATTTACAAAATGGAAATCACTTTCATTAAAGCTTATTCTTTTTCCTAAAAAGGATGTATTTTCAAAAGAACAATTATCATTGTAATTACCAGTAAACTCACAATTGCCCAAAAAGATAGTTCCTGCATAGCTTACTCTACCATTAAATAGAGCAAAATCAGTATCTACATCTTCAATGACAATACAATTTTCTATATTAATATCACAATCATAGATATCATCATATATTAACTCACCAATAAGCAAATTTTTAAAATCTAATTTTGTACTTAATTTGTCAACATGAAGCTTTTCCACATATCTATAGGTTCTCTTATCTGTCAATCCATCATTATAATGAGACAATACCTCTACTTCGTTATTAGCACCCTCTAAACAATATTCACAATTTTCTACTCTTCTTCTCATTATCTTCAGCTCCTTTGGTACTAATTTATCTCTTTGTTTCTTATCCAGCCGCTCTGCGGATTTGACAAAATTTCCTGTGTTATGCTATTTCCTGCAAGGTAGTATAGTTCATTGATATCTTCCCAGTATGCAATCTGCCTGCCAAACTCTGCTTTTAATTTAAAATTCTTTAATTTAGCTATTTTTCTAGTCTTTTTTTCTACTTTAGCTGTGGCAAATTTTCTATATTTTTGTATTCAAATACAAGCACTGGCTTTCTGCTCTTTATTGCATAATCAAATTCCATTTCTGTAAAGCTGAGTATATCGCCTTCTTCATTTGTTGTCAGTGTTCCATATACATTATAGCTGTTTATATTTTTTGTTCTCTTGTTTTCAAATGTACCTTTATGTTTCAATACCATATCATTTAAAAATACAGCCAGTTCTAAATCACCAACCTGACAATTCTTATTGGTAGAATCATATGATATGTATATTTTTTCTCTGTAATCTCTACAACCATTCCACTCATTTAGAAATCCAGCACTCTGATCAGATGATATTATATATAGAAAATCCGAAATCTTCGAGTCGCTGTATACCTTCATTCCTTCTGAGAAAAGAGAATGGTTATAGGCACAATCAGGATAGTATTGTCCCGCATTGTTTTCTGTAATTATGGAATAGGATGCAATATCAAGAAAAAATCCCAAATCTTTTTCAAAATAGTGTTCCAGAATCTCTGGAAGTCTGTACTCCTGTAAAGTCTTCTCTATCACTCTCTGAGTGCCAACACGAATAAGACTGCTTCTTTTAGTGGAAAACTTCTCCTCTGGCATACTAATAATTAATATATACGGCATTTTCCTTTGGCTTGCATGTGGTTCTACCTTTGACATCGGGTATCTTTACAAGAAAATCCAGGTACATAAGCGGTCACCTTTTCGAGTGGTACTTTTTATCGGAAGTTCAGAATCAAACGAATAGAATGACAACTAAGCACTCGCTTTGAATCGGTTATCTTTGATTCGAAATTTTATATTTTTTATCTGCATGATTTTACCTTTATCTATATAATTCCTTCTTTTGAGCTATAGTATTCCAACTTTCTTTCTTCATCTTCTAAAAGTTCTTTTGACAATTCATCATATCTTTTTTTACTCATTTGTCCCGAATCTAGTTGAAAATCCATCCATTTCTTAACATATTTCCTTAACCCGTCATCATAATTATTATACTGTATAGTAATGACAAATAAAACTAATATTATTATAGCGCTTCCTATAATTAGTACAATATTCGTTATCGTCAGATTAATCCCATATCTTTCTACCCCAACATTTAATAATACATTGTCCTTTATGCACTTTATTGTGTATAATATAGCCGAAATAATTCCCAGCGCAAAAAACTCTAAATTTCCAAAAGCAGTAATTTTATTTAAAACTCCATTATCATAACTTTTTATTCTAAACTTATAATAATTCCTTCCCCATGTAATTTGCGGTATTTTCTCTTCTAATACAACAATAATATATCCACCTAGATATGAAATAGCTCTCTTATTTTCTAATTCTTTAAAAGCAAGCGGAACAATAAAGATAAACGTTAACAAATACACCAATGCCGATACTTGTGGATTAGAAAACGCATATCCAAAAATTACAACAGATGTCGTTATAACAAATTTAGAAATTGTATCTTGTTCCTTAATTCTCATTAGCATTTCTTCACGCAACATCAAGTATTCTTTGGTATTATCATTCACAAAATCTGCCCTCTTCTTTTATTATAATTTTTTATTTATAAGAATTGTTATCCTTTGACACATAGTGATTTGAATCATCTCAGAACATATCCTTAAGCAATAACGTGTTACTGTTTTCAAACTGTAAAAGCTTTGAACATTTAAATCATTTACTTTAATCAAGACTATTAATAAATTTATAAACTGTGGAATCACCAAATATCTTTATTTTCTCCACTAGAAGGAGATAACTGTATGCATCATCATGATAATTCTGACCAGCATTATTCCCAATTGGACAACTATTATATTGGTAAAGCTTTCTTGGTGATTATTTCACGACAGGGGCACCAGAGCGGAACTGTGTTCCACTCCACTGATTTTTATCAGCGAACTACCGGTTCGCCTTTGGGCTCCACCTGTTTTAATACTAAATTTTATTATTAGCGCAGTTTTCTCGCATATTGGTGTTTCCTGTTTCTGTCCAGAAGGCGGTATAAGCATATCTGTCAACGATTGCTTCGGCCTGAATTCCCTCACCCATATGTTTTATCCAGTCATCTTTGCGATACTGTGTGCAGAAGATTGTTGATGAGGAATCAGAACGTCTTCCCATTAATTCAAAAAGGAAATATAGTTCGCTGTCTGAGAAATGTCCCAATCCTGAGGCAGCTGCTCCGATCCGTATTTCTCCGCTGGTCTGGCAGTTCCACATCTTCAAAGTATTTCAGAAAATTTTCATTCGGAATCATCATGTCTGGATTTTTATGCGACCTTTTTCCGATGATTCTCTAATCTGGTATGTTATATTTTTTATCTGCATGATATGTCCTGCCAACAACATTTTAAATCACTTTGTATTTTTGAGCGTTACTTTACGCTGAAAGCTGAGAAATAAAGTATAATATTCCAAAAAGAATATATAGAGAGCTCCTACTTCGATCCCTTCCCCGCAAAGATCACCCAAATAGTCTTAAACAGTATCTTAATGTCCAGGCTCAGTGACCAGTTATCGATATAATCAAGATCCAGCTTCACGACCTGTTCAAAATCATCAATGTCACTTCTGCCGCTCACCTGCCACAGTCCGGTAATACCGGGTGTCATGCATAAACGTCTCCTGTAATACAGGCTGTACTGTTCGAACTCGTCCACCGTGGGCGGTCTCGTGCCGATGAGACTCATATCTCCGCGGAGCACATTATAGAACTGTGGCAGCTCGTCAATACTGGTCTTTCGCAGAAATTTTCCCACCTTTGTGATACGGGGATCATTCTCCATCTTGAACATCAGTCCCCGGACTTCATTCTGATCCTGCAGCTCCTTTTTCCGTTCCTCCGCATCTGTATACATGGAGCGGAACTTATAGAACTGGAATCTCCGTCCATTCTTCCCAATACGTGTCTGGGAGAAAAAGATGGGACCCGGTGAATCCACTTTAATGGCGATGGCAACAAATGGCAGCATCACCAGTGTCATGCATAATCCCACGATACTTCCCAGGATGTCCATCAGTCTCTTGATCATCCGTCCCTGGTAATCCACATGATAAGCAGAATATGTCACCACCGTATAGCTGCCAAATTTCCCCACGCTGCTCTCACTGTTATTCCATCCGATGATGTCAATGCTGTAATGACAGCAGACCCCCATGGATTCGAAATCGTTGATCATGGTCCTGACCATGGAATTGGGCAGATTCTCCACTCTGATAAATACCTCGTCAAACGCCAGCTGTTTGGAGACCTCCATGAGATTCTCCCGGTTGGCCACGATGGGAATCTCGTCACAGGACACCCCGATCATGTCCCCGTCCACCACTGCAATGGCTGAGATCTGATATCCGATGTCCAGCCCCTTCTGTATGGTTTCGATGGTCTCTTTTAACTTCTCCTGCTCCGTGACCACGATGACTTTCGTCAGGTTGTGCTCGCTCTGCATATAGTGACGCAGTACCTTTTTCAGCACCGCATGGGCTGCAAAGGTCAGTGCGATATTCATGATCAGGAAGTAGACATATGTCAATCGGGAATAGTACTCCGTAAGCTTCATCAAAAAGAGTACACAGCCCACCACCACTACCATGCAGAGGTTATATTTGATGATGCTGGACAGCTCCAGGAGATATCCTCTGGTGCAGAAACCCTTATTCCAGTCAATGAGAAGACTGAAAATGGCACAGAAGAGCATGAGGCAGATGCAGCCCAGATAATGGACTCTTATGTCCGACTGTCCCAGGGCACGAAAACTGCCAAAGCGGATTTCCAGAGCTGCAAAATAGGAAATAATGATGGAGATAATATCCACTGCCAGCAACCAGTATAGTTCTATGAACTTTGTTCTCTGATTTGATTGGTTCAAAAGATTGTCCTCCAATGTTCCTGTTATTATAACTTATCATCAACTGGCTTCAATTTGCTTGCGCAAGCTTCATTTCTATGCTATCTATACCAGTATTTGCACAATTCCTGTGTAATTCTCAGGTCATTAACCATCGTGGCATCTCGCCATACATTTCAAACACTATGTAACTACTAACCCGGCATGATTTACTCAAATAATATATGTGTATACATGTCCGCCACCTACTAAGGAGGAATCTATATGGCAAACAAAATACTAACTATGGTGTGTTTATGTCAAAAATGCTTATATAACTTTCTTTAATTTTTGCATCATGATATAATCCATCGTTTACTATATACAATTTACCATCTACTACAGCAATCCCCTCGACCGCATAAGCTCCTTTGACTTGATATTTTACAGACATACTTGCATCAGTTTCTTTAGCAATTGAAACAACATAGTTATTCTCTCCGGTGTAATCAGCTCCAATAGTAGCCAATATGGTATCTTCATAAATGCAAATCTGATCTTGGCCTTTATAATTGAAATTAAATTCTTTAATAAGATTTCCAGTTTTATCATAATGAAGTAAGTATTTAGAATAACACAAGACCCACAATGTATCATTATCTACACAAATACCATTAGCCTTGTAACTACTATACTTTCCAAGATTAAATTCATAAATTAGTTTTCCATCTTTATTGATATTCTTACAGCTATCACCTACAGCCAACCAGAGACTATTATTATTCTGGTCATAGGCAACACCTTGTAAGTTATCACCATCTGATAACACATCTGATACTTCAAGAACTTTAAGCACTTTTCTTAAATCTTTGTCTATTTCAACAACTCTCGGAACCAACATATCACCAAAATTCAACGCACCATAATCACCAATCCAAAACGAATTATCACTTGCATCCCATGTTAATCCCGTACAGGTAAAATTATCTGAACCAAATGTGTTAAATTCTTTAATGTTTGCTTCTAGCGTTAATGTACAATCATCAGCAACAACAACATGCTCTGTCCTATTAATTGTGTTGTATCCCAAAACTTCAATACCAATAATGACTATGAATATTGCCCCTATAATAAATAGTTTGTTACGCATTCCTCATACCTAAAACTTTCTTTCAAAATTTCTTTTTCGCATATGCCACAATTACTTTTAACGTATTTCTATTGGTCCAAACCGCTATTATAATAAAAATCGGAACAGAAATAATAGAAATAACTTTATTCTCCAAATAATAAATTACCGTTGTTACCGCTAGGGCAACCACTATTTTACAGTATTGTGTAAAATTATACTTGATATTAAGATACTTTTTGGTATCATGAATACGGTATATCATTGTTATCAAGTAGCCCACAAATGTAGATATGGAAGCAGCATACAAACCAATCAACCTTATTAGTGCAACATTGACAATAATATTTATTATAGCTGATACTATCGTAGTTTTAGCAATCTCACCTGTATTTTTTGTTGCAACGTAAACAACACCTAAAAGACCTACTACAACATTCAACAGTGACGCTATTAAGTATATCGGGATGTTATAATAAGCATCATGATAGGATGGATTAACAAACCAGCCAAATACCAAGGGTAAAACTACAATAATTCCCAGGCACAATGTTGAAAATATAGAAATAACTTTCTCTAGCATATCAGAAAAAAATTTATCTCTATCTTCATCAAAATAATGAACAGCTGCGGTTTCATGCCAAGCTAACAAGAAAATATTAAAAAATGTCATATATATAGCTGGAAACTTATGCGAAACTGCAAGAATACCATTTGCGGCTGACCCAAGAATAATAGTGATAATTACTCTGTCGGAACTATTCATCACCCACACAGATAATTGATTCGGTACCAAGGGAACAGAATACTTTAACTCTTCAAGTACCAACCCCTTATCTATATGTTTAAAAGAAATATACTGAATAATTCTAAGTCTAAAGAAAATAAACAGGCAACAAATAAGATTGCCTGCAAATGTTGCAGCAAGAATTCCAATTGTACCCATTCGTAAAAATGCAATGCATAATACGTTTAAAACTATCGTAACCGCAGAACAAAAAAAAGAACCCAGAGCATAATCAATAGTTCTATTTAACCCCCTGGCAATCTGCAAAAATAAATTACTAAAAACGGTTGCTAAAAGAATAAACACCACCCAAATTTTATATGTGTTACATATAAACAGTGTACTTATTACAGTAAAAATGCTTAAGAAAACAAGAATAAAAAATGCGCTTGAAATGGTTTTCTTTTTATCTTCCTCGCTACTGCAGTTTAATAAATATCTGAATGCCCCCTGATCCATCATTAAAGAAATAATAGGTATTAGTAACTGAACTAAAGTCATTATAAGATCAACCGTTCCATACTCTTCTGTAGATAAAAGAGTTGTGTACAAAGGGAGCAAAAGGAATGTGATAAACTGAGTAGATATTTTACCCAATGTAATAATGAATGTTTTCTTTGCTAATTCCACTGATCTACTCATAAATATTTATCAACCTCATATTATTATTTTATAAAACCTTTGGTAACAATTTTTATGTATTTTACCAATTTTCGTTTATTATCTTTTACATCAAAAAAAAGTGTTTTAAGTAAATAAAATGGTGTAATACAAGTAATAAAAATCTTTTCCATACTAGTATATTGTTTATTATTGTTATATATCTTCTGAGAAAAGAAATCTTTACATTTAGGTTTCAAAAACTCAGATCCATCATTACATTTTCTATTTCTAATTTGTGCGTATGTAGGTGCATTTACATCTGGCAACATTCCAAGCGCCACATGTGAATGACCATTAAAGCAAAACGGTTGCAAACATGTATATCCAACAGGAAAAAATTGAATCGGTTTAGATGGATCTTCAAATACATTCTGACTAAATGGTCTTCCATAACACTGGCCTGCCTTTCCAGAAGCAAGATCTATTATAATACTCCATTTACCAGCATAGCAAAACTCTTTTCTCTTTACACCAAACAAATCCATTTTAAGCTTAAACATCGGTGAATCTAATTTCCCCCATATCTTTTCATAATCTTTACGCGATAAATTAGTTAATAGTGTTTTTTGTTTATTACCATCATCACGTCCTACCGTAGCATGGCAAAGCGCACCAACATGCTTAATACATTGATTAATAATATTATCTACACATTCATTTAAAGAATCGTACGGCATTAACTCTAATGAAAACGAGCACGAAGATTCTTTTATTCGTTTAACATTTTCCCAAAAATCCTCTTCTTTTTTCTTACCCAACATCTCTTTATAATGATAAGAAATTTTAAAGAACAATCTCTCTTGATAAGACACTGGAAACGCAAGGAATTTGTCTATAACTTTCTTTACAGAACCATTGGTGATAATTTCAACATAGTGACCTTCTTTTAATAACCCTTCTACTAAGGGTATTAAATCTTTGTATAAAAGTGTTTCTCCTTTTGCGGTAAGATTAATTAGACAAGTACCGCTTAATCTTTCCCTTGTTAAACTTAATAACATTTGGTCGACAGAATACTTAAACTTTTCTTTCTCTTCGTTCCATGAATCAGTATGATTGATAAAACAATACTCGCATCGGTTATTACAGATGCTCGTTGGGATATATAACAATATTAATTTAGATATTTCACTTTGCATTTATAAATTCTCCTATTCTATTTGCCAACTCTTCAAAGACTTGTTTGTTCGAGAAAGAATAGTCAATATAATTGGTATTAATAATCATGCTGATTTCATCACGAAGGTTTAAATAATCTGAAGTTGTAACATAATGTATATTAGGATTATCGCTAAGCCAATTCGATATCGTTTCGCTTACTTTATGTGTGGAATTATCAAACGCCATACATTTGGTTCTACTTAACATAGCAAATATCATAGAATGAAGTCTATTGGTAATAACTAAGTTACTCTGACCATACTCTTCTAATTTATCGTGAATAATTTTACTTCTTAATGCTAATGGGACAATTTTATTTTTTATAACAGTGCTAGACTCTGTATGTTCTAACTTCAATTCTTCTAATATTTTTTTTATTGTAAAATTTAAATTTTTGTTAATTGACTCCCTGTCATTTCTTATTGACAATATAACGCCGTGTTTAGCGTCATTTTTATTTAAGTAAACTGAACTAAACAAAGTAATATCTGGAGATAACAAAACTCTATCGCATGGTAATTTCAATACCTCTATCGCAGTAACATAAGATTTTTTCTCTCTGACACACAATAAAACATTTTTAAAAGAATGTAATATTTCTCCAATTTCATCAGCGTCGTTGTATTTTCCTTGAGCCGAAAAATGAATTGTTTGAGGAAAAATAACAATCTTGTTTCTGGGCCATTGGCGAATTATTTGACAGATTATATTAGAATCCTCATAATCATTGCCAAGCCAACCTCCGCCAACAATGAAAATAATATCTGTCTGCCTAAGTTTAATTGTTTTACCAAATAAATCATAATAGAACTCAGGTATATCAACTACTGTTTGAAAGCCCAATTTTTGAATAAAATTAATACAATTATCTGCAATCAAATGATCTCCGAGATTAGAATGAACCGGACTTCCAATTAACACAGCCCTTCGTTCACCTTTTGTTTTAATTTGGGCTTTAAGAAAAAAAATATCCGGGCGACCAACTATTATTTTTATTAGTTTATTAATACGCTTGTCCATTTTATCTCATTTTACTCCTCAACAAAATCATGTATAACTTATAGAACAACTTGTATAAATGAAAATTGACTCCTATTAAAATTAATTCAATTTTTTTCACACCACTTAATAATCTACAATCTACTATATTTCTCCTAAACTTACGAGATATATTTTGAGCATACTCAATATATTCTTTATCATTATGGTTTGCCTTTATCATCATATTTGCAACAACAATAACCCAGTATACGAAGCCAACATCTGCATCTTCATGGTAATTACAATTATTACAAATAAAATCATATGTTTCTTTTGTTGATTTATATAAATCCATTGATTTTTCATTAAACTTGCTCTGTCCTATCGATCCAAGTCTATGGCAATAAACATAAAAAAGTAGATCTGTACTAAGAATAAGTTTTGCTTTAGAAATATATTTGTATGTTGTGAACATATCTTCATACAATTTACCAACTGGGTACCGAATTCCCTCAAACAAGGATTTTTTTATAATCTTATTACATGTTATTACATCAATATAATTATCAAAAAACAGTACATTTAACGCTTCATCAGTCGTGAATAGTTTAATTTTTGCTTTATCAACATTTATATTTGATAATAAAACATCCTTTTCCGCATACACATCCAAATGTTTAAAACATAATACATCGTAATTATAACTTTCAAGAAGATTAATAGCATATTTATATAAACCAGGCAAAACATAATCATCACTATCAATGAACGAAATATATTTTCCTAAAGCATTATCTATACATACATTTCTAACATAAGCTAATCCATGATTATTTTGATGTACAATTCGTACAAAATTGTATTTTTCTTTGTATAGTTGGCAAATTTTCAATGATCCATCACTTGATCCATCATCAACAAGCAATACCTCGATAAGATTTGGAAATTCAGCTACTTGACTTACAATGCTGTCTAAACATCTTTTTATATACTTTTCAACATCATATACAGGAATAGCAATAGTTATAATAATATCTTCATTCATTATATTTATCTCCATTAATATGTAAATATACTTTTATAAGGCAATATACCGTACCAATCGTTGAATACTATGCCATATATATTAATACCAAGTATAAATATCACATATAAAGTAGCTATAAATATTCTATTTTTCGTACTTTTAATAAGTGATAAAGCATACGGTACTGATAACAAATAATATGCTTTTGTAAAATACAAAAACCTATCCATTAAAGGAAGAAATGTTGAACAAACAGCAAAAATCAACCCCAAATATGCCATATTAATCTGAAATATTCCCGCTTCTTGTTCCGTAATTTTTCTGTATACGTATAAATAAAGTACTAAAACAGAAATTGAAATTATCAGCCCATAAAGATTCGTTGAAATATAATTTAAATATGTGCCTTTTTCAATGTATGAGTTTGATTTTGGCAACAACGTCATTAAACTCAAAAAAATATTAAAAACCCTATCTTTTAATACAAATAAAACTCCAACCGTAATAATAAATACAATATAGTTAAGCTTCACCTTCCTAAAAAAGAAGAGTGGAAAAGTAATTAGGGCACTTGAATGGAATAAACTTGCAATTAACATAGTTATCATATATTTTTTCAGATTATTCTCTTGTATATATCTAAACGAATATAAAAAAATTGCAATAACAATATACTGTCTTATACCATTAAAGCTATCAAAATACATACCTTGAGCAAAAAATAATATTATACTTAGTATAAATGATTCGCTTTTTTCGAAACTTTTAACAAAAGTAGTAATTGTAATTGCAGATACTAGCAAAAACATGAACCATGGATCATGAACAAATTTAGAGCATATTTTTACAAGCCATGTAAACCCAACCTCAAAATGAGTATAAACTATGTTATCATTTGCTATCTCGTAAAAACCACGTTCATATATTTTCACGTAATCATTCGCTATTCCATATCTTAGTCCTGATAGCAAAATACATGGCAAAAAAGCTATGCAAAAAACAATGTATCTTTGTATTATTTTTAATTTAATTTTACTTAGGGATTTTTTAACTTTTAATTCAATATTTATATATTTTCTGTAAAATAGAGAAGCTATAACCGTATAAACACCTATAATAACATAAATCATATATCTTACCACTCCTCATCATTTTCCCTTTATAAACTTTAATATTCGATAATAATCAATATTTACTTTAAACAGCCTTCTTAAAAAGCCAATTTTCCAACCAGCTGAGGATAAGTCCTTTTTTAATTTCTTTGGTTTTAGTATATATGTCTTGAGTTTCTGCGGTTTAGCCAAATAATAATTTCCACTCTCGTAATACGTCAAATCACCTAAAAGGTTGAGCTCATAGCTACTTGGATTCCTACAGACTCTTATTAATCTAGCTAGTGATACCTCAGAAGTAATTGAGTCATTTGATTGTGCACTATGTTTAGCAGCAAAATCAAGCACACCGTTTTGCATATCAATAATAATTTTCTTTTCACTTTCCCCATATTCAAATTCTGACAGTACAGGTTCAACAGTTCCTCGCTCAGTTTCAATATATTTTTCTACAGATCCCTCTGGCGCAAGAAATGGATATTCGATTAAAGCTGCTGCGAATTCCTGTATTCCAATGCTTGGATCAACAAAAGATTTTTTAATTATTGAAGACGCATGAGTATCTGTTCCAAAATAGTACCCAATTATTTTCAATCCAGTAATTTCAGTTAACATATTTTGGATAGTCCCTGCCCAGCCAATATCCACAACAGCTACGTTGCCACATTTTTTTTTTGATTTGATATATCTATTAAATAAAATATTCTCACGCTTACACTCAGGTTGTAATAAAGATAACAAGCAATTACAAAAAGAATTAAGATTTTTATTTGTTAAAATTTCACCTGGAAAAAAAGTACTGTCTTCATCTAGATTGTAGTTTGAAATTGCTTTTTGATATAAATCTTTATTTGCACCTAATTTACAACATAAGTCCTTCAACGACAGTAATGTATGTTGTGGAAATAAAGCGACAAGGCTATCTAAATTCTTTTTATTATATAGACTGGATAATCTAATTGCTTTTCTTGAAACATATAAATAATCTGTTTTGCCGGCGTATTCCGGATACAGCAAATTAAAAACACGCTTAATTAGATAACCATCTCTAGCTTGAAAAAAAATTATATCCACATTGGTTTTTTCTATTTCATTAAATAACCATTTGCAGAATCCAATAACCGAGGGTCCAAAAACCTCAGAAGCAAAGGAATAATAATCAGAGTTTTCTTTTGCTTCATAATTACAGGAATCCTTGTGTTTATGTACTATCGAACAATTACTTGCTACAGGAAAATCATTTAAAGCATCATAAGTACTATCTGTTTTCTTTCTATTTACATGATAAGCTCCAAATCCATGCAATCTTGCCTGAATATAATCTGATTTCAGTGCATCTCCAATGTGAACAATACTTTTTCCTTGATACTTTTCAACCACCTTTTTATACAGACTACCATTTTTTTTTGTCATTCCATATTCTGAAGAAACAAATATATCTGAATTATGATTATATCCATTTATTTCGAGAATATTTTTAATATTGTCTTTTGATAAATACATATCCGATATTATTATTATTTGTTTATTATTTGCAACGCACCAATCATATACATCTTTTAACTTAGAATTTGCAACGCACATAGAATACTCTATATTTATTTCTTCTTCCTTAAGTTCCTTAATATACTCAAATTTTTCTAAACTGAATGAACTATATACATCGTCTATTGTTATTTCTTTTTTCTCTGATCTGTCTCTAGCTTCAGATTCAGCTATAATGCGAGCAGAAGTAATCTCCTCAATTGAAAATGGAATGTTATACTTTTCTTTTATCGCTTTTGCAGACAGTGAAAACACATTATTTGGATTTATGCATTTTCTCTTAATAAGAGTGTCAAAAACATCAAAAGAAACTATGTCATATTTTCGAATTTTACCAATAATGTCTTTTTTGTCCAATATGTGTTTCATTTTAACCTCATACAATTTATTAGAATACTAAACTATTATAAAAAGCTATGTATTTTTTCTTCATATCTTCAGTATTGTAAATCTCCAGAACATCCTGGTACGCTTTTTGTGGAAGTTCTTTCGGAAACGCCTTCATTGCAGCTTTAATCTTTTCTGCATACTCCTCAGCAGTTTCACAAACATAACCATTAATGCCATCACTAATAACACTTTTGTTGCCCATCACGTTGCTAACAAGGATAAGTTTTTTTATAAACATGTTTTCAATTAAACTCATAGCAATTGCTTCGCCTAGTGAACACAGAATGAAAGCATCTGCTCCTTTTGCCATTGCCAAAGCCTCTTTACGTGGTTTCCATCCAGTTACTTCCATATTCGGCGCCGTTAGCTCATTCTCCTGTTCGCCGTTTCCAATCCAGATAAATCTTGCTTCAGGTACCAACTCTGCGATTCGATTAAACAATTTTGGCTGCTTCTGTGTGCAAGCTCGACCTAATGTTAAAACAGTGAACTTCTCATTTTTGATTGGTACAATTCCGTCAAGGGATGCCGAAAGTTCTGCAAGGTTCACTCCAGTTTCAACATAGGCAGTCCGCTTCGAGAACTTCTTAGCTTCCTCATCCTCACTCTCACAGCAAGTCAATGTGATAGCTCTGTTTCCAAGAATTTTTTCTGCTGTTTTATAAAACTGACTCTTCTTTCCTGGCCCCATAAGGACATGTGCGTAACCATGGGGTGTATAAAGAATAGTATTTTTTTTTTCCGTTATATGCAAGTCTTCCCAAACCACCAGCAACTGAGGAATGTAAATGGATAATATCAGGATTTATATTGGCCTCAATTTTTCTTAATTCCTGAATTGCAGCAATGTCATTTTTAATACTTGTAAGCCCTTTTACACCTACATGTTTCATTTCAATGAGGTGCACCTTATGGTCAAGAAATTCCTTATAATTTTTTGGTGTCTGAGGTCTGAGCGAATAAGCAAGATAAACATCAAAATTATTCACCATATCATTACAAAGTTGAGATACATAAGTGAACACACCACCGCCAAAGGCCTCACAAACCATTAATATTTTCTTCATTTTTTATTCCCCTAACTCCTTATTAGACATCTACAACCCAGAAGTAAATACTGCATCAATGTCGCAGTATTTATATTTTCCAAATCGTCCGCCAAAGCTTACTTTTTCTTCCTTATAAGCTAATTCTTTGTACGATGTATACAACTGTGCGTTCTTCTCATCGTTATGCTTTTTGTTTATAAATTTTTTCTCTCACTTTTGTCTCTTATCATAAGCTAAGGAACACTCTTTCCCTCTTCACTCCTAAGAGCATTCCCAGACCTATGATCCTCTTATTTCTTTTAAATGGGATTGCCGCACGTATATACGGGCTACGGCAATCCCGGTGAAGATCACATGTGTTGATCAAATGTTGTTACTTTGTTACTATGCGTTTATTACTGATAATACACAGTTTGCAGGTACTGTAACGATGATGGTACCGTTAGCTGCGATCACTGGTGCGATGACTGTGAACTGTCCTGTAGTAGCATCGAATGCTACGAGACGGATGTTAGCAGCGTCCACTCCTGCTAATGCAGGTACGCTGATTGCTGTTGTTACTGTTGTAACAGAAGCATCTACGCTGGATACGTTGAAAGCAAATGTCTGGGCAAGGTTCCAGCCTGGAGCGATTGCTCCAAGTACAGCATTTACGTATGCTGTAGCGCTCTCATTGACTGCTGCTACATTTACTTTTGCTGCTACTTCCTGGCCGTTCACTACGACTTTCTGTACAGGCTGTACTGCTGCTACCACAGCGGCCTGAGCTGCTGTTGATGTGGAAGCCACTGACTGTACTGCTGCGGCTGCAGGTGTGGAAGCTACGATAGCTGCTGTGCCTGTTGCTGCTGTTTTAGCCGTTGTGGATGTGCTTGTGGAAGCTGATGATGAAGATGATGATGATGAATGTTTGCTTCCTGAGCTGCTTGATGATGTTGGGCTTTCTGCTGCGCATACGGACATTGTCATGGACAATGCTGTTACCACAGCAAGACCTAATGCAAGATATTTTTTCATAATAGGTAAATTCCTCCTTTCATTCGTACTATGTGATCTTCTCTATATCAATCATCCATTGCTGAATGAGCGATACCTGTCTGTTGTTCCTGATCTATTGTCTAAGGTCATATTTGATTATGATCCTGTATCTGTCTGATTCTGTACTTCCTGATTCTTTACTTCCTAGTTCTGTACTTCCTCATAGAAGACATCTATGATGAGCTGCTGGAGTGCCTCTTCGTCCGGATAGAACTCCTCGTAGATCTCTCCCTGTTTCGTTTCTCCGGGCACGGTGAGCATGCTGTTCTCATCGAAGCTGTAGCCTGCCGCCTCCGAGGCGAGATAGGTGGCCTCATCCAGGGTGACGTCTGTGGTCATGTAGTCCAGCAGTGTATTAAATACGGTGACCGGGAGGGACGGATCTTTCTTAAATGCTTCCTTTGCCTGCTTCACATAGGCCACCATATACTGTTTCTGTCTCTGTAGCCGTTCTGCCGCAGTGCCGAATTCCCCGGTATCACGGTAGTGGATATATTCATAGGCCTCTTTTCCCGTAAGGGTGACGGTGCTGCCTGCCACGAGATTGGGGCTGCGCTTTGATAAGTCCTGCTGTACGGTGAGGGTCACGCCTCCCACGAAGTCATTGATCTTCGGAATGGCACTCATGTTGATGGCGCAGTAGCCGGTGAAGGGCAGGTCCATGAATACCTTTGACACTGCTTTCTCCATGCGCTCCGCACTCTTCACGGTACCGTCGCCGAATCCGTGCTGGACACAGATCTGGGTGATGATGGTGTCCAGGTAGGCATCCTGTTCCCCGTACCTGTCCACTTCCGCCATGGTGTTGCGGTCCAGGGCGATCATCTGCATCCTCTTATTGTGGGGATTCAGCACCAGCAGGAAAATGGTATCCGCCTGGCCTCCCTGTCTGGCCTCCTCCGTTTCCTTTACCTTCTCGTCCTTTGAGTCGATGCCCATGACGAGGAATGTCATGATGTCACTGTTATAGTCATAGAGCTGTCCCTTATAGCTGATCCTGCCCTCCGGCCATTCCTCGGCTTTCTTCTGCTCCTCCGTCACTTCTCCCGTATCCATGGAGGGGCTTGCTCCCGCCGTCTCGTTCTGGATGTTGGTCTTTCCCTTTGCCTTTAACAGCAGGAATGCTGCCATGGACAGGGCTGTGACGCCCACAAAGACTGCCAGTATGGTGACCGCGATCCGCTTCCCGTGATTCTTCTTTCCTGTATTTACTTTTTTTCTTTTTCTCTTACGCATGCCGCGTTCTTCGGTTTGTTCCTTTGTCATTTGTGACCATACCCTTCTTACGGACTTCAGGTGTCCATCATCCACACTGCCAGGAAAATCCCGTCCGTGCAGATGGCTGCCTTGCTGCTGGATAAATTCAAATTCGTCATGGAAATATACAGAATCGTATACAGAACCGTGGTGGCGATGCCCCACGGTATGATATATCTTCCACTGACCCGCTTTCCAAAGTAGAGGAACCAGGCCAGTACATAGATTAAGATATGCATGATAGTAAGCTTCGCTGTATTTTTGTTGTCGGTTCTCATTCGTATCCCCATAATTTAACCCGATGTGTTCTCAATCGGACCGATTTTTATTCGGTTACATGGATCAGCAGGTTCTGGGCTCCTGAGGTGTTTCCCTCACTGTCCGTCACCATGACTGTTACCCGGTAGTCTCCCACGGTATTGTTGTCGAACTCTCCGTTGGTCCTGATCCTGTGCTGCAGTGTCTCCGTGGTATCCACGTCGTCACTGAGCTGTGCGATATAATCATTGATGTTGAAGAAGCTTCCCTTTTTCAGCGTCGCCTCTGCCGTATTCAGCTTTATGACCGGTACCGCTTTATTCTGGACGTTCTCTGCAGGCTCCTCTGGCTTCTGTTCCTCCGGTGGCTGCTGTTCCTTTTCGGGCTCTTCCTCCGTCCCGGCTTCTGTCCGGTCATCTGTGGTCTCTGTTTCCTCCGCTTCAGGATTCCCCCCGGATCCTTCCGCTCCTTCTGTCCCCGACGCTATGGGCACATCCGTCACTGCGCCTGCCCCGGCCTCCACCTTATAGGTGGATCTGCTGTCACTCTTATTCGCATCCCCATCCGTATCCAGGTCCCGTGCCTGGAAGAGCCGGGATGCTTTGGCGAAGTTATTGCTCCTGTCTCCCGCCGCATAGGTGACGATGACGGATCTGCCGTCGGATGTCTTTGTGATCTTTTCAATGACGATCTGATCCGTCACATCCCCGTCATGTCTGTCCCGTGCCTCCACTCCTTTCAGGAGTTCCGCGGTGTCCATGCCGTCCCTGTAGACCACACGGCTCTGTCCGAAACTGATCTCCGGCGGTTCCCTGTCCTGCCCGTTCAGTAAGAATGCACAGACGGCCAGCACGCAGATGCTCACCGTGGCGAACATGATCGCAAGTTTATTTCCAAGATTCATGATTGTGTCCTCTTCTTTTATATATTTCCATCTTTGTGGCTCTCATGGCTGCCGTAATTGCCATAGTACTTGCCGTAGTATTTTCCATAGTAACGTCCGTAATGTCCGTAGTAACCCTTGGTGGACATATCCACCTTATTCAGCACCACGCCCAGGACCTTGCAGTTGGTCTTGTCCATCTGGTCCTTCACGTTCTGGGCGAACCGGTAGCTGATGGCGTTGCTCTCCAGTACCAGGATCACGCCGTCACATTCCCGTGCCACGATGGCGCTGTCGATGACGCTTCCAAGAGGCGGGGTGTCCACGATGATGTAGTCAAAGGTCTGTTTCAGGGCCTCGATCATGGTGCCGAAGTTCCTGCTCCCCAGGAGTTCACTGGGATTCGGCGGTACCGGTCCCGAGAACATGGTGTACAGATTCTTCACGTTGGTCTCGCAGATGGCATCCTGGAGCTTCACCTTTCCCACCAGGCAGTGGGTGACACCGTACTCTACCGCTCCCGTATGGTATCTGCCCACCAGCACGAATTTCCGAAGGTCCGCATCGATGAGTATGACATTCTTCTTATTCTCTGCCATGGTGTACGCCAGGTTCATGGACACACTGGACTTTCCCTCGTTGGGCGTACAACTGGTGATGGCTATGACTTTATTTTCTTCCCCGCAGAACTCGATGTTGGTGCGGAGGGTCTTATAGGCTTCCTTGGTCCTGTAATCCAGTTTTCCGATCTGGTCTAGTACTACTTTCTGCATGTCTGTGGCCGTACCTTTCTATCTGATTTGTATCTGATTTGTATCTGATTTTTTATCTGCTTTTTATCTGTTTTCAATACTGCCTTTTATCTGTTTTCTATCTGCTGTATGTTTTCTGCACTGCCTTGCCTGTGTTCTCCTGCTCACTGTTTTCCCTGATTTCTCACGGGGTATCCGCTCCATCCGTGGACAGTTCCGTGGATCTCTTCTTACTTTCCTTATCCGCGGTGTTCAGGAACGGCAGCTTTCCCGCAGCCTGTCTGATCTTCTTTTTCCGTTTCCGCTTTGCCCTGTTCCTGGTGGCCGTTTCCTCATCCTCCACGATGGGGATCAGTGCCAGGGTGCTGAGGTGCAGGTATTTCTCCACGTCCTCCGATGACTTTATGGTATCGTCCATGATATAGATGACGAATACGATGACGCACACCAGGAAGGCTCCCAGGATTCCTGCTATGACAGTCCATTTCAGGACGCTGGGGCCTGCCTTCTTCATGGGCAGGTTCGCTGTCTCCACGATATTCACCGCCTTGATGTCCATGACGTTGGTGATGTGGACGGATGCCGTCTCACGGATGGCGTTTGCCATGTTCATGGCTGCCACGGGGCTGTGATCCTCCACCGTGATGGCCAGGATACGGGTGTCCGTGGGGGTGGACACGCTGAGTTTGTCCTTCAGTTCCTCATAGCTCAGGTCCAGATCCAGCTCCTGGATCACTTCCTCCAGCACGAAGCGGCTCTGCACCAGCTCCGCATAGTCCTTGGTGAGCTGTGTCCCCACCTGCACGTCACTGTAGGATACCGTGCTGCTGTCCTGTTTGTTCAGGATGTAGATCTTCGTGGCGGATTCGTAGACCGGGGCGATGAGGAATCTGCTGATCACCAGCCCGATGGTCGCCGCGAACAGTCCCGCTGCCAGTATGATCCATATCCGGTGAAGGAACAGGCCAAATATTTCCCCAAGGTCGATCTCTATCTCATCTGTCTCTGCTCTGTTTGTTTCCATAGTCGTATTTGTACCTTTCCATGCTTTTGTGTATCACTTCTGTCGTGCTTTTTTATCTTTATTATTTTATATCTATTTCCTGTTTCTACTATTGCCTGTCTGTGCTTCTTATGTCTGTTCCCTTTTTCTACTATTGCCTGTCTGTGTTTCTATATGTCTGTTCCCATTTCCTACTATTGCCTGTCTGTATTTCTTATATCTGTTCTCTATTTCTAATGCCTGTCTCTATCTCATCCCTGTTTCTTATATTTATATCTGCCTCTTAATGTCTGTTTCCTCCACTGCTGTCAGATGTAGACATTCTCTATCACTTTCCGTGCATTCTTATATATGAGATCATCTATATATTTTTCATCATATTTGCGATATAATTTATAAATACAGTTTTTCATTTCCGGTGCACGTTCTGTAGCATTATGTGCATCCGTTGCCAGAAAATGGACACGACCATTTTTCAATAATTTTTTGGCATCATTTTTGGTGCGAAATCCGAATCTGCCCATGACACTTCCCACATTTACCTGCACATAACAGCCCATATCTATTAGCGTATCTACTACATTCTGATCCTTCATCACTGACTGATACCTCTCCACATGTGCAATAATAGGGCGATAGCCTGCTGACAGGATGTTGTATAATCCATCTCTAATATAGGCATAATCATCCATAGGAGAAAACTCCACCAGGACATAAGCCGAGCCTGCCATAGTACACACCTTATCCTGATTCAATAATTCCACCAGTTCGCTTCTATAGTAGAGCTCTGCCCCAGAATAGATTCTCATTCCGTATGCATGCTCATCTGCATAGCATTGTAACTCTCCCGCCCTTTTTTCAATGGTCTGCTTACTGGCGTTATGTCTGTTCGCCTTATTATGTGGGGTGACAATTATGGCAGTTATTTCATTTTCATATGCGATCTTCAACATATTCAAAGATTCCGCCACATCTGCAGCGCCATCATCTAAACCCGGTAATATATGAGAATGAATGTCAATATACATACATATTCCTCTGATTTCACAGAAAAAACACAGGTTTCAGTGCAAAATGTTGATAGCTATTACTAATAGCCATTCTTTAATGTTTTTCTGTAAAATAACCATTTTTCTAATTTTAATGAGCTATTACCAATAGCCTTTATAGATTATACGCTATTATTACTAGACTTTCAATAGCTTTTTATTTTTATAATGAATGTCAATGATTCATTTCCTTTTTAGTTAGTCCTATTTGTGCAATATAAATAGATATCACATGCTCAAAATTATGATATCCATTTAAGAAGGGAGTATATGATTAAAAGCAATATGTCAGATAAAACATTAGGTGAATACTTACGTGAGCTCAGGAAATCTTTTGGCTATTCTCAGGAGTTCGTTGCCTCACATTTAAATATCATCAGGCAAACTTATTCTCACTATGAAACCGGCAGGATCATTCCGCCAACAGAGACGCTTTTCCTTCTGGCTGATTTATACAAAGTTTCATTTAATATGCTCTTCGAACACAGCACAAGCAGTGCCATTAGATTGGATGCGAATACAGATATGAGAATAGAAGATAAAGAAACGCTTTCCGTCTTTCTAGAATATGTAAATGATCCCCAAAACGCACTGGCCTTTAAGGGATTGAATCGTAATGAGAAAGAATTGCTTTTTTTATATCAGAATCTTACTGTGGAGGACCGAGAAGATATTCTTGATTTTATGAAGATTAAATATAGACGCAAAAGGAATAAAAAATAAATATAAAAAAGACAATGATCTGATTTTTTTAACTCAGAACACTGTCTTTTTTATTTTCTATATTTTCTATTTCTGTTGGGAACCTTTTAACATCTTTTCCATGATATCCACCCCGTTCTCCATATCCGAAAAGGTAGGGTAATATTCATTTGGCTGGAATCCGAGGCGGGAAATCTTTTTATTTAACTGATCGAAATCACGCAGGCTCACTGGCTTGGAGAAGAAATATCCCTGTGCAATATCGCAGCCAATCTCTGTGAGGAAGTTGGCCTGCTCCATCGTCTCCACACCTTCCGTGACCACGGTCAGATCCAGTTCTTTCGCCATGGCGATGAGATATCTCAGGATCGTAAGTCCCTCTTCACTCTTCACATTGTCATTGAGGAATCTCCGGTCCAGCTTTACCATACTGATGGGCAGATCACGAAGCAGATTGACCGGGGAATGCATACTTCCAAAATTGTCGATGGACAGGCGGAATCCCTTCTCTGAGAGTATCTGAATATGATCCTTCACCTGATTCTCTCCTGTGGTCAGTGCCCGCTCCGGCAATTCCAGTACCAGCATCTCTTTTTTCAGTTTATACCGTTCCAGAAGCTTGGACAGAATGTCGATAAATCCATCACTGTTCAGGTGGATGGGGGAGATATTCAACATTAATGGAAGGGGCTCCATTTTATTGTCGATCCACCTGCGTATGGTCTTGCAGGCCTCCTCCCACATATAGTAATCCAGCTTTAACATCAGATTGGTATTTTCGAATACCGGCAGGAATGCATAGGGGGATAAAAGTCCCCTTTCCTCATGCTCCCAGCGTACCAATGCCTCCGCACTGTAGATATAGTACTGATGCAGATCCACCATGGGCTGCAGATACATGACGAACTTATGATCATCCAACGCCTGTTCCATCTCGGCGCACATTTTCTTATTTTCTTCGAATTTCCGATTCAGTTCCTCATTAAAGATTCCATAATTCACCGGGCTTTCCCTGGGAATGGAACGCTGTGCCAGTACCATACGGCTCAATATCTCCGATACCTTCTCCGTGTGATCCTGAATATAATATACACCGAACTGTACTTCCACCCTGAATATATCAGAATATCCCAGCATCTTCTCCGTAATCTCTTCCATGAGTGCCTGTATGTGCTCTTCCTGATTCGTCTTCATAAGAATTGCAAAAAGATTAGACTGTACATGGGCATATATGCCACGATGATTCACCACTTCCTCCAGGATTCTGGCAGCAAAACACACTGCCTTATCTCCCTCCGCAGGTCCGTAGAGACGATTGATGGTAGCGATGTTGGAGATACCGAATCCCACCAGGGTATAATCACACTCTTTTTTCAACAGCTCTATGGCATTGGCGATAAAGTAATCACGATTACCGATCTTCGTGGTCACATCCCGATAGGCAGTCTCATTGAGATCCTCCACGGACTTTTCCAGTTCCTCGATTTTGCCCTTGTTCTGATTTTTCTCTTTCGCAAGCCGACTGGTCTTATCTTTATAATATTTATGCTGCCATTTCAACTGATCGCGCAGATAGAATATCACGCACACCAATATGGCTATGAGGACAAAAATAATGAAATAAATCATACATTGCCTTTCCCGGGATAAATTTTTAAACAGAATCAAGATATCATTTACTGTACATCAATTCTCTGTTTTCTGTGCTCTGCGTCCATGCATCATATGCGACGTCCTTAATATCCTTTATGTCTTTTCTCATTTCCCGAAAATCTCTTTTCATTGATAGCTGACCTGCTCTTAAGGAACCGGTATCACTTTCCACCTTTTCAAGCTGAATCTTCATTTCATTGATGTCTGACTTTATGGGTGCCAGCTTTTCATCAAATATTTTTTCCAACTTTGTATCCAGCTTTTCATCTAATTTTGTATCCAGCTTTTTATCTAATGTTTTTTCCAGCTTCGGACCCAGCTTATCATCAAATATCTTTTCCAGCTTCGGACCCAGCTTTTCATCTAATTTTGTATCCAGTTTTTCATCTAATAAATCAGATAGTGTCTTTATCACTTCATTGTCTGTCATCTATTTTCTCCCTTTCGTGTGTATCCAACTATGAGGTTAATATGACCCTATTATCATATTATATCATTATAATCAAAACCTTATCAACAATAATAGTGTACAAAAAAATTCGATTCATTCTGATCGCAAAGGCACCACGCTCCGTTCTGTATCTAATTATTTGTTTATGGGGAATTGTTCGGTGAATACCGAAAAAAGAAAAACAAGCGAACTGGAACGTTCGCTTGTTTAGAATATCATATCCGTAGCATAATTGCAATATTACAAATCGGTTTTCAGTTTAGTCACGGTGAAGACAAAGAAATCTGTGGTGGTCTCCGATGATTCGGTGCTGCTCTCACCATGGGCTGTGACTTTCAGGTCCGCCTCTATGCGATAGTTGGTGAGGGATAATTTATCAGAGGATACATGGACCTTTAAGGCTCTGCTGATTGCATCCTTTCCTTTTATCTCATCCTTCGTAAAATTGTACACAATAGGTTGCTTATACTCCTGCTCGGTTCCTGTGCCTGTGCTGTCTGTATCTGTATAGGAAAGCTTGATATCACTTCCCGTATATTCATCAGGATAATTGGTCATGGTATCGGAACCTGATGCCTTCTTCTCATAGATATGGAATGTTACCGTGTAATCATAGGATGCCCATTTTTCCACCACCGTTTCCTTCTCGCTGGCTGTGAGCTGCTCCAATATCTTAGAGAAGTCAAAAAGTGCGTTGAAATTTATGATATTAATCTTTTTGTCCTCCGCCAGAGAATAGGTATTGATTCCAAGCTCATTATTGTCGGCGGTCTTCAGTGCGAATCCCAGAGAAGATATGGAGCTTGCATTGATGGTGTCGCTGTATCGGTCCATACGATTATTGCTTCCCATAGGATAATCCTTATTGGCTGTGCGAAGCAGATCGATGAACGCTGTGTAAGTGTCCTCCAGATTAGACAGATCCGCATTACCAAAAGTCAATCGAAGGTGCTTGGTAATCTTGGTATTTTGCCGAACATCACTGATCTGATAACTGCTGGCTGTATCTTTATAATAGTAGAATACGGAGCTGTCCTTCATGGTAGCCGATGCACTCCAGCTTCCATCCTCCTGACGGTAACTATAGTTGGTACCCTCCGGAAAACGCACACGATTGTTGCTGGAATCCTGGAGATAAAAAGCAAGATCCAGATATTTTCCCGTATTATTGCTGTCGATCATTTGGGGTTTACTGAGTTTCTCACTCCAGTACAGATCATCTGCCGTAAGACTGTAGGTCATATCCACCTCCACTGCCCCATCCTTGCTGATGGTACTGGTATCCTTGATATCGGTAAGATCTTTTTCACCTTTTCCTTCGAACTGAATAGAAAGTCCCGGAATGGAGGTCAACTGAATATTCATTTTATTTGTTTTGACGGTCTTCGATTCCAATTCCGGTGTCAATACCAGATCCGTATGCAGTGAGTAAAGCTCTTTCTCCAGGCTCTCTACATTGGTAGGTTTCAGCACCGTCAGCAGATATTCTTCCACACCTGCATTTTCTGTCTGACCCCCATCCACATCTGTGTATAGCATCTTACCCGCATTTTCCGTCCCTACATCAGGGAGGGCTTTTTCATTGATGGGAGAATCCACATAGGATTCCCCACTGCTGTTCTTAAAAGCCGTAAATGGGATAGCATCCCCCTCGGCGCCGGTTACCGTATAGTAATAGGGTATCTTGCCATGTGTCACATCCACCAGCAACAGCCTGGTTCCCTTTGCCAGCTTTTGAGATTCCACTGCGTTTTTAATAAGGTAGAAAGTCTTTCCCACCGTGACAGCATCTGATTGTTTCTTTCTGGCATTGCCATAGACATATTCAAAGTACAAGGTATAGTCACTGTCATTGGCCATAAGAATTTCACCACTCAGACCTGAATCAGAATCACGCATGGCATCCATGGAGGTGACCCTGCCACCCATAATACGGGCGTGAATATCCATGGTAATGATCTCCTCCACGAAGATGGGCAAATGATAGGTCTGGCTGTGCACAACATCTCCATCCTTCCATGAATATACATAGGTCAATTCCGTATAAGACGTATAAGATATACTGCCATCACGTCTTACACTATCATAGCTGTTATAGGTAAATTCATATTTGTTTCCATTTTTCGCTACATTGATACTGGGCTTTGTACCGTCTGGTGCATCCGTACCGGTTCCCGCTCCTGTACCTGAAACCCATTCTTTTGCTGTGGCTTTCACGTCAAGGATTTCCATATCAGAGGCTGTCCGTCCTGCCACATTTGTCATAATATCTGACATACGTGTCACAATATCCTGCAAGGTTCCATTTTCAGCTTTGTATACCAGAATAGGCATTCCGATTCCTTCATAAGTAGCATGATAAGCCTTATCAAAGCTGTCCAAAGCCAAATCTTCCTTTGAATCTGTAGCATCTGTTGTCTTCTTATCCAGACGATAACTGTTCCACAGATCCTCTACACTGCCAGGTGATGCATCTGCAATCGCCGCATCATACTTTGCCTTCATATAAGCCACTGTAGCAGCTGCATCCATATTCATCGCGGTCCTGCCATCTGTGATACCTGACCCATCACCATAGAGAATATGACAGTTGCTGCGGTATGCATAGGCATCGGTTTCCGTACTAACACGTCCCACATCCACCACCGGACGATTGACTCCGGTATCAAATGTCACAGCCCCCGGCTGCATCATATAGATCTGACACCGGGCATCGGTTGTCTGATCTAATCCTATGAGGGTTCCCACGTTATAGCCATAGGTATCCGCATATGACTTTGTCAGTTCATATCGCTTTCCTGCCAGGCCACTTGGGGTATCTTCCAGATGAAACCCTTTGGTTAATAATAATCCTGCTGTATTTCCAATAATCTTTACGGGATCTGATTCTTTTTCCCTAAATCCAATTTTATTACCCTGGAGTGTATATCCATCTATATAGATCTTTCCCGTCCTATTCTTATAGACTCTTCCTGCGATACCGCCGGCTCCACACAATTTTTCCTTATCCGTAAGGGTTGCTCCCCCACTTCTGATGTAGATGGTATTCTTAGAAAGTGTAGTGGCATATAATTTGAGCACGCCTCCACCATTCATCAGTCCTGTAACACCGCCTGCGTTTCCTTCCTTTTTTTCACCACCGCACTCATATACTGCACCTGTTATGGTACAACCTTCTATGCGCAGTCCATTCAGTCTGACGGAATTTCCATTTTTTATATCGCCCATGGCACCTCCGGCATTTCTGGCGGATATGGTAACGTCTTTGATCAGATTCACCGAGGTATTATCCGTGACATCATTCAGCGCACTTGCTCCACCATTGGCAAATTGTCCACACAGCCCTCCTGCCATGTAGTCAGAGTCAATGGTTCCACCACTCACCGTGATTCCCTGGAGACGGAATGATCCTTTGTTATATCCGAAGATACCACCTGCCTGCTTTCCTGTAACCACATTTCCTTCTGCTGTAAGCTTATTATAATAATCCGTGCCTGCTGATCCAGATTCCGCCCCAATGAGAGCCTCACTATAACCAATGATACCCCCTGCTGCCAGATAATTATGATCTTGGTTCTTTCCTTCATTTTTGGGTGCGATGATCACGGAATCAGAAGTTCTAATGTTGGTATCCCTTGTAAATATGATATCCGCTTTCGCAACGCCCACGATACCCCCGGCACTGACAATGGCAGTATCAGAAGCATTGGCTCTCTTCGCCTCCATGGCCACATTCACAACCGAACATTTCTTCATGGTCAACGTGTTCGTCTCATTCCATCCTGCGATGCCACCCACACCCATATCTTGTGTTTTCTTATCTGACCCTGAGGCTTGCAGGGAACATGCAGCATTCTCTATATCAATTGGATTTGCAGTTGGATTTTTAGATCCCTTTACTTCCACACCAGATATGGTCATGATATGTGTATTTTTGCCCAGGATTCCTCCCAGTCCATTGCTGTCCGTCCCTTTTCCATTATCTATTTCTTCTATTTTAATATCCTGAACAGAACAATTGGTAATACTGCTGGTTTTTCCGTTTTCGGCATACCCAATCACACCGCCAAGATTTACGCCCCCCTTCACCATGGTACCAGCAACGATTGCATCGCTTATGGCATTCTTATTTCCTCTGGTATTGCCGATCAGTCCCCCTGCGTTCTTGGTCCCCTGGATGGAGCTGTTACTGATCATGATCTTGTTCGTGGTATTATCAAGATCCGTATCAGTTCCCTTGATGGTAACGCTGGAGGCTGACTCCGCGATTCCCACCAGACCACCGGCATTTCCAATCTCATCTTCATTTCTACCCGTCATGGTACCTGCTGTGCTTACAGTAAGATACGCTCCCTGACAATCTATCATCGTCAGTACCGTATTGCCACTCACCACTTCCCCCACGAATCCGCCCACACTTCCTGTACCGGATATCTGCACCCTGGCCGTTTCTGAAGTTCCCGTCACGGAGCAAGCCTCAATGGTCACATTGGGACCATTCCACACATCTCCCATGATGGCACCTGCCATACCGATTCGGTTGCCCTGGCTCTTTCCAATAGAAAAGTCCGCACCCATATTGATCTGTTTGAAGCGAAAATATCCTGGGCTCTCTACTCTGGCTGCCACACCTGCTGCATCTACATACACACCCTCAGCATTCTGTGCATCCGCATCCACTGTACCACTGAGTGTAAAGTTCCCTATCGTATAACATGTTTCCTCACTATTACTGAGATTCCCATTCAAGGGAGCCTGTATTGTATTAAAAAGTCCAACTCTCTTAACTGTAATGGCATCTCCAGCCAAAGTTTTCCTCACCATCTCTATCTTGATGGTATTTCCTGCCCCATCAAAATTTCCACGGAAGGTTCCGCCACAGTTATTGCCAAGATCATACAGGGAGCCGATTCCTCTGAATGCCTTACCGAAGCCTGTCAGATCATATACGGCAGGTGTCGTCTCCTTTTTCAGAGACCACGTGGTGCGATATGCTTTCCCATCCAACAGATCCGTGACATTCCATATACTGTAACCATTTGCAGACAGGTACCCTGTATAATCTGTCGTGGTAGTCCCTGATATTCCCATATATTGATACAGATAGGGATACGCATATGCTTTGCTGTACTTGTCCGCCTCTGCCGTGCCTGTCTTGTACTTCATCACATTATCATAGGAAGCGACATCGATATAATCTGCATCATTTTCTAACGTAGTTCCTATATCTTTATAGGATGCCTTACGGCTTCTGGATTTATTATCATAAGCGCTGGCATAGTTAGAGCCTGTGGATGGGCATATATTCAGCGCATCTGCATTTAATGCCATGGACAATACCTGTATCATCGCTGCATTGGGTAATGTTACTGCGATTGTTCCAGCGTCCTTATCCGCGGTTGTTGTCATAGGTGTCTGACTCTTCAGATAAGTTCCATTGACAATATCATATCCCGGTGCTGCCACCAGATTATCTGCACCGCCTGTTCGAACGGTCTGCCAGACAGGGTTTGTGGTATCTGTGCCACTATCACACAGCGCATATCCATCTTCCACTTTACCGATGAGGGCACCGCAATAGAGATAATTTGCATTGATTCGCTGACCGCCATTCTCATATAAAGTAAAGGACTTTACGGAATCTGCTGTTACATTTCGCAGAATCACACCGCCCTTTTTCACCTTGCCTACGTAACCACCCACTGTGGATACCGTATTCATCACTTTAAAATGGGTGCCCACTGTCACATTGTCGATGATATTATCTCCACCCAGTACACAGCCAATGACACCGCCGCCAGCCTGATTGATCCTGGCCAGTGCATTCACCCGCGCCGTTTCCCCATCACCTGTTGTGGCACCTGTGATGATCTTCATATCCTTCACCACTGCACCCTTGGCATATTGGATAAAGCCATAGGTATTATATTCCTTATTGGTAGATTTATCCGGCAAAGTAACAGTATAGATATTACTTCCTTTTTTGCCATACCACACGCCTGTGAAGGGTCTGGTCTCCGTGCCAAATCCCACGAAATCATCCGCAATGATCTTATAGGTACCTGAGTTGATCCCTGATAAATCAATGTCACTGCCCAGTTGAAAATATGCGTGGCTCAGTTCCTCCGGTGTTGGAAAAGCGTTCCCTGCCGCTCCCGGGAATGTGCGAACATCCGCTGCTCCGGTTCCTGTGAATGTATTATCTTCTATCTTCTTTTCGACTTTATGTTTCACACTGCAAAAGCTGCTGTCATCTCCAGGCTTTATAATGCTCCAGCCCTCATAAAAGTCCTTGTACTGATAAGTATCCACAGTGTTTCCTTTATCATTCATAAAGCGGTACAGCGTCAGGAACTGCTTGGCATTTTCGATGATATAGGGGTCTTCATAGGTTCCACACCCCTTCAATATATCCCCCGCCTTGGGATTGACATCTATTTTTTTTACCCTATATACATAGGGTTTATAATCCGTATTCTTAATATTCATGGTAGATAATACTTGCTTACTGTTGTCCTGGAACTCTGTCAAGTCGTCCAGTTCCTCTCCGTAGGTTACCGTATCTGCTTGCGCCTCCGCTTTCGTAAAGAGATATAATCCGGAACCGTTATTGAGACTTGCCTGATCGGTATACTGGTAGTTATAGATAAAGGAGGCATATGCCAGAACATTGGTATTATGCTCCTTTCCACCAGCCGCATCCTTCTCATCAGCAATCTTCATATTGGTAAATCGAAGAATCAGATTCTTCTCATCCCAACCGCCCGCTTCTCCAATGAGTGCCGCTGCCACTTTCGTAGTACCATTGGTATATCCCGTCATGGATATCTGGTCAAAGGTCGTCTTTCCCCAGAAAATCTTGGAGATCAGAAGTCCGCATTGCCCATTTTCTCTGGTATAATTATCCACCTTGACCCCATCTAACACAATATTGTTGATCTCGTTTGGTTTATCCATGGCCGTGGGGGTGAGATTGCCACCGACCAAAGCACCTGTCTCGATTCCCATGTTGCATACGGTTCCCTGGAACGTTAAGCCTGATACCGTAATACTTTTTGGCTCAAAGAGGAGTCCTCCCTGCATACGATAATGCTGGCTGTTCCCGTCCTGATTTTTCAGATCCCACTGGCGCACCATCTCCGCGTCGTAGCATAAAGTCGCATTATTGATTCCATTGTAAGTACAGTTGGAGGAATAGGGGGTGGGGTAGACACTCACTTTCCCCATATCCAATGTACCGGAAAAGGTATACTGCTCCCCATTAAACCCCTGCATATTCCCTGCATAATAGGGGCGGAATGTATCCCGCACTCTGCCTTCCTTGGCAATATGGCTCACGTTCCACAGGAGTACCTTCGACACATTGTCCAGCAGCCCTGGTATACCTGCGATTTGATTATCAGGATTGACCACGCGATTCTTTCCATTGTAGCCACCCGTACCCTGTATCTGTGTCCCTGTGACTCCATCTCCCTCCGCCTCAAGATGCTGAAGGAGATCATAGAAATACAGAGTCCTTCCATTCCTGGCACCCTTGTCAATCACTTTATTCTCATAATGATAGGCAGGAAAACTGCTGCCCCTTTTAGATAAGGAAACGATACCGGAGGACTGTGAACCATCCTCCCTGGTCTTTCCTGCCACCTCATCAAAGTTCGCACCATAGCCCGTAAGCGTACATCCTGTACTGTCATAATCTATCACTTCCAGTACCAGATTCTGTGCATTTTGTATGAGCAGTGCGCAATTCGGTTTTCCTGCTTTATCTGTTATTTTCAGGCCGTTAAGCGCCACTGTATCCAGGATCAGCCTTGATCCATTGTCCTGATTGGTAACGGTATGCAGTAGTGCGCCGTAGGTTCCGGATACCTGATACGCTGCACCTGTATCTGCGACTTTGACATTTTCTATTTTTCCTTTTGTCTTTTCCCATTGTTTTCCCAGGAAGCCACCCACATCTCCCCCCTGTGTACTGGAAATGCTGCCCCCAAGGGTGATATTCTGCAATCCAACCTCTGCATGCTCCATACTGGTGATGAATCCGCTGAACTTATCCGTACTATCTGCGGTCATGGTGGCTCCCAGGGTGATATCTGTTCCCTTCACGGTAAATTCTGTATTCCCTGTCTCCTGATAAAATACGCCGCCGATTCCACCTGTACAGGTATTCGTGAAGGTGGTAGTTACCTTAATATTCTCAAGTGTCACACCACTTCCCACGGATTGATAGGCGAGGGCACCTGTTCCATTTACATTTGCTATAGTTCCCGTCAGGGTAAGATTGGAGAATTTTGCCGTATCTGCCGTCCCGCCGATGGTAGAGAACAGTCCGATCCGTTCCCGCTTTACCGCTATATCTTTGGTAATGGTGGCTCCGGATGCCGGACCTGTGAGAGAACCCGTAAATGCATCTGCTGCACGCTCTGTATCACTCCTATTCAAGGTCACGATCCCCGTGGTGTCATAGGAAAGATTCACATCCCCTGTGACACTGTAGTTTCCCGCTAACAGATCTGCTGCCGTAGCCCCTGAAAATGAACCCAGCCCAAATGTGCCCTGGGTATTTAACGCCATTGCTAATGTTTCAAAATCTGCAACGCTTGTCAATTGATAGGCACCGTCCGCATCAGATACCTTCCCATTCACCGTTCCAACCTTTTCTAAAGTCCCATCCCCTATGAGACGTCCTGATCCCACTGTTTGATTCCGGTACACGCCAGCCGTGGCACCGATCTCCTCCAGATCATGATTCTCATTGGGCAGAACGAGCTGTGCTGTATCATCCAGTTTCCCCTCCACACCGTAGAGGTAGATCAATGCCTGTGTCTGTTTTCCTGCCACATAGCCTGCCGTGCCACCTGAGATATTGGTTGACCCAATGGTCACTTTCTCCTTTAGCTCCAGCGCAGAACCACTTTCCGCATTTCCCAGAATCCCCCCTGTTGCCGTGCTGCCGTTAATGGTTCCATTGATTGTGGTCTCTTTTAACTGGCAGTGTGCCCCGGAATCCAGATTTCCTATGACACCCCCTGCATTTGATCCTGTAATCCCGGCACCACTGTCTACCGTGACTGCCGGGATTCCCATGCTCTGCTTCACATGACCCACTACGCCGCCTGATGCTCCTGACCCGGTTACGGTTGCCTGTACCACAATCTTATTGATATCCATGGTACAGCCCTCTGCCTCGCCCACCAGACCGCCAGCCCCTTTATTTCCTGTAATCCTTCCCGTAATGGTAAGGGTATCCTTACCACTGCCAAGCTTAATCTTGGTGCCCGCTCCCGCCAGACCCACCAGTCCGCCGTTACATCCATCACCTGCCACCTCAGCTCTTAATGTCTCTGCGTCCACAGTCAATGTGCCCGCACCGTCGGATTCTGTGAGTTTTCCAGCCAGTGTACCGCCATAGCCGTCGCCATTTGCCGTTACCGTCATACCATTGCTGATACCTGCATCCTCTGGATTCCATGTATAATTACCCTGGATCTCCCCGAAAAATCTTCCCGCCGCTGTTGTTCCAGTGACTGATCCGCTCATCGTCACGTCACTGCAAGTCAGCGTGGCTCCGTTCTGCATACAGCCAAAGAGTCCCCCTGCCGTTGCTCCCTTCACGGTAAGATCCGAGATCGTGATCTTATCCAGCTTCACAGTGCTGTTCCCTGAGACATTTCCTGCAATAGCGCCTGTAGCAGAACCTCCACCGTCACAGGTTCCCTTCAATGTAATGTCAGAAATTACAGTCTCCGTACTGCCCCCTACGATATTTGCTGCGATTGCTGCCTGTCCCGATGTGACATTTATCTCAAAGTGATGGATATCAGCGCCCTCACCCAGGTAAGCAAATAATGGTTTATCTGTGGTAAAGGTAACACCGGAGTCAAAGGCACAGTACATCTCACCCTTAAAAGGAAAGGCTTCTGTTCCAAAACCCTGAAAGTCGTCTATGGTACTCAAATCCCATACACCTGCAGAACCACTTGGGGGAGATGCGATTCCAAATCGATAACCGGCAAAATCATTTGTTTCACATAGCTTCTGTAACGCTATAAAGTCTTCCGGTGTATTCAATATATTTTCTTTGTCCGGTGAAATTGTATCCGCAAGAGACATCATCATGATCTCATTTTCAGAGACCGTATCCCCCGGCAATATCTTCCCTGCATTCATGTTTTCCAGTAAGTCTGTACTGTCTATATTGTCTATATTGTCTATATTGTCTATATTGTCTATATTGTCTATATTATCTATATTGCCTGTGTTGTCGGTACTACCTGTGTTGTCTGCATTTCCTGCGTTATCTATATTTCCCGTACTGCCTATATTTCCTGTGTCACCTGTATTTTCTGTGTTATCCGTATTTCCTGTATTTCCTGTGTTGTCGGTATTGCCCGTGTTTCCTGCATTATCCGTGTTTCCTGTATTTCCTGTATTATCCGTATTTCCTGCATTATCTGTATTGCCTATATTACCTGTATTTCCTGCATTATCTGTATTGCCCGTATTGCCTGTCTTATCCGTATTACCATTATTTCCCGTACTGCCTGTATTTCCGTTGCCTGTATTATCCGTATTATCTTTATTTCCCGTATTGCCTGAGTTGTCCGTATTGCCCGTTTTATCTGTGTTGCCTGTTTTTCCTGTGTCACCTGTTTTACTGGCATTATCGACATTTCCTGTGTTGCCTGTTTTACTGGCATTATGGGTATTGCCTGTATTTCCTGTATTACCCGTTTTCACTTCCATGGATTTCGATATTTCTGACATATCTGTCAGTTCTTTTTGCGTAGTGGAGGACGCCCAGACTGATAGCTGGTTCCCGCTGTCCTGCACAATATTCATAATCAGAGTAAGGCTCATCAGTAACGCAATTAGCCGCATCCATCTTGCTCTCATATCGTTCTCTTAATATTTCATACATTTATCTTGTGAATTATTTCTGGGTTTATCTCAGTGTCTATCTCTATGTTTATCTCTATGTTTATTTCTATATTTATTTCTGGGTTTATCTCTGGATTTCCTTTTTACGGATTGTCTGCCTTCTTCTCTTTTGCGATCACATATCCATTTAAGCTATCCATCGTCAACGTCCCGTCTTTGAAATCAATACCTTTATTATAGAAGATGGTGTCCTCGGTGGAATAAGGCATTGCCTTTAGGGTAATATACTGCCAGTTGCTGCCAGCGGGCAGCGGATTTCCCTGGACATCCGTCCCCGTATAGGATTCCGGTCCTGTTCTAGTGGGGTCTTCTGCAAGCCACGCCAGATAGTTGCCGTTGAAGCGGTCGATATCTAACTTATCGCTGTTCCATGCCAGTATCAGCTCCTGGGTCACCTCGTCGGAGGTGAGCACCTGCCCCACTGTACGAATCTCATAGGTCAGGGATACTTCCCTGGCGATAGCCTCTATTTTCTGCGGGTCTTTCATGTCACTGGTCTCATTGGGAACCACGAAACTGCTGGAGCTGATAAAATCCTTCACTTCCTGTGTCCCCTCCAGTGTAATCTTTCCCGTAAGCGTTTTCTGGATAAGCGCGCCGCTCTCCGTGGTAATCTCCACGTAGATGGGAACCGCTGATTTCATATCATTGTGGTCGGTTATGGTGATCTCATAGTTATGAGCCATAGGCGCACCGCCTTCGATCTGGCGATTCTGTATCACGGTCTTACTCTCCTTCGTCCCAATCGGGAAACTTTTGGATTCTTCCCCCAGGAGATAGGCTACTTTATACTCCGCATTTGTATGGGCATCCTCCGTCCAAAGAGACATCGTATAGGGGATGGATATATTCGTATCATTAAATAATAGATTGTTCTCATAGTTACGAACCTGCAGTGTAAAGCTGCAGCTGCCGGAAGTAAATTCCTTACGGATAAGGCTTTCTGTAAAATCTGTTCCCGATGCCGCATAATTACTGGTAAAATACACACCCGTTGCAACGGCAATTCCCGGTTTTGCGCTTTGTGCATAATATTTTGCAAATAAGCCCACACTGTAAAGGCATACTGCTGCCAATGCCACCAGTACCCATGCATGATACTTTCTCATAAAACTTCTATACTTTTTACGTCTGTATGCCTTTCTGTCTTTACTCATCTTATGGTTGATCCTTTACTTTAGGCTGTGGCTGTGGCCGTGGCTGCATGGCTTTCACTAGTAGATAGAGCATATCCGTCTCTTTCTCATACTTCTGAAAATCTTCCGTGCTGCCGGTTTTCCATTCGATCTCCATGACAAAATAATTAGAGTCAAATCCCGATGATACACTGGTTCCATCCAGATGCAGCTCCTGACCATCGTAGGTTTTCTCATAATGAAGATATTTGCCTCTGTTGATGGTATTCTCTGTGACCCCCGTTTCAGTCCATCGGTCATTGGACACATCTGTATTGTTCAATACAGGGGATTGCTTTTTCCAGTACTGCACATTTTTATCCTTATCCGTATCTTTGGTTATAATATCTGCTCCCTCTTCCGTATCCACCTTCTGGAGCTGGCTGATCTCATAGGTAAGGTTCAGATTCTCCGTGTGGATCAGTTCCATCTCATAATCAAAGTCAGATCCACCCATATCTATATTCTCTTCATTTGGCTTGTTGGTAACACAGAACACCACCTGCTTTTTCTCTCCCGGGAAAAGATTTCCTACTGCCAGCTCCAGTTCATTTTGCTCCCCCGGATTCAACAGCGTGAGGTAATAGGGACGCATGACCTCCGCGGTCTTGCTCTCCACCTGCCTGCTCTTCCAGGTGTACCATGCGAAAGAAGCCACCACCAGCACCACCAGTCCTATAGTGGCCGCCAGCAATTGCAGACGCATGGTCTTTCTGGAAACATATCTTTTCTTTATGCGGTTGAGTCGCTGTTCTCTGTCTTCTCTCTGCTTCTGCTCCACGGTCACTCCTGTTGATCGATTTCCTGCCTGATCTTATTTCTGTGCGATGGTTTTCATTGTCTTCATTGAGATTTTTCCATAATTACTGTGTCGCTAATTATTATTTCACTGGTGCCACGGTAAATCTGAAATAAATACCTTTCAGAATAGTGCCAAGCTTTGTGTCCTCATTATCATATTCTTTTATTTTCTCTTTCCTGTCTTCCGGGGATAGTCCACTGTCTCCTGGTTTTCTAAATGGATACTCATAATCCCATTTCCAGTAAAGAGTCACCTTTTTTTCTATCCCCACATTATCAGTAGTGTCCCATGCATCCTGCAGATCCACCACTAATGGAACAGTACTGTTAATGATCGATGCCGCGTCCATCTCTCCTGTAGTGAGGCCTCCCTTCCCATAGAACTGTATGTGCTCATTGGCTATCTTGAATAAATCGATCTGTTCCTGGGTAAATGGCGGGTTTGTCAGTCCGTTGGCTGATATGCTGATATCCTCATCCCCCACATTTTTTCCCTTTACCGTGACGATGAGTTCCGGATGAATGGTACATCCCTTGACGGTGGATTGCAGTGGTGTCACATAGCACGTCACACTGCCAAACGCTCCCGGTGCGAACTTCCCGTTCTCTACATTGAGCAGATCCTCCAGACCGATGGTAATGTATCGATCCTCTCCTGAAAGTGTCTGTACGTCGGGTCCGTTCGCCTCCTTTGCCACCTTGATCTCTGTCTCCTGCACCGCGGTGAGATCCAGCCCTGTGACTGTGGGTTCACTGGCATTGGTATACCAGGCAAGGGTAAAGCCGATGAGCAGTACGATGGTGATGGTACACATGATAAAGCTGATTACCACTTCTTTTTTCATAATGCCCGGCCCTCCCTCTTCTATATTTCTTCTATTATTTCTTCCTATTATAATGCTCCGTTATGTTGATCTGACTCAGTTGTTGGCTTCCTGACTGTATTTTGGGATTCTGTGCTGTGCGCACCGGATATGTCCGATTTGTCATCCATCTCTTCCATACTCTCCAGTGCTTCCCTGCGTAGCCGCTCCTCCAGAGTCTCCTCCTGTGGCTGTTCTTCCTTCCCCAGCAGTGCCTTGAACAATTGCCGCATATAGGACAGACAGCACAGCATCAGGGGCAGGATCACTATGACAAAATAGTTGTTGCGATCCATGAGAAATACCGTTCCTCTGAATATCAGGTTTCCGAAAGGCACCTGCCCGGCGTAACGCCCGATGACCTGGTCATAGGACACAGGATAAGCGTCCTGGTACTCTTTGTTATCTCCCTTTGTGATAAAAAGCTTTGCACCACTGGCATTATCCCGGATGATCTCATCCACACGATGGGTATTGTAGAATCCCCTGATGTCAGGCGCCTCTGAGATAAAAGTGATGATATCTCCCACTTTGATATCGGACTCTGCTACTTTTTTCACAAAGATGCAGGTGCGGTCTTCAATGGTGGGACGCATGCTGTCGCTCACCACTTTCAGCACGCGGTATCCCAATATATAAGGTACTTTTCCCTGCCCCGCCATGAAGGTAATGCCACATAGCATGAGCATAAATACCGTAAATAATAGTTCCAGTATCCTGACTGCCCAGGCACCTTTTCTGGTATGAGGGTCTACTTCCGAAGTTTCCTGTGATTTTTTATCTAACTTATTATCTGATTTCCTATCCGATTTCCTATCTGATTTATCTGTCTTATTATCCTCTGCCTCCTGGACATGGATATATTCCAGATCGTATTCTTCATGTGATTTCATAATTACTTCTCTGTTCTTCTCCTGGACTTCTTGCGAGGCAGTGAACGTCCCGCTTTTCTCTCTGCCACTTCCATGGTCATCTTCTCCGCACGTTTCCGCAGTTGCAAGTCAGAGAGTTCATTCAATATGAGTTTACGCAGATTGGCATCACTCATGTCCATGCCATCGATAATCTCATCCAGCACCTGACGAATGTACTTCACATTTACTTCCTTTTTGCGCTTTGGTCTGTCCGGGTTCCAGTCGTCCGTCTGCTCCATGTAATTGCGGAGCATGATATAATCCCACAGAAAGGAATTGTAAATATCTCTCTCAAAAGATCTGGAAATGGTGGGCTCCTGCTTCACAAAATCCACCTTATATCCCACACGGTCATAGGCGTGTATGTAATTCCACAGCTTATGGCATGCCTTATAATGAAGGTTCTTGCCGATAGCGTTGGTCTTGACGATGGGGTGCCGCACCAGCGGATACTGACGCATGGTGACCATAAATCCACTGGATGCCAGATCATTGATCTGTCTGTGCAGCTTGGCGATCCTGGTAAAGATACTGGAGTTCTCCTCCTCATTATCCATATCCGTCTGCTTTTCCCGAATCTTGATCTCCAGCTTGTAATCTATCGTTTCCGTGTAATTATCTATGGAACTTTCCATATTGAAAAACGTGCCGCGCTCATCCTTACTGCTGTCAAAAATCACATTAAACCGCTTATTAATAAAATGCTGTAACTCCCCCAGCAATGTACTAATAAAACGGTTCTCATACGTGTTGAAACTCTCTTCCTTGTAGATATTGAGGATACGGTTCGGAATAACCGTACCGTCCTCATTTACTTTATCGATCATATTGCTGTGCGCCAGCAAGTGCTGGATAGATTCGGGAGAAATATTCCGCGCCATAGCAATATTTACCACCTGCCTGTCCTCCTCGATGAATTTACGCGGGTTCATGACCACATGCTGTAAATGAGGTATTGCCTCCTCCAGCGCATTGACCCACTCTTCATCGATATTTTTCACCAAACGGGAGCTGCTGAAGGTACAGTAATTATTTCCCGTCTCCAGCAAGTTATAGAAGTACTGGTAATAGCGTTCCTTCTGCAGCTCCGGAGACAGGTTGTCTATCATTTTGTCATATACGTGTTCTATATCATCTCTGCTATCTTCAAACGCCATAATTTCACCTTAGTTATTGCCCATCTTCTTCAGACGCAGCAAGTAATTTTTACTGATTTTCATATTTTCTTCCCCAAATTGATGATCCAGGTAAGTGATCAATCCATCGATCTCATCTCTGATAAATCCCATGCCCAGAGACTCAAATTTGCGGAGGATCTTATTGGCAAAAATAAAATCAATACCGTCGATCTCCACACCACCGCAAGCCACATAGCATGGCACGTAATCTTTCATCTGTTTGATGATACGGTTACCAAAGGTAAGACGGAAATGCTTGATAAGATAATCATCCAGCTTGCTCATCTGACGCATGACTTCCTCTGAGATGGGATATTTTGCTTTCGCCTCCTCATAGAGCCTGGACAAATGAGAATAGCTGATGCGCATGGGCTCTTCCTCCGGTGCATCAAAGATCTCTGCCTTGGAATCCAGATCGATGGGTATGGCACGGTCATAGACCTTATCCGATACGGCAAATGTGGAATCATCGTTGTTGATGGTACCCACATACCACACGTTGGAGGGTATCCAGATCTTGCCATCCACCATCTTGTCAGGGTCCGATGACGTCTTGGAAGATACCAGTGCGATATGACGTTCGTCCTCTCTTGGAAGTTCCAGGATGGACAGCATCTCTGCAAAATAATATTCCACACGGGCAATGTTCATCTCATCCAATATCACCACCCGCAGATCATCGTTGTACTGTGCTTCATATATGGTCTTTAAAAACTCTGTCTCTGTATATTTCTTGGTAAATTCATTATAATACCCTACCAGCTCTGTACGATCACGCCAGGACGGCTGTACAGAACAGATGACCGATGGGTTCTCGATAAATTGTCCGAAGGCATAGGGCAGGGAAGTCTTACCTGTACCGGAGATACCCTGTAAGATGACCATCTTCGCTGCTCCGAAGGAGGCAAAGATCTCTTTCATGATCTCCAGATCGTAATACAGACCTAATTTGGAAGCCGCAAAATTACGGAACTTCTGGCAGAGCTCCTCCAGGGTAATGGTCTTGTCATACTCTGGGGGTACATACTCCGTCTTATAGAATGCATCCACACTGGATAACCTTGGAAAACGAAGTTCCTTCACTTCTATGGTCTCTACCGGCTTTTCCTCTTCCCCTGTGGGATTGCCATCCTCATCCAGATTTGCATTGACACCCTCCAGTAAGTCTTCATTCACTGGCATACCCAGTTCGCTGACTTTCATGGCGAGTATCTTATCCTTCTCATAATTGGTCTTCATCACTTCCCGATTCAGACGAACCACTTCATCTCTCATTTTCTCATATTCCACTACCGGAACCTTGAAACGGAAAGCAATGCGAAATCCTCTGTAGATCAGGTAGACCACCAGAATGACCAATACCAGCAGTAAGATATGTACGAGAACCACACACACCCAGCCTGCCGGTGTCAATTCTCCGCGATAAGTCTTAAATATATCCAGGTAATAGGGAACATCTACTAACCCTACGATAAAGTCCCATAATGCATAGACCACTGCCATGAATAACTCCACGACATGCTCTATCATTGTATAAAAATAGTAAAAAAAGGCGTTCATGTTCTGCTTTTCTCCTCAGTGTTCAAATAACATGTGTAATAAATTTATTTTACGTTTCTACGGGGTAGTAGTGGTGGCTTCAGTCGTAAATTGAATTTGCCCTTTCAATTGATCTGTCTGAATCTCATTCATACAATCCTTATCGGTACCTTCTATCCACACATACATATCAACTTGTACCGTATTTCCACCAGCTATTGTGCATAATTCATTTGAGACTATTCCTGAGCCACCAGATGTAAATATTCCACTGCTATTTTGTTTAAAATCCGATGTTGGCTCTGTTACACCATTCACTGCATTTGTTCCCGTATTACTTCCATCGGTATTAGGTTCATAAACTTTCCATACACTGCCTATTTTAAACCCTACACGAATTGCGTTTTCTGCATTCGTTGTAGCCTTATGTTTGTCATTTCGTATAATATAAGATCCACCAGCAGCGCCTTCTGTTTTATCTCCTCCTCTTAAACGTACACTTAAAGTTGTCGTTGTATCTCCTAACGCATGCAAATGATAAACATAATGTGCCACATATTCTGTATATAACAACCCTTCTGGGATTTCCTCTGTACTATTTACAGCATTTCCCGTATATACCGGTTTCGTGAATGCTCCATTCGTCCCTCCCAAAACCGGACTTAATTTTTTATTTCCATCTGTGAGTTCCAGTTTATCACTGAAAGGACCACTTGAATCTTTGCCTACCTGTAATCCGCCTGTTGTTGAAGCTGTCAGATCCATCCCTGTCACATAGGGCTGGTTCGTCAGTGTGAACCACGCATAGGTAGCCGTTGACAGCATAGCCACCGCTACGCACACCATTACAAATGCATTTCTAATTTGTTTCCAATCTCTTTTTTTCCTCATGTTCGCTTTCTCCCTTATCATAAGATAGTTTTGTTTTTATACTATTTGTATATCATTTTCGTCAATATTTGAACTTCATGATCATCTCGATGTTGCCACCTAAGATATTATCGATACATTCCGGATCTTCCCCCTCCAGCCAGATGACCACTGTATATTTATCCATCTCGTTGGGCTCCAGTGCATCACACTCCGAGGAACACACGATTTTCGTGGATGCAAAGGGTGTGGTATTCAATTTATATTTTCCACTGGACTGATCCATGGTGACCATCTTGCTGTCCACCGCATCCTTCGCAAAGGGAAACTCATATTCCGATTTCTGGCTTTCCGCCCCTCCGCTGGCACTGGGTGCCGCATAAATCCGCTGTCTGCCATTATAATAGAGCATGACCCAGACCGCCTTGTCAATTCCCTTGCTCATATTTCGAATGGTCAGTGCATAGTTGTAATTCTGGGGGTCCAATCCATAGTTTTTGATGTAAAAAGTATGGGCGATATAATCCATTCCATTATGGGGTCCATCTATCTTGTCCACCTCTGGATCAATATCAAAGATACTGATATTGTCCGCTTCCGGAATCGCTGTTCCCTTCAGCAGTACTTTGGGTTCCTCAAATCCCGGCGTGTCCGACAGCATCAGCTTTTCTTCTCCCGGGTGATCCACTCTGATAACGAATTCCCCCGCCCCAGTGTAAAAGGCTGCCATCACATACCCCACCGACAGCACCGTACCGATGACTGCGATTCCCTGCCAGGCTGCTGTCATACGGAAGATGCTGCGGGTAACGCTTTTACCACCTACCCACCAGTGCCGAAATCGGTTGATACTGTCAAATCGAAGTCCGCCTTTTTTCTTTACGAAAGGATTCCATTTTTGTTTTTCATTTGTATTGTCTATTTTATCTTTTGACTTCTTTTTTCCAAACATTGATTGTCCATCAATACTTTCTTTATTCATTCTTTGTTGATTTTTGTCGTTTTAAATTTATGTAATAGATCTGTCTGCGTCTTTTGTATCCTGTATCTGTTTTCCGTTCATCTTGATGTCCAGAAGTTCAATCTCATTTTTGCATCTTTGAAAACACTCCACCAGCTTCGGTTGAAATAATTTTCCCGATAAGGCTTTGATCTCCTTCATGGCTTTCTCACTATTCATACTTTCCCGATAAGGTTTCCAACTGGTCATCCCGTCATAGGTATCCACAATGGCACACATACGCGCCATACAGGGGATTTTCTCTCCCTTTAAGCCTTCCGGATAGCCGGTTCCGTTCCACCGCTCATGATGGTATACCGCCACATCTCTGAAATGTGGCATGATCTGCTCTGGAAAAAATGGAAAATACACACTTTTCTCTGCCTGCAGCGCATAAATTGTGTGATTCTTAATTTCTTTTACCTCTTCCTCTGTGAGCTTTGTCACCTTATTGTAGATCTCCATAGGGATATAATACCTGCCTATGTCATGTAAGCGGAAAATTGCTTCTGAAAACTCCAATATCTCTTCCGGTGGCAGATTGGGAAGTACCTCCTCCCGATACACCCGCTCCAGGAAAGCCTGTCCATACTTGGATACCCGATACATATGCATACGAATATCCCGTGGAATCGTGCTGTACAGACTGTTTATATTGGGATAAATACCCGACTTTGAACTTTTCATAAGGGATTTATCAGAGACGATCATTGAGACCTACTTTCTGTAATTTACATAATTTTTATTCAACTATTACAACAATTGCTATTATTCAGCAAATACTAATAGTTTATATTAACATAATTATATGATTATTTCAATAAAAAAAGCTATTTCTACTATCTTTTTAACTACTGATAGTATAATGAAAAAGAAATACCCCTATAGGAGGTATTTCTCTATAAATTCATCTTCTGTTAAAATTTCCACATTTAATTCTTTTGCTTTCTTATTTTTAGAGGATGTGGATGTCACGTCGTTATTAATCAGACAATTTGTCTTAGATGTGACACTTCCCGTCACTTTTCCACCCTTTTTCTCGATGGCTTCCTTCATGGCATTTCGATTCTCATAATGTACCAGACTTCCAGTGATGACGAAGACCTTTCCCTGGAGCGTCTGTCCCTCCGTGTCAAAGCTTTCCTCCTCAATATGCACTTCCTGTAAGAGATGTTCCAGACGTTCCATGTGCACTTCCGATTGGAAATATTCCATGAATGTCCCTGCAATCACTTCCCCCACACCGTCAATGGCACTGAGTTCCTCCACATCTGCCTGTCTCATCCGTTCCAGATCATTACGATATTCCCGACAGATCATCTTCGCGTTGGCAAGCCCGATATTGGCAATTCCAAGTCCATAGATCAACTTTGGCAACGTGGTATTTCTGGCGTTCTCGATACTGTTCATGAGGTTCTGGTAAGATTTTTCTCCCAGTCCATCCATCTGTACGATTTCTTCCCGGTATTGATCCAGATGGAAAATATCTGCATATTCATGGATATATCCTTTTCCGATGAATTTCTCCAGCGTCGCCTCAGACAGTCCGTCAATATTCAGTGCATCCCGGCTGGCGAAAAGCGCAAAGGATTTTAACTTTTTAGCGGCACAAGCCGGATTGACACAATAGAGAGACTGCACGTCGCTCACCTGCCTGATCTCTGTCTGACCACCGCAGACCGGACAGACCTCCGGGATCTCCACACAGTCACTCTTCGTGAGATTATCCGCGATCTGGGGAATGATCATGTTCGCTTTATACACTGTGATCCTGTCCCCGATTCCCAGATGTAATCCCCGCATAATGCTGATATTGTGCACGGAAGCCCTGCTCACTGTGGTACCTTCCAGCTCCACCGGCTCGAAGATCGCCACCGGGTTGATGAGGCCGGTACGGCTGGGACTCCACTCGATCTCTTTCAGGGTGGTCTCCCTGATCTCATCCTGCCACTTAAATGCGATGGAATCTCTGGGGAACTTGGCTGTCATACCAAGGCTCTGCCCATAAGCAATATCATCGTAACTCAGCACCAGTCCATCGGATGGAATCTCAAAGGTCTGTATGTCCGCTTCATATATTTCGATGGTATCCATAATGGAAGCTTCCGTCACTCTCTTGTATGGCACTACTTCAAACCCCTGTCCCTGCAGGAATAAAAATTGCTGTTCCCTGGAATTTTTGAAATCCACTCCATCTGCTCTCACCAGCGCAAAAGCAATGAATCGCACATTTCTCCTGGCTGTGATCTCATTATTCAACTGACGCACGGAACCGCTGCACAGATTTCTGGGATTCTTATATCTGGCATCCACATCCTCGATCTGTTCATTGATGGTCTCAAAATCCTTATAACTGATTACCGCTTCCCCTCGGAGGATCAATTCTCCCTGATAGGAAATAGACAGTGGGATGTTCTTAAAGACCCTGGCGTTTCCGGTTATCACTTCCCCCACTTCACCGTTTCCCCGCGTTACAGCTTTTGCAAGTTTTCCGTCACGATAGGTGAGTACCACTGTCAAGCCATCCAACTTCCAGGACATGAGAGCTTCCTGTCCGTTTAGCCAGTCCCGCAATTCTTCTCTGGATTTCGTCTTTCCCAGAGAAAGCATGGGTTGGTCATGCCGTTCCTTCGGTAACTCATCCACCGCTTCAAAACCGACATTTACCGTAGGACTGTTGGCGAGAACCACTCCCGTCTCCGCTTCCAGAGAAATTAATTCATCATATAATTTATCATATTCCAAGTTGCTGATGATTTCTTTATCTTCTGCATAATAGGCTCTTGATGCCTTATTTAAGATTTCTATTAATTCTTTGATTCTAACTGTTTTTTCCATGATCCTCCACACACTGTCGATATAGTTCTTCCAGTTCCTCTCCGTATAATTCCCGATAGGTTCCTTCTTTTAGTTTGCCCAGTTCTATATTCATCACACGCACTCTTTTTAATTGTTTCACCTCATAGCCGCAGTACTGGCACATACGCCTGATCTGGCGGTTCAGACCCTGGGTCAATATGATGCGAAAGGTGTACGTCCCTATTTTCTGAATATTGCAAGTCCTTGTGGTGGCATCCAACTCTTTCAAGTAGATTCCGCCACCCATTTTCTTCAGAAATTCGTCATTGATCGCCTTGTCCACCTTCACGATGTATTCCTTTTCATGTTTATTGACTGCTCTGGTCATCTTCTGGATGAGATCACCATCATTACTCATGATGATCAGACCTTCCGAATCCTTGTCCAGTCTGCCTGCATAAGTAACTCTAATGGGGTACTTCATGTAATCCGTGATGGTAATCTTCGCATGGGGATCTTTCTCCGTGCAGGTCACCCCCACCGGCTTGTTAAATGCCAGCACCACTCTTTTTCTGGAAGACTGTACCTTCTTCCCATGCACCTGAACCTCATTCCGATCCGTAACACGGTCTCCCATGCTGGCGATTCTGCCGTCGATCTTCACTTTTCCACTGTCAATGAGACGGTCTGCCTCCCTGCGGGAGCAGATTCCACACTCTGCCAGATATTTATTTAAACGCACGCCCTGTTGCTCTGCCATATTTTAAGTTCCCTTTTCTACTCATTTTCCCTTTATTTTCTTTTGCCTTCTCTAAGTGAATATAATATGAAAATATTGTACTTAATTACCACGGAGACTTATCTGTTTACAAAAGTGTATCCAACATGGACTCCCCCAATACACGTATTCCCTTTGCTTTCAGGAGCGCGGCTGTGACGCCGTCCCCCTCTATTTTCTCTCCGCTGAACGTCCCATCATAGATGTACCCGCTTCCACAGGAGGGACTTCTCTCCTTGAGAACTGCCAGTTTGCAATCATAGAATTTCGCCAGACGCAGGATCTCTTCCGCTCCCCTTTGGTACTCAGCGGTAACATCCGTTCCCTTGCAGGTCATCACTCTGTCATCTGCACGCTCCGCCGCATCCCGCGGTGTGGCAAGTCCTCCATAGATTTCCGGACAGACAGGGATCAACTGATACTTTTCCCGTAACTCCTCCATATGCTCCTGTAATACTCCTGTTCCGTCATAGCGGCAATGTACGCCCAGCAGACAGGCACTCACTAATATCGCTTCCATCACTTCGTCCATCCTTTTCCGTTGCCGTATCATCATTCGATTTCAAAATTTTCGCTTCCTCCATGCCACTTACCCCACTATTATCTGCTCCCGGATCGGACACCATGGGGTTTTCTGCCACTGTTTCGACTTCATTTATTGCACTATCATTCTCTTCTATGGATGGCACATTTTCTTTCGTTATTTTCTTTTTTCCTGAAAAAGTCTTCCTGAACCACTTCGGTATCCTGCCAATTTTTTCTTTCCGGCGGTTCTGATGCTCCAGTTTTTTCATTCTCCTGGCATTGCGTTTTACCTCTTTACCAGCAATCTTTTCGATGTCACGGATACGGTCTCTGGCATCTGCCGCTTTTTTCTTTTCTTTGCGATATGGATTATAGAAAAATCCCGACAACGTGCTGATCAACAGCAATACAATATTAATCATGGAGAAAATTGGCAGTAATAAATCATACTCCGCAAATTTCAACTCATAGCACAGGAAGAGGATAAACATCATGGGCAATATGAACAGATGAAGGAATCCACACAGTCCATTCATGACCTTTCCTCTCTTATCCTGTGTCAATAAAGCCGCCTCAAGTGCCGTTCCCGCCAGCATATAGAGACTGACTTGGGACTGAAATCCATGGAGAGCGCCTGAAACTACGATAAGTGCCATAGACAATAGAAAAGCACAGAAAGTAAATCCATTATAATAGGCTTTTTTACGTTCCTCCATCCCCTGCAGGGTATCCAGGGAGATTCCATTCAGTTCATAGATCTGTCTCTCCATATCAGACTTGAACTCCTGGTTATATCTCCTGCGTTCCACAGTCTGCTCCATACCTTCCTCAATGGATGCGTTAAGATTTTGGATAACTTTCTCCTCTTCCAAAAGCCTTTCCAGAAACTGATTCTCCGATTCCCGCTGTTTTTCCATCTGCTTTTTGATCCACTGTATTTTCTGTACTCTGGTATTGTCTCCCAATGCCGTTTCCTCTGGTGCTTCATTTACTGACAGTTCTTTCGTGTCCATACAATTATCTCCTTTGGTACTGCTCGTATGTCTCTATTATAGTCAACTCCAAAATAATGCGCAAGAACAAAGTGTCTTCGATACTCTTATGTTGACACTACTTTACTGACACTTTGCTTCGGATATTAGCAGTATCATTTATGATGCTGCCAATAGGAAATTTCAAAGAATTTTCCTATTAAAGAACAAAACAGGATTTCCAGACTTATTACTTTCTCGTCCGAAAATCCTGTTGTATTTTTTATTAACGATACAGATTTGCCTTTATGAGCTGTTTTCTGATCTGTGGTCCTGCCAGCATGGCGATAACGATCTTGGCAAGATCTCCCGGGATAAAAGGAATCACACCTGCTGCCAATGCTGCCGCAAATCCCATTCCTGCTGAATATGCCAGCCATGCGGTACCAAATGCATAGCAGACTGCTGTGCCCAATACCATTCCGATAAAATGCAGATACCATTTACCTGGAAATTTATCGATGAACAATCCTGCTATAACTGCCATCACGATAAATCCGATCAAATATCCTCCTGTTGGCCCGAATAACTTTGCCGGCCCGCTGGTAAACGCCGAGAAAACAGGAACACCGATAAATCCAATACACAGATAAATCAGATAACTGATGGTTCCCTTTTTGCATCCTAATGCATAAAGGGCAAAATACACTGCTAAGTTGGTAAAAGAAATGGGTACGACTCCAATGGGAATTGATAAGGGTCCTAAGACACAAGTCACTGCTGCCATGACTCCGATTACTGCTAATTGTGCTACTGTAAGTTTGTTTTTCATAAAAAATCCTCTCTCCGCTTTTTCTTCGTGTAGAAATCTTCATAGTGATACCGTATTTTCTGCACTCTGAGGATTATCATACTCCGATGCGTTTTGATTGTCAACCTTATTTTATGTGTGGTTGACAATATGGATTTTCTTGAATTTTATTTCTTTATTGTGTTATTCTTTATTTTTCTATTCTACTATTTTTATTCTGTTATTCTACTATTTTTATTCTGTTATTCTACTATTTTTATTCTGTTATTCTGCTATTCTTATTCTGTTATTCTGCTATTCTTCTATTCTTTATTCTGTTATCCTTTATAATTCTATTTATATCCCTTTCTATGTCGTCAAAGCTTCTCAAAATCTGCTGCGCCATGCTTACAGATGGGACAGATGAAATCTGGTGGAAGTACATCTCCCTCGTAGATATAACCGCAGATCTTACAGATATATCCCGACTTTTTGGTCTCCTGCTTTTTCGGCTTGATGTTATCCTGGTAATAGGAATATGTGACAGACTCTAATCCGCTTACAAGCTCCGCATCTGTTACGTCTGCTAAGAATAAAGTGTGTGTCCCAAGATCTATCTCCTGTATCACCTTACCTGAGATATAGGCACTGGCATGCTCCGGCAGATAGAACAGTCCGTTTTCACTTCTTCGATAACCGCCGGCACTGAATTTATCCACGTCACGTCCACTCTGAAAGCCAAAATTCTGGAAGATGGAGAATGGAGCAGTCTGATCCAGTATGGATAAGTTAAATTCCTTTGTCTCCTGTATCATATCATGGGTAAGGTTCTGTTTATTCACCGCGATGGTGATTCTGTTAGGCGTGGTGGTGACCTGCGCCGCGGTATTGATAATACAGCCGTTATCTTTCTCTCCTGACTTCGCACTTAATACGAACAGACCATAGGATAATTTGAACATTGCATTATTATTCATTGCCACTCCATTCTGTGATCCCTTTGATCACTGAAACATTCTTTTCTCTCTTATTCCATTTGTTTTTATAATAGTAATAATTACTATTATTAGTATATTCTACTTTATTCCTATTGTCAAGCTATTGCTGGCTCAACTCTCCGTCTCAATTTCCACAATATCCTCCACGGGTATTCTATCGCCCTCCTGGAATATCACACACTTTTCATAAGTATCCAGCTTTCTGACATGCCCTTCCTTTACCACATATTTACCTCCGTCCTTTTTCACATCCGGTTGAAAATATGTGATCCTGACTTTGGGTCTTCGCTCCAGTTCCTGCTGAACTTTCTGTAGTTTTTCATCCATTGCGCTCTTCTCCATCTCGTCCAGTTCGATCCGTTCCTCTGTGAGTCTGGCAGTCTCTGATACCGCATCCCCATATCCCGTCAGTGCTGCGAAGGGCGCGAACTGTGCCGCACGGTCATAGACAGACATCTGCCCATGGGTGGCAGATACATGGTGAGGCAGTTCCAGCATGTCATCATATTTATGCTGTTCCTCCCTATTTTGATTCGTTCCCATACTACGCCTTATGTCCTCCGATCTGTTTATTGCGCTCCACTGTCATCGCACCTTCCTCCAGATTCATGCCCTTTAGAATTGCATTCTTACCATATTTTTTCTTAATATGCAGCATTGCCTGCTGCATTCTTTTTTCTTTTTCCAGTTCCTCCGCTTCCTGCTGTTCTTTCCTGTTCTTTTCCTCAAGATCCGTAAAAAGATCCAGCTGTTCATACTCGCTCTTCTGTGTCACTTCGGACTCACTCACGATTCGATTAGCTGCAATATTGATTCTTCTGATGAGCAGCTCCGGATTTACGATCTCATCATATAACTGCAGGACAGCCTCGATCATCAGCCTGGAGGAGGATGTCTGCCTCCCCAGATTGGCAGTGCCATGGGCGTGTTTTGGAATCTGTCTCCCATAGGTATCCGTGGTGATCGCTCCCTTGTACTTTTTCCTGATCTCCCCATTGCGAAGATTATCGATATCATATCCCACCGTCAGCACCAGCTGATCCGTGACAAGCCCTTTATCCACCAGATCCAGACCCATCAGATCCGTCATCTCATGTACGATGAGCCTTGCTTTGTCAAAGGAGTAGGGACAGTGAAGCACCTGCCCGGAACTGATGCTGCTCACGGCTGGCTTGTAGGCTTTCACATCCGCAATGGTGCAGGGCTCCCATCCCCAGGCGTGATCGATCAAAAGTTCCGCATTGATTCCAAATAGTCCATATAAGAGATCCTCATTAAAATATTCCTCTTTTCTTCCCAGGGAACATCTGGCGATATCTCCCATGGTAAAGATGCCGCTCTCCGCCAGCTTCTTCGCATAGCCTTTTCCCACCCGCCAGAAGTCCGTCAGGGGGCGGTGGTTCCACAGGAGACGTCTGTAAGAGCGTTCATCCAGCTCCGCAATCCGCCCCCCTTCCGCATCTGCCGGCACATGCTTTGACACAATATCCAGTGCGATCTTGCACAGATACAGATTCGTGCCGATACCTGCGGTGGCAGTGATATTCGTCTCCCGGAAAATATCATGTATGATATGTCTCGCCAGTTCTCTCGCCGACATCTGATACCCTTGTAAATACTGGGTCACATCCATGAACACTTCATCAATGGAGTACACATGGATATCCTCCGGAGCAACATATTTCAGGTAAATCTGATAGATTTCTGTACTGTACTCCATATACTTCGCCATGCGGGGCGGGGCTGCAATATAGTCGATCTCCAGATCCGGTCTCCCCCTCAATTCCGTATCCTTGTAGGATTTTCCCGTAAACATCCCGTTTGGTGCCTTATTTCTGCGAATGGCATTGACTTCTCTCACTCTCTGTACCACTTCGAAAAGTCTGGCTCTCCCTGGGATTCCATAGGCTTTCAGGGAGGGCGATACCGCCAGACAGATCGTCTTCTCTGTCCTGCTGGCATCCGCCACCACCAGATTAGTGGTCAGAGGATCTAGCTTTCGCTCCCTGCATTCCACGGAGGCATAGAAGGATTTCAGATCAATTGCGATATAAATATGATTTTCCCGTTCCATTTGCTGCCTCCTCTTCCTGTCATGATCCTGATTTCTGCTGAAAAGAGCACATCAATCATTGATGTGCTCGAAACTATGTTCTTATTTATTATACCTCAAATAACTTTATTTTAAAATGAAACTTTTGATTTTTATAAATTTTCCAGCTCTGCACGATCCTGCCATCCTCCACTACCAAGATCTGTAGATAGGCATCTGCTTTCTCCCTCCCTGACTCTGGTATGCTGTCAAGGTTCGTCAGAAAACGGATTTGATATTCTGTCACGCATGCCTGACACTTTAGTATTTGCAAATGCAGTTAATCATCATACCAATCCCATAAACCATTAGCAGTATTCCAAGAATCATATTCATTCTTGCAAATATGGGATCTGTAATCTTTTCCCTGAATTTACTAACAAAAAAACTTAATGTGCCCCACCACAGTCCTGTCCCAAGCAATACCCCAATCACAATCTGACTTCCTTCTAAAACCGAATAATTTTCATTCAGCCCAAATGAAGTAAATGCCACAAGGAATGATACAACAGTTGCAGGATTCATGATTGCAACAGTAAATGCGGTAAGAAATCCTGACAGGTATGTCTTTTTACTAACTACTATCCCATGGTTTTTCTTATTCTTCTTGAAAATTATCACAATTCCATACACAATAATAAGGATTGCTCCACAGATGCGGCATACCATTTCATTTCTTTGCAGGAACGAGGTAATCAGTGTAATTCCGAAAACCCCCACAATCGCATATAAAACATCGGCAACAGAGGAACCCATTCCTGTAAAAAATCCATAGAAAAAACCACCTTCTAAAGTTCTGTGAATCGTCAGTGCTCCAATCGCTCCTGCCGGAACTCCAAAAATCAAACCGATCAACAAACCTTTTCCCAGTAATTCAAACATCATCCTCTGTCACCGACCTTTCTCTAATACTGCTTACACTGCTCTTTTTAATGCTTTTTCTGTGCTTTCATTGATTACATGTTCCGTAATCTTTTCAGGTTCTTCTTTACAGATAATTTGTGTTTTAGACGGATCAATTTTGTCCTTTTCAAGAATCAATTCTCCAATCTGCTCTGCTGTAATCGTGCCTGCTGTTGGGTTTAATACACTGTCAATCTTTCCAGTAATCTGTGCATCTACCGTAGAATATTCAAAGGCAAGTGTGGTATTCAATAATCTGCAATTTTTCATAACCAGATTTTCTATATAGCACATACCCTGAAGACTTTCAATGGTACAATTAATCAGTGTCAGATTCTTTGCGTTCCATCCGAGATACTCACCTGAAATATAAGAATCATATACCGTTACATTCTCACTGTTCCAAAATGCATCTTTGGATAGAAGTTTTGAATTATGTACTTCTACATTTTTCACACCATCGAAAGAGTAGTTTCCATACAAAGTCAAATCGTGAATTACCATATTCTGACTATCCATAGCAAAGTAATCACCCTTTGCCATAACCTGATTCATTTTTACACCATCGCAATGCCACAATGTCTCTGCTGCATTTGGCATGGTTACCTGTGTTAAACTTAAGTCCTTGCACCTCCTGAAATTTTTGGGTGCTTCGATAGCTGAACTACTTACCTCCATATGATTTGTATACCATACGCCTGCACGCCCCATTGTTGTTTTTTTCATTCTGCTGTTTCCTCCTGTAAGAGATACTATAAATGTTAGAGATAACATGCAAATAACATATATTTAAACTTTTTTTAAACTGAATTATATGCAGACAGATACTTATTACAATCGCTGTAAATACGATAGGTATAGTTATCATCAATATATTAGATATTCTTACTTTTCGCTTAATTGTCATTTATATATTTTTCCCCATCTCATAGGATTCCTGCAATGCTACATGTCCTTCAATTTCTCCTGTTCCTGTCACACCGCCAGCAAATACAGTTCCCATAAATGCAGCCTTGCCAAAACAATCAATCCAACCCTGCAATCCATTGGTTGCTTTTGTCGGAACATCTGCTTCATCCTCTGCGGCACATGTCAGAAAATAAACATCTCTAAATTTGTATTCTGTTCCATATAATGGATTCATGCGGTCTAACAATGTTTTCATCTGCCCTGGCATTTCATAATAGTAAATAGGGGCTGCGAACACAACGACATCAGAATCCAACATTTTCTCTGCTATCTCTATGGCATCGTCTTTTATCACGCATTTTTTTGTTGTCTGACAGGCAAGACAGCCTTTACAAAAGCCAATCTGTTTTCCTGCTAATGAAATCAACTCCACCCGATTTCCTGTTTCTTTCGCTCCTCTTGCAAATTCCTCTGCCATTTTATTTGAATTGCTGTTACTTCTTAAACTTGTAGAAATTATCAATACTTTTTTGCTCATTTTTTATTCTCCTTTGGAACATCAGCACATCCTAAATTTGTCTTTGACAAATGTGCTGATGCTACATATCAAGTTTCCATAGAAAACTTGACACAATCACTCTGCTAATGAAAATGTTGCCGTAATATCACCATTTCCCAAAAGACTTTCCAAGTCACTGGCTGACGCATTGTCTATTTTTCCAAGTCTGGTATAAGCCCAGGAGTGGTTTCCATAGAACATAACCATCCGGTTGCCAGAATACAGCATGATGTCTCCAGCTGAAGTAGATATTTGAACATCATTCGTTGGAAGGGAGCTTCCAATGGAACCCACCTGTTCAAATCCGCCATACCCAGAAAACTGGATGGTTAGGCCACCATCTGCCATTAATTTTTTCAAAGCATTTGCTGCTTCATTATCCTCCAGTGTTGCTGTGAGAATTGTATCACCAATTTGTATGTTCATTGTTCTGGTATCCATTGCTTCTGCCTCACTTTCTGTCTGTGTCACCAAAGTTGTTTCCGTTGTCTGTATCTGATTTAACTCGCTGTCTACCGAGTCAACAGGTTCAGGTGTTGTACTATTTTCAACCGCTGTTATCTGTGTGCTTACAACTGGATTCGTTTCCTGCTCCGTTTCCGATTCACCTTCTGTAGCATCAACTTCGGTTTCCCTTGGCTGTGTACTTTCTACCGTATTCATTTCCGTTTTTGTTTCCTGCGTACTTTCCGCTGTCTCCGACTCCTTCGACGGCTCTGTTTCCTGTACATCTTCTGCTATTGTCGCTTGTGGTGCAGATGCTTCATTCTTATTCCCGCATGCCGCCACACTTGCCATGACGGTTATTACAATAATCAAATAAATGATTTTCTTCATTGTGCCACCTCGTTTTCTTTCTCTGCAAAAGACTTTCCAAACTTACGAATCCCTTCCAGTTTATCATCGGAAACCCCTTCCTCTCCGTATGTAAGGAATACACCCATATCCTCTAACCCAAGATAAGCAAGAAAGTCTCCTTTATATGAGAATAATGCTCCCTCATACATATCCTTGTCACCCGATGATAAAAACATTGCGATTTTCTTCACTCGAAGATTCTTCTTTGGATCACCAATGGCATATAACCGATCAAGTGTACATTTCAACTGTCCTGAAAAATTGTGGTAATAGATAGGCGATGCCAATACCAACATATCTGCGTTCAAAAACAGCTGGTAAACTTCCTGCATATCATCCTTTTGAATACAAACCCCATTGCCTTTCTCATGACAATACTCGCAGGCAAGGCAGCCTTTGATTTCTTTTCTGCACACATTTACCACATCCACCAGATGTCCCGTTTCTTTCAGTCCATCCGTAAAAGCCTCAATCATCTTACTGGTATTGCCCGCCGGTCTTGGGCTTCCGTTTAATATAAGAATATTCATATTTTAAAATCCTCTTCTTTTAGATTTTTCTTTAATTTTTGAAATAATGCGATTCCAAATGGAATTGCTAAAAGTTCTGCCACAGCAAAGGAAAGCCATACCATATTTAGATTTTCCATGAAGGAACCAAGCAGAATGAATGGAATCAGCAAAATCACCTGTCGGAAAAATGCAAGGTACATACTGTACATTCCATTTCCAAATCCCTGAAAAATTGCTGCAAAAACAATTCCTATGGCAGATACGAAATAGCTGACTGAAATGATACGAATTGCTGGGATTCCTATGTTCATCATATGCTCTGATGCATCAAACAACAGCAGGATTTTATCTGGAATCAACTCAAGACCAATCAGTACGATTGTCATAGCTACCACTGCATATAGAAAGGCACACCGAATGGTTTCCTGTGTTCTCTCTTCCTTTTTCGCTCCATAATTATACGCAATAATAGGAATCAATCCATTATTCATCCCCATAACCGCAATCTGCGCAAGATTTTGTACCTTCAACGCAATGCCATAAATCGCCACTGCTGTGGACGAAAACTGATACAAAATAGTGTTGATGAAAATCCCCATAAAGGACATGATTCCCTGCATGATAGCAGTAGGAATTCCAACCTTCAAAATATTTCTCACACAACGGGGCGAAATATGAAACGTGAAGTGTATGGGAATTTCTTTATTTCTCTTAAAATTCAGAAAGATTCCAAGTACCCCGCCTGCTGTTTGTCCAATTACTGTGGCAATAGCTGCACCTGCTGTTCCCAACGCCGGAAGACCAAAATATCCAAAAATCAGAATCGGATCAAGAATCAGATTTACAATAGATGCCGTTCCCAGCGTTGCAAGAAAAAGAGTGGATTTTCCTGTTGCAATCAGTAGCCGGTCAAATACCCATTGCGTCATTTGTCCAAAGGAAAACAGCATACAAACTGTGATATAGTCAATTCCATACTGTGCAATCTGCCTGTTTCCACCTGCCTGCCACGCAAAATAAGGTTTCACAATGAAAATACTAAGTACAACGATGAGAAGATATGCACCTATCGCCATTACCATCGCAGCTGATGCTGTCCTCTTTACTTCTTCCTTGTTCTTTTCTCCCAATGCTTTTGAAATCATTGCATTGAGTCCTACTGCCAGCCCACACCCCAGTGCAATCATAATTGTCTGAATCGGTGCTGCCAGAGAGATTCCTGTCAAAGCATCCTCACTAATATGGGATACAAATACGCTGTCCACAAGGTTATAGAGATGATTCACAAATAGAGAAAATATCAGTGGTATCGATGTTGTAATTATTAGTTTGGGGATTGGCGTAATACCCATTTTATTTTCTTTGATCGTTACCTGTTCCGACATTTTTTAATTTCACTCCTCATATTCTAGCGGTTTTTAACTACTCTTATTTTATCAATACATATCTAATATAACAAATGCTTATATCAAATGTTCTTTCATGCTTGACAGCTATAGTTATTTTTTCTATAATCAGATTAAAATCTGCAATAAAATCTGTCATAGCATCAAAATAACAATCCAAAAGTGTGGAATCTTCAAAAAAGAGGGAGTGTTCTTATGGAATTACGTGTATTGGAATATTTCCTGGCGGTTGCCAGAGAACAGAATATAACTGCCGCTGCTGAGTCACTGCATCTTTCACAGCCAACACTGTCAAGACAGCTAAAAGATATGGAAGAATCCTTTGGAAAACAGCTTTTTATTCGCGGCAATCGAAAGATTATATTAACAGAAGAAGGCATAATCCTGCGAAAAAGAGCAGAAGAGATTCTCGATTTAGTTAAAAAAACAGAAGCTGAGGTCACCGCTTCCGATGCCACCATCAGTGGTGATATCTATATTGGAACTGGTGAGTCAGAGGGGGTACGATTGCTGATTCATGCTGGAATGGAACTCCAGCATGCTCATCCAGATATCCATATTCATACCATCAGCGGCGATGCCTTTGATCTCATCGATAATCTGGATAAAGGGCTCTATGACTTTGCTGTTTTGTGGGATCCAGTGGATCTTTCGAATTACGAATCTATCCAGCTCCCCTATCGGGATCGAATCAGTGTTCTCATGCCCGGAGACTGCGCACTCGCGCAAAAAGAGCTGCTCTCAATCAACGATTTGATCGGACTCCCGATCATTATGGCCAGACAACAGCTCAAAAATAATGCCATCGACTCCTTCCTGCGACAGCAGGGTGACAACTTAAATGTCGTAGCTACTTATAATCTGATGTACAATGCATTCCTGATGGTGCAGGAAGGGGTAGGCTATGCAATCGGTTTCGACCAGATTGTCGACACTTCCACGGAGCGTAATCTGGTCTGCAAGCCCCTTTATCCCATCACCGAACTGTCCATGAACCTGGTGTGGAAAAAGTATCAGGTGTTTACCAAAGCTGCCCATCTGTATCTGCATAAGGTGACGGAAATCATACAAAAAAACCAGACCTGATGTTTCTTATCAAGTCTGTTTTTTTGTTCAAGAGAACTTCCGTTGCATTTGAGCTACGTCAATTTCTGCCTTTTCCTATAAGCTTTGTTTTAAAATTTCCGCAATTTCATCCTTTTCAAGCACTTTATAGCCACCTGGCAGAACAATGGTTGCCTCTGTAATGCCCGCTATCATCTCAGCATTTGCACCAAGCTCTGTGATGTTCATCACAAGGCCTAATTCCTTCATCCAGCTCTCCATTGCACTAAGACCTTCTTTTGCAATCTGTTCTCCGTTCTTACCTGCTGCATCAATTTTCCATACTTCTTTTGCAAATCTGACAAATTTGGCAAGTCCATAAGGCATGATGTAACGATAATATGGAAGTGAAACTGCTGCCAATGTCATTCCATGAGTTGCATCTGTATATGCGCCTACTGCCTGCCCGATCATATGAACCATCCAGTCCGTACTCTTCCCCTTTGCAACCAAGGTATTGAGTGCCCATGTAGCTGTCCACATGATATTAGAACGCGCTTCATAATCTTCTGGATTTTCTACTGCTATACGTGAAGAATGAATCAATCCGCGCATCAGACCTTCACTGATATAATCACTGGTATTGTCATCCTCACCTGAAAAATACTGCTCACAAATATGATTGAAAATATCATAAATTCCGGCAATCATCTGATTCTTTGGCAATGTATAAGTGAACTTAGGATTTAAAATAGTAAATTTAGGCATAATCTTTGCATCTGCAAATACATGTCCGATTTTCATTTTCTGCTCATGATTGGTAATTACTGCCCCAGCATTCATTTCTGAACCAGTACCAACCATCGTAAGCACACATCCTACAGGGAGTGTCTCACAGGTTGGTTCCTCAAATTTCAGATAATATTTCTCCCAAGGATCTTCCTTGCAGTTTACAGAAACGGATACTGCCTTTGCATAGTCACAGCAAGAGCCGCCACCTACTGCAAGAAGTAAATCTACCTTATTGTCTCTGGCAATTTTTACGCCCTCATACAATTTTTCAACAGTCGGATTCGGCATAACACCAGCATCCTCAAAAATATTCTTACCATTCTCCTTTAAGATGGCAACAACTTTGTCATAGATACCATTCTTTTTGATAGAACCGCCACCATAAATAAGCTGAACATTCTTTCCATATTTTGCAAGCTCTCCTGCAAGATTCTCTAATGCATCCTCCCCAAAATAAAGCTTTGTTGGGTTTTCATAACTAAAATTTCCTAACATTTTTTTCCTCTCTTTCATTTTCCACTGTTATCTTTCACAACCTTAAAAAATTCCACACCTTTTTTTAATCGTTCCAAGCCATCCAGTAAAATATCTTTAGAACAGGCAACATTTAATCTTAAAAATATTCTTCCTGCTTCTCCATAATCACTCCCAGCTGTTAAATATAAAGCAGCTTCTCTTCGGATAAATTCAGCAAGTTCTTTCGTATCCTCCGTAATCTGGCTACAGTCTATCCATAGCAGATAGGTCGCCTCCATGGAAACAATGAATAAATTTGGTAATTCTCTACATAAATACTGTTCTACTATTTCCTTATTATTTTGAATATACTTCTTTAACGCTCTCAGCCAGTCTTTTCCATACTCAAATGCTGATACCGCTGCGGTGACTGCAAAGGAATTAGGTTCCGCTACTTCATCTGTGTTCAAAGCCCGCCAGACTTTGTGGCGGAGATTCTCATTGGGAATGAATACCGCAGCAGTCTGTAGACCTGCAAGATTAAATGTCTTTGTTGGAGCAATACAGGTAATACTTACATTTCTACATGTTTCAGAAACAGAAGCAAATGGAATATATTCTTTGCCCAGTTCCGTCAGATCACAGTGAATTTCATCGGATAAAACAGTTACATGATATTTCTCACATAAAGCACCAATCTTTTCCAATGCGTTTTTCTCCCATATCTTCCCTATTGGATTATGTGGATTACATAGAATCATTAAAGTTGTCTGTGGATTGCTCAGTTTTTCTTCCAAATCCTCAAAATTTACGTAATATGCTCCATTTTCATATCGAAGCTTGTTTTCCAGAACATTTCTTCCATTATTTAGAATACTGTTAAAGAAAATATTATAGACTGGTGTCTGGATCAACACGTTTTCCCCTGGCGTAGTAAGTTTCCTGATGGTACTGGAAATAATCGGTACGACTCCGGTTGCAAAAAAAAGCCATTCTTTTTTAATGTTAAAATGATGTTCTGATTTCCACCAGTTCTGATATGCACTGTACCATTCATCTGTAATGATGTTATATCCAAAGACACCATGTTCCATCCGATTCTTCATCGCTTCTCTTATTTCAGGTGCCGTCTGAAAATCCATATCAGCAACCCACATCGGCAATTCTTTCTCTGGTACATCCCATTTTAAGGAGCCTGTGTTTCTTCTGTTTATTACTTTATCAAAATTATACATCCTTACCTCTTTCCACCATTCTCGCTACATCTGCATTTTTCAAGTTGATATACCATATAGTCAAATAAATCTATGTTCTTCTGACTCTGATGAAGCTCTTCCAGCATCTTTTTTCGACAAGTACCTAATATCCGTTTCTGCTCTTTTGTATCACCATTTTCAAAGTATTGTATAAAATTCTGTATACATGCCTTGGCTCTCCACCACTCTCTCCCATAAAAGCAGGATCAAATGTAAGAACAACAAACCCTCTCTGTGCCATTTCATTTGCATAAACACTAGGTCCCTGCTCTTTTACTCCACCATATGGCGGTCCCACAATGATTGCCGGATATTTCACTGTTTTATCCAAATCTTTTGACGTATATAAATCACCCGCAATCTTAATTCCATATCGGTTATTGTACGATACATGTTCTCTGGTTACATTTTCATTTAATTCACATATATAGCGTTCTGGCATTTCCTGTTCCTCCACTTTTTTTATTTTCCATAGGTTTGTTAAAATTATATTTACGATATTCTTCTATGTCCAATACTTATAAAACATACGCTTCCATAGTTAATTGTAATTGTAGTGCTGGAAAGTACTTGCCGTTTACATGTAGGATGGTTTTGATTGCTTCACCCGTTCACTTCACAGCTAAACCCACAAGTTAAATGGGATCCTTTTTATTTCTTCTTTTTTGGAATAATTCAGAATTTCATGCTAAACCAAAGAAAAAGTCAATGCATTTAAGCTATTGAACATTTTCCCGTTTATACAACCTATGAATATTTAAAAGAGATGTGGCTCAATCAAGCCCTGCTACTATTAAGAAATTCCGACTATAGGATTTCGGGAGTCGCAGCAAAAGTAGGATGTCACAACTCCGGGCACTTTGCAAAACCGTTTAAAAGCACATGGAATCAAATGATTTTTCTTTTCTGGATCAGTAAAAGGGTGGATATGCATCAGTTGCACTCCACCCTCACATTATCTATTTCCCAATTTTGAGTTTTTTTCGTTTTCGGGAAATAAGCAATTATTCTTTTACTTCAACCAAACATTTAAAGATTAATTGTTCCAATAATGCATTGCTATCCTTTGCTGATGCAACGCTAGCTTCAATCATCCCTTCCTTTGCCGCCTCTGTGAAGTCGATTTCAAATCGTCCATTCTTCATGCAAAGCTGTTCTATATATACACGCTGTGTTCTTCCATTCCCCTCTCGAAACGGGTGAATCATATTAATCTCTGCTAGATAATATGCCAATCGGACACTCATTTTCTCTTTATCTGAGATATCCATAAGAAAATCATCTCTCTTTAACTGTCTGTACAAATATGTGAACTGATCCTCGATAAACTGTACCAGACAAAAAATAGTTCCTTTGGAGATATCTACAGACCTAACCGTTCCGGCCCATGCATAGATATCTTGAAAAAGCTGCCTATGTATGGCGCACAAATGTTGGAAGGAAAAATCTCCGGTCACACCCTGCATCAATAATTCCGCTTGACGCACAGCGGAATAATCTCGCTCTGCCTCATGTAACAGTTCCAATTCACGGATATCAAGCTTGTTAATTAAGACATTGGATCCTGGATAACAATATTTTGTATCTCCTTCATCTTCGTAAAAATACTCATACTCTTGATCTTTCATTCTTATTCACGGATACACTGTATTTTTTATTCAATTCTGAAAGTGCATCTGCAACAGATAGTTTTTTTTCAAAAACATCCGTTACCCTTTTACGACATTCCTGATCAAACTGCATATTTTCCATCCGAAAGCTGGATTCTATACTGCTTACTTTTCTATTAATTGTCATTCATGCATCCTTTCTCCTCCCCTGCTTATTTGGGAAAACTATTGTTTTTACTATTATAACATGAATAAGGTACCTTATACCACGAAAAGACAGTAATTTTTTTTAATCCTAAAATGAAGATATTTTACAAGACTTTTTGAAAATCAGAAAGTACAATGGTTAAAGCAAGGAGGACAGGCACATGAAAAAAGAAATACGAATCGTTGTCTATGACGACGAATTAAGAATAGAAGCCTATCGTTTTGAGGGCATTGTGCAGCCTTTTCCTAACCATTTCCATGAACATTATGTAATCGGATTTGTCGAAAACGGGGAACGATGTTTATCATGCCGAAATCAAGAATATACCATTGAACAGGGAAGCGTACTTTTGTTTAATCCGGGAGATAATCACGCCTGCGTACAGAGTGACAACGGCACATTGGATTATCGTGGCTTTAATATCTCAAAGGAAGTCATGTTAGACTTAGCAGAGGAAGTAACCGGAAAAAGACAGCTTCCGGGATTTTCCCAAAATGTCGTACGTGACGAAGAAGCAATCTTTTATCTTCGCCCTTTACATGAAATGGTTATGAATGGTGTCGAGGAGTTTGGAAAAGAAGAAAGTTTGCTGTTTTTAATCTCTACCCTTATCCAAAATTACGGGCAGCCATTTGAAAGCTGTATTCCGGAGTGCAGACAGGAAATTGAAAACGCGTGTGAATTTATCGAAACACATTTCACAGAACGGATTTACTTAGACCAAATCTGCCGCTGTGTGGGACTTAATAAATCAGCCCTGATCCGTGCTTTTACCAAGTCAAAAGGCATAACGCCATACCGTTATTTAGAAACCGTCCGTATCAATGAAGCAAAAAAGTTGCTGCAAATGGGCGTACCTCCGTTAGAAGCTGCGATGCTGACAGGCTTTTTTGACCAAAGCCATTTTACAAATTATTTCAGCAGCTTTATCGGACTTGCTCCAGGAGTGTATCGGGACATCTTTTCTGAAAAGGATAAGGACGGGGAATAAGAAATGCGTTATGGTAATTGATGAAACGTTACCGTTAGAAATTATCGCAAATGCAGCCGCTACCATGGGAATTACTTGCTCAATCAGTTTTCCCCTTCACAAATTAATGAATGATTTCACATTGGGAATTTTTTGTATTTCATTATTCATTATTGACAAGAATTCGTTGATTGCGTTTATTTTACTATTTCCATTTTTCAAATAGTAGATGATCCTCTCTGGTGGAGGCTCCATTAATTTGTATACTTTTGCGTATTCCAATTCCTGCAGATTATATGCAACTGAAGCAGGAACAATCGCCCAAGTATCTTTCCACAACAAAAAAAATTCCAGTAAGCTCATTTGATCTAAAAACATTTTATATCCGGAGAATGGCTTGAACCAAAAATCATGCCACATATCATACTCTGGATTCCATGGCAATCTTATTTCATTTTCGGGATTTAATTGAGATGGATGTACAATTTCAGTATATTCTGTATGAATATTTGCAAGCAACACCATTGGTTCTTTAAAAGCTGGAATAGTTTCTACTACTTCATGAAACATATCATCCGATACGAAAGCAAGATCTACCAAATGACTCGCTACATACTGATAAGCTTCAAAAGAATGATAATTGTGAAAGCATATCCTCACATCTGAATTTGTGGTGGAAAAATTATGAAATATCAACGGCAGAATATATGTACTTACACTCCCCACAGAAGAAATATTCAAAATATTATTTTTACTAATCTTATTAATTGATTGTGCCTCTTCCCATACATTCAGCCATTTATTTGCAATGTTTATAAATGCTTTTCCCTCCTCAGTTAATTGAATTGTTCGTTGCCCTTTCTTTCTGTTCATTAAAGAATAACCTAATTCTTCTTCCAAAGCATGGATCCTACGTCCAAGTGCAGGCTGCGAGATAAACAAGTGTTGTGCTGCTGCTGAAATGGAACCATATCTCACTACCTCACAAAATGCCTCTATTTCTCCATGTGTCATATTAATCCCCTTCACTCTATCTTTAATATGCAATTTTCTTTTATTATAATGTCATATTAAGCATTTTACAAGCTTAGTGATCTAAGCTAATATAGCATTTAAGATTATAAAGAAAGAAGGCCTAAAATGAAAAATAAACATAAAAATCTTTCATTATTTTTGCTGTTATGCATTATTGGTGGAACTACATATGCATTCCAAAAAATAGGAACTAAAAACGGACTCCCACTATGGACGGCTGGCGTAAGATTCCTGATTGCCGGATGTGTTTTACTGGTCCTTTCAATTTCAAATAAATCATTTAAATTAAACAAGCAAACTCTTATTTTTTCTATTCAATATGGATTTTTATATTTCGCATTTCCCTTTGGAGCAATTTATTGGGTAGGCCAATTTTTACCCAGCGGTTTATTATCCGTACTCTCTTCAAGTGTAGCTGCTTTCTCAGTGATTTTCAATTATTTGCTTGGCGGTGAAAAAACGAATAAAAAACAAATTATTGGAATTATTTTTTCTATGATTGGAGTTTTTGCTATTTTTATGCAGTCATGCATCACTTCCTATAGTAAAAAAACACTTCTATTTCTTTTAATTTCCTTAATTGCTTACCTGGGAGCCGCATATGCAACTGCGCTTTTAAAAATAAAAATATGTAAAATTGATTCTATTTCTTTTAATGGGGTGTCCTTATTAATTGGTGCTTTCTTATTATGCACTTCAAGTCTGATATTTGAGCAGGGAGATAGAACATTTCTTGGAAAGTCCTTATTTTCATTACTATATCTGGCAATAGCTGGATCTTTACTCGCAACGCGCATCACCACATATCTTATGAGTCAATGGCACGTTGCGAAAGTTACCATGTATCGATTTATATCTCCCATAATTTCTTTATTGGTAGGTTTCCTGCTCTTCAATGAAGTAATGCAGCCATACGAAATACTAGGTACATTTTTAATTGTTATTGGAATTTTCTTTATTAACAAGTGAATGAAGAACCTCTAAAATACGAATTTTAAGAAATTATGGCATTTTGCCGTCTATACGCATCATTATCTTTCTGACTGATCTCTCCTTCAATCTGGGACAACTTATTTTTTAAATCTTTCACTTTTTCTTCATCCTCCGCAGCCGATCTTATCTGTTGTTGAAGCTGCTTCTTTTCTTCCTTTAATTTTTCGATTTCTCTGTCAACTCCATCTGTGTTTGTCGTACATTCCTCTGCTTTTTTCTCTGGCGCAGCCTTCACCTTTTCGGCTTTCTTAGGATCATCATACAATACTTTTGGATTTCCATTTTCATCCTGTCCAAGATGATACAGTCCCGTAGGTTTGCTACCGGATTTTTCACTACTGATATACGCATCCTGTGGAGTCAGATTACTTTTCATTTTATCCTCTGACCTCTGTACCTTATCAGCCTCATTTGTTTTATTCTGTCCCGCCTGTACCTTTTCCAGATAATTATTCGCGTAATTACCACTTACTTTCATTGCCATAACAATGTCCTCCTTATTGAACAATTTTGATAGAAATAATTTCTTTTCATACCTTCTTGTTCGGCATTCTCATGTTGTACTTTAACCCACTTGTTGTGAAATGTCCTCTGAATGATGTGGAATGATTAATAGAACGCTTAAACAGAATTTTTTATCCTCTGTCTTTATTTCCATCGCTCCGTGATATTTTTCTGCGACTGTTTTTATGTTGGCGATACCAGTTCCACTCTGAATATTCTCCTCACCATCATAGCTATTTTCTATCTCTATCAAAATGAAGTCTCCCTGAACCTTCCCTGTTATATAAATATATTTCTGTTTCTCCCCGCTCACCTGACTGCATGCCGTAATTGCGTTATCCAATGCATTTGAGAAAATAATGCAAAAATCGACATCAGTAACCTTACATGGATACGGCACAATAAAAGAACAGTCTACTTTTATGTGATTACTTTTTGCAATGCCCAATTTATTTCCCATCAAAATATCAAGGACAGGATTATTTGTACTTACAGGAAATGACATATCCACTGCCAGGTTTTTTATCCCCTCCATATATTCTAATGCCGCATCTGTGTTTCCCTTTTGAACCAGTTCTTTTACGATGGACATATGATTTTTTACATCATGTCTAAATGCTTTTGTCTTTTCATAACGCATTTTCGCTTCCTCTACATACTGATTTAAAAAGTGTTTTTCCTGTTCCAATAATGATAACTCTCTGCTCAATCGAAAACTTTCCATTATTTTTCTATAACAATACATAATACAAAACAAGCTTGCTATTCCCAATAGCTGTACTAATAGTATCGGAACCGGATTTATCCCTGATAGCATACCACCTTCTACGGTAATCGTATTGCCATATATACTTGAGCCTATATATTCACTTACCATGAAAAGCAGCAGCGTAGGAATCAATATCATAAGCGCATATTCTGTTTTCATTTCCTCATCCTTTACAAAACATCTGTATATACTCCGATAGCATAAAATAGATGCCAATAAAGCCAAAATATTACCAGCTATCATCATAATAAAACCAATCACTTCTAAATTTTCCGAAGAAAATATCGGAAATAATATACTGGATAATGAATTCAATATGCCATAACACAAATTTATACTTTCAATAGTCACAATCGCATATAATGCAATCAATATATTGCAGGTTTTACATATGGCAATTCCACCTGCTATAAATAATAAAATGTATACAATAAACTGGAAGATTCCGCTTACATTCATAATTCCTGTAACCGCAATGCCAATCATGACCAGCGCGATCTCCTTCATAAAGCCTATCTTTTTTCCAAGAAATCTTATGTAAAAATGAAAACTGATAAGTATTTCAATGCTTCCAACAATATATGTATTGAAAAAATCTAATCCATCCATAGGCTCATCTCCTTCTCTCCTTCATATATCGCAAAATAACATTTGAAAATTCCCTGCTTCTCAAACGTGATACTGGTATTACTTTTCCATTATTCAAATATGCCATTTCATTTTTGTAATTTTTTAGATAACTCAAATTTATCAAATAACTTCTGTGACATCGAAAAAACTTTCCATTTAATTTTTTCTCCAGGCTCTCTATCTTGTCATAATAATCAATCACCTCCCCAGACTTCAAATGCAAATATATTTTTCTGTTGATAATTTCACAATAAACAATATCATGAAATGAGATGATACTGCTTTCATTTCCCCTTTGAACAAGAAGATTTTCTTCTCTTGAGTTTTTCATTGAAGAAAATAGTCTCTCCATGGTTTTTCTCAACATACATTCTTCAATGGGTTTTACCAGATAGTCGTAAGGGTGTACCTCAAAAGACTGAAATACCATTTCTTTTAATACTGTTATAAAAATCAGTTCTCCTTTGTAATCCTGTTGGCGTAGTTTTATTGCGGTTTTCATTCCATCCATTCCTTTCATTTGAATATCCAGGAATAGAACATCTATCTCTCTATTTGATTGAAGCAGTTCCTCACCACTTGAAAATAGTAAAACACATACCGCTATACTTTTTTCTGTAAAGAATGCAGTTACCATCTCCTTCATTTTATCTAAAACATATTTTTCATCATCACAAACTGCTACACAGACCACCAAACCACCTCTTTCTATAAATCATGTATTTTAACATCTATTCCTAATTCAAGCAATGGTAATGCTCTTAAATGTAATTATAATGATGTGAAATGTAATATCACTACAATAATTTTATTCAAAACCGCTAGAGCCATTGATTTTACTGAGGTTTTAACGGTTTTCTATCTCCTCCCAATAAAAATGAACGTGAAAAAAACACTCTGTACCTCACCATACAAAGTGCCTCTTTCCCATTTCCTGCTACAGCATTTTATTTAATTTCTTATCAAAACTGACTACTTCATCACCAAGAATTCTATGTCTGACAATAAGGATACAATCCACAAAATCAAGGGATGACTCTGAAAATAAAGTCAACGCTCCGCAGATAACTTCCTGATTCTCAATGGCTGTCTCATCTAAAAAATCAATTAACGTCCTTGCGATCTCATCCCGCTCTATTTTATAAACTCCGTTTAACACATACACCACTTCCGCGATTACCTCCGGAAGTGTGAATGCACCTTCCTCAATCGTCTTCTGTGCTTCCACAGACATCTGTGGATGGTCTCCCAGCAAGTATCTTAAAATGACATTGGCATCAATTAATTTTCTCATGCTTTTCTACCATCGCCCTTTCATATGCTCCCTGCTCCTCTGCCATCATCTGTGGGTCTGCATATTTGGAAAGCCGACCATAGGTATTCTTCCGGTTCGCACTTACGATAAATGGCATCCCGTTTTCCTGAACACTCTGTTTTGCAAAAATCCGTACCGCCTCTGCAAAGGAAGTTCCCATATCACGGTACAGTGCTTCCGCTTTTTCTTTTAAATCCGCATCCATGCGAACCTGTAATGTTGCTTCTTTTGCCATACTATCTCCTCCTTATTTGTAATACAATTGTATTACAAATTTCCGTTTTTGTCAATAGAGCTTAATTCCTGTTTTTACTCAATAAGATATGATTGGCTCACAATAAAAGCAGGCATTGTAACTGATTAAGTCACAACGCCATCCCCTGATTTTATAGATTCATACTTTCCTATTCACTCCATCATAGTCTCGATGAATATGCCATACCCCATAGTAGGATCCTGCACCAGCACGTGGGTTACAGCCCCGATAAGCTTTCCATTCTGTAAAATAGGTGCTCCGCTCATGCCCTGTATGATGCCCCCCGTCCTGGATAACAGTTCCTCGTCCGTGACCTGTAGGATAATCCCCCTGTTGGTGTCCTCCCTGGCATAATCCAGTTTTTTGATCTCCACATCATAAATCTTCGTATCATGGTCAAGGGTACAGATAATCTGCGCCGGCCCAAGCTCGATATCCTGTTTCAGTCCTACCGGAACAGGTGTATGATGGATATATTCTGTCAGGTTATCAGTTCCCTTTCCGAAGATTCCTTTTGCAGTGTTTCTCTGAATCTCCCCCAGGATATTATCATCCTGATACTGAATCATGCCCGTAAGTTCGCCCGGTGTCCCGCTTTTTCCCGGGAGGACATCCATGATCTGTGTGGTATACAAGGTTCCGCCCTCCACTTCCATAAGTTCTGAGGTATCGATGTCTGTAATCCCATGTCCCAGAGCACCAAATTCATTCTCCTCGCTGAGATAAGTAAGCGTTCCAATTCCCTGGGCACTGTCCCGCACCCAGATACCCGCTTTATATTCCCCATTTTCATTTTTCTCCGGCTTCAATTTCACCTGAATCTTCTCATTCTGCCGCAACACATCCAGGACAAGTTCTTCCCCTTCGCACTCTGCAATTTGGGACACAAACTCCTTTTTATTGGTCACCGCCATCTGATTCACCCGCTCGATATAATCCCCACTGTTCAGCACATACTGTGACGGCTCCTGCCAGTCGCCCTTATCATCCTTGAATTTTCCGGTGTCGATCACCAGTACACCCTCCGTCTTCACATAGATTCCTATGGGAATCCCCGCCGGTATGACCTTTTGATCCCGCACCACCTCCAGATTCACATTTTTCAGTGGAATCACTCCCAGTATACGCAGATTCATCTCATAAGTATCCGCCTCCACCGGCTTGATCCTCACAGGCTTATCCAGTTGGATATGCACCGAAGTCACCGGCACTGCTGACATATCTATGGATGTGCCCGGCGATGTATTTACTGATGTTTCTGCCGACCTTTCCCCAGTCCTCTCCGTGGACAGATTTATGCCATTCCCTGCGGACTTCCGATAGACCTCCCCGCTGACAGGCACCTGGAAATCAAGGCTCTCCTCCTGCCCGGCCCTGAGTCTTATCACCTCCGGCACCCTGGTGTAAATATCATAATAGGAATAGAGGGGAATCGCCAGTATCCCCAGACATAACAGATATCGTAATGCGTTTCTATATCGCAACATGCGTTGATTCATGGTAATATCCTCCATACTTGATTTTAAAGCTTCCTCTTTTCTGCTTATAGAAACAGCAAAGGAACATACCTGTGAAGGTATGTTCCTAGTATATGGAGAATCTTAAAATTTACTTTCCATTTGCTTATGTTTCATTGCCAAATCTTTCATTTCTTTTGCATTATTCACCACGGCATCCGTGATCATTTCGCCGCCCAGGAGACGAGCCAGTTCCTGGATTTCCTGTCCGCTTTCGATTCTCTCTATGTTGGTGACTGTGGTTCCATTTTCCACCCGCTTGCTGATGACGAAATGGGTGTCCGCCATGGCTGCGATCTGTGGCAGATGGGTGATGCTGATGATCTGATGATTTTTACCAAGAATTGCCAATTGTTCTGACACCTTCCAGGCGGTCTTTCCGCTAATGCCTGCATCGATCTCATCGAAAATCAAAGTCTCGATCTCATCCTTTTCTGCTAAGACGGTCTTCAGTGCCAGCATGATACGGGATAATTCACCGCCACTCGCCACATTACACAGAGACTTGATGGGTTCTCCCGGATTGGTGGAGATCATAAATTCCACCTCATCATATCCTGCAGTGGTGTACTCTCCCTCTTTTGGTCTTACCTGTATCTCGAATCTGACTTCCAGAAAATTCAGATCCAACAATGCATTGGTCATTCTCTCTGCCAGTTGTATTGCATATTTTTTACGAATAGTGGATGCTTTTCCACACAGCTTGTCCAGTGTATCACGCTTTTTCTCCAACTCTGTCTGTAGCTGCGTGCGGTACTGTTCATAGTCTCTGAGATTCTCCAGCTTTTTATTCTGCTCTTTCTCATATGCCAGTATTTTCTCAATGGAGTCCCCATATTTGGACTTCAGATGGTTGATCCTGTTCAGGCGTTCCTCCGCTCTGGCAAAATCTTCCTCATCAAATTCCATATCAGACATGTAGTCAGATATACTGCGGTTAAAATCATTTAAAAGATTATCAATATGAATCAAAGTCTCTTCCAGATCTTCCAGAGATGGATCATATCCGGTCACCGTGCGCAGTTCCCGCGCCGCCCGTCCCATAAGTTCTCCGGCACCATCACCTTCCGTAGAGCCTGTCAATCCATGGACGATTCCCATGGCACTGGCGATCTTCCTGCTGTTCACCATCTTCATATAATCCGCTTCCAGGGTCTCGTCTTCTCCGGGCTGCAGCTTTGCATCCGCAATCTCCTGCACCTCGAACTCCGCCAGAGCGATCTCCCGTTCCTTTTCTTTATCATCCACGGTCTCGGATAATTGCTGCTTTATTGTTCCATAGGCATGGTATACTTCCCGTATTTTTGTTTTTACGGGTTCTAATTCTGCTTTTCCAAAATCATCCAACAATTCCATATGTTTTTTGATATGAAAAAGGGACTGGTGCTCATGCTGGCCATGTATATCGATCAATACGCCTGCCAGATCTTTCAATGTCCTGGAGGTGACATTTTCCCCACCTGCCTTGCTCACATTCCGATTCGCCATGATCTTTCTCTGGATCAGCAGTGTGCCGTCCTCCTCCATGGGAATATCCATCTCCTGGATCATCTGGATCTGCTTCGGATTGGATATCTGGAATATTAACTCCACCAGGGCATACTCCGCTCCTGTACGGATCATCTCCTTGTCCGCTCTCCCGCCCAGTGCCAGATTTACGGACCCGATGATCACGGACTTACCTGCACCGGTCTCTCCTGTGAGAATATTCAATCCATCCTGAAAAGTAACCTCTGTCTCATCAATTAATGCCAAATTTTTAACGTGTAAACTTACTAACATCTTTCTCTCCTTATGCATTCTCCAGACATCACACCACATGATTTATTCTATTGAAAATGCATAGCATTCTGCATTCTTTTACACCTACTGATCAGTACTATCCGATCAGTTTCTGTATCTTGCCCATCACTGTCACCGTATCTTCCACACTGCGGATGGCTGCCATAATGGTATCATCCCCAGCGATACAACCCAGGATCTCTGGAAATTTCATGGCGTCCAGTGCTGCTGCCACCGCCATCGCCATACCCGACACCGTCTTCACCACCAGGATATTCTGTGCCATATCCATGGAAATCAGACCATCCCGCAGCACACGAATATATTTATCATTCATATGGGAATCGTCTGTTTTCAATACAATATATTTCTGCTTCCCCGTACCCGTTGGCACCTTGGATAATTTCAATTCCCGTATATCCCTGGATACCGTCGCCTGCGTCACGCTAAAACCCTCTTTTCGAAGCCGCGTCGTCAATTCTTCCTGGGTATCGATATCATGGCTCTCTATGAGATCTACGATTCGTTTCTGTCTCTTCTGTTTCATCGTCCACCCTTTCTATTATAATCTCTGTAATCTCTCGCGATGCCCATCCAACATCGTCGGATTTTCATGGCATTACTCATTTCATGTATTGCCCCTCACATTCGTTTACGGGCAGATCGCAGCCGACATCTTACATATGGAACTTTACTCCATATAGCCGCTACTCGTTCATCTTCCTATGTAATATTTCCAGGAAACTCACTTTATTTAACTTTAATATTTTTAATGTATTCTCCGACTGTTTGATCTGAATGCGGTCTCCTGTGATCAGGCGTACCTTATGATTGCCATCATAGCACACTTCCATCTTCTGCGGTCTTCCATCGTGTCCTTCCGGAATCTCCACCGTGACCACATCCTCCGGTGCCAGTATGATACTGCGGCTGTTGAAGGTGTGCGGACAGATAGGCGTCAGCACCATGAGATTCGCCTTTGGCTCCACGATAGGTCCCCCCGCCGACATATTATATCCGGTGGATCCCATGGGCGTGGATATGATAATGCCATCTGCGTGATATCCCTTTAGAAACAGGTCGTTTACATATATGTTAAAATGTAAAATACAAAGTGACCCGGATCTTACCAGCACGATATCATTCACTGCCTGGGCAGATGCGATCTTCACCCCATCTCTCATTACGCATCCCTCTAACAGCATGCGCTTTACGACTTTTCCATCCCCCGAAATAATGGCATCCAGGGACTGCTCCAGATTGGATTGTTCCACCTCTGTGAGATATCCCAATGTGCCGAGATTCACGCCGATAAGTGGAATATCTCTCCGTATGGTATCATTTGCCGCCTGTAATAGCGTTCCATCTCCCCCCAGCACCATGATACACTCCACATTTGCCGGAATATCCGCCGGGTTCGTATAACTTTTGGCAACTCCCGATGGGTGATTCCCTGTCCCCTGTTCATCTGGACGCGGTTCCTTTTTCAATGGGACTGCTCCCTCCACCTGGGTAAGATATGTGCACCCACGCTCTTTCAGATAGGTTTCCACACGATGTGTCACCTGCAAATCTTTATCTTTCTGTTTATTGGTTATAATAAAAAAGTTTTTCAACACTGAATTCCTTTCACTTTTTTATAAACTTCCGTGGGCTTTCCCTACGATATCGTCAATGATTTCTGCCCATTCCGCTGTCTGGGATAAACGCTGTGGGATATAGACACTGCCATCCTCAATATGGCTGTGGGTTTCCTCTGACAATTGGGAGATCTTCTCCTCATCCTTCTCTATATGCACCAGATATTCGATATTGCCTTCCGGTCCTTTGATGGGGGAATAATCCAATTGCAGCACTCGAAAACCCAGAGAATCCGCAAAGTCTACGATCTTCTCCACCACTTCCTTATGAATCCCGGGCTCTCTCACCACGCCTTTTTTGCCTACTTTATCTTTACCTGCCTCGAACTGCGGCTTGATCAGGCATACCATCTGTCCTTTATTTTTCAATAAATTTCTGGCTGGTTCCAAAATCTTCGTGAGGGAGATAAACGCCACATCTACCGATGCGAAATCAAGATCATCCTCAATGTCCTCTCTCACCACATAGCGAAAATTTGTCCCCTCCATGCATATGACACGGGGGTCATTCCGAAGTTTCCATGCCAGTTGTGCATGTCCCACATCCACAGCATACACTTTTTTCGCCCCGTTTTGCAACATACAATCTGTGAACCCCCCTGTGGAGGAACCGATATCCATACAGATCTTATCCTGCAAATTCAGTTCAAAATGGGACATGGCTTTCTCCAGCTTCAATCCACCCCGGCTTACATATTTTAATTTATTTCCTCTTACTTCTATGGTAATCTTCGTCTCGTCAAAAGAGGTGCCTGCCTTGTCCTCTCTCTGTCCGTTAACGAACACATCCCCGGACATAATGACTACTTTAGCTTTCTCTCTTGACTCTGCCAAGCCCTGTTTTACCAGCAGTACATCCAATCGTTCCTTCATGATCTCTTACCTTTTCGCCCTGTCTCTTTTTCTGTCTATGCCATGGCATTTTTGATCTTTGCCAGGATACTGTCTGTATCGATGCCAATTTCTTTTTTCAGTAATTCTACATTGCCATGCTCCACGTATTCATCTGGAATAGCTATGGAGAGCAGCTCTGTATTCCAGTTCTTATTTTCCTTCATTTCCATATCACGAAGCTTGTCCATGCAGGCTCTCACCTTTTCTCCAAAGCCGCCGCTGGCCACATTCTCTTCCATGCTGACGATTAATTGATGATGTTCACACAGATGGCCGATCATCTCCTCATCTATGGGTTTTACAAAACGGGCATTGACCAGTGTACAGGAATATCCCATCTCCTTTAAGGCTCTTCGCACTTCCACCCCGACCTTCACCATGCTTCCCACTGCCATCAGGGCGATATCAGACTCCTCATAGAGCATCTCCGCTTTTCCGTATTCTATGGGTGCACGGAACTCCGGCAGTCCATCGTAGGCTTCCCCTCTGGGGTAACGGAGAGCGATGGGTGCGCCGAAAGCCACTGCATATTTCAGCATATCGGATAATTCCCATTTATTCTTCGGTGCCATGATATGCATGTTGGGGATGGATGACAGAAAGGACAAGTCAAAAATACCCTGATGGGTCTCCCCGTCGCTGCCTACCAGCCCTGCCCTGTCAATGGCAAATATCACCGGCAGATTCTGAATACACACATCATGTAAGATCTGATCATACGCTCTCTGCAGGAAAGAGGAATAGATGGCTACGATGGGCTTCAATCCCCCAGCCGCAAGACCCGCTGCGAAAGTAACTGCGTGTTCCTCCGCGATTCCCACATCGAAGAACCGCTCCGGATATATATTATGAAACCGTTTTAATCCTGTGCCATCCGGCATAGCCGCTGTGATTGCCACCACTTTCTCATCTCTGGCACCCAGCTTTGTCATGACGGTGGAGAAGATATCGGTATAGTTCGCTTTTGTACGAGGCTTCGTGGGAAGTCCGGTCTCGATCTCAAAGGGTTCTGCCCCATGGAATCTTGCAGGATGCTTTTCTGCCGGCGCGTAACCTTTTCCCTTATGGGTGGATACATGGACGATCACCGCCGTCTTACATCTCCTGGCGTCCTTGAATACCGATATCATATCCTGAATATTATGTCCATCCACCGGTCCCAGATAAGTAATGCCCATATCCTCGAACATCATCCCCGGGATGACCAGCTGTTTAAAGCTGCCCTTCGCACGTCTGATGCTCTTTACAAGCGCATCTCCATTTTTTACCGACTTTAATTTATCATAAATTCCTTTTTTCAATTCCAGATATCCATCATTGGTACGGATACTGTTGAGATATTTGGGAACACCACCTACATTTTCAGAGATTGACATATTATTATCATTCAATACGATGATAAAGTTGGATTCCAGTCTGGCTGCATTATTCAATGCCTCATATACCATGCCCCCGGTGAAGGAACCATCTCCGATGACGGACACGATGGTATTCTTCTCCCCCTTCAGATCTCTGGCTTTTACCAGCCCCAGTCCTGCGGAGAGGGAGGTGGAACTGTGTCCCGTGTCAAAGCTGTCACAGGGACTCTCTTTCCTCTTGGGAAATCCGCTCATACCGCCAAATTTACGAAGATTTTCAAATCCGTCTCTGCGTCCGGTGAGGAGTTTATGGGTATAGGACTGATGTCCCACATCCCAGATGATCTTATCCTCCGGTAGATTCAGACTCAGGTGCAGTGCCATGGTAAGTTCCACCGCACCCAGGTTAGACCCCAGATGTCCCCCGGTAACGCTGATCTTTTCGATTAAAAATTGTCTGATTTCCTCAGCCAATTCACCGTACTGACTGCTGTCGATCTTTTTAATATCATTTGCTTCTTTTATGTTCTCTAAAATCATAGGATGAACTCCTCTATTTTTCTCGCGTGATCAATGCGCGTAATAATGCATCCAAAAATTCATTTCTGGCGGTAAAAGAATCTAACAGTGCAATTGCTTCCTCTGAAAGCTTTCTCACATCCTGTTTTGACTTTTCCACACCTTCTATGGTCACATAGGTGGTCTTATGATTCTTCTCATCACTTCCCACCCGTTTTCCCAGGACTTCCAGGCTGCTGGTAATGTCCAGAATATCATCCTGAATCTGAAATGCGATTCCCACATTGTAAGCGATCCGTTCCACATCTGCGATCTGCTGCTCTGTGGCACCCGCCAGTGTGGCGCCGATCATCATGGCGGACTGAATCAGTGCTGCGGTCTTATTGGCATGAATATACAGTAACTGCTCCTTCGTCACCTGATCTCCCATATCCTCCGCCTCAATATCCGCTACCTGACCGCCTACCATTCCGTAGATTCCGGCCTTTCCAGCCAGAATAGAAAATGCTTTTCCCACGTTTTCATTGCCCGGCTCTATCTGAAACGCCCTGGAGGCGATCTCAAATGCATAATTCAATAAGGCATCTCCTGCAAGAATTGCCATACATTCCCCATATACCACATGGGTGGTCTTTCTGCCTCTTCGGTATTCATCATTATCCATAGCGGGCAGATCGTCGTGCACCAGGGAATAGGTGTGTATCATTTCCAGTGCAACCATGAAAGGCTCCACCACCTTGCCCGTTCCACCGAATAACCGATATGTCTCCTCCATGAGCATGGGACGCAATCGCTTTCCCCCGCTGAGAACACTGTAATTCATGGCTCCTATGACTGTTTTCGCATATCCTTTTTCTTCCGGCAGACAGGACTGGATCAAGGCTTCTATCTGCGCTACTTTCCCATCTCTTTCTTCCTTAAACTCTCTAGAATCCATTTAGTTTCCCACTCTCATCTATCACTAAGACTTTTTTCTCTACTTTATCTATGGTATCATTGCAGGCCTTTAATAATTCCATGCCCTTTTTATATTCCTGAAAAGCTTCCTCCAGGGTAATATCCTGACTTTCCAGCTTTCCGATCGTCTCATTCAGTTCAGAAAAAGCTTCCTCCAGGGAAATTTCATTTTCCTCTGTCTCCGGAGGTTTCTGATTACTCTTTGCCTTCGCCATATACGCTCCTTATTTTGTTCTGTTTCCTTTATCTATCTCTGTCTGTCTCTGTCTTTGTCTGTAATTGCTCCGTCCAGCATCAGGAATATTCCCTGCTGATCTGATGCTTTTCCATGACTTTCGTCAGCAGTTCTCCGTTTTTCAACTGAATGTGCACCTGCTGTCCGATGATGACCTGATCCACATCTGTGACGGTCTTTCCCCGGTCATCACTGGCGTAGGAAAATCCCTGGTTCAATTTATCCAGCGGAGACAATCCTTTTAGCTGCTCAATATAAATTTCCAACTGGTGTCTTTTTTTTAGCAGGATCTGTTTCATGCTGTCCTGGAGATGTCCCTCCAGCTGCATGGCAAGCGTCCTTTTCTCCCGAATCTGACTTACGGGGCTCAGGAGCTGCAGTTTTAATCGATACTGCTCCATTCTGCTCTTGTAACGCTCTATTCTATTCTCAAATAAACGCATCAGGTTGATGCGGTAATCTTCTAATTTACGTTGCAGTTCACGCACATCCTGAACTGCTAATTCTGCCGCTGCAGATGGTGTCGGAGCACGAAGATCCGCCACATAATCTGCGATGGTGGTGTCAGTCTCATGCCCTACCGCGGAGATGATGGGAATCTCACATTCAAAGATTGCCTGTGCTACCGCCCTCTCATTGAACGCCCACAGATCCTCGATGGAACCACCGCCCCGCCCTACGATCATGGCATCCACACCCACATGCTCCAGTGCGTGAATCCCCTTTATGATGCTTTCCGCTGCCTGGTCACCCTGTACGATGGCAGGATATAGAATAATCTGCAGGTAAGGATTCCGTCTGCCGGCAATATTGATGATATCCTGTACCGCCGCACCTGTCGGCGCCGTTACCACGCCCAGTCTCTTACAGTAGGTGGGAATCGGACGCTTATATTCCGCTGCGAACATTCCCATCTCGGACAACTCTTCTTTTAACTTTTGAAACCTTTCATACAACAGACCTGCCCCATCTAAAGTGATGGTTCTGGCATACATCTGATATTTTCCATCCCGCTCATAGACATCGATGCTGCCGCCTACGATGATCTGCTGTCCCTCCTGCATCTGGAACTTCAGTCCCGCGCGGTTCCCGGCGAACATTACACAAGCCAGCGTTCCCTTTTGATCCTTTAACGTAAAATAAATATGTCCAGACGAGTGATACTTACAATTGCTCACTTCCCCCTTGATATAGATGGAAGCCAGCAAAAAATCCTGTGCGAACATATTTTTAATATACGAATTTACTTGTGCAACTGAATATACATTTTTCATATTTCACCCTTGGCAAATTACCTGCGTCACTAAAGTGACTCCGTGCCATACGCCTGTTTCGCAGTCTAGGCAAACTTAGCTAATATTCCATTTACGAAGGAGGGTGAACCATCCTGTCCAAATTTTTTAGCCAGTTCCACAGCCTCATTGATTGCAACGGAAACAGGGACATCCTCGTCATCACGGATCTCATATACTGCCAGGCGTAAGATCGTGAGATCCACTTTGCCCATACGATCCGTTTTCCAGCCTTCCGCTACCTCATTGATGGCAACGTCAATTTCCTTTTTCTTTGCCACGATTCTTTCGTATTTCTGTGAGATGTAAGCCTCATCTGTCTCGGATACCTCTTTGTCATTATCCTCAAAAAATAACCTGATCTGTTCCGGCATATCTTCCTGTTTATTAAATTCAATGCGGAACAGCAGCTTGAACACCTGCTCTCTTAATTCTCTTCTTCCCATTACGTTTCCTCTACTTCTCGTCAGCCATATGGATGCTTGCTATACGTATATTTACATCGGCAACTTCCAGGCCTGTCATATTTTCAATGGCTGTCTTCACTTTATCCTGGACTTTCTGGCAGGTAGCCGGAATATTGTATCCGTATTCGAGAGTAACCGAGAGATCAGCCTTTACCACGCCGTTGATCACATCCACTTTTACCCCTTTTGTCAGCTTCTTCATACCCACTTTACTCATCAATTCGTTGGTAATATTCCCGATCATTGCGGATACGCCTTCCACTTCCGTAGCTGCGATACTTGCGATCATAGCTACCACGTCGTCTGCGATTTTAACAGAACCAATATTTTCATCACCTTTTAATGTGTAACCATTTCTTTCCATTTCTTTTTCCATAGGAAAACCTCCTTTGCACTTTGCCTATAGTATACCAAATGATTTTTTTTTTGCATAGTTTTATTTTATGATGTAAGGGTCAAAAGGTGTTTTGCCCCTTACATCAGAGCCAGAAGGTAAACGTCAGCTGTTCCTCACTGGTGGCATAGGCGATGGTCTGTGTATCTCGCTGCAACAGCTGAAAGACCACCTGCTCCTCTATGAGTTTTTTTCTTATCTGTTGATAAACAGATGCGTCACTGCATTTTAATGTGACAAATCCCTGCCCACTGTCATATGCCTTCTGAAATAAGGATGCCACTTTGTCCCCATCATAAGCTTCAAAGTAAGCCCCTTCCCGCACATAATAATTATCTTTTGTGGCAATACATCTTGGCATGGGCACGATATTATCGATCACATGAGTGGTGCAGAGCTGGTCTGTGGTCACACAGAGATAATCATAATTGATCCTGCCCACCATTTTGCTGTTGATCACGTCCGTCGCCGAACCCTCCTCCGTGTCCTCCCCATTGGGACGCAGTTGGGATTCCGATGGAGCCGCTCCCTCCAGCTGGTAAAAAGCATCCCCCCATGTGGCATCCACATAGTAGTAATCTCCATCCAGCTGCACCAGATTCCAGGCATGCCCCTCACCGGAATCCACAGTGCCGATGACCAGTGTTGCCGGAATATCGATCTCATTCAGCAGATACTGCATGGTCTTTGCATATCCCTGGCAAACGGATGCGCCGTAGACAAAGACGGAGCAGATATTCTGGTTCTCCTTTGCCTCCAAATCATACTCCGTATGACTGATGACATACTCATAGATATATTTCACCTTATGATAATCATCTGCTGTGGTATCCAGGCCTCTGAGGCACTGCACTACATATTCCTGTATTTTTCCCTGCATTTCCCGGATCGTACCCTGATCCATGGTATAAGTTCCAGTGAAAGCCACACGGCGTACCATCTCATTTACCGAATATTTCGTATAGGTATATCCTGTCACATAGAAGATCTCCGGATGATCGCTCATCACACATTGAAAGATTCTGTCAATGACCTGTATATCTGTACTGCATAGTATGATATCCCCTGCCTGATTGGCAAGGATCGTATAGATCTCCACATATAACTGTCTCTGCTGTTCCAGATTCAACAGATCATAGGCATAGTTCCCCTTCTGATCATCCAACAGCTGTTCCATGGCTGCATCTGTCAATCCCAGATCTTCCCGTGCCTGCATCTCTTCTTTGGTGGTACTTTCATCCAATGCAGTTATGCTGTCATTTTTTTCTTCCAAATCTTTCGTATTGTAGAGTGCATCATTCTGTTGGTTATCTGCTGTATGATTCTTTTCGTTTTTCTGGTCTTTGTCCGTGAAACTGTCCAATCGTTCCTTCACACTGTTCCAATCATCTGTGAGGGACGATCTTCTGGTACATCCAAAGGCTGCCCATACGATAACACATGTTATTATTAAAAATACCAAAGATTTTTTCATTTACTTAGTTCCGTCCAAATTCTGATAATACCAGACCTTTGTTACGATCCAGTGTCATACCGATACTCCACTGATTTACAAACAGTAACAGCGGATTGTCTTTCAGATCCTTGATTTTCTTCATATCTGATGTACCCACCAGACCCTGCAGATCAACTTCCTCTTTATTCTCGATCCATCGAATATACTCATACGGAAGATTCTCCAGCTTGATCTCTACGTTATATTCATTTTCCAGTCTGTATTTCAGTACATCGAACTGCAGTACACCTACCACACCTACGATGATCTCCTCCATACCTGTGTTGTATTCCTGGAATATCTGTATAGCACCTTCCTGTGCGATCTGGGAAACCCCCTTCATGAATTGTTTTCGTTTCATGGTATCGACCTGACGTACTCTGGCAAAATGCTCCGGTGCGAAAGTTGGGATTCCCTCATAGACAATATTTTCTTTTGGCATACAGATGGTATCACCGATGGAGAAAATACCGGGGTCGAACACTCCAATGATATCTCCCGCGTATGCCTCGTTTAGAATCTTTCTCTCATCTGCCATGATCTGCTGGGGCTGGGAAAGGCGCATGACCTTACCGCCCTGCACATGCTTCACTTCCATGCCCGCATCAAATTTACCGGAACAGATTCTCATAAAAGCGATCCTGTCGCGGTGTGCCTTGTTCATATTAGCCTGAATCTTAAATACAAAGGCGGAGAAATCATTCTCCGTGGGCTGTATCAGTCCATTGTTGGACATTCTGGGCAATGGTGTGGTGGTCATTTTCAGAAAATGCTGTAAGAAAATTTCCACGCCAAAGTTGGTCAGTGCAGAGCCAAAGAATACAGGCGTCAGCTCCCCCTTTTGGATCTGTTCCAGATCATACTCTGCGGCGGCACCATCCAGCAGGTCAATCTCGTCCTCCAGCTGCTGTTTGAATTCCGGTGTGATGGTACTGGTAAGCAATGCCTCATCCTCCACCGGAATAATGGTGGTATCACCTTCCTTCGTCCCCTTTTCTGTATCAGAATAGGTCACAACGCAGCGTTCCTCCCGCTCATAGATTCCTTTGAATCGTTTACCGGAACCGATTGGCCAGTTGACAGGACAGGTGGCGATTCCCAACTCTTTTTCGATCTGATCCAGCAGATCAAAGGTGTCATTGGCATCCCGATCCATCTTATTGATAAATGTGAAGATGGGGATCTTTCTCATGACACAGACCTTGAATAATTTGCGGGTCTGTGCCTCCACACCTTTGGATGCATCGATCACCATCACTGCGGAATCCGCTGCCATCAATGTACGATAGGTGTCCTCCGAGAAGTCCTGATGCCCTGGTGTATCCAGGATATTGATACAGAAATCATCGTATTCGAACTGCAATACGGAAGAAGTAACTGAGATACCTCTCTCCTTTTCAATCTCCATCCAGTCCGATACCGCATGTTTTGCTGTGGCTTTACCCTTGACGCTTCCCGCCTGGTTAATCGCTCCTCCATATAGTAAAAATTTCTCTGTCAATGTTGTCTTTCCCGCATCCGGGTGAGAGATGATAGCGAATGTCCTTCTTCTCTTTATCTGTGTATCATAATTACTCACTTTGTGTCGTCCTCCGTACTGTATTATCTGTATCCTTATTGCTTCTATTTCATTCAAAATACATGTTATTATCTTGTCTCAAATTATTTAATCCTGTTTTAATTTAGCTTGCTTATCAATAACAAATTTATTTCCTATTGGCAGCATCTTTGATACTGCTAATATCCGAAGCAAAGTGTCAGTAAAGTAGTGTCGACATAAGCGTGTCGAAGACACTTTGTTCTCTTACTTTCATTTGCTTATTGCAGCATACTGGTTCCCTTGATCTTCTGCGCTACGCCAAAGTAATCCAGCACTGTGGCTCCGATATCAGAGAACGTCTCTCTGGTACCCAGATTCTCAGGTGCTACGTTCCTGCCATACATGATGAATGGAGTGTACTCTCTGGAGTGATCTGTGGATACGGTGTAACCTGGGTCGCATCCATGGTCAGCGGTGAGCATCAGAATATCATCCTCTCTTATTTTGCCCAGAATTTCCGGTAATTTTTCATCAAAATAAGTAAGCGCCTTTGCATATCCATCAATATTATTCCGATGACCATATAGCATATCATAATCTACCAGGTTGATAAAGCATAATCCTTCAAAATCCTTATCCATATAGACAAGTGTTTTTTCGATTCCCTCTTCATTGCCATGAGTGTAGGTAAATTCTGTGATTCCTTTTCCAACGAAGATATCTTTGATCTTGCCCACTGCGATCACATCATACTTGGCATCACTCAACTGATCCAGCATGGTGACATCCGGTGGCAATAAGGAATAATCATGGCGGTTAGAAGTTCTGGTATAATTTCCACTGGTGCCGGTAAATGGTCTGGCGATCACACGTCCAACACCATGTTTTCCCTGCAGCATCTCCCGCGCCTTTGCGCAATAGTCATACAATGTCTCCAGGGGAACTACATCCTCATGGGCAGCGATTTGGAATACACTGTCCGCGGAAGTATAGACGATGAGATTTCCCGTCTTCACATGTTCATCCCCGTATTCTTTGATCACTTCCGTACCGGAATAAGGCTTGTTGCATAGCACACCGCGTCCGGTCATGGCACTGAATTCATCCAGCACTTCCTGGGGAAATCCATTGGGATAGGCGGGCAGTGGATTCGGGGAATAGATGCCGGCGATTTCCCAGTGTCCGATGGTGGTATCCTTTCCCCTGGATGCCTCCTTCATTCTGGCAACACATGCCGTCGGAGTCGCAACACCCTCTCTGCAATCTACCCCCTCAATATTGAACAGTCCCAGCTTTGCCATATTAGGCATATGAAAATAAGGACTGGTGGAACAGGAACGGATGGTATTGGTTCCTTTATCTCCGTAGTCTGCAGCATCCGGCATTTCACCGATTCCGAAACTGTCCATAACAATTAAAAATACTCTCTTCATATGATTACCTCATTTCTATTGACTTTTATACATTCACACAAAAGATAAAGCAAGAGAACACTCTTGCTTTATCTTCTATATTATACCTTAACTGACACAGATTAACACCAGCAGAGCCTCAAAAATCTTCGATTTTCTCGGTCGCGTTGCTCATCAAATGGTTGAATAAAAAGTCTTACATGCAAGCATGACGTCTTTCTATTCAATCACTTGACTCTGCTTTAACACGTATATTATATCACAATATTCATAAATATCTACTTAAATCGGTGTAATGACGATATTTTCGGCTGGAATTCCTGTTTTACGTTTTACAATATCTTCGATTTGTGCCCGCTGGGCATCTGTGAGTTCTCCTGTGCTGACACATACATCGGCATATCCGTCGCTGATGCTCACCACTGCGTCGGAGAATCCCTTGGCTTCCAACAGGATTTCTGCGGACATTTCCTTTTCGGCGATGTCTGTCAGTTGAATCATATGATCGATGGCATCCTGTTTCTGGGTGCTGTCGATATTGCTGTTATTAATCACCTCCAACAGGGTCTCTTTATTTTTCGATCGGGTCTGCTCTTTGACCAATTTGGCATTGGACAATGTACTGACATGATTGCTGGAAGTGAATACCGCTTCTCCCGGTGTCTCACTGATGGTCCCCTGATTATCTGCGGATGCGCTGGCCGTGTCCGTCAGCGCTGCATCTGCGGTCACTTCTGCATTCGCCGTATCATCTGCCATTGCCATATCCTCTGTGAGATAATCCGCGCTTTCCTGAACGATATCTGTGTCCAGGCTCTCGATATCCGTCAATCCCACTGCACTATCCGCCGCAGCCTGTTCCATATCTTCATCTGAGATATCCATACTCAGGACATCTGCATTTGCCTGTTCTTCCTCCGACAGTCCATCTACACCAGCAATCTCTGTGGTATTCTCCACATTTGTCCCTGACACGGCAATGTCTTCCTCTCCGATTTTATTTCCTGTAAAATTTAAGTATCCAGCCACAGCTATCATAATGGCTAACGCGGTAATCATGATCTGGTTCTTTTTAAATATGTTTTTCAAAGTATACGCCCCTTTACGACTTTAAGATTTCATCTTTACTACCATAATTTTATGAGCCTCAATGCCAAATAATGCCTGAATTATATCAGTTATATTTTTATTTATCACAGGATTGCCACCGCCCTGTGCGACTACCGTCACGCCCTCCACCACTGGTTCCAGTTCCTTCACCACATAGGGAATCTGATTTCCAGACCCATCTGTGATATACACTGTAGTCTCCTCCCTTGTGGTATCATTCACGTTGCGATTGCTCCCAGCCCCGTCAGTCTCTGTAGTCACCGAGTGATTATTGGGCTGATCTTTCTCCACCACCTGTTCCGCAGTTGCCTGTAAGGTGATCATGACCTTTACGTTTCCTACACCCTCCATGGATGACAAGAGTTTTTCCAGACGCTGTTCCAGTGCCAGCGTATACTGTTCTGCCTTGGTCGTGTCGTAGGACACTGCTGTGCTTTCTGTATTCTGTGACGTCTCATCCCCATCACGTCCAATCCCCCCGTCTCCATTGCTCTGATCTACCAGACTGCTCATCCCGGGACTGTCCGTGACGGATTGACTCTGTTTGCTGTTATGATTACTTGACGAAGTATCCTTTACCGGCAGGGAGATCACGAACAGAAGAATACCTGACAGGATCAATATGATACAGGTATCCTTGTTAATCTGTAGATGTTTCAGTTTTGCTAATCCCTTCAGTTCCCCGCACTCTTTCTGTTCTTTTTCCCCATATGATGACTTATCCAGAAATTTTCACCTCCACATACTGTTCCTCCAGCTCCAATATCCGGGCACATCGTGCCCGAAGGGACTCCATGGATATCTCACTGCCTGACTGTCTCTTTACATAGATATATACGCCATACTGCTCCGTATCCCATGTTCCATCCGTATGAATCCCTGTCACTTCCACTTTCACCACACGGCACCCATAATCTCCCAGTTCCGAATTGTTAAGTTTAGACTTTATTTCTATTGGTATCTGTGTCAGCACCTGCTCTCCCACCTGTTCCTGCAATTTTACCTCCATACTTTTCTCATTGAGATCTGTTAATTGCTTTTCATACATATCAGTCAATTCTGTCATGGTATCCATGATATCCCCACGAAAAAGTTCCATAAAGGGAATGACCACCAGGGACAGCACCATGATATTGCATAAGATACGAATATATTTATCATATGCCTTATGTTCTGTAAAATGTAACAGGGTCTGTGCCAATACGGTGAAACTCCCCAGTCGAAACAGATATTCCATCAAATAATTCATACTTTACCATCCATCTATATGCTATGATTCGTCGCAGATATGATAATAGCAATGGTTATAATGATCATCGCCACCGCCGTTGCCACGATTCGCAGAATCAGGAACGTACCATTTCCCACTTGATTGGCACAGTTCGTCATCCGTCTGTCGGTTATAATTCCCATGAATGCCGCACTGATCTTTATCACAGCCCCCAGGAGCAGGATGCGGATCAGCGGAACTGCACACAGACCGAGCAGCAATATTACAAAGGCAATTCCCACACTGTTCTTTATCAGGATCGTGGAACCCAGCACCACCTCCGATAAGGAATCCGCGATTCTTCCGATTCCCGGTATGGCTGCTATGGTCTTCTGCACCGTCATGGTTCTTACATTATCAATAACAGGTGTTATCATCGATTGAAAGAAACCAATTCCACTGACTCCCGCAATGGTCACTTTCAGGCTTCCCTCAATGCCTCTGTGCAGTAGATCGATCAGGGCTGAAAAGCGGTCTTCATCCCCCAGTCCATTGATGAGCGACAGGAAGATGTAAACAGAAGTCATGGGCAACAACACTGCGGATAAAAGTAACTCTACCAGGAGAATGATCAGCAGCATGAACTGATTGAACACCACCGCTGTCATCATGGCGGAGGTGGCTCCTATTGCGGCAAAAAAGGTGGGGATCAGCAGTTTGAGGAACAGGATCATATTCTCCAGCAACGACTTGGCAATGTCCATGGCACTCTTAAAGGTCACCAGCAGCAGAAGCATGAACAGCATGTAGATAAAATAAAAACTGATATCCAGTATTTGATGATTTTTGAACAGATGACCGAATCCTGAAAATAGAGATGCCATAACTCCCAGGGAAATGAGACTCACTCCTATTTTCTTTACGTCGTCCACATTTCCCAATGTTGCATTTTTCAGAATCTTTTTTATTAATTCTGCATTTAATTTTGTTTCTCCATGCATGATCTTCATCACCAGGGAGGAAAAGCTTTCCTTCTGTCCAGGCATTAATTCCTTGATCTGCTGATTCATCAAGTCAAAATCCATGTTTTCCAGGAGCTGGTTCTGGGTAGACTCCAAAGTCTCTGATTCACTCTTCCCCTTTCCTTCTACTTCTTGTTTACTTTCATTCTTATCTATCTCTACACGCCCATTCTCTCCTCCACTGCTATATTCTCCTGCCTTTTCATATTCACCTGCCTCCTCATACTCTCCTGTCTTCTCATATTCTCCTGCCTCCTCATACTCTCCTATCTCCTCATATTCTCCTGCCTCCTCATACTCTCCTGTCTTCTCATATTCTCCTTCGTCTTCATCTTCCTTTCTATTCTCATCCTCGTGTCCCCTCTCTATGGTTACCGGCTCCACGTGAATCTTGTCAGCACCTTCCCCATATGCATACAATGGCAGCAACAGAGAAAGTAAAAATATGATGATTGGAGAAAGTCTCATCCCCCATTTTCTCACGCTCATCCTCCTATAAATCCATGCATGGTCTCCAACAATGCCAGCAAAATGGGCATCCCTGACAACAGAATCGTTATCTTGCCAAACACTTCTATCTGTCCGGCAATGGCTTTATATCCTGCGTCACTGCATATCTCCGCACAGAATTCACAGATATAGGTAATTCCAATGACTTTTAATAAAGTTTTATAATAACTGCCGTTATCTTTTACCAGATACCTGATGCTGCCGATCTGCAGCAGAAGATTCTCCACATATCGCAGGGATACCAGAAAGATTGCAATACAGATTCCGAACGTAATGAGATAGCTGTATTCCGGTTTGCTCTGTCTCAAATGTGTGGCAAAGAGGACACCGATCAATCCCAGAACTCCCACGCGCACAATTTCCATTTATGTACTCACATCCTTTTATAATTCAAACAGTTTTCGAATCGTTTGGAACAACTCATATATGGAAGGAACGATCCACGTCAGCACCAGTATCAATCCCGCCAGGCTTACCAAAAACTCCTGTTCCTCTCTGCCACTGTGTTTTAACACCTGTCCTAAGATCGTGACCAGGATTCCAACTGCTGCTATTTTAAAGATAAGATTAACTTCCATCATTCACCCCCTGTATCTCGAACCACTTTCTCATAAAAATAAAATACCCAATAGTAATCCTCCCATAATACCCATAGAAAAATAGATTCTGGTTTTATTTTCCTGATTTTCTCTCTGTTGCTGTAGACTTTTCTGTATTTTATCAATATGCTGATCCAGCTTTTTTACCTGCATTTCCGAATCCGCATAACCGATGGGATCCATGATCTGCATGAGAACAGTGCGCACTTCCGGCGGGATCACAATTTTCTTTCCAGACTTTCTAATTTCCTCTCTCCACAGATGGGATATATTCTCCCCTTTTCTACAAAGGATCTGGTGATAGAACTCCTTTAACAGGCTTCCATAAGGCTCCATTGACCGCAGACTCAACTCTCTGCACACTTCCGGCAGTGGAATCCTGCTATATTGGATCTCCTGGCGAAATTCTATAAGTATTTGCAGGATTTGTTCTGTCTGCATCACCTTTTTCCCATAGGAATCAATACAGCTATACCCCACCCCTGTAGACCCCAGAAGCACACATAGAAATGCCAGTACACGAATTATTGCTTCCATAGGACGGTTCCCTTTTCATCATAGATTCCTTCTACTTTTCCTACCTGATCTTTGCTCTCCAACACGATGAATCTCTTGAATAATGCCTCCTGGAAAATCCCATGAAACCATTCTTTGTGCTGTACCTCTTTAAGACTGGCACCATGGGCTGTCACCAGCAGATGAGCACCACACCGCAGTACCTCTTTCAACGCCTGCATGTCCTCCTTGCTTCCAATCTCATCCACTGCTACCACATAGGGACTCATAGCGCGGATCAGCATCATCATTCCATGAATCTTGGGACATGCATCCAGGATATCCGTTCTCATACCAATATGATTCTGAGGAATGCCCATATAAGAGCCCCCGATCTCTGACCGTTCGTCCACCACTCCCACGGTTCTGCCTCTGTCAAAGGGATTTCCATCGGATATCTGTCTCACCAGATCCCTAAGAAGCGTCGTCTTGCCACATCCCGGACTGGATATGATCATGGTACTGCACAATGTTCCATCCTGATAGAGAATCGGTAAGACTTCATCGGCAGCACCCATGATCTCATGGGCGATCCTGATATTCATACTGGAAATATATTTCATATTCTTAATCTCTCCATCCAGTGATACGATCTGACCGGACACGCCGATACGATGTCCACCCTGTATGGTAAAATACCCCTGCTTGATCTCAGATTCATAGGCATATAATGAATATTGACAGAGATAATTGATCATACTCTTCATATCCTCTATTTTCATAATATAGGAATTATGGTTTTGTCGGGAAAGCTCTCCCTCTTTCCCGACAAAATATTCCTGATTTTCCATTCGTAATAGCAGGGGTTGATTGACTCGTAGTCTGATTTCCTGAAGCCTTCCTCTGTTTTTATCCATTTCCTTACACAGATATCGCATGTAGTCCGGGAAAAGCTCTTTGATTCTATAGGATTTCTGCATTCCGTCCATATTGTTTCCCCCATATATAATGTGTCATGCCTCCTCAAATCAATATATGTAATCCTGTCCAAGTTATTCCATTTTCACTTTATTTTCCCGGTATATGGATTGTATTTTTTCGAGAGCATCAGAAAATCTATAGACATTTTGAGAAAAATGTGTTATCTTTTATGTACAGTAATAGTAATTATTACTGTTATTGAAAATAAAGCAACATCCCGTAGATGTCTTGCAATTCAAGTAAAGGTAACAACTCACCATATGTCACCAGGACATATCAGGATAAGGAAGGAGGCATTCATATGTCAGCAGTAAACAGTGAACAAGTTAGGAATCTAGTATCCTTATTAGACGGTTATTCCACAAAGGGTGGTCATCACCTGAATGTAAATGTATTGAATCGTGATACCTTAAAGGATGCACAGGCACACCCCGAGAATTACCCACAGTTAACCATTCGTGTATCAGGATATGCCGTAAACTTTATCAAATTAACACCAGAGCAGCAGAATGACGTTATATCCAGAACGTTCCATGATGCAGTATAACTACCAATAGCACTCCAATCGAATTCATTGGAACAATATTCTTAGATAGTAAAAAAGGATTGAGCAATTTGCTCAATCCTTTTTACCATCTAAGAAGTATCTCTCTGCTCTATTCTATTATGCCTGTGCTACGTCTTTCATGGAGAAGCTGATTCTGCCCATCTTATCTTTTCCAAGGCAAACTACGGTCACTTCCTGGCCAAGTGTCAATACATCTTCTACGTGGTTGATCCTATCCTTGGAAATCTTGGAAATATGAACCATTCCTTCTTTTCCAGGAGCAAATTCGATGAATGCACCGAAATCTTTCATACTGATTACTTTGCCTTTGAAGATCTGACCTTCCTGGAAGTCCGTCGTGATGATCTTCACTATCTCGATTGCTTTATCCATCATGGCTTTATCTGTTCCACAGATAGATACTGCTCCATCATCTGTGATATCCATCTTGATGCCGGTCTGCTCGATAATGGCATTGATCGTCTTACCACGCTGTCCTACTACATCACCGATCTTCTCTGGGTTGATCTTGATCTGTACGATCTTAGGTGCATATTTTCCAACTTCTGTTCTTGGTTTGTCAATTGCGGATGCCATAACACCAAAGATTGTCTCTCTTGCCTGACGTGTCTTAGTGATTGCTTCCTCCACGATAGGTCTTGTAAGACCATGGATCTTGATATCCATCTGGATCGCTGTGATACCATCTTTTGTACCGGCTACCTTGAAATCCATATCTCCGAAGAAATCTTCCAGACCCTGAATATCTGTTAATACGATGTAATCATCATCTGTGTCCCCTGTTACAAGTCCACAGGAGATACCGGATACCGGTTTTTTAATAGGAACACCTGCAGCCATCAGTGACATGGAAGATGCACAGATAGAAGCCTGTGATGTTGATCCGTTTGATTCAAATGTCTCAGATACCGTACGAATTGCATATGGGAATTCTTCCTCTGTAGGAAGAACTGGTATCAATGCTTTTTCTGCCAAAGCACCATGTCCGATTTCACGACGTCCCGGTCCACGGCTGGGTTTTGTCTCACCAACGGAATAAGATGGGAAATTGTAATGATGCATATATCTCTTTGTGGTCTCATTTGCATCAAGTCCATCCACTCTCTGTGACTCTGAAAGAGGAGCCAGTGTGGTGATGGTGCATATCTGTGTTTGTCCACGTGTGAACATAGCAGAACCATGTACACGAGGTACGATATCTACTTCTGCTGCAAGAGGTCTGACCTGTGCGATCTCACGACCATCTGGACGTTTGTGATCTTTCAGGATCATCTTACGTACAGTCTTTTTCTGATATTGATATAAAGCTTCTCCCAGAACAGCTAACCACTCTTCTTTGTCTGCAAAAGCTTCCTCTAATTTTGCTCTGATAACTCTGATATTTTCTTCACGAACCTGCTTCTCGTCTGTGAATACCGCTACTTCCATCTCTGATGGAGGTACGATCTCTTTCATCGCTGCAAATAATTCTTCTGGAACTGCACAGCTTGTATATTCATGCTTTTCTTTGCCAACTTCGTCCACGATCTTCTTCATGAATTCGATGATAGTCTGGTTGATCTCATGAGCTTTGTAGATTGCTTCAATCATTTTATCATCTGAAATCTCATTTGCTCCAGCCTCGATCATGATAACTTTCTCACTGGTAGAAGCAACTGTCAGATTCAAATCACCATTTTTCCACTGCTCCTGATTGGGGTTGATGATAAGTTCTCCATTCTCCATACCGATCTGTGTGGTGGCACATGGACCATCAAATGGGATATCTGAGATGCTGGTAGCCAGTGCTGATCCAAGCATAGCTGTAAGCTCCGGTCTACATTCCGGATCCACTGACATTACCATATTATTTAATGTGACATCATTTCTGTAATCTTTGGGGAAAAGAGGACGCATAGGTCTGTCGATAACACGTGATGTTAATACAGAGTTCTCTGATGCTTTTCCTTCTCTTTTGTTAAATCCACCTGGGATCTTACCTACGGAATATAATTTTTCTTCATATTCTACGCTCAGTGGGAAGAAATCGATTCCGTCTCTTGGTTTGTCTGATGCAGTGGCAGTTGATAAAACTGTTGTCTCACCATAGTGCATAAAGCAGCATCCGTTTGCCTGTTTGCCCACTCTTCCGATATCAACGGAAAGTGTACGTCCAGCAAGGTCCATTGTAAAAGTTTTGTACATATTCTTTCTCCTTCTAATTCCTGTGATACACCGCTTGCGATGTATTACTGATTTAGGTAGAAGATGCCGAAACTACTGAAAAATATACTCTCACTCCGCACGGTCTGCCCATGACAATCTATTTTTCAGTGGTCTCGGAAGCACTCTTCCACCTCTCATGTAACTAAATAAATGAATTTAAAGCATGTATAAAAAAGTCTCATTGACTATTTTATCTTTAATTTCAAAAATAGGACGGATCATATCCGTCCTATTTGAATGCAAGATTATTTTCTGATTCCTAATTTCTCGATCAAAGTACGGTATCTTGTAATATCTTTTTTCTTTAAGTATCCAAGTAAACCTCTTCTCTGACCTACCATTTTAAGAAGACCTCTTCTTGAGTGATGGTCTTTCTGATTCACTTTTAAGTGCTCTGTAAGTTCAGCAATTCTAGCTGTTAATACAGCGACCTGAACTTCTGGTGAACCAGTGTCGTTAGGGCATGTAGCATATTCATTGATAATTGCAGTTTTCTTTTCTTTTGAAATCATTTTGTTTCTCCTCTTAATCTGTTATTATTATATCAAACGCCAAATACTAAGTGTAAGGTTGGAGTATCCATACGCTGAGCATCGGTTATTCATACTTGGTTAGTGTAACATATTCCCATTCATATGTAAATATATAATTTCAATTATTTCAGGCAAGAGCCAGTTCCTTTCCCATATTTTTGCACGCATCAATCACTGCAGCATCCGGCAGCTCCTGACATATGATTCCCTCGCGGTTCAGTACTGTGGCACCAGCATTGCCCATGCGCTCTTCCCAGTCGCGCATCCACTGTCCATCGCCCCAGCCGTAGGAGCCGAACAGCCCCACTGTCTTTCCCTGGCAAAAGCCTTCCACTTCCATAACAAAAGGTTCCATCTCCATCTCTTCCAGCACTTCCGCTCCCATTGCCGGGCAGCCAAGTGCGAAGCCTTTTGCCGTTTTCAGTTCTTCCATTTTGTCAGCCATCTGACCCACATATAAGACTTCCGCTTCCTTTCCAGCCTCCTTCACACCCTCACCCACTGCCTCTGCCATGACCTGTGTGTTTCCTGTTTGTGACCAATAAATGACATATACTTTATCCATTTTTCCTCTTTTCTGCTCTCGCCTGTTCTTATTCTTTTATTCCTTATTCCAATACCATATTCACAATTCTTTATTTCTTACCCTTTACTCCCTGGTCCTTACTCCAGGTTATTCCTTGTCATACACATGCACATCGGTTGCTCTTTTCCCGATAGATATCGATGATATCCACCATATGCATGCCGTAGGATACCATTTGTATCATAGTATTCTCCGCCACCTCATACTGTTGGAATAGTCTCTTCTTCTCTTCCGGCTTCTCATACACCTTCCAATACCCCACACATAGAAAATTCTTTCCTTCATTTATCATGAAGCCTTTTACATCCTCCACCGGATAACCTAACAGTAATCCCACCTCGTGAGGAAAGTTACATTTTTCTTCTGCATATCTTCTATAACGCTCCTGAAATCTTATGATCATGTCCTGAAAAGAGGTATCCTCATATCCAAGTTTCTGCAATAATTCCCGTACTTCTGCTCTTTCTATGTAATTCTCCAGTTTTTTTCTGTCAAATAACAGCAGCGTTGCCTTTCCCTCCCTGATTACCAGGACTTCATATGTGATATGAGATTTTTTCAGGATCTGCTTCACTTTGGAGATGTCCGATGCCGGAAGATTCAACATATTGGAAATTTTTAATCCCGCAATCAAAGAAGCACACTGTAAAGCCAGCTGCAATTCAACATCCTGAAGATTCATTCTTTGAACAACTTTTAAGATATCCTTACTCATACTGCTCCTTCCATTTGTTAGTTATATCTAACTCTGTGGGATAATAATACCCTGACCTCATTTCCATCAGGGTGAACAAACCTTTAATTTTACGATTTTATCATTTTTGTCTCTGATAAAAGGAATCCTTCCCAGTATGTTGAACAAAATCCCCTGATCCAGCAGTTCATCTGTCAGATTCCATTCTTTTTCAAACCTTAGGCGATCACATAGTTTTTCCATTTCTTTCCCTGACTTGATACCCCAATGGAAAGTTGCATTGGTACTTTTGATGGTATCATGATGTTTGGACTGCTTCACCATCATGGGATGCATGATCTCTGCAAGAATCGTGGCATTGGAAAATTTGTTCTTGATAATACACAGGAGTTGCATCACTTCCAATTCGGTAAAGTACATGAGAATCCCCTCTAATAATATGAGTACATGTTCGCTCTGCTCCGCTACCTCCGAAGTCCAGTCTGGATTTAATGCTGATTTGCTGATACAAGATACATTTTTTCCTTCCCGTAACAGCTGTTTTCTAAGGCGTATCACCTCTGGGAAATCCAGATTATACCATCTCATCTTTCCATGGTGAATGCGTTCATACCTGGTATCCAGTCCACATCCAATACAGATACATACCGCATCTGCATATGTATCCGCATATTTCTGTACTTCTCGATCCAGTATCATACTTCTGGCGATAACGCCCTGTTTACTTCCGGGTTTATCGAATTTGGAAAAATCATAGTCGATCTTCCCCATCATCTCCACCGCGTCCCTATCCACGATTCTGGGACTCTTTCGTCTTGTTTCCCAGGCTTTTGCCGCCAGCGGAATCAGCAGCGTTTCCGCGACACCATCCAGTTTTATTTTCATACCTTCTCTGTCACTTCCTTTCACATTCCTGTTTTTTTCATTTATGCTTTGAGGTTAGTTATAACTAACCTCAAAGCAATCATATCTCATTATTATAATATCGTCAAGACTTTTTATTCGATCCGGTTAATTTTCTTGTTTTATATCATTCCAACCCAAAGCCTTGAGTGGAATATACACCACTCCATAATTATAGTAGGATAAAACACGTCATTTTCCAGCATAGTGCCAGGCAAATCTGCCCGGTCTGCCGGAACAGTGAGCCAAGACATACTCTATATGAGAGACAGAAAAAGACGGTGTTCCCTTTATGTCATACATCGCCTTCGTCCCTTCTCTCATAAATAAAATCATACAGGGTCTGAAACATTTGCTTTGGTTCAATGGGTTTGGCAAGATGGGCATTCATTCCTGCAGCCTTTGATTTTTGAATATCGTCATCAAAGGCATTGGCCGTCATGGCAATAATCGGTATGTTTTTGGAACTTTCTTTACTCATGTGGCGAATTGCATTTGCTGCCTGCAGTCCATCCATTTGAGGCATACGAATATCCATGAGAATGGCATCGTAATATCCCACAGGAGTCTTTGCATACATCTCAACTGCGCATACTCCGTTTTCCGCATGCTCCACTAAAAAGCCCTTACGTTCCAGAAGTTTTTTGGCAACCTCCACATTCAGTGGATGATCTTCAACCAGAAGTACTCTTTTACCTTCAAAGTTAAAATCCTCTTTTATTTCCGTTTCGGCTTCGTCATGCTTTTCATAAAATGCTTTTTCAAATGCAGAGATAAGGGAGGATTTGAACATGGGCTTGCTCATCAGCAGGTTGACGCCTGCCAGTTTTGCTTCATGCTCAATCGCTGCCCAGTCATAGGCAGTCATAATGATAATAGTGACCTCCGGACCGACAATTTCACGAATTTTTCTTGCAGTTTCAATCCCATCCATTTCCGGCATTTTCCAGTCAATGAGAACAAAATCAAAGTATTCTTTTTTCTCCCACTTTGTCTTGACTCGATTCACCGCTTTTTTACCACTGTCAACCCATTCTGATTTTACACCAATCTCCTTTAAAGTAATAACCGCCTGCTCACAAATAACAACATCATCATCCACCACAAGTGCTTTCAACTCTGCAAAATCATAGTGCTGCTTTTTGGCATATCTCGTCTTAGTTTCTTCCGTAATACCAAGCTTCACATCTACGGTAAATTCGGTACCCACGCCTTTAATGCTGCGCACATTAATGGTGCCATCCATCATCGAAACAAGGTTCTTACAGATTGCAAGACCAAGACCGGTGCCACCATACATGGTGGTAGTCCCCGAGTTTTCCTGACTAAATGGTTCAAATAAATGGGGCATATATTCCTCTGTAATGCCACATCCCGTATCGTTAACGACAAACCGTAGTATCGCATCATTCTTTGTCTTTTCCATCTGGCGGACACCGATGGATACTTTCCCATGCTCAGGTGTAAACTTGATGGCATTGGAAAGTATGTTGATAATAATTTGTTGGAGTTTCATAGCATCTCCAATATAATAATCTTCCACGCTGGAGTCCACAATGTTTTCATAATCAATGTTTTTAGCACCAGCCTGGTTGTAGCAAATGGAATTGATTCCGTTCAGAAATTCTTCAAATGGAATTTTTTCACTTTTGAGCAGCACCTTACCGCTTTCTATTCTGCTCATATCCAGTATATCGTTAATGAGCGAGAGCAAAAAGCGAGAGGAAATTCCGATTTTGCTAATACAGTCCGCCACTTGCGCATTATCCCCAATAGACTGTGCCGCAATGGTAGACATACCGATAATTGCATTCATGGGTGTGCGGATTTCATGACTCATGCGGGAAAGGAAATCGCTCTTTGCACTATTGGCCTGCTCTGCAGCAAGGAGTGCCGTCTGTAACATATCATACTGTTGTTTTTGCTGATTAAACAGTTCCGTAACATCACTACGTGTAACAACAATCTGCTGACTCAGCTTATCTAAATAGGCGTATTGTATTCTTTTTTGGCGTATACTGCCATCAGTGTCCCGCACCTCACAAATGGTGGAAAAAACACTTTTCTCTTCCAGATTTTTCTGAATCGATTCCGGCATCATATCCTGGATAATACGCTCTACGTCCTCCGGAACTACGATTTCACGATTCGTCCTTATGACAGAGGCTACATAGTCATCGCTATACTCCTCTGGCAATGGACCATTCTCCAGATTTCCAACATACATCTTATATCGGTTATTTTTCAAATCCACATAGGCGACATAATCATGCTCAATTTCAGACACTGCCTGAATAATTCCGTCCTTAATTTTTTCCTCGTTGATATCATAGGTATACATAAAAGACATGATATCCTTGGTTTGCTGATTTTGATAGGACTTCACAGTGGTGCGCACCCAAATAATCGTTCCATCCTTGGCCTTGCGCTGATAATCAAAGGAATACTGTGTGTCCCCCTGATTGAATGCCTTTAGTACACGGTCACGTCTGAGCATATGCCTTATCTGCCCCTGCTGCTCCTCGGTAAGAGCAGTTTTAACCACCTGTTCTGTGCCGACGGAGTATAACATACCTTTCTTCAACACACTGACATTATCTTTCGCGGTACACGATTCAATAATATTTTGTGTCATATTAGAACGAGACTTGGCAAGCAATTTTTCATGCTGAATTACTTTTGAGTATTCCAGTTCCTCATTGTAACGTTGTTCTGCCAGCTTAACTGCCGTGATATCCTTACCTACCGCGTGGGCATAAACAGGTTTTCCTGTTTTATCAAAGACATTGGTATAATCCATCTGCTCACACCACCAGCCCTGTTTATCAACGGTATGCAGCCAAATATCAGCAGAGCAGGTTTCCACGCCCTGCTCCAACTTTTGATACAGTTCTTTAAATGGCTTTACAGAATCTTCACGCACATAACCTGATTCAATCAAAGAATTGGGAACATCATACACAATCTTCTCATGTCCATGGCGCATTTTTGAAGCCTGTGTTTGAATGATTTCTTTGGTTTCAAAGTCATAAGTCCAGAAGGATACATCCGAGTTCTGGGTGGCAATACGAAACTTTTCCTCGCTGAGCCGAAGTGCCTCCTCCGTTTCCTTTTGTCTGGTGATATCCATGACCGCACCGTCCATAATTATCTTTCCATTGGAAGCTGTAAAGATTCCGCTGCAAAGAATATAGCGGATATTTCCATTGCCGGTAATGACGCGCATCACCCATTCCGCATAATCGTGGCCTGCATTCAGGGTATCGTTGATCGTTTCCATCACCCTTGGGAAATCCTCCGGATGCACATATTCACTACAATGATTATGGATACGTGCCGCCATGCTCTCCTTGGTATATTCATGCATCTGATAATACATGTCATTTCCATAAAGCAGGGTAAAATGTTCATCTACCACAACCGTAAAAACGCCGCAAAGCCTGGAAGCACGATACAATTCTAACTCCCGCATGGATTCGTTCTCATTGGATTGACTTCTATTTTTCAATTGGTTCTCTTTCATCTCACATGTTCTCCTTCGTTACCGCTTCCTTCTCATGAATGGATGCGTAAAGTGTGCCGTACAGCAATTTGGGGTCAATCGGTTTGGACAAATGTGCGTTCATACCTGCTTTTTGGGTTTTATCCTGATCCTCCACAAAGGCATCCGCTGTCATTGCAATGATAGGAATGGATTTTGCATCCGCTTTTGCCATATTCCGAATTTGTTCCGTTGCCTCCAGACCACCCATAACAGGCATACGTACATCCATCAAAATGGCATCATAGTAAAACGCCGCATTTTGTGAGAATTGCTGTACCGCTTCCTTGCCGTTGGCAGCTAATTCAACAATGCAGCCCTTTCGCTCAAGAAGATTCGTCGCAACTACAATATTCAGATGATTATCCTCCACTAATAGAATACGTGTTCCGAATATATCCGTCTCAAAACAGTCGGATAATTTTTCTTTTTCTGCATCTGATTCTGCAGTGAAAACATATTGCTCTACCACAAACTCCGTACCTTTTCCAATTGTGCTGGATACTTTGATTGAGCCGCCCATTGCCTCCACCAGATTTTTTACGATAGCAAGTCCCAGTCCCGTGCCTGGCTCGATAGAATTTGAATCCCTATTCTCTTGGGTAAACGGCTCAAATAGACGCTTTTGAAAGTCATCACTCATACCTATCCCATTGTCGCGAACCGTACAGCATATCCCATATTTACCGTCACGATCAGGGATATGTTCACAGCTAAATTCAATGCGGCCACCTACCGGCGTAAACTTCACCGCATTAGACAACAAATTAAAATAAATCTGTGTATATCGAAGCTTATCCGTCATTATACAGTTGACGTCGCTGTTTAAATTCATGACAAATTCAATATGCTTTGCCTCCATCAACGGAAGAATGACTGTTTCTATACTGCGTCTGAACTCTTCCAACGTAAATGGTTCTTCAAGGAGTTTTATTTTACCACTTTCGATCTTGCTCAGATCTAGAATATCGTTAATAAGCCCCAGCAAAAAATGACTGGAGGAATCAATGCTTCTTAAATATTCCGCAGTCTTAGGAGTGTTTGCTTCATACATGGCAAGCTCCGTCATACCAATAATCGCATTCATAGGCGTACGAATATCATGGCTCATACGTGCCAGAAAATCTGATTTCGCAAGATTGGCCTGTTTTGCGGAAATCAGTGCCTGCTCCAGTTCTTTTTGATGGCGCACTTGCTCATTGTATACCCCCGTCACATCAATTCGCGTCATTAGATATGCTTTTCTTTCCCGGTCAATTAATGTAAGCTGCAGTTGTTTGCGGTGAATCTCGCCATTTTTTTCCCGAATATTAAAATCAAATTTATGTACATTATCGTTTTCAATATTTTTAAGAACATTGGAAATGCGGCATTCCTCAACAACACGCTCAACGTCTTCTTTACAGACAACCTGCCGAATCAACATTTCATTTCGTTCCTGAAATGGTTGTTCCTCTGTAAAAAGTCTTTTTCCGGAGTTGACGGTATAATCAACTGCTCTATCGCTGGTGCCGTCCACAACAACAAAAAAGTCATAATCCGTTCTGGCAATGGTTTCCATGATAGATTTCATCACGTTTTCATCGGAAGTATCATTGGCCACAACAAACGCAAAAATATCTTTTGTTTCCGGATTTTTCATTAAATGAACATTATATTTAATCCAATAAATTTTATTGGTATCAAAAACACGGCTAAATTCCATGGAAAGAGAATAATCTCCGCGGTTAAAGCAGTTAAGTAAAGACTGACGATTGAAGGTATCTCTATATTCTTCTTTGTTCTTTTCGCCAAGAATATAGTCCACAGTTTTTGAAAAATACAAGTCTGCATTATTGCCGTCTATCAATTCACTTAACACACGGAACGGACTATCTCCGTCGATAATTGTATTTTGTGTCAGATTGATTTTTAAGGAGTCAATATTGGCCTCCTGCATCGCAGCGCGATAAGACATCTCTTCATCAAACTTCTTGATCGCCTCTTTTTCCCGGGTCACATCTCTGCCAGCACCAAATGCTTTCACGGGCACACCTTTTTCATCAAATACCGTCGTATAAATGACACGTTCGCACCACCAGCCAACTTCGTCTGTTGTTTTGTACCAGATATCTTCACTTACTTCCTTTACACCATTTTTCAGTCTTTCAAAGATACTGTAAAAAGTTTCCAGACTGTCTTCTCTGACATATCCGTTTTGTATCGTTGAATGAATATAGTTTTCAATCGTAAAGCAATTTTGTTTAATTCTGGTTGAATTTGATATTACTGTCAGCATATCTTTCTGAATATTATATTCCCAAACATTGATTCCAGAGCTTTTGATTGCCACCTGATAGCGCAATTGTTGTTCTTTCTGCGCATCTTCAATACTTTTCATTTTATCAGCATCTGTAAATACCGCATGAAATGTGGGCTTTCCATATTCACTATTTAAATAAGTGCATCGAAGGTTAATCCAGCGAGGTATACCAAGTTTTGTATTAATACGATAGGTCAAATCAATATTCGAGCAATTTTCAATCGCATACTTCATGGTTTCCTGTAGCAAAGGAATATCTTCTTTGTAAGTCAGCGCCATAGCATCCTCACGACAAATTAGTTCTCGTTCTTCTCGGGTATAACCGGATAATTCACATAATCCATCGCTGTAAAACTGTGTTTTTATCTTATTATCAACCACTTCATACCGTGCAATCCCGCCTGGAACCGTATTGACTAAAGTGCGGTAGCTGTTTAGCGCTTCCTCTTCCTTTTTCATCAATATCTGCATCTCATTTTTTGCCTGCATGAGTTGTTCCTGAACCTTGCGTTCTTCGGTTACATCCGTATAGCTGACATAGCAAAGCTTCGTGCCGTCTGCCTGATCCATGATAATCCCATTGAGATAAATCCAGATATATTCCTTCTTACAGTCATTAAATATACGATAGGTATGGCTTACAGGAGCTGATGCCCGGATTGCAGCATTCATCTTTTCCTGCAGTTTGGCAAGGTCGTCTGGATGCACATTTAAGTAGTCTGTTTGTTGCTGTATAGATTTCATATTTTCATTGGAATAGCCAAATATTTTATAAAATGCCTGATTGTGAACAACGGGACGAATTCCATTTTGGTCTGCAAGATACAAACACATACCGCCTGGCACGTGCTCAATCACAGAGGATAGCTGATCCGTCAGCGCCTTGTTTTCCTGTTCGGTTTTTCTGCTTTGAGTCACATCTTCAATGTATTCCACATGTGCCTTGATTCCGTTCCAATCAATGAGTTTTCCTCTTAAATGATAAATACTGTCGTTTATAGGATATGGAACATCTCTATCCACAAATTGCGTGTAATGCATGGAATGAATTTTACAGAACTTACAGGGGGTTGTCTGATGAAACAGGACCTCGTAACACTTTTTTCCTGTGCAGGCCTCTCTGCTCTTTCCAATCAACTCAAGACCCCTTTGATTAATGTACAACAAGTCATAATTCACTGTATCACTGACATAGATTGCACTCTGAGATTCATTCACCAGATTGGCATATAGCTGTGCCATTTTAGGAGATTTCTGAAAAACAGCATGGACGAGGAATCCCTCTTCCTCTGTCTCTATTAAAATGGCGTTTAAATTCACCCATAAAAGCCCGCCATTTTTAAGGCAAATGCGATAGGCTACATCAATAGGAATGCTATTTTTTATAGCGTCTGTAACAGTCTCCAACACACGAGCCCGATCTTCTCCATATATAATCCTTGAGGCATCCCCTTTGATATATGCAGCATACTCGTCCTTCGTATATCCACTTAAAGCGGCCACACCATCTGAAAAATACAGCGTTTCAAAATGATCGGTCAAGCGGTAAATCGCAATACCGCCTGGTATGCTATTGATCAGGTTGTCCATTTCTATCTTATTTTTTTTAAGTGTATCATTTAGCCTTTGCTCTTTTTCAAGTGCAAAACGAACAAGCACGTTTTTGATACGTGCTTTTATGATTCTTTCGTCAGTAGGCTTTGTAATAAAATCCGCCGCTCCATTTTCCAGAGCTTCCAACTGATAGCTTTCCTCCGCGGTTACTGCAACTACCGGAATGTTGTTATAGGTACTGCCCTTCAGCCACTTAAGTACTTCAATCCCATCCATCACCGGCATTATCATGTCAAGTAGAACAACTGAAATATTCTTGCTGTGCTTTTGGATGACATCGATAGCCTCTTTTCCGTTTCCCGCATATAAAATTTCATACTCATCGGAAAAGACAGCCGTCATTACCGCCCTATTTGTATCAATATCATCGACAATGAGCATAGTTAATTTCGTATCCATACAGCCGCCTCTATCCTTTCCTTATTCCCGAATTGCCGTTTGTTTTAACCGGCTTATCCAAGTAGCCAAAACTTCTTTTCTGTTCTCGGCTTCGGTCAGAATGTAATCTTAAAATAAGAAAACTACACATTATCTATAATATGAGTTTTTTTGTCAAAAGTCAATTTGTTCCGACATACTTGAACTCTTTACAATCAGAAAAAGGACTTCCACTTTTAAAAGCGAAAGCCCTCGAAAGGCGTATGGACGCTGGAGTAATTCTAATTGGAGATGATTCTTCTCACAGTCGCCGGAGTCCTGTAAAATGCGTTGGAAATACGGATGCCCGTCTTTGGATTGCTGGCATGCACGACCTGTCCGTTTCCGATATAGATCGCCACGTGATTGATGGAACCGCCTTTAGAGTAGAAGAACAGATCTCCTGGCTGTGCATTCAGCGCATCCACCTTGGTTCCACAGTTTGCCTGTGCCCTTGAAGAGTGGGGCAGGGAAACACCATATTTCTTAAAAATGCTCAGCACAAATCCTGAACAATCTGCACCCTTCGTCAGACTGGTTCCACCCCAGACATAGGGATTCCCCACAAATTGCTGTGCATATTTCACCAGATCTACCTTCACATCGGATACACCTGAGCCATATAATAATTCTGTCAATGTGACAGCCGTGTCAAGTTTCTCTTCTATCTTCACATACTCATTAGAGACATATGCCACTTCATCATCCAGCATGATTGCATCCCATCCATCGACCTCCTGAATATTCTGCAATTCTTCTCTTTCTTCCAATTTTTCTACGACTTCCAACTCTTCTCCATTGGGTACCAGTGTGATGACCTCCGAATCCGTGTTGGGCTCTCCACGTACTTTCAGAGTATCTGTGGTAACAATTGCCATTTTCTTCACAATTTCTTTGGCTCTTTTTTTCGCCTGTTGTCCCATTAACAGATATTCCTTTGCCACATAGCCTTCCACTTTTCCCGATTTCACATGTGCCCAGCTATCTTTAAAATCAATGATCTCACATGCTCCATCTCCAGAGAGTTTGCCTACGATCTTACCATCCTCCGCCGCAGTAGCACGAATATTCAAGTTACCTTCCACATTGGCTATTCCCAGGTTATCATAGCCCCACAATGTTTCTTCCTGCTTGTCCTCCAATACTTTGGCCGCTCCTGCATCCTTCAATATCACATCCAGGCTGTCTTTCACATCCAGTGCCTCTGCTGCTCCTGCTGTTCTCTGACCTATGGACGAGGATACGGTGGTTGCATCTGTACCATTCTGTATGAAAAGGGAGGTACATGACACACAGATCAGCACTCCCAGTAATCTCTTATATTTCAAATATTTCAAAACAATCCCTCCAAATATTACGTAATTGTTACAAATGTTACTTTTGTATTATATCACACGACTTCTTTCTGTCAACGATGAATTTGTCATTTCCAGAACCTTCCTGTCACTGCCAACACATACCCTCATCATAGGAAAAGGCTGCAACAATCGTTGCAGCCTTTCCTGTACAATTCCGTTTATGCTTCCTTCTGCTCTTCCCTTTCACTGTCCATAATGGAAAATGCAATGTTGGTGGCATGATCGCCCACGCGCTCCAGACCGGAGACGATATCTGAGAATATCATACCTGCTTCTGGGCTGCATTCCTGCTTAGTCAGTCGTTCCACATGTTTCCCCTGGAGTTCTCTTTCTTTCTCATCGATCTTGTTCTCCAATTCCATGATGTCCGACACATGCTCCTCCGCATTGTGGGCAAATACATCAATGGAATAGCGCATGATACTGTTGACCATATCCATCATCTCGCCCAGTTCATGCTGTGCCTCTTTACTGAACGCAACACCCGCTTCTTTTCTGCGCTGTGCCGCATCCACAACATTCTCCGCATGATCGCCGATTCGCTCGATGTCATTTGCCACATGGAATAATGCGCCCATGCTCTTCAAATCCTCAATGGGAAGGGTGGTCTGGTTGATCTTCACCAGATAATTTGTAATTGCATGATTTAAAAAGTTAATATTTTTTTCTACTTTATAGACTTCCTGAATATCATCTTCGTCTAAGGTAATCAATGCATTCATGGCACGGTTCAAGTTCTCGCTGGCGAGATCTGCCATACGTTCCAGCTCGCGGATTACCTCCACCACTGCCGTTGCAGGATTAAATACCACTTTTCCCCCTATATACTTTAACTGGAAGTTCTCTCTGTAATCCACCTTCTTATCATCCCCGGGCACCAGTAAATAAGTCAGCTTTACAATGAGTGATGAGAATGGCAATAATATGAGTACCTGGAAGATCTTAATAGTCGTATGAGCATTGGCAACAAACCGTCCTGCATTGGCTCCTGATAGCCAGGTGATAAAGGACATCACCGGATTCAATGCCAGTTGGAAAATGCCGAACATGATGACCGTTCCGATCACATTGAACAGAAAGTGGATCATCGCCGCCCGCTTGGCATCCTTCTTACCTGCAAGGGACGCCAGGATCGCGGAGCCGCAGGAACCGATATTACATCCCAGCACGATATACAGACAAATCGGTAATCCCAGCAGTCCCTGGTTTGCCATCAATAATACGATGCTGACTGTAACGGAGGAACTCTGAATGACTGCTGTGAGAACCGTACCCACCAACACTGCCAGAAATGGATCGGACAGACTGCTGAGCATGGACACTACCTCCGGCATTTCCTTGATGCCGGACATCGCACCTGACATACCGCTCAGGCCCATGAAAAGTACACCAAAACCTACGATAATGTCACCGATTCTTGTCAATTTCTGTTTCTTGCCGAACATGATGATAACAACACCCACCAATAAAAATACCGGTGCTATTTCAGATAAATTAAAGGATACCAATTGAGATGTGATGGTGGTACCAATATTGGCACCGAATATAACGCCGGCCGCCTGATACAGATTCATCAGACCGGAGTTTACAAAGCTGACTACCATGACCGTACATGCTGACGAAGACTGAATGATACCGGTAAAGACGATTCCTACGAGCATACCTGTAAATCGATTGGTGGTAAAGAATGCCAGAATACTTCTGAGCTTCGCTCCCGCCGCCTTTTCAATACTATCACTCATCAGTTTCATACCAAGTAAAAATAATCCAAGTCCACCTGCCATGGACAATAATATTGAAATGTTCATATAATCTCCCTGTATTCTCGAAATGAAGTCCGGATTGTACTCAATTCAATTAATTTGTTTTTTCTTGCTTTTTACACAATTTTTTCCTAAATTTTACATTTATCTACATAATATATTGTAAGTGAAAATTCATCAAGATACAAGATTAAATATTTTTTTCACAATATATCATTATCACGCAAAATAAGCACGACCTGCTTCCCTGTCCTGCTGCATTTGATTTTTCAATTCTTCCACATTGGCAAATTTCATTTCCGGTCTGCGATAATGCAATAGGGCAACTGCAATATCTTCCCCGTAGATTTCCTCATCGAACCCGTAGATATAGGTCTCCACACTGATCACTTCGTTTGCACTGACCGTAGGACGACAGCCGATATTGGTGACCCCATACCATCTCTGTCCCCCATAATAAATATAGGAAAAATAAACGCCCCGGGGTGGCAGAAGTTTGTCCGCGATGGGCAGTAAATTCACCGTAGGCATATCAATGGTGCGCCCTAGCTTCTGACCATGCTGTACGATACCATGGACGCTGTAGGGGCTTCCCATGAGGGTGGTGACCAGTTCCATATCTCCCTTTTCCACCTCTTCCCTCACATAGGTAGAGCTGATCTCTCTTCCATTGAGACAGACCTTATCTATGATCTTTACCTCAAAGTCGTATTCATTGGCTTTACTTTGCAACAGCTCACAGTTGCCTGCGCCGCGATAGCCAAAAGAGAGATCCGTTCCCGCAGCAATCTTTTTCGCCTTTATTCTTCTCACCAGGATCTGTTCTATAAAATTTATCGGTCTGGTAGCCGCTGTATTCATATTCAGGGGAAATTCGATAAGCACATCGATTCCCATCTGTTCAAATAATTTTCGTTTTTCCACCTGTGTGGTCAGTTCTTTTTTCGTCGTCTGCTGGAAAAATACCGCTGGGGGCGGATCAAAAGTAAAGATGACCGCCTGCAGTCCCTCCTTTTTCCAATCAAGAATCTGCTGCAGCAGTTTCTGATGTCCCAGGTGTACGCCATCAAATTTGCCGATGGCCACCGCACTTTCTCTATCCAATTCGAACTCTGTCGTTCCCTGTATCAGCTTCATCGTCCAATATCCTTCCACTAAGCCTGTGACATAGGAAACATCTTCACCGGCTTACATAATCTCTCACTTTGTCTGTACTGAAAAATACCACAAAACGCACCGTCATTATTGTAGATTCGTATCTCTTCCCCATCCTGCCACTGATTCTGTTCCTCCAGTTGTACTTCCCGAATGGCATTCCCGTTATCAATAAATTTACGAAATTCCACCTTGACCGTTCCTCTTCGCAGATGTTGGAAGACTTCCTCCACGGTTACCATGTGATTCAGAAGTATATCCTGATCCCGCAAAGCCTCAATCTGTGACAGGGTAAGTGCATTCTCCGCGGTAAATGTCCCCACTCTGGTGCGCTTTAATACCGTCATGACTGCCCCACAGCCAAGCTTCTCACCGATGTCCACACCTAATGTCCTGATGTAAGTCCCTTTGGAGCAATGTACGCGCATCCGTATGTAGGGCATAGCGATAGATAGAATCTGAATCTCATGAATCTCCACTCTTCTCGCCCTGCGCTCCACTTCTACTCCCTGTCTGGCAAGCTCGTACAGCTTTTTCCCATTAACTTTCAGTGCCGAATACATAGGTGGTATCTGGTCATACGCACCTTTGAAGCTTAGAACCGCTTCCCGAACCTGCTCTTCCGTCACATTCACTTCTCTTTCTTCCTTTACCTGACCACTGATGTCCTGGGTGTCTGTGGTGACGCCCAGCAGAAATTCTGCTTCATATTCCTTACTCTTATCTGTGAGCATATCGCACAATTTTGTGGCATTTCCAAGACACACCGGCAGAACCCCCACCGCATCCGGGTCAAGGGTTCCTGTGTGTCCGATCTTTTTCTGTTTGCAGATACCTCTCAGCTTCGCCACCACATCATGGGATGTGTAGCCTTTCTCTTTATATACATTCAAGATTCCATTATACATATATTTTTTCCCGTTTTTTTATTCTGTTCCTGTGTTTTAAGCATTCCTGATCCGGTTACTTCGTATGCAAAGCATATTTTAACATGATGACCTGGATACTTCGTAATCCAGTCCTATGTTCACGCGATTACCAAATAATCCCGTCATATTTACGTCATGCTCTTCGAGTCATATGCTTTCATCTGCATGGCAATGCTCTGGGACAGGTTGTTGATGACATCATGGAATGTTCCGTTTACGGTGCATCCAGCAGCTTTTTTGTGTCCGCCGCCACCATAGAATCCGGCAACCTTTGCCACATCCACAGTGTCATTGGAGCGCATGCTTACCTTGTACTCCAGTGTATCCGTCTCGTACATAAACACTGCGCAGTCCACGCCCTTGATCACACGGAGTTGATTTACAATGCCGTCCAGATCCTTCGGTTCTACCCCGTAGAAATCCATGGTCTTTCGATCCACCATGCCCACGATGCATCTGCCATCCATGAAGAGCATACTCTCCAGCAAAGTACGTCCCATGATCTGATTCTGTATATAGGTCTTCTCATAGAACGTCCTGTCGATGATCTCTGAGAAATCAAATCCATAGGCAATCAATTTTGCCGCAATATTCAGCGTCTTTGGCGCAGTATTGGAGTACTGAAATACCCCTGTGTCATGGATAATACCAGTATAAATTGCCTTGGCAATATCTACGTCCACATAGACTTCCTCCATAAGATCAAATACCAGTTCGCTGGCTGAGCTTGCCTCAGGCACTACATAATTATACTTACCTGAGCCACGGTTACTGATATGATGATCGATATTTACGGTGACTTTTGCGCTGTCAAAATATTTCTCTGCGCCGCCCAGTCTGCTCTTCTCCCCATCCAGTGCAAAAAACAGATCATAGGTCTCATCCCCGTCAAAATCTGACTGTATCTCATCATATCCTTTCAGATCCTTAAAAATATCAGATGGCTGCTCCAGATATAGCACTATCTTTGCCTTTGGCACTGCTTTTTTCAGATATAGATAAAGTCCCAGCGTAGAACCCACGCAGTCTCCATCCGGTCTCATATGACCACTGATACCGATCACCTTGGCATCTTTTGCCAGTTCCAGAATATTCACACGATTATCCTTTACTTCATTTTTTATTTCTTTCATATAATTCACTCTTTCTATGTAAAATAATTCCCAATCCTTAATCACCAAGAATTGGGAACCATGTGACGAAGTGCTTAATTCCCAGCATCGTATGCTTTGAACTACATATCATCTTCGTTATGACTTTGTTTTTTCTGTACATCATCAATCATCTTTGACATATTTACGCCATACTCGATGGACTGATCCATCACAAATGTGATCTCCGGTGTGTTGCGAAGGTTGATGGTCTTCGCTAATTTACTCTTAATAAATCCGGAGGCACTCTTCAGACCTGCCAGGGTATCATCCTGGGATTTCTTATCTCCCAATACACTGATCCATGCCTTGCACGTCTTCAGATCCGGAGACACTTCCACTGCGATCACAGAGGTAAATGGATTGATACGTGGGTCTTTGATTTCCCCACGAATCACATCCGCCAGCACACGCTGTACTTCCCCATTGATTCTTGTATTCTTTATACTGTTCTTTCTCATATTGCCACCACTTTCCCGGTACAATTAGCGTGGAACCTCTACCATAATATATGCTTCTACAATATCCAGTTCCTGCATCTGATCAAATCCTACAAATGTAAGACCACATTCAAATCCAGCTTTTACTTCTTTTACTTCATCTTTAAATCTCTTCAGTGTCTCTAACTCACCCTCAAAGATCTGATTGCCTTCTCTGGTAATACGAACTTTACAGTTTCTCTGAATCTCACCATCCAGTACATAGGAGCCGGCGATATTACCAACTGCGGAAGCTTTGAAAATCTGGCGAACTTCTGCATGACCGATGATCTTCTCCTCAAATACAGGATCCAGCATACCTTTCATGGCTGCCTCCACATCTTCGATTGCCTGATAGATTACTTTGTAAAGTCGTAAGTCAACACCCTCTCGCTCAGCGGTGGCTTTTGCAGTGGCATCCGGACGAACGTTAAATCCGATGATGATCGCCTGGGAAGCACTTGCCAGGATGACATCTGATTCATTGACCGCGCCAACACCGCCGTGAATCACTTTTACCACGACTTCTTCGTTGGAAAGTTTTGCGAGACTCTGTTTTACAGCCTCCACCGAACCCTGTACATCCGCTTTGATAATAATATTTAATTCTTTTAAGTTACCAGCCTGAATCTGTGTGAACAGATCGTCCAGTGACATTTTAGCCTTGGTATCCTCCAGCATTTTCTCTCTATGCTGTGAGATAAAGGTATCTGCGAACTGTTTTGCTTCTTTATCATTCTTAGGTGCCACAAATACATCTCCTGCATTTGGAACATCATTTAATCCCAGGATCTCTACTGGTGTAGATGGACTTGCTTCCTTCACACGTCTGCCCTTATCATCGATCATGGCTCTTACTTTACCATGGCAGGAACCTGCTGCGACGAAATCACCTACATGTAAAGTACCTTTCTGTACCAGGATTGTTGCCACAGGACCACGTCCTTTATCCAACTGTGCTTCGATGACAAGACCTCTTGCATCTCTCTTGGCATTTGCCTTTAATTCCAGTATCTCTGATGTCAATACGATCATCTCGAGAAGCTGTGGAATACCTTCACCTGATTTCGCTGAAACAGGTGCAAATACAGTACTGCCGCCCCAGTCTTCCGGAATCAGTTCGTATTCTGCCAATTCCTGTTTTACACGATCAATATTGGCACTTGGTTTATCCATCTTGTTCACCGCTACGATGATTTCGATGCCTGCTGCCTTGGCATGGTTGATTGCTTCCACAGTCTGTGGCATCACGCCATCATCTGCTGCTACCACCAAAATGGCGATATCTGTGGAGTTGGCACCACGCATACGCATTGCTGTAAACGCCTCATGACCTGGTGTGTCCAGGAATGTTATCTTTTGATCGTTAATATTTACAGTATACGCACCAATGTGCTGTGTAATACCACCAGCCTCACGATCCGTTACATTTGATTTTCTGATAGCATCCAGAAGAGAAGTCTTACCATGATCAACATGAC
>JAQVCT010000025.1 GCA_028689655.1 Lachnospiraceae bacterium
ACGGCTTATAACTCCATTTTAACCTTGATTCTGGATATTTCATACCAAAATTTTATTTTTTCTGTAAAAAAATTTCAAAAGGTGGAATTTAAACTTGCAAAGTGGAATTTACTTCTGCAATTCACCAACGGTAACTACTATTCAGAACCCCATGCGCAAAATCGAAAAATGCCTTCAAGCATTACATTATATTTTCCGTTTTGGAACAAATTCGATTTTCAGTACCATCCCCATACCGTCTGCCAGTCTTTTCAGTAAATTAACAGATGGATTTCTTGTACCGTTTTCAAGTTTGCTTATGTCTGACTGATTGATACCTGTTTTTTCCGCCAATTGCTTTTGCGTAAGATTTTGAGAAGTCCTTGCATCGACGATTGCACGAATCACATCGAACTCCGGCTGTAAATCATCATACGCTTTCTTAAATTCCGCTTCCTGTAATTGTTCATCCAAAAAATCATCAAATTTTTTCATGATTCCCATACCTTTCCAGATAATCATTCCTGTATCTCTTAGCTCTTATGATCTCAGATCTGGGTGTTTTCTGTGTCTTTTTCAGAAACCCACTCAATACTATTATTTTACCATCATGATAAAAAAAGTATAACACGCGGGAGATATCATTTCCAACCTTCCCACGAAGTTCGAATATTCCTTCTTCCAAATGTTTGCTGTACGGCTCTCTTAGTAAGTTTCCTTTTTCTTGAAGAATCTTCATGATTCCCACCAATTTTGCACGCATTTTCACATTCAGACTTAACAGAAATTCTTCCGCTGGAATAGTTCCGTTTTCTCGTTCATAAAATTCTATTGTAAATTTATCCATTTTTGTCCTTTGTATTTTCATTTTTATTATATGGCATATATGCCATAATGTCCAGAGAATTTTTGTCGAATCGACTTTGTAGTAGAATAGAATAGGCAGTAAAATGCCCTTACAGGTAACCAGAACGTTACTTATAAAGGCATGTTATCACATTAGAATATAGAAATCAACGGATATATTTTCCTCAGGAATCCTTTTCCAGAATGTCCCTCTTATATTCCCTGATCAGTTGGTTGAATCTGCTCTTATAGGAAATCACATTCTCCACACGCTGTCTTGTGATGTCCGGATCAAAAGGTTTCAATATGTAATCATTAACTCCGTTTTTCAGCATACCAAGCTGGATGGAAGCACTGTCCTCCGCGGAGATAACAATCACCGGAATATCTGCTGCGTTTTTCATTTTATTTTTTTCTTTCAGGAACGCTGCTCCATCCATTTTGGGCATCATCATATCCAGGAGGATCACGGAGATATGCTCCAGATTTGCATGGAGCATATCCATTCCCTCTTCCCCGTCCTTTGCCTCCAGGATATCAAACTGATTCTCGAACATACTGCGAATGTTCGCTCTGCTGATCTCCAGGTCATCCACCACCAGTATCTTGCTCTTCCGTTCATTTGTATCAAAAAGATTGATAATATTTGCCAGTCTGTTCTCGTATACTTTCTCTGCTGTGATATCTTCAAATACGCAGCATAAAAGCGTTGCATTCGCCACCTTCATAATTCTTCGTGCCTTGATTCTCACCCATCTGCACTCGTTACTCTTCATGTAAGTCACTTCACACATGGACGATTTGTTTTCGTTTACGATGGCATCGAACATCTGCTTTACCCGTGCTGTATCCATAGGATCCAGCTGTTCTCTGGAATGCTGCATTGCTTCCACGCTGAACTCTGCCTGATAGTTCTTATTGGTTCTTATGATCTCCACCCCTGAATGGGCATATTCCATAATGGCAACCGGAAGCTCCACCCCGGACAGTACCTGCTCGATTCGTGGATCAGAAGACCAGATTGCTTCTGTATTTTCCTCAGAAATTCCTTCGGCCATAGCGACTTTGATATCTATCTTCTCTTCCATGAGCTTTTCATAGGCTTCCACCGGCATAGGCTTTGCATAGTAATACCCCTGCACATAACCACACCCAACGCTCTCCAGGAACTGTTTCTGCTCCCGTGTCTCCACGCCTTCTGCGATGACCTCCATGCCCAGCCAGCCTGCCATTCTCACGATGGAGGATATGATCTTTTCCCCTTTTGTCTCATCTTTGCCCGCTGACAGAAATTTCATATCCAGCTTCAGCACATCTATAGAGATATCCTTTAACGTATTCAATGACGAGTATCCACTGCCAAAATCATCCATCAATATGGTGAATCCTTCCTCCCTCAGCGTTCCGATGGTTTGTGCCATCATCTCGGGATTCATCATATAAGCACTTTCTGTCACTTCAATCTGTAATAGTTTAGGATCAATCTCATATTTTCGCACCAGCTCCAGTAGTTTCTCATCTACATTTGGATTATATAGAGATATACGGGATACATTCACAGAGACCGGTGCCACCACTTTCCCCTGTTCCAGCCATTTATGTAACAGCATACAGACATGTTCCCACATGTAATAATCCAGATTTGCTATAAACCCATTTTTCTCAAACACAGGGATAAATATTCCCGGGGATATGATGCCCTTCTCCGGATGCATCCATCTTACCAGTGCCTCTGCTCCTGCAGGCAGATCTGTCAGCAGATCATATTTGGGCTGCAGATAGACTACAAACTGTTCCTGCTCCAGCGCACTCCGCATCTCATTTGTGATTTTCTGTTCCTCTTCCACTTTCTGTCCCATGGAATTTTCATAATACGCGTATCGCACATCAAAGTTATTCTTACATTTGTAAGCAGCCATGGAAGCCCTTGTAAAGATGGTCTCCACACTGAGCTTTCTATCATCGATCACATAGATTCCCACGGAGGAATCAAACGTATAGTCCTTTCGATATTCTGTGAGGAAAAGACATTGTCTCTCCACAAGATGCATGATGACATCCTGCTCATAGGGGGCACATAAGCAGAATACATCCGCATCGATTCTTCCATAGGTACATACTTCAAAATCCGCAGCCACTGTGCGAATCCCCTGGGCTGCATACAGTAACAGCTTATCCCCCTCTTTTTCACCCATGGCTGAATTATAAAGTCTGAATTTATCTATATCGAACCGCATAAATGCAAATTCAACATTGGGATGAGTATCCAGCATGATCCTGGTCTCCTCGAACATTTTCCTGCGGTTATACAATTCCGTCAATGTATCATGGGCGGAAAAATATTCCATCTGCTGATACATGAGCATCTGATTGCGATCCATCGCCTTGCGAACCCGGTGTCTCAATATATCAGGATTTACTGGTTTACTGACATAATCAATGGCGCCTGCCTGCAGGGATTTTATTTCCATTGCTGCATCATTATTGGCTGTCATGACCACTACCGGTATGGTACCTTTCCCGATATCCTGTATTCTTGCAAGAAAAGAAAAGCCATCCATAACAGGCATGATAAGGTCTAGAAGTATCACACCTATTTCTGAATGCTCTTCCACTAATTCCAATGCTTTTTTACCGTTGTCCGCTTCCAGTACATCGTATTGTTCCTGTAATATTCGTTTTACGATCTTTCTATTTACTTCCTGGTCCTCCACGATTAGAACCGTATTAATTTTCTTCATGTAATATTCCCCACATTATTTCTGTGCTACATAAGCCTCAACTGCAATCTCTTCAAATGTAGCCGCATATTCATATACAGCAAGTGCAACATCCAGTATAGGAAATAAGAGTACCGCACCCGTTCCCTCTCCCAAGTGCATACCAGCATGTACTATCGGTTCCAGTCCCAGTTCATCACACAGCATCTGTCCTGCAGGCTCTGCACTCATATGGGATGGCAGGATATAATCTTTCACATGGGCATGGAGACGCACCGCACACAATGCCGCCGTCGCCGAGATGACACCGTCCATGACCACAGGTATCCCGTAGATGGCTCCGCCCAAAAATGCACCCACCATTCCGGCAATATCCAGTCCTCCCACCTTAGCAAGCACATCAACAGGATCACACGCATCCGGCTGGTTTACTTTCAGTGCATTTTGGATCGCCTCACATTTTCGCACCAGTCCCTCACTGGAAAGTCCTGCACCACGCCCGCAGACTTGATCCACAGGACGACCCAGTAATACAGCAGCGACTGCACTGCTCGTCGTGGTATTTCCAATACCTGCCTCACCTGTGGCAAGTATTCCATATCCCTGTTCTTTCTTCTCTTTCACCAGTGCGATACCTGTTTCTATAGCAGCGATCGCTGTGTCTCTGGACATGGCAGGTCCCGTCACCATGTCCTTGGTTCCCTGCATAAGTTTGCAATCCATCAATCCTGCCACCGTGTCCTTCATGCCCATATCAATGGGAAACACATCGGCACCACAGGCTTTTGCCATCACACAGACACTTGCTGTACCTGCTGCGAGATTATGGGCGATGGCTGTTGTGACACTGCTGTCACTTTGTGAAACTCCATGGACGATCACCCCATTGTCAGCACAAAAGACCAACACCCCTTTTTTACGAAGGTTGATCTTTGTACTCCCTGCGATGGCTCCTATCTTCTCCAATAATGTTTCCAGGCTTCCAAGACTACCCAGCGGCTTTGCGATTTGATTCAATTTATTTCTGCAGGCTTCATAGGCTGCCTGATCCGATGGACGGATCTCCTTCAGGTTCTTTTCATAGGACATGGTATCGTATCTTCTCTTTCACTCAATCTATTTTTCTTTTAATTTTTGTTCAATTGCGTCAATGACCACATTGATTGCCTGAATTCTGGCATAATACTTGTCATTGGACTGGATGATATGCCAAGGTGCGAACTCCGTGCTGGTCTTCTGGATCATCTCGTCCACAGCGATTTCATACTGATCCCATTTCTCACGGTTTCTCCAGTCTTCCTCCGTGATCTTCCAGCGTTTTTCAGGTGTCGCTTCTCTCTCATGGAATCGTTTCAGTTGTGTTTCCTTATCAATGTGAATCCAGAATTTCACCACGACTGCACCCCAGTCTGTGAGCATTTTCTCAAATTCATTGATCTCATTATAGGCTCTCTGCCAGTCGTTCTCACTGCAAAAGCCCTCCAGCCGCTCCACCATGACTCTGCCGTACCAGGTGCGATCAAAGATGGCAATGTGCCCGGTCTTCGGAAGTCTTGTCCAGAATCTCCATAAGAAATGTCTGTTCTTCTCATGCACATCGGGGGATGCGATGGGATTTACCTGAAATCCTCTTGCGTCTAAAGCACTGGTCAGTCTCTTGATATTTCCACCTTTTCCAGCCGCATCCCAGCCTTCATAGGCGATGATGACCGGAATCCCTTTATTGTAGATCTTGTTATGGAGTTTCTTTAATTTTTTTTGGGCAGCATTCAGTTGTTCCTCATATTCTTCTCTGCTCAGTTCTTTTGCCAGATCCACGTGATCCAACTTTGGCATGGGCATCATACTGAATTTATTCTCCGGAATCACAACCGGAATATCTTTCTGCTGGATGGCTTTCTCTATGCCGTCTACCAGGAGATGGCAGACCTGTAATTCCACCAGTCCTTTTTCTCCACTGTCAATCACATGCCAGGGTGCTTTCTCGGAATTGGTTTCCCCGATGAAAGAACCATACGCTTTCTCATATTTTTTGCGCTCTTTTAACTGATCCAGATCACGTTTTCCCACCCGCCATCTGGTGTCTTCCTCATCCATGAGCTTTTGCACTCTTTCCTTCTGAATATCCCTGGATACATCCACGAATATTTTCAGTACCAGATAACCGTTATCTACCAACTGACGTTCAAAGACGTTGATCTCCTCAAATCTCTTTTTTAACTCTTTTTCCTTTAATTTTCCATCGATCATATCACAGACGGTCTCTTCCATCCATCCTGCATCCAGGAATACGAACTGACCGGCTTCAGGAATATTCTGCATATGACGGCATAGAAAGGGTTTTCTCTTCTCTTCCTTCGTCGGTGCCTTCGTAGGGATAACTCTGAAAAATCTGGGATCCAGGTCTCTAATCAGATAGCTGATCAAAGTGCCTTTTCCCGCAGCACCCCAGCCCTCCACCAGCACCAGCACAGGTAGCTTTTTCTCCTTGATCAACTGTTGCTGCATCGCCAGTTTTCCTCTGGTATTTTTGAGGATCTTTTTCATCTCATCCTGACTTAGTTTCTCAATTTCACCATTTCGTTTTCCTTCCATGCGAATCCCTCCTGGTTCTTCCTGCAAATACCATGAATGTTTTTTATTCATTAACAGTATACCATTTTGTATTTGTTTTGTCTCATATTATGAGATTATAATACATCTTATTTATAGTCCAGTGCCAGCATTGTGATGTCATCGAACTGGGGGGCTCCATCCGCGAAACCATCGATTTCTCTTTTTACCGTTCCCAATAATTCCTCCAGACTCTGCTCCCTGCATTGATTTAATGCATCCAGCATTCTTTCGTTTCCAAATAACTCATTTGATGCATTGGTGGCTTCCGGCACACCATCCGTATAGACGAAGAAATGATCACCATGATGCAGTTCCAGTTCATATTCCTCATAAGACATGTCCTCCATAACTGCCAATACGAAGCCATGTTGATCCTCCACCAGCTCATATGCCCCGCCCTTCCGGCAGATGACAGGATACTCATGCCCCGCATTGGCACAGATCATCTTTCCCTTGGAGATGGTGAGGATACCAATCCATACCGTCACGAACATGGATGCTTCATTATTCTCACATAGCTGATTATTTACCTTTTTCAGAACAGCACCTGGGGACAGACCATTCTGTGTGGAATTTTTAAGCAATGTTTTCGTGATGACCATAAATAATGCAGCAGGGACACCTTTTCCTGACACATCCGCCATGACCATTGCCAGATGATCCTCGTCCTGCAGGAAAAAATCGTAAAAGTCTCCTCCCACTTCCTTTGCCGGTGTCATGGTGGCATAGATATCAAACTCTGCTCTCTGTGGAAATGCCGGAAAAATACAGGGAAGCATATCTGCCTGAATCCTGGTGGCTACACTGAGCTCCGCACCGATTCTTTCCTTCTCCTGCATGACTTCCAGGAGTTCCAGCAGAGTTCGTTTCGTACCAACTGCCATCTGGACAAAGGATTTTGCCAGATTTTCCAGCTCATCCTCTGTATGAATATCAAGCACCGGTATGTGAAGCTCTTCCGGATGCTCCACTCTCCCCAGTTCATCTACAAACCGTAAGACTTCTGTCTGCACCGTTTCAATGGGTCTGATAATACGTTTTCGCAGCCATACGAATGCCGCCATGATAAAGAACAGGGTCAATATGCCGGTGTAGACAAGTATGATCACCAGAAAATTTCCCATGGTTCGATATACTTCATTCATGGAAATATCTACGGAAATAACTGCAAATGCAGTTCCATTGCTGTCTTTGATGGACTGCAGCCCTGTGTACATATATCCAAACGCCGTTTTGTTAGGATAATATTCAATATCTTTCCCACTTTCCATAAAGTCAAGGTAATGTAACGCAACATCCCCTGTGAAATCATCCTGAGAATAATCTCCGAGACTTACATTATCCGTATCACCCAATTCTTCTTTTGTCATTCCTGTGATCACGTACTGCATATTATCTCTTGCTTCTCCATTCAAAGGCCGCAGAATATAGAGATATTCGATCTTATTGTTTTGCTTTACGATATTCATGCGCTGTTGTAACTGTTGGTACGCTTCCGACTTGATCCCTGTTTCGATACATGCTTTCAGATCATCCGTATCGATGCCATCCGTGGCCGTTCCCAGGACGCTGTTCACACTCTCTTTATATTTTCCCATCATTCCCTGATAGTAGATATAGAAGCCAATGCTCTGGGCCATGGCTGTTATCATAACTGCAAATAATATGCATCCAAATAAAAGACTTTTTCCCACACTTTTCTTCTTTTTTTGATTCATCTGATTGATCTGTTCCATCCGTCTTAATCCTTTCTCGCTATCCTCGCATGTATTCCCGTCAATATGGTGAGAAGCCCCGAAAAGCATCCCACCGCAGGGATCAGATGGGTCGCGCTCATAAGTGTTCCCATAATGGCAGGCCCCACAGATTCTCCAATATTTTCTGTAAAATTATAGATTCCCATCCCATAGTCTTCCCCGTACTGTTTCGTGGCAGGCAGACTTGTATAATAAGTCTGCTGTATGGATTTGCCAAAGCTGTTGGAGAAACTGAGCACCAGAAGTGCCACAATCAGACCATACAGATTGGGTGAACATGCGAACACCAGCAGCGCGATAGGGTTTAACAGGCTTGCAAAGTACATGGCATTTTTATGAAATCTCTGTAGCATAAAGGAGGTGATCCTGTTCCCAAAATAGCTGGGCAAAACCGCATAAATCATGTAAATAATAGATACCACTGTCTCACTGAGATGATGGGCATCACAGAAAATCGGAACATAGAAAAATACAAATCCGTTCAGAAGAATATAGGGATTCTGAATGAGCGTCATAAAACTGATGACCTGTTTGTCCTTTAGAAATACTGTGGTCTTTCCCTTGGGTGCTCTGTCATCCGATATGAGAACCTGGCTCATTTTCGCAAATTGTTTATAGGATACGAAGCATATGAACGCCGTGATGATCCATATGCCTAACTGGACAAAGAACACATTTCTCTGACTGATCCAGGATGCCAGCGTGGCACCCAGCATCATTCCGAAATTGATACCTGAAAAACTGGCTGCATTATATGTGGCAAATCCCTCTGCGCGGTCTGCCTCATCGGGAAGTGCCGCCAGTAATATGTAGATAGCATTCATGACAATACCTTCACCGATACCATCCAGGATCTGCCCCGCAAATATTCCAATATAGGTGGGAAATACTGCCATACAGAAGCTGCCCATCCCTGTGAATAAGATACTGCACATAATCAGTTTCTGAAAACCAAATCTCCGTAGCAGATGGGAGCAGAACAGGGACATCACACCAATGATGAAGAGATTCACCGTGATGGGAATGGAGGCTCCAAGCTCCTGCAGTACCCCCGGCAGATTCTTCGTATGACGCATAATATATACCGGCAGGAATGTGGTGGCCATATTATATGCCGTGAATACGAAGAATACCTGCAGCCGCACCACATGTCCCGGGAAAGGCGTTTTCCTGACCTTCGACTCATATCTGTATCTCTCATAGCCGAACGCAAAGGAATTCATCTCCCCCACCGCAAGCCACAGCAGGATCACGATAATGATCAGCATGGTGTAGATGGAATGGCGCATGGTACTGATCATATCCGATACCACTACAGTCTCTGTACCCACCGCCACAACGGCAGCTACATTTCCATCACCATTGAGCACTGGAACCTTTACGTAAATATAGTTTCCCGTAATGTCATCTTTTCCATCATTCCATACCTTCTCATGGGTCTGATAGACCTTAATGACCTCCTGAGTCTCCACATCATCCAGGGGATAATAGGTTCCTATGGATTGATCCAGGTAGGCAATTGCGTAAGCTTTCCCGGCACCATCATACCGTAGGATGTTGCAATAGATCTGACGGTTGCTATCCAGTCTGTCATCTATGATATTCTCCATGGTACGAATCACATTCTGATAATGTACATTTCCAAAATCAGAAGCCTGATTGATCTCCTGAATATCCGCTGCATTCATTTCATTTGCAATGGCGTAAGCGGACATCTCTATCTGATTATAGATACGTTCCCTGTAGATTCCCTCAAATTTGGATAGCAGATTGTACACCAGTACCACCGAAGTTATCACAAGGGAACAGATGATCAGAATACTCATCATCTGTATGGTGGACAAATGAATCTTTCGCAGAAGGAACAGCAGTCGCAGCAGAATTATCATGCCAATAAGTGCCATCAATCCCCATAGCAGCAATATCATATAAGCAAGTGCTCTGTCTCCTGACTGTATCAGGGGATGACTGATGGTCTGTAGGATCCGACCCTTTTCGAACCTGGAGACCTCATCATCATTTGCGATCCAGATCTGTTGATTCTCATTGACAGATACATAATAAGTCGCCTGTTTCAGTTCTACAGACGCATCATGTGTACCTGCTTTTATTCTTTTTACTTCATTTCCACGAATATCTGTATAGTAGATATCTCCTGTTTCCGTGACACAGAACTGATAAGGAATCTCGGATGCATCCCCTTCATACACTTGACTGCATTCCTTATCTTTCAGGTAGGATATAATTCCATTCTTGTCCAGGATATATACCTCATCCCCCGCAATATGGATGTCTGCTATGCGGTGAAAGGCATTCTGATACTCCAGTATTTCACTGGACTGTTCGCCCCCATTCAACTGCTTCTGAACGACTTCCACATTGGTATCATAAGAAATAGCATACTTTAATACACCTTCCGATACTGATATACCATAGATGCGGTGCTTGTCTATGGCATCTGTATAGATATCATCCCGCAGAGTCTCTCTGTATGCTCCGACAGCACTGTACACGAGAATTGCCTCCCTGCACACCCGCATACCGTCCCACTGCCCTTCCTTGATATAGATGTTTCCTTCCTCATCCACTGTGAAATCATCTACATAAGTAAAGGTGTCTTTCTCTCTGCTGTTTCCCCGTATGGAGAACTCCAGCTCCCCCTTTTCATTCATGACCAGAAGACGGCTGTGTCCACTGTCCAACACGTAGATGCGGTTTCCATATTCCTTTACCATACACGCCGATTTCAGGGTTTCCTGCCGCTCCACAGGGAATCTGAACCGTGGAAAAAGCCATAACAGCAAAACGGACAGGATGAAAAATGCCAGTATCACTATCAGATCTGCCCTGTATATTCTGCCGCTGTTCAAATAATCAGAAAGCCAGTTTTTCCGTGTCTTTTGTTCCATAATCCGCCTCATTCATGTATTTTTTATATGGCAATGAAGTGTGAAAGATCGTATTGATGCCATCGTCACTCAGTATCTCCGGATAGAGCACTGCCGCCAGCGTGATATCGTTCTTATGAGCCAGCCTGCATTTCCTGTAAGAATCCGTCTCGTCCAGGCAGTCTACCTGGATAATGTTGGTGATTCCGTACAGATAGTAGGGTAATGCCGGCATGGATATGTAATCTTTGATGGATTCCATCTTCTGTGGAATTGCAGTAATTTTCCGCAGTACATGATTGCGTTCAATATAGGACTTTCTTTTCTCATAATAGGTATTACACAGGGAAGTATCCCTTTCGTGAACCACGGTCACTGCTGTTTCAGGATAGCACTCTTTCAGTTTCTTTATCACTTTCAGATACATATCCGTTATCTGATAAGAGATTTTTCGGAATTTTTTCAGAATATGTTCCCTTTTCCCTGCCTCCATATCCACCAGCATATTGGATAAATATTTGGCATAGGACATATCCGGAATGGGGATCACTACCCGCCCCCGGAAAAGGGAGGCGATCTCGAACAAATATAACATACTGTCATACTCCTGAGTGGTGACCCCCGCCTTATGATTTACAAATGTGATATCTTTCACTTCTTTGCTGTGCTTCTCCAGGAAATCTGCCATCTCCATGGTCTCATTCTGATAGTTGCGCCCTATACTGTAGTCGAAGCTGTAGCATTCTCCATCATCAAGTTCAACGTTCATATCTACTTCATGCTCTCCGAAAAGACACGGTCCACCCTCAACGGCTATTTTTTCCTTATGCACAAAAGCATCCTGAATCTGTTCCAGACTTTCTATAAAAAAGGGCATCTCACTTTTGTAAGAAAATGAAATGTCCTTCCACCCAGGTATGACATGACTCATCTGACTGTCAGAGACACCGTATACACAATTTTTATATTGTATGACATCCTGTATGATCTGCAGTTCCCTCTCCCGCTCATTGATCCTGTTCTTTAAGTCTTTCTTCCGGGTGCGCAGATGTAGTATGGTATCCACCTGGAGGTGTTCTTTATCATCCATACGCTTGATTTCCCGTATCTCTCCCTGCACGGATTCATATTCCTGCCGCAATTCTTTCAGTGCCGTATCCATGGAGGTATTCTGCTCGCGCCGCACTTCCACCTCCTGGAAAAAAGGCCCTGCGAAAAAAGGGAAATCCAGCACCTCCTGATATTGTTCCTGTAACTTTATGTTCGTTAAACCACAATTTTTATCTTCCAGTAATTTTCTTATTGTCAGCATTTTTTATCCCTATCATTTCATGACTGATTTCTTTTCCACTTTTTCTCCATGGTGAAAATATTTCGACCATTGGCATATTCATAAGATACTTCATCCATTGACTGTTTTACCATAAAGATGCCCAATCCCCCGATCTTCCTTTCCTCCCCACCCAAGGTAACATCCGGATCTGCTCTTTGTAATGGATCAAATGGCTTTCCCTCATCCTCAAAACGAATCGTCAATCTGCTTTCCTGATTATTTTCCTCGCTGCTGTGTAACCTGACCCACACATATCCCCTTTCCCTGTAAGCGTAGTGTGCTATATTTACGAAAATTTCCTCCACACATATCATGACCATGACACGAATTGATTCATCACAACGAACTTCATTCATATATGCTTCCATATACGTCATCACCTGATCCAGCTGATCCACATCCGCTAATACTTTATATTCCTTTTCGTTTTCCATACGAAAGCTGCGCCTTTCCATAATCTTGAATAACTGTTCCTTCTTAAATCAAAAAAACGGCTTTATATTTGTATTTTAAAGGAATCACACAATTATAAAGCCACTTTTTATCTTTTTCCCCTTCTTTATCTGCCGATTTTCACCACAGGGTTAAGCCCTAACTCGTCGTTATATCCCAGGGTGATCATGTCTCCTTCGTGATATTTCACGATACCAATGAGTTCCTGATTAGCCATATCCATATCGAAGATATCCTCAGAACCATCCACGCAGACATAGTAATGGGTATTTCCCTCCAGTACGATGGGGGCTATGGCGGTAATCTTTCCGGTAATGGTCTTCACGTCCGATGCCAGTTCACTGACGATACCATTGGTGTTCAATAACTGTACATATTGTTTCTCACACTCTTTTACCGTATCTCCTATGGCAACCCACTGATATTTCTGTACATTGACCATTGCGTATTTTTTCACAAGTCCTGCATCATCTTTCAATGCCATGAAATAGGTAGGCTCGTTGGCGATATTCAGCAACAGCGGGAAGGTCGCCTGATATCCCAGATTCTGTACCTGTCCTTCTGCGGAGGACATGGCAGAGTCTTCGATGGCACCCTCCACCTTATAATATCTGGTCTCCATGGTTCTCTGATTCATCAGCACGAATCCTACGTTAGACTGGTCTCCAGATACAGAAGTGATTCCCGTGTAGACCCATACATCGTCTTCCAGTGCAATATAATTGTATCCGTTTGTGGACTGCAGACAATCTTTCTGTCCCAGCACGCTGTTCCAGTAGCCATGCTTTAAGATACCGGAATAATCATAGAGGTTTACCAACAGCTCTGCAGAATAGACCTTGTCCACCCACTGTGGAACATCCTCCACGGGATAATCCGTACATTCTCCTGTGATGGCATTGCAGATTACCACATTGCCCACGGTCTGTCCACCGAAGAGACCAATATTAAATTTCTTCACCGGGCAGATCCAGTATGGCACATCATCATCCCCGATTTCAAAAGAAATCTGTTCATCAAAGATGTAGGTGGGATAACGGAAACGCAGATGACGATAGAGATTGCGGTTAAAATATTCGGACTTGGAATACTTAATACCCTGCTCCAGCTTCACACATTCAGTATTCTGATTGGTCATGTTGATCATGATATAAGCGGGAATGCCCTCGCTCTGGTTGGTGAGCCATTTGATCGGGCTGGCATAGACTAGCGGTGCCACGCGCACAGGGTTGTCCTTATAATTGATCTGGGCATATTCATTGCTCACCTCGAACTGGGATACCATGTCCACCATGCTGCCCATCTTACGATTCCCCAGAAGTGCCGCAGAATCACGGTCTAATAATGGAATGGTATTAAAGTCAACTTCCTTGATATCATCTGTAAAGTTGCGCTCCTCTATGGTCAGCAGTTCCTGGTACTTTTTCGCATTGACGAATGTGGAGGACAGAATACTGCCGGCAATATACACCACGATCAATGCAATCAGCAGACCGATGAGGAACTTCACCAGCTTTGACAGCTTCATCTCCTTCCAATCCACATGGAGCATGTTGTTCTCTACCATATGCTCCGGCTTTATCACATCCTTCAGTGCCAGCACGATGATGATCACCGCTAATCCCAGCAGGATGAAGGACCAGAAACCCGCAGCATGTATGTTGATCGCTGGTAGTGTCACATAATAATAGATGAATGCAACGATAAAGGTTATAATTCCCATAATACAATATCTTTTTGTTTTCTTCATTTTCCTGTTTCCCCTTTTTGAATAATATAAGCATTAACGTCATGCTCTTTGAGCATTCCTGACACAGATTACTTTGTAATCTGGTCATATTAACGTCATGCTCTTTGAGCATTCCTGACACAGATTACTTTGTAATCTGGTCATATTAACGTCATGCTCCTTGAGCATTCCTGACACAGATTACTTTGTAATCTGGTCATATTAACGTCATGCTCTTTGAGCATTCCTGACACAGATTACTTTGTAATCTGGTCATATTAACGTCATGCTCTTTGAGCATTCCTGACACAGATTACTTTGTAATCTGGTCATATTAACGTCATGCTCCTTGAGCATTCCTGACACAGATTACTTTGTAATCTGGTCATATTAACGTCATGCTCTTTGAGCATTCCTGACACAGATTACTTTGTAATCTGGTCATATTATAACACTTATATCATTCACATGGTTTGTTTTTTTATTTCCTGATTTTATATTATTTTGAAGTGTATCTGTATTTCTAACGATATTTTTTCTCCATGATGGCGTCAAATACCTGATTTGATGCATCTGCCGATACATTTCCTATGAGGTCAGTAAGCCCCAGACTGCGAAGCACCATTGTGGATACCAGTTTCATATAGGGCATGCGCTCGTTAAAGCGACTGGCTGCAAAAAGTACAGATTCTACCATATTCATTCCCACATGAGTGGAAAGCTCTGTCATATCCTCAAAGCCATTTGCACTGATGAAAAAGTCCAATGCTTTCGACTGATCCTTTTCTTCCATCCTGGCATCAACGCCTTGGGCTTTTAACTTTTCATCATATCTGCCCAGTGCCTCACCTACGTTATAATAACGATAGATCTTTTCCTTATCCTTATAATAGGTTCTCACAGCATTGATGATATGACCTGCCTCTTCTATTACGATCTTCAGCACACTGCCCAGCAGATTATTGCCTGTTCCCACTTCTGTGAGATCATTGGTAATATCTCCGATCAATGTGGCGATACTACTGGTAAGCTCATTAGACTGTACTAACTTTACCTGTTCCTCCGAAAGACTCATGGATTTTTCATGTCTGCCAACGATATATGCCACCAGTCGTTTTTCCACCTCATCCTGCTTTCGTTCTGCCTCATGCATGACCTTCAGATCTTCCTCTTCTGTATGGTTTGCATGAAGCTTCCCGCTCTCATCCTTAAACTTTTTCTTCTTGATTGCTGCATCGGCTACCTGTATTCCATCATTGACATACTGAACACCAGTGGCTATTTTACCTGCTTTATCCCGGATAACATCCGATGCGCCTAACCACTTCATCCCTTTATCTACATACTCTTTGGCAAAGAATTCTTCATCAAATACCCCTGATACCGTATCCGTCCATTCACTGATAGTGGCTGCTTTTCCTGCGAATCCAGCCTTATCTTCCTCCTTCTGAAATACCGTGATCTTACTGATCTCCCTATTCCAGGATACCGGGAGGACGACATTTGCGATCTTTCTCAAAGGTCCCGGGATCTTCTCATTGATGCGGCTGCCTACACGACGGCCTGCAAATCTGGTAATCCTGTTTCCGGCATTGTGAATATTCTGTCGAAGCAGGGTCATATCCTGTGCATAGGAGTCACCATGCATCAGATCGCCCTGGGAACGGTAGATCTCCGTATTGCCTAATAATGTAATTCGCTCATTTTCGCCTCTGTTCACCATCTGCATGGCACGCATGAACAGCTTCCAGTCCACCGCGGTCTTTCTTTTCTCCTTGAAAATGCTATCCTCCGTGGAAACTTTGGCATACAGAGAGTCTGTCATCTCCTGATACGCATAGGTATCATCCAGCTGTGCCGACAGACTGCCGCGGATCGCCTGCTCATAATCACTTTTCAGCAGCTTCACACTTCCATGCTCCACATAGGTATCCAGCACTGCATTGCGCTCTGTTGGATTCACATAATCTCTGTCTTTCCATCCAAAGCGGTTCAGCATAATACCCTCTTTGGAAATGTCCACCAGATCTCTGTTGGCCATGGCTTTGATGAACAGGGTCTTCTGGCTCTCATTGAGGGTGAGATAGCCAGCCAGCAGATCATCTCTTCCATCTCTCTTTGCCTGCTCTGTAAAGAACTGATCCATGGATTTCATATCCGTAAAGGTTTTCTCCTGATCTCTGATCTCCCTGTAAGCAGCTTTCGCCTCCGGATTTCCGTATTTTGTTATCATATTCGCAGAATATGCCTGTTTTACAGCACTCATCTGAGATTTTTTAAGTTCCATCTCTTTCACAAAGCTGATTGCTTCCCCCAGCAGTTTCCAGTCATATGGCGTCTTCCGTTTGGCAATGGTGGTTTGCAGATGACTTTTGGTCAATTCCACACCCCGAAGATCTACATCATCCCTTACCTGACTGGATTGTAACGCCAGGAAAGCTCTCTCCAGCATTCTGGTATCCATAGCCCGCTGGTAGAAACGCTCCGACTGATATACATACTGAGACAGCATTTCCTCTCTCTTTTCCTGGTTCACATAGTCCGGCATCGTCCCCTTTGTCTTGTCATACCAGGATACCTTGGTGGAATAATCCAACAGCGTCCTGTCCTGCAATACCTGTACCAGCAGGACTTTTTCATTGTCATCCAGCTTCCTTAATAATTCACAGACCTTATTTTCTGTCCCTTCTACAGAGGAGAGCAATTCATTCTGCAATGTTTCAAAGGAAATATCTTTCTCTTTCTCTGCCAGTGAGACGGGTTTTTTACCCTGAATCTCCAGGATTTTCTCATAATCGTTCAGGGCATCCATATCTGCCGGAATTGCTTCCTGTCTGGAGCGTTCACAGACCTGTACGAACTGGATTGCTTTGTCAAAATATTCCTGTTTAATGGTCATTTTCTGATCTTTTGTCTGTGTGAGCATCTCCAATGCCAGAGAATAAGGGATCGTCGTATCCGTCTTCTCACCTGCAATATAGGAAGCGAGATATCTTTTCAGATTGACCTGAAGCTGCTCTTCATCCGCCTCATCATTGGTCAGCCGCATACTGCCTGTGGCATTCTCTCCATTGAGCAACTGGGGCAATGCCAGCGTCAATGCAAATATTTGTCTCTTTTCAATGGTATCTAATTGTTGATTAAAGATCTTACATTGATCATCACTGGCATACTTTGTGAAAAATGTCTCAAACTGTATGCGATCCATGGTCGTATGGGCTCCAATCTCCGAAGCTCCCAGGCTGTCGCTTCCCACACCTTCCATAAGATTCTCCGAATCCATCATGGCTCTGACCATAACGGAATCCGCGAAGAACCGCCGGAGCATGTCCGCCATTCCCGCCTCATTCAGTTCCCTGGTATCATCCAGTAATTCTGCCAGAAAGAAATCTGTGAGCCCTGCCTTCAGAAGCTTCTGTTCCGTCTCTGACCATGTCTCACTAGCCTGCTGCATATGTTCTGCCATCTCTTTGTCAATGCACTTATCCAATTGTCCTCTGCTGCGAATATACTGCATATACTGATTTGCTTCCTGCACAAACTCATGCTTTTCCATAACATACATGTCATAGGAAAGTGTACGTGCCAGTTCCTGATATTCCAGCTGGAGATGTTCCTGACCTTTGACTTCTTTTTCCAGTGCCTTATAGTCCGTAAGCAGCTTTCTCTTAGACTGATAGTCCTGGAGTGTGTTCAGTAACATTCCTTCATGAATCTGATTACCCCTGGTGATATCCCTGAGTTCTCTTTCCTGTGTAAAGATATTCAGATAATGCATAAATGCCACATAATCCTCATCATTTAACAGCTTCGTCTGTTCGGAACTCCGCAGATACTGATCTACATCCAGCAGGTAGCGAAGCTGCTGTCTCTGCTCTTTCTCATCCTTATGAACCATTGCATATTCACACATTCCATCCAGTATAGGAGGGGTAAGTACTTCATCGGGTTTCAGCCACTTGGACATCTTCTCACCCAGCGTGGTCCTTAGCTTCTGCTGGTCTTTCTCTGATATGACATCTTCGCCCTTTACACCTGACCTTTTCAGATAGGGAGAGACTCGGTCTCTTCTGGCGATACCCACCTCCAGACTGTGCTCCCTTCTCTTTTCATATAATTCATAGCCTTTTTGTTTTTCCTGTTGTATTTTTTCTTTCTGTTCACGCAGTGGTCGAAGCCTCTCCTGTGCAGCAGCTACTTCCCCTTCCGCTGATACTCTGTTTGCCATACAGAGAAGCCACTTTTCTTCCAATAGATTCTGATAATCAGCCGCCGTCAGATTACTTATGGCAGCCTCTTCTGTATACCAGAACAATTCTTTCTCCATGGCCGCCACCTGACTTGCTGCCTTTTGGTCCTTTGCAATAGCACCTAATTTGTCTGCCACAAATCGATTCCGTAATTCTGTATTCACTTTTATATTTTTACGGCATCTATTGACCACCTCTTCCAGTTTATCATCCGTCAAAATAAATCCCAGTGAATTTCCCTCCGCCTTATAGATTGCCCCGAAATACTTTGCGACATCCCCGTAGGAGCTGTCATTTAAGAATTTTTCCAGTCTGGTCTGTATTGTTTGTTTCTGTTTCCCTGTAATACTATGGGTAAGTACCTGTTTCTCTATTTCACGAAAGCGCTTCTGCCACTCCTCCTTGAATTTTGAATCCAATGACAATGTTTCCGGCTCTACAAGAGCCGTCAAATCTTCACCACAGGTATTCACGATCTGATCATACACAATTGAGATATATCCAAATTTACGCTGGAGCATGGTCATCAACGGGAGAAGACGCTCCTGGATTTTTGCTTTCAGATTCTCAAATTCAGTATCTTTCGGCAACGTAAATGCCACATAGATATCATCTTTTTGCAGCAATTTCGACAGCAGGGGCATCAATGCACCGTTCTCCATTCTCTCAATTTCTGCCACTCGTTTTTTCTGTATGTCTATACGATCTGACAGTCTTTCTTTTTCTTTCACGGACATTCCCATCATGCCAGTCAGCGCGTCATTCACATCCTTTTTGAATTGCTCCCTCAGCTCCTCTGTGTTTCCCTGCTCCTTCATCATCTCATAGAATTTATAGCGAAGATTCTGAAAACCTTTTATGATGTGCTCACAGTCAGTCCCCTCCGGAAGACCCTTCTTCTGAATGGCTTCCATGATGGTGTATTCCTGGTCTGCAGTGATGGAACTATACTCCTCCATCATTTGCTTTTGATATGTTGCACTTCTCTGATTCTCTATATTCTCAACATTTTTCCCGGATGAATTCTCCTCTGTCTTCTCCTGCATGATCATCCATCCGTAATCAATTACACTCAATTCTATAGTCATTTCATAGGAGGTATCACTTAATATTCCATGTCCCTTTCCCCGGTACAGATATTCCATTTCTTCACTGTCAGCAACGAAAGCAGTACCTGCCATATCCCTCAGATCTGCAAATGCCCTCTTAATGTTATCAACAGACTTCCCCTGATATGCCTTCATAAGTTCCATCCATGCATTTTGCATATTGCTGTCTGAATTTCCCAGAAATTTACTGCGAATCCTCTCTGCTATTTCCATTCTCTGCTGTCTGTTGGCAAGTCTTCCTTCTAATCTTCTGGCAGTATTGGCTTTCTCTCTCAAATAATCATAGCAGGGTCTCCTATAACTCAGATTCAATCCCCGTATTTCTATTGCTGTTTTGTCTTTCAATATCTCTCTTTTTTCAACTTCCAACGGCAGGATTATATCGTATTCCTTTTGCAGTTCTTCTGTATCCACACTTCCCAGTAACAGTTTTCCAAGCCATCCCTGTACCCTGGATGTGGAAATGCGGTCTTCCTGCATGGCTCTCAGTAATAATTCTTTATTTTGTAGAACCTGCGTTAAGATATGATTCTGTAACTGTTTAAAATGATTGAATGATATCTGCTCCAGATCTCCGTAAGTCTGCCCCGGCACCAGTCCATACTCCCCCCATGCCCCCGCCTGGATCAGCGACACCATGGTATTTTCAAATACTTTCTTTTTTTCTTTCAGTATTTCCGCCATTCCCTCTATGGACGACATGGAATCCCACAGCATATTCTGCATGAGCATTCTGTTCTTTGACTGCTTTGCCACCTCATCTGCACTTTCCTGTCTGTCCTCCGTGAGACTCTCTATATCATTGCAATATTCCTGGATACTCTCTTTTGCCATATACTGATAAAGTCGGTTTTTCATATTCTGACATTGCTTTTCCGTCAGCGTCACTGACTGCTTTTTTATGAGTTCCTGAATATAGTCCTCATTTTTATGTACATTTATACTGATCCGCTCTATTTCATTCCCCAGAGCTTCTTTGCGTTCCTCTTCCTTCTCCATTCTGTAGATATCTTTCGTCATGATCTGTGAGTTGCGCAGTTCCTGATCCACCAATTCCCCATACCTGCCCAGCTGATATTTTCTCAGAAGTTCCTCATAATATAATGCCTGTGTGTCTCGATTAGCATTATGGATACTGATGCGTCCCATAATCATGTCCGCAGCAGCAGCCATATTTCCATAAGGAACATGTGACAAGAACATATCCCCATAATTTTCTATCATTTTATCGTATACAAAATAGACATCCACTGCCTTCCGTGCATGTTCCAGAATATATTTTTTAATAAGCCTGGTCTTGAATACCATATTTTCTCTGAAAGCGGCTGCATAGCTTTCACGATCCTCTTTTTTATCATACTTGAAATATTCTTCTGAGATGGACACATTTTTTAAAATAGTGGGATGCAGTTCCCGTAAGATCTGAATTTCTTCCTCATTTGCCCCGATTTCCAGATCTGTATGCCATTCCTCCATTCTACTCTGCATACCGCCAATCTCGCCCTTGATCTTCTCCACCAGCTCCTGATCCGGAATAATCTCCTGGGAAAGATCCGTTCCCTCTTTCTGCTGGATCTTGTAATAGGATCTCAGTGCGGCTTCCCCGCCTAAGCCATTAAACACGCGCTCTGCCATATCCTGCATCAAGTTGTTGTCCGAAAACTGTGACAGCTCCGTGAACTGTAATGCTCTGAGAATTGCCGTCCTATTATCGCTGCAGGTCTTATTCATTTTCTCCAATGCGCTGGCATAATCTACATTATTCAATTGATCCAGTTGTTTACCGCAGTTCTCTATAATATATGCCGGGAATCTGCCCAGATACCACTCACCCGCTCTGGTATCTGTTCTTTCCTGAAGACCGTATCCCTTTTCCAGGTAATCTTTACGCCTCTCCCTTGAAGCCTCCACTTCCTGACGTATTTTTTTCCTGTGATCTACCTCATTGTTAATGTCCTTTAATACACTCTGCAGGTCATCGCTTTGCTTCTTATAAAATTCGTTCCGCTCTTTCTGGAATGCTTTCGATGAATTCAAGGCACTTCCCATGAGATTACTGCATCTGGTCATGGTATAGAGTTTCAAATAAACCGATTCCTGCAATGCTTCTCTTGGAAGTGCATTGAGATTCTCCTGCAATGCCGCCGTGATGGCTTCCATGAGAAAGGTTCGCCCATACTGTTCCTTCTCCACCACAAAGGAATCCTTTAATCTGATATCCGCAACTGTATTACTCACTATGTGTGCATTCCGAAATTCTTCCAGCAATTTGCCATAATCCACGTTTTTATTGTTTATTTGAAGATAAAAAGGATATATCTTCTTAATTGCATCCATGTATCCCCTGGTCTCTTCATTCTCTGATAATTCTCTCTGCTTTCCACTGGCAAAAAGCGCCGTTAAAGGAGTGACCTCATTTTCCTTTTGCAATGCTGACAAATAATCTGCAGGTTTGTCCGTCCCCAGCTTCTGCCTGGTCTTATCCACGGTGTTCAGATACTGATAGTACTCTTTCACACTGCTCTCTCTGACGGACTGAAGGTTCTCCCGGAGAGCCTGTGTCTTTTTATTTTTCCAATCTTTACGTTCTGCTTTTGAATCCCCCTCACCCCTGGACTCAGAGATCTGTCTGATTTCTTCCTCTATTTTCAATTGTTCTTCTTTACGATAACTAATCTTGGAACTGCCTTTTTTGAAAGATTCTTCCTGCTCCAGCCTGCTGGCTGTCCCACTGTCCAGACTTTTCACACGCTCTTCTTCATTTTTCAGTTCTAACTGAATACGATCCAGCATATCCTGTCGTTCCTGTATATCACGCTGTCTGCTGGTCAGTCGTAAGATATCCTCATCACTTTCCATGGATTTCTGAACAAATACATTTTCTTTCCAGGACGTTTCCTGTTCACCTTTTGATTTAAAATCCATTGCTCAACCTCCTTTACGAAACTATCGTTCCTTTATCCAAAGTAATTGATATTGTTGATTGTCTGTACCGGTTCTGTCACCCATGAAAGCTTTTATGATTTTTTCTGTCTTACTATTCAAAGCATCCACACATACTGTGCGCTTCCGTCTCTCTTCCTCTGTCAGCGTATTGATATAGGCACGAATCTCATAAATCGATGTTCCCACCAACTGATAGAGTGCTTCCGGTCTGTTACATCTGCTATATAGAAAATCCAGATATAATCCCGCAGCTTTTTCATTCCGCCAAAGGATTACTGCCTTTATAGTTTCTTCCTCCATATATGCCATACTGATGGAAAAGTCATAGTTTTCTTTTGAAATACGGTCCGCAAAATAGTTCTCATTTCCTGTCATCCCCTGTTCAAAACTGCGAATTGCCGGTTTAGATACCCATCCCATGGGAAGTACATTTTTCCCCAGAGTCGTTTTCTGTAGTTTATGAAAAACGGGCAGTTCTATGGCTTCCTCATAGGTGATTTCATAATGCTCCTTCTGATGAAGATACAATGAAAATCCCTGGGGCAGAAGCAGATTTATCATATGATCTTTCTCCCTGCTCCCCCCTGACAGATAACAGGATGCCCCATGAACTCCCTGGTTTTCAAAAATACGCATCATGACCCTGATCAAATCTGTGGCTCCTGATCCTCCCCGATATTCCGACAGGACATAGATCCATTGGATACTTGCCATAAGGTGATAATCCTCATTTTTAAATAGATAGAATATCAAAATCCCGCAGGGAAAATCTCCATCCCGCAGACCAAGGCATATTCTGTCCACTCCACGCTCCCTCTCCCGCTGGAATTTTGGAATCATACATTCGAATTCCTGTATATTATTTTCCCTTATAAGAATTACATCCATGGCATGCTCCCTTCTCTCCAGTCCCATATAGGCTTACGATTCGATAGCTTCCCCTGGATCATGAATCCGAAAGATGCTTTGAAATCCTGTGACTTTAAATACATTCATCACCTGCATATCCGTATGATAAAGTTCCATACTTCCTCCCTTTGACAGACCTGTCTTGTGTCCAATCAATAATGCCCGCAGTCCTGCACTGGATACATATGGCACTTTCTCAAGATCCAGTCTCACACATTTCTTTTTCTGAAATCCCGCCAGAATTGCTCTCTCTAATTCCGGTGCTGTATTGGTATCTACTCTTCCTGAAGCTTTGATGATAACATCCTGCTCCCTTACGATTTCTTCAATATGCAACATCCTTTTTCCTCTTTTCTTTCCTCTTATTATTTCAGTACCAGATAACTGCCCAGATTGCGATGGTCATCTAATAATGCCTGACCCTTCTCATATACCTTCGCATTGACATCCAGATAGCAATAGGAATCCAATACCCCATTCTCCATCAAGTATATAATATTTAACCGGCATCTGACAGGCATGAACTGTTTTACCAGAAAAAATAGTTGGGATTTCTTTTTTTCATCCACATATTTTTTCACCAGCATGGTGACATCATAGGGTGTATCCCCGTATAATTTACTCTCCCGCTCATCCTGTGACTGTGCCAAAGAGTCATTTACGATATTTTTCTCTACGATGGTGGCTTTCTCGCCCAGCACGATCTCTGTCAGCCGTTCCAGCACCTGTTTGGTTCCCTTGATCCGGTTCAGTTTATAGATCTCTTTTACAAATTCCCGCAGCTGCTGTTCCGACAGGAAATCACCGCTCACATCCACACCCAGCCAACTGGCGAACACCGGAAGTAATTCCACAGGGGTGCGGTCTATATCCAGCTTCTCCGCCACATGGTCGATCTCCATCTGAAAATCATTATAGATGGTGGAAAATATGGACAGATACCGATGAAAGAAACTTCCCTCACTGCGATACACAGACGGAAAGGTATTCATAAAATTATCCCCCGGCAAATTCACATTCATGTCACAAATACTGCCTTCTCCAATACCCAGTACTTCCCAAAAGAGCCACAGATATCTGCCTCTCAGATCATAGAGCAGAATATCATCCTGATTGGTGAATCTGCTCTCTCCACTTCCCTGGAACACTGCTTTTTTGTGCTGTACCAACGCCTCCGGATCCAGGAGAAATTCATTCACAGATGTCTCTACCCCTCTGCGCAGGAACTCCTGATAATCCGAAGCAAATACATGCAGTATCACGATCTGTTCCGGCTGCCTCTCCATATGAAAGTGCAGTCGTCCCCAGCGAGTCTCATCCCTTGCACTGTCGATGGAACCTAAGAACACGTATCGATCCTCTTCCTCCCTCCGAAAGGTGATGACTCCGTCTCCCTGTATTTCCATTCCAGTGATACAGGCTTTTTTTAATCGGTTGTTGCGTATGGAATAGTTTCTAAGATATACCATGATCCATTTCCCCTTCCTACTGTATATAGGTATTGACTTCCAGATAATATTCCCCCGGATAAGAAAGGCAGGAATTATCCAATTCGATATCCATTCCCTTCTGTATTGCATATTTACTGTTCTGTGGATACAGCGCCAGCTCATACACAAATTCCACACATTCCAGTTCCTCAATCTCATGGAAGATCTCGTCGAATTTCACAGTTGCACCGAATTGTTCTTCCCCATTCACATAATCCAGCTTTCTATTCAGCAGTGCTTCGATCTGTTCTCTGGAATGTTCATAATGTTTCTTCACATAGATGGTGCCACGCACATCTATCCCCACATAATTGGGCTGTATTACTTTGATTACGGTAGACAACAATCTGCGCTGATCCAGATACTGATAGATTGCATTTTGATACAGTTCTGACAGTTTGGGATATCTTACACTGGAATACGGCTTTGCGACCACACGGACTTCATTCTCCTTCTGATTTACCATGGCTTTGACCTTGTGGATGCACAGTTCCGGAATCTCTTTTACCAGCTTCTCATAATCTTCTCCTTTTACCGCTGTATAAGGATGGTTGATGTCCTGAAGAAATCTTTTCTTTACTTCATCCAGTGTCTCACTGAATCTGCCGCCAGCACCCCGGGCCGGATTGGTGAATATTACTTCACTGTCATAACCCACCGGGAGAAAGATGTTATTCTCCAGCACGTTTCCCTCTTCACCTGCCGTTACACTGCAGCCTCCCAGCAGAAGTCTTGCATCGATGAAGTCACCTGCATCCATAATGAGAATCTTTCCCTCGTGTTCCTGCAGGATATAATAGAGCTCTCCCTCACCATCACGATTGGGTTTTACAAAATCATAGATCTTGTCACCCTCTTTACTAATCCGCTCCGCTATAATGGAAAAGGATTCCGGCACGATATGTTTCACTGGAAGCGTAATCTCCTGCTCATCATATCCATATACCACACCCAGTTCATATTGCCGCATCATCTGCTCATTGTATGCCACTATTTTTACGGCATCCTTTAATCGTCCCGGTCCGTACTGATATCTGTCTCTGTCAAAGATAAATTCGTAGACACCAAAGTCGATTCTTCTCTTTTCGTAATATCTTCCCGTCTGATCCGGCTGATTATTCACCTGATACAGACGATAGGACTCTCCTTTATTCTCACGGCAGAAGACATTTACATAATCTTCTTCCAGCAGATCACAGTATAGACGAATCTGCCGATTATTCTGGAAGGTATAACAGACTGCTCTGGTATCCTTCTGCCACGCCTCGAATAAAAATCCTGAGATGGACAGCAGGCTTGGTGCCAGATCATAGTTCGCCTTACATAAGGTTCCTCTGATGGTATATCCACCATTGGGAAGCATTTCACAAGCCTTCATCTCCACCTCCGGGATCTGAAAACGTATCTCGCCATTTAACAGGAAATTGCCCGTATAATCCTTACATTTCACTTTTTGAAACCCGTTGTCCGTGTAACATTCCCATTTGATATTGGCAAATTCATTTCTGATACGGCTGTTCTTCAGATTTCGAACTTTACTGGTATCTGTTCTCACATAGCATAATACCTCTTGCTTTTTGGGAATTGCTTTGTGGAATACAAGATAGATTTCCTGCTTTTCTACGGGCTGTTTTCCAAATATTGTAACAGGGATATCTACCTTTCCCAGAAGCTGGCTGCAGTTGTTCCAGCAATCCCCTGATCTGGTATAGATCTCACTGATATAATTATCCGTGATCTCCGTCTGTCTGTTGATCTCATAGTTCAGATCACCCAGTGTGAATTTCTGGTTGGCTGGAAGCATGAACGTATCCTGCACATTGGAGGGCTGCAAAAGCACTCTTGCACATTTTCCCTTTCGTGCCTCGAACCCTGCCATCTTCAACAGCTTTTCACGAACTTCATCTGTGATCTGATTGATATAAGTCTGTTGCAGTAATTGAAATGCAGCAAGGTTCTCTATTATGGTAATACCGGGATCTGAAACATTATAATTCGTCCATTCCTTAGAATATAAGGGAATCTGAATCAATGCCTCTTCCATTAGATCTTCAAATGTTTTATCCTCAAATGTCTTACTGTATATCATAACAAGCCTCCGTTGCCTCTTTGCGTTCTTTAAGATTGGGTGAAAATATGTATCTTATGAGCACCACTTTTACAGATAAAAAATGGATTCTCCGGCAAATGGTCAATATCACATTCATGAACTCCCTGGGCATCTGTATATTTTACATTCATTGCCATCTTTCTGATCATTGCCCCTGTCTTCATGGAATTGAGTTTCATCATGATCTGAGCCTTCTTAGGAACCTCTCCTATCTCCCATCCATTTCCACGATTGCCCGTCACAGGATCAAGGTAGGACCTCAATCCCTCTCTGAATTTTTCCTGAATCTCAAAATCCGTTTCATCCTTACTTTCCCCTGTCCAGATCTCCACTGACAGCTCCATGGCGATGGGCTCCACGATCTGAAGGTTTGCAGGAAGTACCGTAATCTCACAATTCTCCTGCAAATGCTTCTGCAGTAAAGGGAGCAGCTTATAGAAGCTATAGGCATTTCTGCCATAATCCTTCATGAGAATAACAATACTGATGTAATCTACGTTGAAAGATCCGTCTGCCGATCTGCCAACGATGCATTTCACCTTATCAATATTGTCTGACATGGCATGTACTTCACGAATATAGTCATTCTGTGTCACCAGCCGTTTTCTGGAGCTTAACATATTGGCACTCCTGCTCAGTGCACTGTCCACAGTTTCCAGATTGGTGCCGCCGTAAGCCATGGTAATGTTACTGATATTGTCTATGTAATTGATATTGGCAAGAGACTCCTGTATGGTATTGACTTCCACATTGCCCCTCACTCCTTCACAGCTTCGAATGATGATCTGGAACGCGGTTCCATCCAGTTCTCTTGGAATCATCACATGGATTCCGTCCCCGAACATGATCTGATTCCTGATACGGTCCAGCATGTAATGACGATCTGTGGATACTGACTGTTCAAAGCTGTCCACCTCTGTCCAGAGCACATAGAACTCCTGGATATTTCCCATAAAATCATACTCTGCCCTGGTGCGTGCCGGGTATTCTCTCAGCATCTGTTTCATCTGCCTTTGAGTCATTCTGCTCTTTTCATTCACCCATACATCTGCATCCAGAATGTTGGATGCATTTAACTGAAACTTCATATGAGCCGTGACCGTATCCATATAGTAGCTTTCCTCTGCCAGCGTCTCTATATTGGATGCCTCCACCACATTCATCTGAATCTGCTGAATCTTCGGCCGATAACCGGAATCCTCTCGGAAAATCCTCTTGTCATCCACCAGCATGATCCAATAACGCCTGATTCCCTCCATGGAAGCCATCGCCATATCCTCAGGCGGCATAAATCGAATGGTTCCACTCTTGGTAAACTTTCTCATATGATCCACCACACGAAGCTTTTTGAATCCATTGATGGTGGAATATCGAAATTCCAGATCCGTTCCCATAAAGGGCATATCATCCTGCATTTTGAAATAAATGCTCACCGGACCATTTTCAAACTTTTTATCAAATCCCATATAAAGTGCATTGCTGATGTAATCACTCTTGCTGAATGCCTTCGCCGTCTTACCGCTGGCGATGAGATTGGAGATGTCCACCTTTTTCGTCTGATAGATGCACTCCACCTTCTCAGGTGGTTCGTACCTTTCCTCATAGCTGTAGGAAATCTTCATATTTTCCAGATGGGGATAATGATGATTACAGGGAATCAAATAGCAGTTATCTGATTTTAACAGTTGAATCCGAATTGCCCTTCCCTCATATCCCGAGTTCGTAATAGATTCCCAGTCTGAGGGACACAGGAAGGAAATGGAGATCATACCCCCGTCTGCGTTCTCAAAGAGTCGATTGTAATTTCTGTCGCATTCCAATCTCTTCCAGCCATTTCCATTATAGTATTCAATGGAAATCTCTTCCGCATAGCATTCTCCCACAACATCACTGGTGATGGTTCTTGGCTTCCTCTTGATAATCTTTAATTCCTCATCCTCCTGCTGTTTGGACAGACGGACCGTATGTTCCAGAATCTCCATCTGAAACCGTATCTTTACTCTGGCTCCCGCCTTGGCGAAATAATCATCGCAGGCGATGAAGCATTCCGAGAAAAGAGCCAGTGTATCTCCAAAGGGGTTAAAATCAGTGGGAATCAAATCCGTATTTCCGTTTCCTACAAAGTCCGGAATCCGTTCTTCTCCGGAAGAGGCAAAGAGTACTCTGGAAAAATGCATATCCTCCAGGATGGGATTTCGTGCAATGAAGGCCAGGGCACAGTATCCTTCTGCCTCCGTTTTATGGCATTTTAATCTCTTTCTGATCATGATCCTGTGCCGTCCCGGATCCACTTGCAGTTCCTCTACCGGAAGTACCCCTTTCTCACTCAGGTATACACAGTCAATCGTTCCCTTCGAGAGTTCTTCCAGGAACACAGACTCCCCCTGAAAATCCATGTAGATCGTCTCATTTTCCACATCGAATATGGTCTTATGGTAGAAAATAATTGCATTCTTCTGAACACCCTGCTCCTTGTACTGAAAGAGATGAAATGGAACAAAGCCTTCTTCCTCCTGCACCTCATTCGCCTCTTCCTCCTTGAAAAGGGAGGGAACAGGAATCCTGCCCAGGATGGGAATGATCCTGCCATCCTCACCAGAGACCATATAGATATTTGTCAATTTGGAATTGGTCACATAGACGGGATGGGATGTCTCAAATACCACGTTTTCATTTTCCCCACCGCTGAGCAGCTTCGTACCTTTGGGTACATAAGTTCCCGGAATGGTATCCTGGATCAGCCCCATGGATATCATGGTCTGTGCCGGCTGGGCAGGCAGGAGGGAGATTCCCATCATATTGGCGAACTCTGTGTGAAAGCGATCCAGAAAGGTATTGAACCGCTTCTTATTCTCCATGGTCTGTTCCGAAAATACCAGTGCAATGACTGAACCAATATCTGGATTGGTGGTATCAAATTTCCACTCTGGTGTATAAGACTTTGCCAAATGAGTGATCTGATCCTGTATATCCTTCAATTCCATCTTATCAAGCTTATAATCCTTGGTTTCCTTCATCTTCGTCACCTTCCGTCGTTACATTCAGATAAAATGGAAATACCAGATTATCTCTCGTATTGGTCTGTGCAATGGTATAATCAATATGAACGATCAGACAACCCTTTTTCATATCAGGATCAATATCTATCTGAACATCCGATATTCGAGGTTCCCCGTTGATAATATCTCTGGTAATCTGCGTGCCCATGAGGTTCAGCATAGTCTCATTGGTATCCATAAATGTATAGGAGGAAAGATTGCTGCCAAATTCCGGACGAAGCCAGCGTTCTGTCTTCTGTGTCATTAAAATCAGATAAACTGACTCCTTTACACTTACCGCATCCTCCGAAGTAATGAACCTCCCGGTTGCTTTATTAATCTGTGGCGGGAACTTCATCCCTCTTCCAAGAAAAGATTCTTCTGGCATATACTGACCTCCGTCCTTCTATTGACAATTCTCTAACCGATCTTAATGGTAGCACCCGCTACCTGAGTCATACCACTACTGCCGGCTTTCAGCGTGTTATCGGCATCTAATATAATGTTAGCTCCACCGAATTTTGCCATTCCATCGGTAGATACATTTATTTTATTGCTGGCTTCCAGGGTATATTTATTACACTTCAGACTGACCGCTCCACTACTTCCATTCATGATCAGTTCTATGGAATCCCCCACCTTTACCGTGAGTTTTTTCTCTGCTGTGACAGATATGTTCCCTTCCTCTGTTTTCATTATGACCTGACATTTTCCCTCTTTATCCTTTAAGGTAATGACTTTATTCTCATTATCCATGGAAAAGGTATGGGCACTTTTGGCGGTCTCTATCTGGAGCTTATCCTTTTCGCCCTCGCCCTCTTTATTATCCTCAAAGGTAATATGCGTTCCATTTTTCGTCATGATCTTTTTATATTGGTTGTTCTCATCCGCAGCCTTTTTCAGAAATTGATTGGAATCCTTTGGCACGCATCCGATCACGTATGGTTTCTCTATATTGCCCTGTTCGAACACCACCAGCACCTGATCATCGATCTCCGGCAGAAAATAGTGCCCCCATTTGGAGCCGCTGGAAGGCATGGCAAGCCTTGCCCATTTCAGCGTATTCGCCTCTTTATCCCTGGTGGGTATATTCACACAGATCCGCCCCGGGAAATCTTTATCATAGTTCTTCACCACGATACCTACCACCACCCCGAAAATACGGGTGTCCCCTGTATCTGTCTTTAACACCTGTTTCTCAGCAATCTCGTCTATCACATCATATAATGCCATGTTACATCTCCTTTATGCTGGCGGCTTTTCCTTTGAGATAGGTCATATAACCGCTTTCCTTATCGTATACATGTCTCACATTTACGATATAGAATGTATTGTCTACCGGGCTTCCCAGATCCTTAATATCAACGAAGCACCCCGGCGCCAGATCCGGCATTCCCACCGTGGTACAGCTGAGCGTCCCGAAGTGATAGGACATCTCCTCCATGAGAGACTGCACCCTGTAGTCCGCCTCCTCCCTGGATGAGATGGTGGGATCTATATAGATCTTTTCACTGTTCTTTATGAGCTTTTTTGCCTTTCCTCCCAGAGATACTTTATTGCTGAACTTTTTACTGGCTGAGATGGCACTTGCCTTTCCCACATCCATGGCTCTTGCTTCTATCTTTGACACGAGGCCCGTCACATCATACTCGATATCAAAGTCCAGTAAAATATTCCCCGCAGACAGTTCCATCAGGATATCTGTCACACTTTTCGCCTTTCTAAAGTAGACCGTTCCGCAATCTGTAAAAAATTCATAATTATACTTTTTGGCTGCCTTCACCACAAACTCATAGTCGCTCTCATTTACCATCTCAATGGTAATATCGGATTCCCCTCCTCCGTCCCGTGACTGCTGCAGCTTATCCGGCGTATCAGTAATCTCCAGCTTTTTGATGATCTGGTTCTCGGTGAGTGCCTGATAAGCAGTCTTTCCCAGTACCTCCTTCACGGCTTCACTGTAGGAGGTGGCCTTGATCTGTCTGGCATAATGATTGGACATCATGATCCCTTTTACATCCATGGCCGTTACCTGAATATGCGGAATCTCATCCTGTGCATAGATAAAATTCACCTTGGTGATCACGCCTGTGAAAACATTTTTGACCACCGTATTATAACCCATACTGATCTCCAGGCTGGAACCTATCAGCAGATATTTCTTAATATCCGAAACAGTGAACCTGGACTCTATGAGATTAAAGCAGTTATAGATACAGAAAGTCGCCATAGACGCTTCATATCCACTGGTCACATCCACCTCGATGTCATTGATGATCAGATTATTTTTGTTCTCCGAAATATCCACACCGTTTACCTTTAATACGATAATCGGATGGGAGAAATCGGTATATGTTTTCAGCAGAGCATCGTATTCTAAGGTAGCCATGAATTCCTCCTAAAAATTAAGATTTAACAGATTACTGAGTTTCTCCGTGGAGGCTTTTGCGTCCACAAAAGTATTCTCCCCTGCTGCTCCAAATAATTTGTCGAACGCATTGGTCCAGTAAGCAATATCCGGTGAATTCTGTTGATTATGAATATCAATCAGATTCTGCCGGATGGACAGAGACACCACAGCGCGAATGGGATATCCCCTGGGACTGAACATGGTATACTTCGCATTCACAGATTCCAGTTCTCCGAAAAAAGTCATCTTAGACCAGTGAAATACCACCTGTCTGGTGGCCTCCTGCGTGATCAGGGACAGAAGTCCATCCACCGGAACCTGAACCGAATATTCTCCCTTGCTCAACGTATGTGCCGCCTTCACAGCAGATGCAATTCCACCGATGGAATTTACCAGCTTCTCCTCCATAAATGCATCATAATTATTCTCCGCATCAAAGATCAGGTCGCAGGCTAAGGAAGTCTGTGGCGGCAGCTCCATCTGGGTGATCTGGTGGATACCCGCCTCCCCGGCACCTTGCCCCATCTGGAAACTTCCTGCCTGAGAATGAAAGTTCAATGAAGTCGGGTTATACTGTACCTGCATGATATGAAAATCATTGGGATTCATGCCCTTGATATCCTTAAAGGTACTGATTCCGTTCTGGGAGGCATCATCGATTGCCGATGCCAATGCAAAATGAGCACTTTCTATCTTTTCCATATTCCCAGCTGTTTTCTGCATATTGCTGGTCAGCTTGAATCTGGATGTGGCACTGAATCCACTATCAATCTTCGTCAGTTTTCGAATACATAGAATCGCTTTTGGTATAGTTCCCGTGAGACTGCCTTTCAGATTGGCTGCAAAATCCGGCATCACTCTTCCTCCTTCTGTGAAAATTTCAAATCAAATACGCTGTAAAAAGCCACTGCTAAAATGGTAAATTCAATAGATTGGATGCGTTCTGTGCACCACTCACATAATCACTGGACCCCTGATTCACAAAGGCATCCTCGTAATGCTGTTGCCACTGTCCCATATATCCGATGCTGGTACTCTGATCTGCACATAGAATGCCTATGTTTACAACAGCCCGCACCGGTTTTCCCGTGACACTGAACATGGTGTACTGTGAACTGATGGAATTCAGCACACCACTGTATTTTAACTTGCTCCAGGCAAAGGTCACCTTTCTGGTACGGGGTGCCCGAAGTGCGGCGATAAATCCTTCCACAACAGGCTGTACCGTATATTCTGTCTTCGTGATCTCATTTGCGATTCCCATCCCGATCCCAATGGCCATAGATTTGGGATCTAATGCGAATTTGTCTGTCATGAACGCATCTCTGATGGACACTTTATCGAATATCAATGGTACGGTAAGCAGTATTCTGGTGTTCATCTTTCCAACCGAAATTGCATTTTTACCCTTGGTGGCATCCGTGATCTGTGCATTACCACCGCCCTGGGCACTGATTTGCAGATTGGCCGGATTGAACTGCACGGAAAATTGCTTGTATCCGGTGGGCTTCACCACTCCCAGGGAGGACTGTGCGATAACATCAGCGGAGGTCAGTGCACCCGCCAGCTTATTCTCTGCAGCTGATAAAATAGCTGATTTCTTCAGTCCAAAGCTGGAGATGCTGCTTTTCTTTCTCCCATTATCCTTTTCCTCCAGCTTTTCCAATGCCTCACGCTCATCCAGGATCTCTATAATGGCTCTTGCCACATTTCCTGTTAAATTCTGGACTGCTGCATTATCCATGATTCCCATATGGTCTTTCCTTTCCTAACTTTATATATGGTTAGTATCCTCTTCGTTTCCGTTCATTTACCAGCTTTTTCTCCAGACGGTTATACACTTGTTCCGATATGCTGTTAATATTCTTCTGCAGCCCTTCTCTCACCAGGTTCGTCACATCCTGTGTTGCCTGCTCTACGATATGATTGGTGGTGACATTGTTTTTGGTAACTGTGGTATTTTCCACGGTTTCCTCCCGCTGTACCTCTGTCCTCCTTTGCAGAATCTGATTCTGTTGCTGTAATTCCTCCAGAACCTCCTCCGACAGGACATTTTCCACCTGTTTATGAACAAATTCCATATTCTGGATTTGCTCATCTCTTCTAATCTCTGACTGACGCAGGATTTCCTCTGGCTCTCTGTATCGCTCTACGATTCTGTCCACGATCTGCTCTTCCACTTCCCCCTGTAAATGCTCCATGGTTGCTGCTTCCTGAACCGTCCGCGAAATATCCCTCTGAAACTGCTTCAAAATAGGATTTTCTATGCTGTTCTCCACGATGGTTCTGTCTGGGTTCTTCTGGTACTCTTCCACCATATGGTAGATTTCGCGGGTTTCCTCGGACACCTGTGCTTTAAGTTCGCTCCTGTTTCTTTCTTCCACACGCTGGGTTTCATAATCCTCTCTGGTATGATGTTCCATCAAGATCCGCTCCGGCTCCGCCGATGGTGAAGTCTGGTCCTGGAAATATTCCATGGGTACCGATTCCGGAACATTTCTGACAATCTCATTTCTGAACTGTTCCGGGGTGGGGATTCTGACCATGCTTTCCGCGATGGCTCTCACTGGATTTTTCTGATATTCCTCCACCAGATGATAGATTTCCTTTGTTTCCGCAGACATCAATTTCTCCAACTGATTCTTCTGATGCTCCTCCACACGCTCTGTCTGATGCTCCTCATGGGTACGATACTCCATCAATACCCCTTCCGGGTCTGTAAGTGCCCTCAAAGCATCCTGTCTGGAACGTTCCATATTAATCTGGATATTTTTAGGTGTACTGATTTCCTGAAGTTGAAGCTGCTGAAGCTTTTCCAGATTCTGCTGGTTAATCATGTCTAACTGTTGTCTAATCGTGGTGTAATTCCGGGATTCCTGATTATTGCTTATATGATTTTCCTGTTCCTGCAAGGTCTGGTTCTCATATTGGATCTGTTCCAGATTCTCTTCCCGATTATTCTGGTGTATTTCATTTTCAAGGGTTATTTCACTTCTATATTCCTGCTGATTTCCTTCGATTTGTGTCTGATACCTGTTCTCCGTGCGTTCCAACAGCTTTTTCAGTACTGTAATATCCTCTTGATTTTCCTGTCGATATTCGTTATGTGTGGAAAGCTCCGTGGGATTGATTTCGTTATATTCCCTCGGAACATCCTGCATTCGCGCATTCTCCACAGGAATCTCAGACTCATGGAACACTGTCTCTTCTTCCTGCTCCTCCATCCCCGTAAACTGCGTATCCACAGGTCGGAATTCCTGATTACCGGAAAGTGCTCCTCCCTCTGTTGCATTCACAAAGTTCTGATACTGTCGTATCTGCTGCTCCAGATTCCCATTGGACTGCTGATAGAATTTATTGGAATATTGATTTTCCTGATTCTCATAGGTTATCTCATGCTGCTGCACGATATTCTCTACTGCCCCCTGCTGCTCCAGTCTGGAATTTTTCTGATAGTTATCCGTGATGGTATTCCATTCATCATGAGTCACCTGTTCTGATATTTGTAATATCTTATTCAAGGTGGTATATTCATTCTTTTTTGCCTGATTCATATAGGTCATATAATCCGTATTTCGAATATTCAGATACTCATGATCTGTACGAAATTCTTCATATCGTTTTAACGTATTATTTGCTGCATATTGCAGAGCATGGGTTACGTCATACCAGTTTTTTACTTTGTGCTCCAGATTTTCACAGGTAATTTCATAGATATTGTCCAGTAGATTCAGCATGACCGCCGAGGTAAGGTTATAGGTGGCTGTCGAATGTTTTTGATTCTCTATAGTGGGATTGCTCTCCTCGTACAGATTATAGCGATGATACATCACAGGCTGTTCTTCATCCTGTACCATATTCTGTAATTTGTTTAATATCATATTTTGAGACTGTCTGATATTTTCCGATATGAGCAGTTCCCTCTGCTGCACCTGCTGCTCCTGACCTGGAAATCCCGTAAAATAATTCTTCAGTTCCTGATAGATCACTCCTGTCTGCAGCCGCTTAAAAATAGCGTCATGGAGATAATAGCTATTCTCTTTTGTATGCTCCCGCGGGGTTTTCTCTATATCTTTGTCGGCTCCTCCTGCCTTCATTTCCTGATTCGTCTTTACTTCATTAATCACTTCCTGCAGAGTCTGAAAATGATTCCAGTACAGATCAATCAATTGATTCGTCTGTCTGGTGTCCTCCTGGAGATGCTGTACCTGTTTCAGAAAAACAGATACTTCACTGATTCCTGATTTCTGTAGGATATTCTCCACAAATACTGTATCCTGGTAGGTAAAATCCTGCTCATTCATCAGCATGATCCGGTTTACCAGATTATTCATCATTTCCATCTTGACATTCTGGGTATGACTGATCCTGGTATCCTGTACCAGACTGGTCATGCTGCCTTCACCCAGGTAGATCTCCGGTGGCTGTGTCACCAGATGAAGCAGATCCTCCTCCTCAAATTTCACCTGAAACAGATCGTAATTATTACGAATCTTTTCACTGAAAGGATTCATGGTGCTGCATATGGGTTTTATACTTTTTAAGTTCAGTGGTTCTCGAATCGTCAGCATCCCTGTATCCTCTCCTTTTGTACTTCCACATTTAAGTGCAGTGAAAATTTATTTTTTTAGAAAATCTAATATATTTTTGGCACTTTTCTGTGCCGGCCATTTTCTCTGTGCGGGCTTCGTGGATTCACTCTTCTTTGCACTCTGTACCGATCTGGATTTGAAGTCGTATTCTCTGGACACCGCTTTTCCGCGATCAATAGAAGGTTTGGCACTTTTCACTTCTCCGCTTTTCATATCATATTTCTTCGACACCGCTTTTCCGCGATCGATAGAAGGTTTGGCACTTTTGGTTCCTGAACCATCTTTATTCTTTCCGTATATCCACTTGACGGCTTTTCTTGTGTTCTGTAGTCCTAACACTGCTTCGACTCTCCTGGCACTTCCTGTACCCTTGTCCTGATCCCATCTTTGTGATCTGCTTTCCATGGACTTCTTCCTGGATTCCGCCTGGTCATAGCTTGCACTTCTCTTACCGGAACCCTCTTTGGAATCATCCTCGAAGAGCCATTTCTGACTATCAGATATCATCTGTGCTTTCCTTGGTTCGCTTCTGTTGATCGTAGCACTTCTCTTTCCTTTTCCTACGATTCTATTGCCGTTGAACTCCCACTTTACTGCCTTTTTCTCCATCTCACCCAGAGTCTTTTCCCCATTGATCTGCAAGGCTCTTCTGGTTCCTTTTCCACTCTTACTCTTTTGGTTGAACTCCCACTTTTCTGCTTCCTTTTTCGGCTTCTTTCCTATGATTTTTTCAATATCTGCAGCACTTTTTATGGGTGCTTCATCCTTCGGATTCCATCTTACTGCCTTAGCCTGCATCTCACTCCGGGTCTCTTCCCCATTGATTTGCACGGCACTGCTGGTTCCCTTTCCAGCTTTACTCTTTTGATCGAACTCCCACTTTACTGCTTTCTTTTCCGGCTTTTTCCCTATGATCTTTTCAATATCTGCAGCACTTTTTTTAGGTTTTTCATCCTTAGGATTCCATCTTACTGCTTTCGCTATAAAGTCATTTTTGGATAATTCCTCATCATCTGTATTGGCACTTCTAACGCCATTTCCTTTTTTCCCCTTGCCGTCAAATTCCCATTTATCCTTATCTATGTCAGCTGGCCAGTTCACACACAGCATCTCGCGGTACGAAATCGTGGTGGTCTCCAGTAATAGTCCACTTTTTTCGGCATCCAATGTGCCATATTCCTTTGACATTACAGTGCAGCCTGTAAACACATAGCACCGCTTTGTCTTTCCAAAGTCATTGTGATAGCGGCTCACCATCAGTAACACTGGTAATATTAATTCTGCTCCATTGGGCATGGGATCCCACAGATCCGTACCTACGTAACGCTCTACCTGAAAGGTAAAGGGTTTTGAAATTGGTTTTCTTCTCACATGTACATAATCATTCAGACCACCCTCCTGAATATACTCATATTCATTTTCTTTGGTAAAAGTACGCACAGATTTACAGGGCACATCATAAAGTCCCTCTATACGAAGCATAAAATTATAATTTACC
>JAQVCT010000026.1 GCA_028689655.1 Lachnospiraceae bacterium
TCATTTCCTCTGTGATTCCCATTGTCTGTGATGTAATCTTCATTCCTTCTATTACGAACATGATATTCCTTGCCATTCCTATGATGTCTTCACAGTAGAACTCCCCATTCTCCAAGCCTTCTGTTATGAGCTGTTCCATAATCTTAACACCCATATCGAACTGCTTCCGAATGGTATTTTCCTTTTTCGGTACCTTATATTCAAATAGGAATTCATAGATTGCCATGGTAAGGTTCTTTTTTTTACGAAGCAGTTCTTTCTTCTGTTCCTTAAAAAACATCAACAGAATATCTGTACAGGAGGTATCCTCACTGATGGAACCGGAAAGAACATCATCTGTTTCCTCCTGCTCCAGTCTCAGCACCTCCTCAAATATTTCTTTCGTATTATCATAATAGAGATAGAGACCGCCACGACTGATCTCGCATCGATCTACGATATCCTTCATGGTCACATTCTTATATCCTTTTTCCTGGAACACCTCTCTTGCTGTTTCTAAGATAAATTGCTTCTTCTGTAAAGACTTCTCTCCCATGCTCAAACCTATCCTTCCAAAATCCTTTTCCCGATTCTACTCTAACGGCCCCTCATAAAATTCAATCAACTCTCTAAGCTTACATAATACATCCAGCAGAACGCCATTCTCCACGCCCTCTGTCCAGACTGTAGATTTCACCATTCCTTTTAAGATATATTTCGATAAGACACCTTTTAACAACCGCATCTGGGTAATCTTTGCCTGTGCGATCTCCTTTTTCTCATCCTGACTGGTACGCATACGGTATCTCGAATAGGCATAGGTATAATTCTTATCCATGAGTCCTGTTGACCTGGCATCCTTTACAAAGCTCAACAGCGTACTGTCATACACTGGAAATGCAATGGAACCGTTAAGTTCATCATTATCATATCTGTTGGACAGCTTCTGCCCCTGCTTGCTCTCCAGCCATGGAATATATTTTATCAACTTATGTACATCTGCCTTATATTCCAGCACGATGTCCGCTGTACTCAGCTTTTCATTCTCCACCATTTCCCGCGTTCCTTTCCATATCATATAGATACATATTATCATAAAACCCGCAAAAGTACACTACCTACTTTCATATAAATGACACGTATTCCTTTTATTTTTATTGTATTTGCATCCCGAAATTAGTATAATGATGACATAGTCAAAAAATAGGGGGTATTCATATGACTGCTCAGGAATTTCCTGTTGATACCGTGGTAATTCAAGCGGATGAACCATTAGAATATATCGCACTACTGTCAAAAGGAGCCGTTCGTGCTGCCTTACCTACCGGTGAATTTCTACTGAAAATGGGAGATGTCATCGGTATCACAGATCTTGGTGTGGGAAAGCATTGCAGTACCTACACCACCATGGAACCTACCACACTCATCATGTATCCCTGCAAGAATGTGGCAGATTTATCCGATATTATTTACTCCAATCATGATATTGCCCTGCTATTTGCCACTTCCGTCATTCGTCAGGTAAGTGGTATTTGTGACAGCTATGTCATTTCTACATTTTTTTCCGATAAGCTCTACCAATATTTACTGGAAAGTTACGAAGATTATAAGAACCTTTGTATCCAATACTCTCAGCCTGCGCACACACTGGAAGGCATCGAGAATATAAAGCCTTTTCGTCTGCTGGAACGTGTAGATACATGGCTTATAGAATACTACGAAGCACTGAAATCCCTGGATTCTCATACAAAGGCAGTTCTATACCAGACCAATCCCTCCCTCTGTGTGGGCATGATGTGCCAGGCCGGGATAGATGTACATCGCATCTATGATGCTGCTCAGGTGGACAATCAATATAACACCGAACTATCCTCTCTGCTCCTGAACAGTCAGCGGCTGGATCTGTTCGCCCTGCTCACAGAACTGTATGTGTCCGCGTCAGCCAGCGGTGCCAATTCTCTGGGATTGGATGCCACCATCGGCCGTCTCTCCATCCAGTTAGAAGGTAATCCCGCCATTGACTCGAAGTACTATCATTTCCGCCTGAACGAATATAAAGAGATCATCTCCAATGCAAAGCTGCAAAGACAAGCCAGCGATGCATTGGAATCCGATGACCCGCTATCCGTTATAAAAAGCAATACGATCTCCGCACTCTCCGGTTCCCTGAATACCATTCTCCAGTATGCCGATTGCCCGGAGGAGATCAGTACCGCTTTTCAGCAGAACATTATTGCCCTGAAGCAATTGTTAGACAAAAATGCAGATGATGACGATACCAGACGTCTGCGGTCGGAAATCACGAAATTATTTTATGAGATCTATAACACTGTATTTCAGATCAGCATCTCGGATAAGAGCGTTCCGCCCATCATTAAAATGTTCCTGTCCTTTGGTTATGTGGATGAGGTATTATGTGGTATTAACAATGCCGTATATCTCTACTCTATCGTGGAAGATTATCACGGTGATGAGAGCCATGGCATCTACACGCTCTATGAATGGCTCCTTGCCATCTATCATGGTAAAAAAGAACCAAGCCGCAACGAGTTCGATGTAGACTACTCTTCCTATGTCCATGAATTGAAGATTACCGGGCAGATCGCTCCCGATGTAGAATCACGTATGATGGCAGATAATTCTCAGAAAGTCATGTACGAATTACACAATATGTTCCCTGTGGTAAATAAGATTACCTTTGGTCGATTCACCATCTTCAGTCCTGTCCTGACAGAGCAGAATATACTGAAATCCATGGAGTCCATGATGATTACGCCTGCAAAAGCCATAGAGAATCTCAATATAATTCGCAGTATTGACCACACAGCCTTCTACCATGAGACCATCTATGCGGATGAATCTGGAAAAATAGGAAAAGAATATATTCATACAGAGATCCTTCCTGATATGATCCTCATGCCAAATGTGGGAATCCGTGAAGTCATGTGGCAGGAAATCGAAGGACGCAATCGCCAGACTCCCTCCCGAATGATGCTTCCTATTTTCTGTATCACAGATCTTGACCTGTTATTTACACGATTAACGGCTGAGTACCGCTGGGAAATGTGTAAGCGTGTTCAGGGTGCCCGTTGGAATGACATTGCGGATCCTTCCCTCACAAGTCTCTATACGGATTATTTGCAGTTCTATCGCAAAAATAATGATCTCACCACCCAGGGAAAAGAACAGGTAAAATTAGCACTTCAAAAGTCCAAGAACAGCTTCCGTGAGGTATTTGTCAGAGATTATGTCACCTGGATCATGTACGAGAGCAAAGGTTCTCCCCGCCTGTCAAAAGTATCCCGTGGGATACTCTTTCAATTCTGTCCTTTTGCAGCCAGGATCCGTGAGACCCTGGCAAACAATCCTCTTTACACAGATCTGATCTCTCACTATGATCTGAAGGCTGAACAGAGCATGGGCAAGGTTGAAAAATTTGCAAAAAAAATTGCAGCCTCCGGTTCCGAGATACCTGAAGTTCTTGAAAAGGAACTCCTGTATCTGCAACTTTAAACTACAATCAGGGAATGATTAGCATTATTTGGTTCATTTTTATTGCTTATCATCTGGAAAAAGATAAGGGTAATTCCAGACCATTTCGTTCCAGTAATTCTTTGTTGCGCAGTAGTTCCTTTGTATTGCCGTCCGCTGCAATAGTTCCATGATCGAGAATTACTGTACGATCACAGGTATCATAGATAAAATCCAGGTCATGACTTGCAATCACCTTGGTCATGGAAAGATCATTCAGTACGCGGATCAGATTTCTTCGGTTTTGGGGGTCCAGGGCGACAGAAGGTTCGTCCAGCAATAGGATCTTCGGTTCCATAGACAGCACTGTGGCGATGGACGCAAGCTTTTTCTCTCCACCGGATAACTGATAGATCTTCTTCTTGGCAAGATGCGCGATTCTGACCCGCTCCAGGGCATCCATGGTCCTTCTCTCTACTTCCTCCTGATCCAGCCCATAATTGATGGGTGCAAAAGCCACATCATCATATATGGTTGACATAAATAATTGACTCTCCGAATCTTGAAATACATATCCTGCCTCCTGTCGAATCCGTGCCAGATTTTCCTGTGTTACTTCATCCCCCAGGATGTGAATCTTCCCTATACTGACAGGCTCTATTCCCACCATTAGCTTTAACAATGTGGATTTTCCTACCCCGTTGCTGCCGATGATTCCTACTTTTTCTCCCTGTTGAATGGAGAAAGATACATGTTCCAGCACCATATGGGACTCTTTCTCATCTGTTTTCACGATCTCGGCCCTGCCTTTTTTCCTGCTATGTTTTTCATAGGAAAATGACAAATCCTGTATTTGTATTTCTGTTTGTATTTCCATTTTTATTCCCGTTTCTATTCCTGTTTTTATTTCTGTTTTTATTCCTGTTTCTATTCCTGTTTCTATTCCTGTTTCTATTCCCGTTTCTATTTCTGTTTCTATTTCTGTTTTTAATCCTGTTTTTATTCCTGTTTCCGATACATGCTGCATCTTGGATTCCGTTCCCATTCTTTTTCCTTCTTCTGATATCACCTGCTATGCTCTTCTCTTTTATGTCTTTTATGTCTTTTCTTTTTTTGTATTTTTGTCTCCTTCTGCCCGTTCTCTTCTATTTTTTACTCTCTGCCTGTTATTTATCTGCTGATCACAGATCCCAACAGTTCAAATACCGGTATGAATCGCAGCAGTACCAGCATACCTGTCATTACGATTCCATAGGCAAAAGTAGCTCCAATGGATATCGGCTCTCTCATCTGTAATCTCAATTGTCCCTGGAATCCCCGTAGCTGCATGCTCTGGTACACAGTCTCTGATCGATCCATACTCCGCAGCAGCATGGAACCCACCAAGGACCCCCATGCCTTACAATGAATCCCTCTCTGTCCCGGTGCCCTCATGGCATATGCCAGGGATACCCGGTCCACCTCCTTCACAAAGAGAATCAGATAACGGTAGGTGAGCAGTATGGTGGTGATGAGGATTCGTGGCAGATGGAACACCTGCAAGGCATAGCAGACATTTTCCATGCCGGTAGTCGACACCAGCGCATACCCTGCCAGAACGGCAAAGACTCCTTTCCCATACAGCGTAAGAAATGAAAACATCCCACCGGTAATGGGTATCTGCCCCCAGTGGGATATCACGGTCCTGTCAAAGAAAAGATTCGCTGCCCCCAATAAAAAAAGCAGCAGAAACAATTCTTTTAACCGCAGGAGCATTCCCCCAAGGGAAATCTCTCCCAGTTGATAGACTACGATGAGATAGATGCACATCCCCAGAAGACCTGTTAGGTTATACTTATCAAAGGAAGTGGTGAGTACCAGAAAAAAGACCGTCACAAGTACTTTCATACCTGGATGAATCCCGGATAATGCCGTATGCTGTTGTGTTTGTTCATCTAACTGATGAATTTCCCGCAGTACGTTTTGAATACTTTGCATCTTTCTATTTTATTTCCGTTTCATTTCTATTTTATTTCTATTTTCTATTACTTAGCTCTCCTTTTCCTCTGGGCATAGCGAATGATCTGACAGACCACCATGCAAAATGCGATTACTACCACACCGCCCAGGATTCCGGAAAAGGAAGTACCTGCTATGGAATCGGAATGTGGGAATGCATAATCCGGTAACAGTGCTGTTGCCTCCTGGATTCGGGCTGTTGTCTGATAGATTGCCCCACTGCTCTCCAGCTCCGTGCTCCCTGTCAATCTGCTGATGGACCATTCCAGTCCATCTGGAAATGCAGAGGCAAACAGAGAGAGCACACCACCTACAAGCGCTGCCAATACAGCGAGGACTCCCACTGTTTTTCCATAGGAGAGCTTTGCTTTTCTATGATCTAATCCTTCCACTGTACCGGCATCATATCCCGTCCAAAGAAGCTCCGGTCTGGCTTCATAGACAAAGTTCAATACTGCTGCCGTGATGACTCCCTCTACCAGTCCGATTGCCAGATGTATGGGCTGCATTGCCAGTACGAAAGCCGAAAATGGCAATTCCGTAATGCCGGATACCGTTGTCTCCAGTACCACGGAAAATGCTCCCATCTGTAAGGTGAGGACACATCCCACAATGGAGGCAATGGTTATTTTCCTTCTGGTAACGCCATGCCGCATAGCCGGAAGCCATATGAAAAAGGAACCTATAAAGCACCCATAAAATGCCATATTCCATATATTCGCACCCAATGCCAGCAATCCGCCATCCGCAAACAAGAGACATTGAATCAGCAATACTCCGATCATGGTAATAAATCCCGCAAAGGGCCCTAAAACAGCCGAAAGCAGCATACCACCTGCCAGATGTCCCGACGATCCTGTTCCCGGAATGGTGAAGTTAATCATCTGGGCTGCGAATACAAATGCCCCCATAACCCCCATTACCGGTATCTTTTTCAGTTCCTCCGACTGCTTCATTTTATAAATTGAATAGCCTGCTGCTCCTGTGGAGCACGCATACATAGTCCCAGCTACTGCCGGAGCGATCAACGCGTCTGCCATATGCATAATATGTACCTTTCCTTTCTGTTATTTATATTTTTTGATGTTTGATTTCTAATTTTTTGATTCTTATTTTTTTGATGTATTCTTTTTTTTTTATTTTTTTATTTTTTAGTTCATTGCTTTTTGATTTCTTATATTTCAAGTTGTTATTCTTTGATTTATTATTTTATTCTGTTTTGATTCGCTGTGTTTTTATTCACTGTGCTTTTGATTCACTGCACTTTGAATTATCACATTTCATGCCTGCTATATTTGATTTACCATATTTGCTATCATGGTTTCAGACCAGATGCAGATCCTGACTTCCGGAGCGAAAGCCCTCCAGATCCACTGAAATGTAATCATATCCTAATTTTTTAGCAAAAGAAATCATGTCTGTTCTTTTCTCCAGAACTCTCTCTATGTCCTTTACATCCACCTCGATACGCACCAGCTTATCATGGATTCGCGCACGAACATTGTAAAATCCCATGTTCTTGATAAACTGTTCCATCTGCTCCACTTTGTCAAGCTCCGTCTGTACCAGCTTTGTCCCATAAGGAAATCTGGTCGCCATGCAGGGTACCGATGGCCTGTCCGAAACTGCAATTTCATATTGTGCCGCCAGCGTCCTCACTTCCTGCTTGGTAAAGCCTGCCATCATAAGAGGACTTACCACCCCCAATTCCTTCAGTGCCTGGATTCCCGGGCGATATACCTTTGTATCATCCAGATTCGTGCCGTCTATGGCGATATGTATATTCCGCATTTTCATCTCTGTGATCAGCTTGGTGAACATGCATTTCTTGCATAGATAGCATCTGTTTACGGGATTATTCTCAATTCCCGCTTCTGCCAGTTCGTCCACCTGAATGACCTGATGGACTGCCCCCATTTCCTGTGCCAGGTCTGCAGTAAGCTCCAGTTCCTCTATGGGATGCAGCATGGTGTGAATGGTATAGGCATATACTTTTGTATGATTGAGTTCCGCCTTTTCACAGGCTATCTTTAGTAAAAGGCTGCTGTCCACCCCTCCGGAAAAAGCGATGGCCACGTCCTTTTTTGTGTAGGAATCCATTGCGGACTCCAAGGCTTTCTGTTTACTCACCAAGCTCATCCCAAGCCTTCCTCTCTATGATCAGAAATATCTCTGAAAAAGCTTTTCCTGTTTTCCTGCAAAGTTCCGTAACGCTGTCATATTCCGGATATATTTTTATTTTCTGCTGCCCATCCTCGTTCCAACTGCATACCTTTACTTTTGCTGTTCCATATGCCGTAGTAATCTCACGAATCTCTCTGTTCAGGATGCTGCGCTCCATGGCAATCTTGCGGATACCGATGGTGGTGGTCTCTGTGAAAATAAGATGCTCCAGTTTTGATACATCTTCTTCCCTACAGATTACATTCAATTGATAGGCTGGTCTGTTCTTCTTCATGAAAACAGGCATATAGTTCACATCTCTGGCACCGGCTTCCAATAGACGTTCCATCACATAGCCGAGATTTTCCCCTGTACAGTCGTCAATGTTACTCTCCAGCTTGTAGATAATATCCCTATCCGACCTGTGATCTGCACCCTTTTCAGAGGTATCCTGACGCTGTTCCTCTATGAACATCGCCCGGAGCAGACTTGGACTTTCATAATTTCTCTTCCCCGCACCAATTCCTATTCTCTGAATCGTATAGCTCTCCGGTAACCGGGCTTTCGTCTGAATCGCCGCTGCGATGGCTGCTCCGGTAGGTGTCACTAACTCAGCTTCCATGTCAGTTACATGAAGTGCCAGATGATTGGCACTGATGATATTCGCCACCGCCGGCACCGGTATGGGCAGGATACCATGCTGACAATGAATCTTCCCGATTCCTTCATATAAGACTGGAATAATCACATCATGAATCTGCAGATTGTCCAGACACACTGCTGCCGCAATGATATCCACGATGGAATCCACCGTACCCACCTCATGAAAATGAACCTCTTCCAATGTGGTTCCATGTGCCTTCGCCTCCGCCTGTCCCAGAATGGTAAAGATACGGATGGCAAGCTCCCTTGCATGTTCTGACATCTGCGTCTCCCGGATGATATCCAGCACTTCCTTCATGCCACGGTGCTCATGGTGATGATTTTCGTGGTTTCCATGGGTATGTTCCTCCTCATGGTGGTGTCCATTTACCTCATGGGTATGTTTCTCTTCACGGTGGTGTTCATTTATTTCATGGCTATGCTCCTCTTCATGGTGGTGTTCATTTATTTCATGGGAATGTTTCTCTTCATGATGGTGTTCATGATCTTGATTTTCATGAGGATGTTCGTGATTTTCATGGGCATGGTCCTGCCCTTCCGTATGACTGTGGGTCCTTGTACCTGTGGATTCGCTCCTGGATTGTTTTCCAAATAAATATTCCATGTCATGGTCATGATTTTCATGGTGCTCATCCAATATCACATCAAAGTCACATACATCCAGTCCTGCTTTTTTCACACGGCTTATCCTGGTATGGAATCCATGTACCGGAACGGTGTCCAGCACTTTCTGCAACACTGCTTCATCTGCCCCCAGATCCAGCAACGCTGCCACGAACATATCTCCACTGATACCAGATAAGCATTCCAAATATAGTTGATTCATTTTGTTACCTCTTTCTCATCTGTTTCTGCTCTTATTTTTGTATTCCTATTTTAATTCTTATTTGCATTCTTATTAGTTCTACCCTTATTTCATTTATTCCTTTTTTATTTTTTCATCTGCCCATTCTATGGCTGAGATTCCTTATGATCTGCCAATCGGTTGATCTGGGTCGCCATATATCCGGCTCCATAACCATTGTCGATATTTACGACCGCAATTCCATTGGCACAGGAATTAATCATGGTAAGCAGTGCTGACAATCCATGCATATTGGCACCATATCCCACGGAAGTCGGTACTGCAATAACGGGCTTATTCACCAGTCCGCCGATCACGCTGGCAAGCGCACCCTCCATGCCCGCCACCGCTACTACACAGTTTGCCGACTGGATCACATCTAACTGAGACAGCAATCGGTGAAGTCCACTGACACCCACGTCATAAATACGATCCACCGCGCTGCCAAAATATTCCGCCGTCTGGGCCGCTTCCTCCGCCACTGGAATATCTGCTGTTCCCGCGGTACATACCGCTATTTTTCCTGTTCTTCTCTTATCCGCTTTCTCGACTTTCAGGATATGGGAAATGGAATCATATGTGACTTCCGGTATTTTTTCCCGTATTAATTCATATTGATGTTCCGTGGCTCTGGTTCCCAGCACTTCTCCCTCTTCCTCGTAAAGCTTCTCATAGATTCGAAGCAGGTGTTCATCTGCTTTCCCGCTGCAAAATACCACCTCTGGAAATCCGGAACGTATCTTCCGATGGGTATCCAGCTTCGCATAACCCAGATTTTCAAAGGGCTGTTTTCTAAAAAATTTCTCTGCATCCGCAACAGAGATTGTTCCATTTTTCACCTGTTCTAATATATCTCTTGTCTCTTCCATACTATTCATTCTCCATCTTCTAAAATCATGGTTCGATTGGAATCGTGGTGCCTGATTGAACATAACACGAACCTTCTATTCATATAAAAAATCACAAAAACAGAATCTATCTTCTGATAGATTTTCGTCTTCGTGACTTTTATCTTTACATATTTACTTTACATCCACTTTTACATATTTGCCTTTCAAATTATATTGATATCTCAAATACATTTATTTCTTAGATTGTAATTATACTTGGGATTATATTTCCATGATCATCCTGCTGATCTGCCATCTACGACTCCATGCCTGCAATCCGGGTCACCACTTCATCCACATAATCTGAGATTCTTTTCTCCTGAACGCCTACAATATGAATCTGGCACTTGCTCATTGGTATGAGTATGATCCGTGCTTCACTGTCGGTGATGGCTTCTGCCATCCTGGGCGTAATCTCACCATACATGGCATTTGCCATGATGATACCAATAGGACCCACGATCACGTCAGCCCTGGCGGCATTATAGATTACCGCATTTTCCCCGGTGGCTCCATTGCAATTGCTGCTGCCTTTCATCATGTTTACCGTAGCTGTGGAATTCGTTCCCACCACTATGATATCTGCGCTTCTGCACTCCATGCTGATTTTCTCTACCAGTACTTTTCCGACGCCTCCGCCCTGTCCATCTATGATTAAAATATTCATTCTGTTCATTCCTCTCTGTTTATTACAACATAAAGTTCTTCTTTGGTCAATATTTTTTCCAAATAACAACTTCATGAAGGAACTGTAATCCTTCTGATGCATTCTTACTCTTCTGAATCACACACGAAATCTACTCTCCAGCAACAGCCAGTTTGCCCGAAACAACTGCATGATCTGCCAATATCCCACGCCTCTCAATCCATATTCATATACCAGATCAAACTTTTCATTCAGACTCCGCACATCCTCGAACCAGACTTCATGGGAGAGCCCCTGTTCCACATAGGTATAAAAGGGAGTCTGTGCAATCGGGTCGAATTGGATTTCTACACCCTGTGTGATTGCCAACTGCACCGCTTCCACATTTCCAATGGTTCTCGCTCTGGATTCGCCTCTTACATAGGGAAGCGTCCAGTCATAACCGTAATTGGGAATGCCCAGATTAATCTTCGCCGGGTCGATCTCCGTGATGGCGTACTCCACCACTTCCCGCACTTTATTCAAAGGTGCCACCGCCATGGGTGGGCCGAAGGTATACCCCCACTCATAAGTCATCAGCAGCACGCTGTTAGCCGCTTCTCCCAACGCCCTGTAATCTTTTCCCTCATACAATAATCCCTGCTGTTCCGCCGAGGTCTTGGGTGCCAGCGCCACAGATACCTGAAATCCTTCTGCGTTCAGCGATTCCGTGGTAACACGCACAAACTCGGTAAAAGCATCTCTGTCCTCAGCCAGTATATATTCAAAATCAATGTCAGTCCCCGCATAATTTTTCTCGTAAAGGGTATTGATCAATTGGATAATCAAGGTATTCCGAACCTCTTCATCATTGACCATGACACTGATCAGATTATTATTAAATCTTCCCGAATCATCCAGGGGAGTCAAGGTCAGTATGGGATTGACCCCATATTGTCTCGCAAGATCTATCATCCATTGATCCTCTATGATGGGTGGTATCAGTATGCCCTCCGTGGTAAATCCATAGGAAAATACTGACAGTTCTGTGAGATACGGCAGTGTCTGTCTCAGTACCCACTCTCGAATAAAAGGATAGGCATATCCATTCACAAAGATTGACCTCTTATCCTCCCTTTCCTCCTGGTCTGTAATAAACAACGCCTGCCCTATCGCCAGTCTGTAGGGATAAGGAATCTGATTATCATAGATTAAAGTTTCCACCGGAATCCCAAAGTCAGCCGCAATTCTATCCACTGTATCACCTGCACTTACCACATAGATCATAGAAATCTGCCTTGCTTTTACTTTCTTAGTAGTATATGAAAAAAAGAAGACGGGGTTACCCGTCTTACAATTTTAATCCTTTTAAGAGTGCCCCCAGGCTGGTGGTGGCTTCTTCTTTTTCCTCATAGTCAAAGGTTTCCATGGTGTCTGCTTCCACATCCAGAATATCTTCAAATTCTTTCATGCTCAGACTTAGTTTTCCGTCTTTGCAGTCAATCAATTTCACTTTTACGTGCTGTCCCTCTTTTAACACTTCCGACGGACTTTTCAATCTTCTCTGGCTGATTCTGGAGATATGCACAAGTCCTGACAGACCGCCTTCCAGGCTGATGAATGCACCGTATGGCTTTATGGACTCCACCACACCTTCAAAGACAGAACCCGGTACCAGATTGGCAATCTTACGGCTCTTTTCCTCCGCCTGCTCCTTATCTAACACCTTTCTGGCAGACATTACCAGACGATTGTCCTCCTCGTTCACTGTAATGACCTGGACTTTTACCGTCTTTCCTTCCCACTCCTGCAGGTTTTCCACATACTGACCGGATAACTGGGAGGCTGGTATGAATCCTCTGATCCCTTCCAGATATGCGATCACACCACCATTTACGATCTCCGCAATCTTTACAGGAAATTGTTTTTCTTCATCCATCGCCGCCTTCAATACATCCCATGACAGAACCTGATTGGCTTCCTTGATGGAGAGAAGAATATTTCCCATACCATCATCCATTTTCGTGATCGTCGCGGTGATTTCATCTCCCACATGATATTTCTCATCCACCACAAATGCAGGATCATCCGTAATCTCTGTGACAGGCAGAACTCCCTGTGTGTAATATTTCAAATCCACAAAGATATCTTCCTCCGATATGGAAAGAATCGTTCCTGTAATCAGATCTCCCTCTGATAATTTGCGAAAGGAGCGCTCCAGTTCATCCTTGTAATCTAACATGCTTTCTGTCTCTGACATCCTTTTTTCCTCACTTTTCATTGTATTTTATCTATTAAGTCCAGCAGGTATTTCCCTGAATATACTTCATGGCATATATTAACCTCCGGAACTTTGTATCCCCGTAATGTTTTTCATGGAATTCAATTCGGATCAGGAAGGTTTGGAATAATCTCCACATAGATCTGATCAAATTCTTTTTTTAATTCATTTCTGATCTGGTCACGTATCCTGCATAGGGATTGCAGCGTAATAATATCATTGGGACTGTCTATATAGATCTCCACCCATGTCTTACGGCCTGTCTGGATCACATCCAGGAAATCAATGGTATAAGAGCAGGTCTGCATCTGTCGCTCTGCCACGATGCGAATCCGATCCAGGATCTCCTGATTTGGTGCGAAAAGTACCAGTTTTTTCAAGCCTCTGAAAATTGTTTCTATGGGTTCTTTTAACAGGAAAAGCGACATCATAATGGCAACTATGGGATCTATATAAGGCGCCATCCAGCCATACGTTGTCTGTTCCAGTATCATCTGTGCCACAAAAGCCAGAGACACTCCGATACTGCTGATAATATCCAGCTTCCATATATACAGCTCCGCTTTGATCGCCACCGATTGATAACGCTTGCTAAAATAACGAAGGATCAGATAAATGATAAGGCATCCAAGAAAAACACAAAACTCAAATATCGCAATCTCGCCTGCATTTACCCTGTGGCCTCCTTTTAAAATCAAACGTACACTATCAATGATCAGTTGCATGGTTACCATTAAAAGCACACTGTATTTGATGACCAGAAAAAGGGATTCCACCTGGGAAAATCCGTAAGGTCTGCGCTCTGTCACCGGATGATATAGAAGCGGCACCAGCAATAGAAATGGACCTATCATGATGGTGTCCGTAAAATCAAACACACAGTCCATCAATATGGAATGCGAATGGGTCATATAAGCCATAATACCCTCCACCACCATAAATGCGATATTCCCCATTAGACTAAGATTCATTATACTTTTTTCTGTTTGTAATTTATTCTCTGTATTCATATCATTTATTTTACCAGAAAAATCACATTTTATCTATCCATCATTTCCATAAGTTTATGTCAGATAACCTAATTTAGATACCTGCCGCCAAAGTTGGTTTTATCTTTTCTCCAAAATATCCCTGGATAGCTCTGTTAAGATATTCTCCTGATATGCTGCACATTTCTTCTGTAAAATATGCCTTGCGGTATCCTGCAGTTCCCTGTTTTTTAAGCTATTCAACATGGTCAGACTTCTTTTATCGATCTCTTCATTGGAGATTGCTTTCTGATACTCTTTGGGAGACATTCTCCAGATATGCACATTTTCCGGAAATCTCTGCCACAGCCTGTCTGCAATCCCCATGCCTTCCGGGTCCATATCTCCGCTATAATAGATCTGTGTATCGCTGTCCGCTAATAAATCTATGATTTCCAATGCTGCATTTCGCATCTGACCTGAGGTACACATCAAGGCGACCTTGTCCTCACATGCTCTATCTGCAAGATAGGTAAAGACCATTTCATTTTCCACAATATAGACTCGTTTTGTCTCCGTCCATGCAGCGGTTGCCTTTCTCAGATTTAATGCAGTCAGGACCACCGGTTCTTTCCTGTTACAGAACTCTTCCACTGCCGGGTGAACCTGATCTTCGATTTGCAGGTGCACCCCCAGTGTGGTCACCATGCTGGATATATCATCCGGTAAAATATGTGTCTCTAATAACCGTTCCTTCCATTCTGAAGAGCACTTAGGATAAGCCCTGTCCTTTGCGGAGCAGAGTCCCTGCATGAAAAGATTGCCTGGGACACTTCCCCGATCCAGATAGTGTGGATTGCCCGATACCTGTGCCGCCAGGACTGCAATTGGAATATCTTCTCCATTCTGCAATGCGCTGATCAGTGCATCTCCTACCACACACAGCATGTTCCGTGCTGTCTCCTCCTCTGCCTTTAGTTCTCGAAGCAGCACGGCATATCCTCCGCACTGTTTGTCTTCCATATGGGAAATCCAGTCCAGCACATCCTGTTTTTCAGCCTCCTGTCTCTTCTGAAAATATGCTTTACAGGAACTGAAAAAACGGTCCCTGATTTCTTTCTTTTCCTGTTTTCTATCTTGGTTGGAACGAATTTCACGTCCGAAATACGCTTCTAAAAGTTCATGGAGCGTAACGGGTGCAAATCTTGTTTTCTGCAGCATTTCTTCAAAGCTTGTGAGAGATATCACCACTTTAGGATCAGCGTACACTTTTCCCATCATCTTTTCCATTGCCTGACGCTCCTCCGGAGTGCTATCCTCCAGAGTAATCCTTCCTCCCGTCTTTCCAAGAGATTCCCACTTTTTACGAAGTAACTCGAAAAAGCGTTTCCATTCATTTCGGCTCCTGAAATATGCTGCACATTCTCTTCCTTTATTCATCCAGAATCCTCTCATGACCATTCCAGATATATTGAATTACCGTAATAATCTGAGAATTCAGCGGTCTTAACAGCTCTGCTATTTTCAGTCCCTTTACCGTATCGTAGCATCCCCACAGTGCCTGGGAATTCATAATATAGTCAAAGTCCAGACTATCCACCAGTTGGAACATACTGCTGATATTCTTGTCATCTACACCAGCGAATGCTTCATCCAGTGCTATCATTCTTGGATGATCTGTCTTGGACGCCTTTTTATATTGCGCGTTCACTGCTGCAAATAGAGGTACATACATGGCCATGGCCTTTTCTCCCCCACTGAAACGATTAAAAGCCGCATTACTCAACAGCTTCTTCTCCTCCTGGTTTCGTCTGTATGACATCTGGAATTCAAACCATTTCCGATAATCCATGGCGTCCCTCACAAGCTCCATATAATTTATGGCTCCACCTTCCTCAAGGAGTTTTGTTTTCTCCGTCTTGATCTTACTTCTGAAATGCATCGCCACTCGCCCAATGTCCTCCACGGTGAGTAATTCTCTGTCACGAAGCAATATATGTTCCAGATCATTGGTATTCAGCTCTTCCTCATTTTCTGCTGATTTTGGTTTCCAGCTCAGGGCAAATGTGAGTCCCATGGATGTATCGATTCCTCTCATAAGTTCAGACATGTCCTGTACCCATCTGCGGCTCTCTGCAATTCGATCCGTTAGCTGCTGACTGATGGTCTGGGATAGGATATCTTCAAAAAGTTCTCTATCCTTCTTCTGTATCAACAGCTCCGTTTCATCAATGGTGTTTCTGATTGTCTGATAAAATTCCTCCAGATAAAGCTTTTTTCCATTCCAGATCGAAACAATTCTGACACGCTTTCTCAGGGCCTGAATACCATCTTCTTCACCATCAAAGCAATCCTCCAGTGTGGTTCCATACTGGGAAAGATTACTGTTATGCTGCTGATATACGCGATAGAGTGCATTGAGGATATCCTGCGGCTCTCGCCCATGGTCACTTTCCCGCAGCATGGAAACAGCCTGCTTTGCACATTCAGGTATGGTCCTGGTCTCTCTTTCCATCACCAGACGGAGTGCCAGCTCCTCTTCAAAGTACATGCGCAGAAATGTCTCCTCACCAATTGCCTCCTGTAGCTTTTGCTTTCTTCCCTCTTCGCTTTGCGTCAAAATAGAAAGTCTTGTCTGGATTTCAATTAATCGATCTCTCACGGATTTCAACTCTTCCGTAATGCGTTTTTCTTCCTGTTTTAATACCGCAATACGGTCCGCCTTCTCTTTATTCTCTGGTCGGTTCAGATATTCCTCATATTTTTGGACTTCAATTGCAAAAGTCTCTGTCTTTCTTACCCATGTTCTCTTTTCCTGAAATGCATCCTCCAGCTGATTTTCTTCTTTTTCACTTTGATCCTGTTCCCTGATGAGCTCCAGCTGTAGCGATTCCAATTGCCTGATATGCTCCAATAGCTCCTGCCAGATCTGTTGATACTCCTCCACCGCGTTTTCTGCTTCCTGATAAGCTTCATAGGTTCTTCCATACGGTAGGTTCTTACAATTCTGTAAAACCGTCTGGTAACAGCTATTATACTGATTTTCCGCATTTTCCATTAGAGTTCTCTGGGTATTTATCTGCTTTTCCAAATAGTCCAACTCTAACTCATACTTTTTAGCCAGATCCAGCAACTGGTTTATTTCCTGAAATTTGGGGAAATTCTGGTACTCTTTTTCCAGCACCTTCAAGCGGTCTTCTATCTGCTCTTTCTCTTCCAGCAGTTGCTTCCCCTTCTGCTGCAAGGCACTTATTTCATCCTGTAAGGCCTGCATCATCTGTTCTTTTTTTCGCTTTCTCGCCAAGGAACCTACAAATGCTGCCGTCTCTGCAGCCTTTGATTTTCCACGGAGAATTCCCTGTTTGAATTCTCCATGCATACCTATATATATTTCAGAATTGTTCCCAGGCTTTTCCACTATGTTGCTGAGGATTCTGGCTGTGGCTTCCCGCAGTTCCACCGGTAGTTCTTTATTTACCTCTAATTTGCGAAACGTGGAGGAACCTGTTTTCTCCACCGTCAGAATCGTGTCGGTCAGCTTTGGAAACACTTCTCTCACCTTCACCTCCATCTGCTGTGGAATAATAAGTGCATCCAGGATTCCCATCATCTGCAGCTGCTTCTCCAGTCTGGCGCATTCTTCCTCCGTTAGACTTTCCTCGAACTCAACTGCTTTATAAAATGGAACAGCACTGATTCCAGCTTCCGCCATGGACTTTCTGGATTCCAGAACCATCTCACTTCGCTCCGGCTCTACCTCTTTCTGTTCCCGGAGCTGCTCCAATTTGTCTAAAGTCTCTGATAACACTTTCCCCTGTTCTACCCTTGTGTGGGTATTCTCCGACAGTATGCTCTGCAGTATGGCACGATTCTTCTCATAATCTTTACGCAAAATATCCCTGATTTTCTCAGCATCACCCGATTGCTCATACTCACGTACCCTTTGCTCTATTTCACATAGCAGATCTTTCTCGGGAATCCATTCCTGATTTTCCTCCGGCATCCGATAGAACTGCTGAATCAGGGTATCCTGACACTCCAGGACCTGCTTTTGTGATGCATCATATTCCTGTTCCTTTTTCAGCTTTTCCTTCCTGCCTTTTTCATATTGCTCCAGAAACATATCGTACTCTTTTTTGGCGGCAGTATATTTTTCAATGCTGCTCTTTCCCGTGGCAATCTGCCTTTGATACTCTTTTATTTTAGGGGCAATCTCTTTGTTTTCACTGCCATGTTCCAATTGTGCGCACTTCAGTGCATCCTTATGTCCTTCCCACTGCAGCAGCTCCTGTACCTCGCACAGTTCCCTTTGTTTCTCAGAAAAAGCATCTCTGGTGATTTCCAGCGCACCTTGCAATTTTTCTTTCTTCTGATCAAAGGCAAACAGACTGGATTTGTATTCATTTATTTTATCTTCCCATTTTTGGCTTTGGGCCTCCGACTCTTCTTTGTCATTTTTTGCTTTTTGCAGCTTCAGTTCCGCTTCTTCCATGTCTGTATCCATCAGACTGGTGAGCTCTGACTGAACCAGATTCACCTGATCCTCCATGGTATCACGCCGCTGTTGCTTTACGACCTGTTCACTGAGGAATTCCTGTTTTTGCTGTTCCTGCTGCTGATACTCACTCTGGAACTTCTCGACCTCCTGCTTTTTCGCAAGGTATGCCTGTCCTTTTCGCGCAAGCATATACTGATTATATCGAATATATTCGTTTCGAATAATCTTTACCTCTGAAAATGCCCGTTGCAGCTGTTCCAGATTTTCCTGTATGCCATCCATCTTCTCCATGGCATCCACCATTGCACGCAGATCCTCATCTGTCAATGTCTGGAGTGACTCATTCAGAATGTCATATACCTTTGTGGGTTTAAATTCCTTTGAAAGTTTTGGGGCACGCACCTTCACCAGAAGCCTGATAAACTGTTCATATTGCTCCGGTCTCAGAAATCCGAACAAATATTTATTTACCATTGCTTTATATTCACCTGGGAGATCTGTAAAGGGCACATCTTCCCCAAGGACTTTTCGCATAAGCTGTTTGTCGTTGGGAATCTTCGTACTCCCTGTCTCTTTGTAAAAATCAATATCTATTCCCACTCTTCTGCCATCCAGAATCACAAATCCCCAAAAGTCCATGGGTTTTCCACGGCGTGCCCTTTGTCCGATGGCAATGGTGCGATACTCACCTGTCTGCTCCTTTTTAAATTCCAGGAAAAGATACCCTGTGGCTTCCTCTTTTCCTTCTTCACCCAGAAAGTAATACTCCATCCTGCGGTCACTTGAGCCAAATGGATCAAGCCTGCTGGGTGTCCTGTCTCCATCCAGAATAAATGGTATAAAACTCTGGGTCGATATTGATTTCCCCGAGCCATTCTGACCCCTTAGCAGTAACTTTCCATCAACGAACTCAAATATTTCCTCATCATACAGCCAGAAATTCACAAACCCAATTCGATTCATCTGCCAATAATTATTCATCTCTTCCTCCCGTAAAATCCGCCGGATAAAACCCTGTCATCTTGCCTGCCGCTGGCAGAATACAAACTCGATTTGCCTCCTCCCGAATCATCATCCACGACTGCATATATGCCTTCACGATACTCACCAGTCTATCACGATTCATTTCCCGGTATTCCTTGCTCCATGCCACCATCCATCTTTCGTGACAATCCCAGATCAAGTGCTCAAACTGATTCTCTTCCATATAAATACATTCATTGTCCTCCACGCTTAATTCCTGTTTCTGCATCCTATCCCGGATTTCCGTGCAAATTAGCAGCACGATTTCCGGCAGCATGGCATCCCGCGGGTGAACCTTTCCATAGATGTCATCTTCCTCCAGCATCCAGCCTGCCATATTTTTATGCACATCCAGTCTGCCTCCTAGATTTTCCTCCATATATTTCTCAACCCATTGGCGCTGATTTTTCAAATAAAGAGAATCCGCATCTTCATTATTCTCCCAATACATTGCCGGCGCTACAGCCAGCTGACGATAGACACGATTGATTCGAATATGTCCACGGTCCCCTGCCAGTTCCTCCAACTGTACCTTCTCAAAGTCCCTCCATGAAGTATAGGAAGAGATATCCACTGAAAAACTGGTTGCAAAGTACTTGGAATACCCTGTATTCTCATAGAGCACTTCCTGGCCGGCTTCCTGACCGAACGCTTCACTGCTTCCCTCGTATACACGCAGCATCTGTAGATTTTCCATATATTGCAGTACTCGTACCAGTGATTTTCTCTGGGAAAAAGAGGTCCAGTCAATTTCCATATAAGTTTTCAGCCGGGTCTCCACAAAATCAATTAATTCAGATAATAAGAACTGTTCCTGCTCTTCTTTATCCTCCAGATACATCAGCACCACACATAAGATACAATAATCCCGCATATCTGAAAATTCCTGGATTCCCATAAAACCCTCTGCATGAGCCGGTATCTTTTCCAGTTTCAGCAGATGCTCCGTATGGATCAGTTTCCAGCCCAGCTGTTCTCTCATAAATCTCTGAAATTTCGGTATATCCCGTTTTACTTTGTAATATATTTCCTTCTCGCTGTCCTTACAAATCCAATATTTTTCTAAAAGTGTCCTTATCTCATTCATGTTTAAACTCCAGTATATAGGCCGGCATGGTAAGATTGCCGTCTGAACATTTTAAGACGCAGTTACCTTCCCCTTGTTTCAGATAAAACTCCTGACCATATTCTGTTCTACCCTTTTTTTCTGAGCTGATACTTGCCTGGGCAATCCATTGCAGAAAGATATTTTTTGCAATCTCCGGAACTACCTCGTCTATCCTTGAGAAATCCAGCCTGTAATCCCTGATGTAGTGTAACGCCAGTTCTTTCTCCTTCTGAATTTTCTGTAAGTACGCATTTTTCTGTAAATACTTTTCAAATGATTTATCCGTAAAACCCTGCCTGTCTTTCTTTTCTCTGTATGTCTTTACATGAGGTTTCAAAAGATATTCCTGGGGTAATTCTTTATACAAACTGGTGTTGATGCTATCTGTTTCACGAGGTGCGTTTACCTTAAAATGGCAGATATTCTGTATTCCGAATACATGTGCCGAAACTCGATGCGCCTCCTCCATATTCTGGCATTGCAGAAATAATTCCAGAAACTTTTTATAGTCATCTTTACGACTGATTCCCCAGTTCTGCACCTGCACAATCAGTGCTGCATTCTGAATGATACTGCGGATAATGTCATTTGTGATCTTTAACACCTTCTGACTCTCGCACTCATGCTCCGCTGTATTGACAAACCAGTTCAGCAAAGAATTCCACTTACCAAATACATTTGCACGTACACTTGGCTTCCATTTCCCGTCCATCTCCAGCATGGCATGGGGAATATCCAGTTCACTCTGTACCACCTTTTCCAGCAATTGTTCCTCTATCAGCTTCTGATGCTGCTTTAACAGCACTGAGATCCGTCTGGACTCATGCTGAAGCTCCTGTACAAACTCATTGAGATATTGTATGAACTTATCCTTATGTACCACAAATTCTATGGATTTCATCAATCGATCTGATTTCCCTGAGTAAAAATCCCGCAAGTAGTCCTGATAGTTCTGATTTAAGCGTTTAAAATCCTCCTGAATCAAATTCCACCATTCATTGATTTCCTTGAGAGATCGATGATTCATAGCCTCTGCATCATTGAGGCTGTTTTCCAGACGAACAAAAAAGTTCGTAGACAGGTTCCCCGACTCTAAAAACAAGTTTTCCAGTCGTATTGTCATTCGCTCGATTTCTACTGCGTACTCTGACATGGTATACCGATACTGTTTATTTTTATAATCTGCAATGGTATACACCCTTCCGGGATCCTGAAGAGGTGTGAGATTCTTCCATTTTACCAAAGCCTCCAGATCCAGCTTTAACTGATCCATTGTATAGGATATAAATTCCGGTTCTCCCCGCAATAGATCCAATACGTCCTCCTTATAAAGCTGAAAATGCATCTTCTCATATTCCAAATAAAATATCCGCATTATTTTACGATATTGTGGCGAATTCATGGTAGATAGGTAGGATGTCTCCTCAATCGTTCCTAAAGAATGCATTGCTTTTCTCCCTTGTAATTTATCTGTGTAATTTGTTGTGCTTTTTGCATTCAATTATCCTCCAACAAATTCCTGCGACATTCTTGTAAATACTGGTTCTTTTTCAGCAGATGTCTGCCCGGCATACTCTTCTATTATCTTTTCTAATTTTTCACATTGCTCTTCCGACATAATCTCGGATATTTTCAAGATTATGTCCTGCATCATTTCTCGATCCAGTTCCTTTAGATACTTTATTGTCATCGGAATATGTCTTCTCGCTTGACGTTCAGCATACTTCGTTGTAAAATTCATGCTGTAATTGTACCATTTTCACTATCTATTTTCCACCACATTTTTAGCCTAAAACAAAAACCTGATGAAGGTATCAACTACTTCCTGTGTCAGTTCTTCCTTTAATTTGGTGCTATGTTTTTAAGACAATCCACTGATTCTTCACATTGTTGGATTCAATCTTACAAAAGTAATCATTTATCCCTAATACATTAAAATATGGTTCCTCAAGTAACCCAATTTTCCTCTCATCTAACATATGCTTATTTCCCCCAAAATAAGTATTTTTTTGTTTTATCAATCCATTCTAACATAATGCGTTTTTCTACCAGAACCAAGACGTTCTATTTTCCCCTCATTTACAAGTTTCTTTAATGCTGCTTCTACTGATGAGCTTCCAAGGCTTGGACAGGATGCTAATGTATCTTGCTTGGTAAATGTTCCAATCGTACTCATTGCATACTTCTTTACAATATTATAGGAAGTACTCTTTGCACCACCATTCCATGCCAAATCAATACGGTTTTCAAATTCACGATAACAAGACAAAACAATTCCCAACATATATTTAATGAATTCCTTTGGATCATTTGCATCTGCATTCCAATTTTGATCTGTAATTGCTAGTGCATCGTAATATTCGTCTTTGGTATCTGCAATCGCCTTTTCAATACTGATATACTGTCCTACCATATATCCACTTTTATACAAAAGAAGCAGTGTCAAAAGACGGCTCATTCTTCCGTTTCCATCATTAAATGGGTGAATACAAAGGAAATCCAAGACAAAGCATGGAATTAGAATCAGTGGATCTACAACTTCAAGTTGCATTGCCTTTTGATACTCCTCACACAGATTCGCTACTGCATCCGGTGTCTCATAAGGCTCTAGCGGTTGAAATATGACTTCTCTTGTTCCATCCGGCATGGTCTTTGCGATCTCATTTGGTGTAGTCTTGAATTTTCCAGCATAAGAAAAGGCTGTATGTTTTAACAATTCACCATGCAGCTGCAAAATATAATTTGGATTCACAGAGATATATTCATAATTTTCATGCACAAGATTTAATGCATTTCGATAGCCCAAGATTTCTTTTTCATCTCTATTTCTTGGTGTTGTCTTATTTTCTACAAGCTGTTTTAATCTGGCACTGGTGGTAACAATTCCCTCAATACGGTTCGATGCCTCCGTACTCTGGATCTTTGCAATCTCTACGAGGCGGTCTAGTTCCACAGGTTTTTGGCGTATAAACAGCTCCTGTTTTCCTTTAAACTCATGGATTTTAGCCACATATGCTAAGATTTCATTATCCCAGGTTCGATGGATCAGCTCACTATAATCAAATTTTTTCATATAAAAATCTCCCAACGGATACTTTCTTTCTCCCAATTATAATATGTTTTTGGGAGAAAAACAATCATATTGGGAGAAAGAATGCTATTATTTCATTACAAGTCTATTACAGATACGTAATCAGTTCCGAGTATTTATCCATGGCAAAGGTCATCTGTAACATCTAAGATGACATCGGAAAACTCCAGATTTGTTTGAAATAAGTCGGAGGATTATTCACAAAATCACAAAGCAATTGTAAGTGTAACAGATACCATGTCTCCAACAGTTTTTCCTATTTTTTTCTGAATATCTTTTCTCACCCCAATGATATAACAAATGCTGCCGTCTTCATTTTTCACTCCCATGTTCACAATGCTACCGTCATAAAGAACTCCATCAAATGAAGCTTGTACTTTCACCCTGCCTTTTCCAAACTCTTTTCTTATATCAATAGGAACTCTAATATATGCACCACCTTTGTCTGGTACTGGTTCTATCCTTGCAATAAACGCTTTCTGAAACATGGATTTTCCGCCTCCTCAAGTTCAAACACTTTTACTACTCGATTCCATATATTTCATACATGGAAATCATCTTCTGGAATGTAAGTTTATCAGCCATCAGCTGTTTATAAGTTACACTCTTCACCTTCCCCTGAATTTTAAACTCATCCATTTTATCCGTAGTCGTTTGCAATCTATCAATTACATTTTGATGCATTCTTTCATATGCTGCTAAACGTTCTTGTTTATCCATATAATATTCTCCATCTTAACTCTTTTTTACAGATATGGGTTCTCCAAAAAATAAATATGGAGATTTGTATGTCTTTCAAGGGATGTAACTCTTCTTTTATGTATCTCCAGGATGCTGGGAAACTGTTAGGTCTTCCAATGTCAACTCTTCATCACTGGTCAGATCACCATGCGTAAACTCAAAAGTTACATTTTTATGCTTGTAGATTATCTTAAAAATATGCTCCAATGCTGCTTTGTCAGATTTTCCTTCAACGATAAACACAACTGCTTTTTTCATTTCCGTCTTTCGTGGCATAAGTCATTCTCCTTTCCAGTTTTACTGTACATCGTCTTCTAGTATTTGTCGGAAAGCATCTGACAATGGAATTTCGACCTTGGATTCTCCACGTCCTGCACGACGGAATGCATATCCCATAGCCTGCAGTTCAGTTTCATCATACAATTCTTCTTTTTGTCCTCCAAGCGTAATTGTTCTGATATAGAAATCCCTTCTGTTATGATTCTTTTCCACACCAACCAGTCGAATATAGCGATTCATTGGATTTGTTGTAGAGTAGATTATGTTTTTGTTTGGAAGTTTCTCTAAAACACGAAGGTTATGGGAAGTGAAAATCAACTGTCCCTTAGCCTCGTCCATCATCATTCCAAGCATCTCTCCCAACAGATACTCAAATATTCCAGAATCAAGTTCGTCCACTACCAAACATATTTCAGGCGAATTATAAAGGGCAATGAGATATTGAAGCAGTGAAATAATACGTTTAATCCCCTCTGATTCATATTTTGTAAGGAACCTTTTACCGTCACGATTGGAATATACTTCTACCTGCATATATTTTTTGCCATCTGATTTCACTTCCTCATTATTAACAACTAATTCGATGGAAAGCTTCGGGATAATGGATTTGATTGCTATATTGATAGAATCAATCACTGGCTCTAATTGTTCATAAATTTCTTCCGGTACTTCTCCTCTTCCATTCATGACAAGAGGCAGGCATCCCTGGGTAATCATGTTTCCTTTTTCTCTGTGTACATTCAGTGGGATAATATTATTATTGATAGCACCAAGCTGATTCACTTTTACTACCTGAAAACATCCACAGCCAAAATGAATCAGACTACGAACAACACTTGCAAATTCTTTCTCATTGTCTTGTTCCTTTTCACTATTTGCAATACTTTTTGATATAAGCTCATTAAAGAAAATTGAAATATTTTTCTGAGCGCAGTACACAGCAAGGTTTTTCAGCATACCTGTCTTTTCAAAGAAATGGATGCTTTTTGATTCCATCTGCGGTTCTATGTCGTTGATAATCGCATCTTCGTCATAATATGGATTATGAAATTCCAACATTTTTTCGTTTTTCCAGTTACGTCCTTTTATCTGATACGCAAGACGTTCTGATTTCAAATGTATCTTTTTATTTGACTTATCTACAGACAATGCAAGATCATACTGCACTCTGTATTTTTCTTCTTCCTGTTCCACAAAAAATACCGTTTTTATAACCGTATTGTTCTCGTCACTCAAAATACCTTCGTAAGTATCATAAGGGATTTCCATTCCACTCAATGCATGCTTTACAATATCCAAGGCTTCTACCATGGCAGTTTTTCCAGAACCATTTTGTCCATAAATTCCTACGATATCGCTTTCTGAAATACATGCATCATTTTGTACACTGCTGTAATTCATGTATTTTATCTGTCCGTATTCCACATTTTTAAAATTGAACAATTCATTTTGAATAATTCGCACTATTCTTCTCGCTTTCATTCAGATATCCTCCATCTATTATATTAGACATTCTATAAAAATATTCTATTACATAGTATTTGTAGTTCTCTGTTTTTCTATTCATGCTCTTACGAGTAGAATTATACATCAATCCATACATTTTGTCCAGTTTAATCATTTTTATTGAAGAAGATATTATTTTGAAAATAAGAAAAAGCAGACATGCATTAACACATCTGCTTCGTAACCGCTTCATAGCGAGTGTCTTGTAAAAGTTGAATCGCATTTTCATGCGATCATACATTTTTGTTTTTCTTTTTGATTTGAATACTTTCATCATACTGCTTTACGCCAAAGCAATTTAAAGACAACAGTTTAAATTTTTCTTTTTCTGAAAAAGATATCCATATGTTGTTCCAATTACACCTAATCCCATTATTAGAATATTCAAAATAATCACCCCTTTATAAATTGAAATTAATAACCTTAGTATAGCACTGTGGTGATCAAAAAGCATTTTAACTTTATCATTTCTTCAAGTTAGCAACGAGGTCGGAAACCTGATTGTTGGTTTTCGACCTCGTTGCATTATTACTGTGGTCACATATTGCTAACCTCATTTTTCAGCATACGCCTAATTTTATCGAACATGGTCTCGGTGCTGGTGTTGCTGAAATGGACGCGTACTCAGTAGGCAGTCTTGCCGATTTTCTTTATCAGCGCTGAGGAATCAATCTCCTGTTTCGGAAGTGCAGCAGCGGTGTTTGTGGTGCTGGTGGTGGTATTGTTCATAGGCGGTTCCTTTCAGTCGGTGAAAAGTTTGGCGGTTTCATTTTTATTGGCGGCGGCGTTGTCGCGCCGATAGTTTCTGCCCGAAAAACAAATCGGTAGGCTAAATTCACAAAAGCTGGCAAGATATGCTCGGCGCGGGTAGCATGTGAATGTGAATGGTGATTGTGAGTTTCAAAACAAGTTCGTTCATAAGCTTCTCCTTAAAAAATATTGATTTTTCGTGCATCATGTTGTATTCTTCGTGCAAATGGCATATACTAAAGATACCAGCAAGAGAGGAGATGATTGTATGGCTGGCTCTACCACAAACATTAGCATCCGCATGGATGCAGACCTAAAGGCGCAGGCAGATACGCTGTTTAACGAATTGGGCATGAACCTTTCCACGGCGTTCAATATTTTCGTCCGTCAGTCGCTTCGTGAGGGGCGAATCCCTTTTGATGTTTCGCTGAATTTGCCCAATGTAGAAACCATCGCTGCCATGCAGGAGGCAGAAAGGATTGCGAAAGACCCGAATGTAAAGGGTTATACTGATTTACATCAGTTGTTTGCAGACCTTGACGCATGAAGTACACCGTAAAATACACGACGACTTTCAAAAAAGACTATAAACTGGCAAAAAGACGTGGCTTAAAAATTGAACTATTACAAGAGGTCGTGGCTTGCCTTTCACAGGGCGAACCACTCCCCGACAGGAACAAAGACCACGCCCTTACAGGTGATTGGGTCGGACACCGGGAATGTCACATTCTCCCGGATTGGCTGCTGGTCTATCGTATGGAAAACGATGTACTGGTGCTGACGCTTGCCCGCACAGGAACACACACCGACTTATTTGGCAAATAGTAAACCGTGCTGCCGCCCTATGGAGAATTTCTCCGTGCGGCGGTTTTGCTATCTTCATCTGTCGTGTTCCTCCTTGTATTTGGGTTGGTCGGCTTTGGCAAACTGCTCGGAGACCTCGGCTTTCCATTGCTTTGGCGTGATGCCCTCGCCGGTGGCCTTTAATTCTTTGAAGTAACGGGCGACGCTGTCGAATAAGGCCAGCTCCGCGCTGCTCCAGAGTGTGGAGCGGTCTTGATTTCTCAAAACCGCCATTTTGGGCACTACTATTTACTTGAAACGCGCGAATATTCGGCCATCGAATCAACGGTTTTTATTTTCCGTCATTCGGTAGCTATATATATTGTCTTTACTTAAAAATACCCATGTTTATAAAAATTTGATATTGCATTGATTCTATCCTGCACCATTTTCTTGCAAATTTCAGCGTAGGGATAATCTCCAGATGCACCATGATAAACGCCTGCATAAACATGTAAATCAGTAAATATACCAGCTTGTTGAAGTTTCTGTGCGTATGCTATTGATTCATCTCGAAATACATCCACTTCACCTACAGAAATAAATGTTGGGGGAAGGCCTTCAAAATTATTCAGCACAGCGGGGGAAGCTTGTGGTGATACCTTTTCCGGATGCTGCGTTCCTAAATACATTTCCCATGCCAGAATGTTTTCTTGGCGGCACCAAAACCTTTTATCTGTAATCTCCATAGCAGAAGAAGTGTTATTGCGATAGTCGAGCATAGGAGAATCCAAAAATTGTGCCGCTATTTTGGGTCCGTTTTCATCTCTGGCTTTAATTGCTATTGCAGCTGCAATCCCCCCACCGGCGCTCATACCAGACACTACAATATTATCCGGATTTACATTTAATTCTTTTGCGTTTCCAGCAAACCACGATAAAGCTGCATAGCAATCATTTAGGCCTGCCGGATATGGATTCTCTGGAGCAAGGCGATATTCAGGACTTATGATTGTGCAGTTTAGGCTATCAGCTTCATTAATCAAATCGTTTGTAATTTCATTAACAGAGCCGAAAATCATTCCTCCTCCATGAATGTATAACATACCTGGCATATTGGAACCTGCGTGAACGGGCTTAAATATGTATATCGTGACATCTGGATTCCCAGGAAGTCCCGGTACTGTCTTTTGCGTTACAGTAACATTGTCATTTGTTGCAACATTCTCCGATTCCATTCCTTTGAGACTTTCCCGTATATCCGGAATCATTTCTTTGGTAACAAGTGAGCCAGTACCAAATTCCGGTAAATTTTTTCTTAATTCGGGGTGTATCTGTTCCGTTAAATCCATTTCCTCAATATCATTTACATTTACATCTGACAGAACCACTTGTGAGGTGCTGTTTTCCACCTTCGAGGACATATTTGAATTTGTTTGGCCACACCCGGATAACATGGATATGACAACTATAAGTATAATTGACATCAATTTCTTTTGCATAAGCATCTCCTTACATACATACTGCTCTCGCAGGTCTCTTAATTTTTACTTTTGGTAAATTCCTGTATTCTTTCTCGGTCTATTTCCATAATATCCTTTCCATTTGGCAGATTTTCACCATAGACAAAATCGTAGTTTTGATTTTTAGGCTTACATTGATTCACACCGTATGCAATACTATTTTGTGGGATGTCTTTTGTGATAATCGCACCAGCCGCCACAATAGAATTAGTGCCTATTACAACCGGTCCTAAAATTTTCGCCCCATCACAAACAATAACATTCTCGGCAATAATGGGACTTCCGACATTCTCCCACTTCTGTTGAGCCTTGTTATATTTCATATTAGAGCCCATCGTAACATTCTGATAAATCACCACACCGCTGCATATTTTAGCCGCAACAATCGTACAGCCGCGTGCATGATGTGCAAAAAGAACGCTTTCATCCATTTCAGCACAATGAATCTCACAACCATATAAACATTCCAGCTTTTCAGCCGCATTCTGACGTTGTTTGCTGTCATTCGAAAAGCAGCATGTTTTTAGAATTTCTTCAAACATTGCAATAAATACCTCCTACCATCTTCTTAATTTCTTCCTTGGAAGCAATTCAAGAGTAGCATCCCACTTCTTCCTTGTCAATATTTTTCTTCCAAGGAAGGAAAAAACCAGCTTATCCCAAAAGAGATAAGCTGGTTTTTGATAGAAACTTGATTAGAGAGTATCTGCACGTCCTGATTTTATATCGATGCCTGATTTTTGCAGTTCCCCATCTAAATGACGACTGTATGTACTAGCGAAATGTAGGAGAAAACTGTATTCTTCATCGGATATTTGCTCGAACAGGGATGCGTCCCGTTCAGAAAACTTCTTGTGTAATTCTTCGTGAATTTTGTAAATTTTTTCCCCTTGATTGGTAAGTTGAAAGAATATTTCCTTTTTGTTTCCGGGATTTTTATATGCTCTGATTAAATCTTTTTCTATAAGTCTTTGGGTTAGTTTAGTTACTCCTCCCGTGGTCATGCGAAAACTTTCAGCAATTTTTGTTACATTGGAATCTGAATGTCCTCCTATATATTGAATGCAATGTATCTCAGAAGGCTTATAGCCATTCAAGCGTTTATTCTGTTCATAGTTTTCGAGCAGTATTTTCTTCTGGAAAATCTCCCAAAATTCCGCCAAAATCTGTTCCCCTTTTTCCATCATGTTATTCCTCCGATTTTTATTCTAACCTATATTATATTTTCTCTTTGCTTCCTCGTCAATTATTTTTTACATTTCAAATCGCCACTTTCTGTAATCAATAAATTTATCATTTACGTCACACTGGCAGTGAGTCTTTTACACACAGCGCTCCCCACCCCGCTTGTGTCAAGTTATTGTTACAAGATTTTTGAACTTTTTTGAGGTCAAAATCGGGGTTTTTCCAATAACTTCGTGGGGCTGGTGTTAAACTATTGCCATTTTGCGTGGAAATTGGTGTTAAATTAATGCTATAAATTTACTACTGAAAAAATGCTTGCCCTTTCGCACTGGTGTGTACCGCTTAATCTTCATAAAAGTTGCAGATTTCCACCTCTATTTCACTCATCTAAAATATTATTCACCAGCTTCTCTAATTCCTTTCGATCTGGTAAATACAACTCATATTTTGACACAAATAAATTTGTATCCATACCATACGTTGCATATTCTACAAGCAATTCATCCTTATTGCGACTAAAAATTATTCCAATTGGTGGATTATCATCTGGCATACTTTCTTCCTTCGCAAAATATCCCATATACATATTCATTTGCCCAATATCCGCATGTTGCACTGAATTTCTTTTTAAATCAATAAGTACAAAACATTTCAATATTCTATGGTAAAATACTAAATCCACATGGTAATGTATATTGTTGATAATCAACGGATATTGTCTTCCCACAAAAGTAAATCCTTTGCCTAATTCAAGAAGGAATTTTTGAAGATTGTCTATAATTTTCTGTTCTAAGTCTTCTTCAGAATATCTATTCTGTTCTGGCAAACCAAGAAATTCCAATGTATAGGTGTCCTTAATAACATCCTCCGGGGTCTGAAATGTAATCCCATTCTGTGCAAGTGCAATAATTCCTTCTTTATCCCTACTAACTGCCAGTCTAAGAAATAATGCTGATTCCATCTGACGTCTTAACGTTCGCACATCCCATTTTTCTTTATAGCATTCCTTTTCATAAAAACTTCTTTCTAAATCATCATCTATCTTAATTAATTCACATATATGAGACCAGCTTAATTTGTCAGACACTGTCTGACAATTTTCATAGCAGATGTAGAACTTTCGCATGTTATTCAAATTTGGTCTACTATATCCTTTCCCTAATCTAAGTGTCAACTGTTGCGATAATGATGTCAGCATATTTGTCCCATATTTTGCCTTTATCTGTCCATCCTGCTCGAACTCAACAATATATTTTCCAATGGTCCAATAGGTCTCTGTGATTACTTTATTTACCTTCGTTGCAAGGTCATTTTTTGCTTCAGATACCGTTTTTGTAATTTCTTCAATTAAAGGCATAAGCTCATCAGATTTATTGATATTATTCATTTTACCCCTTTCTGAATATGTCTGACAATGTCTGACATATTATAATCACGCATTATTTTTTAGCAAAAACTTTCATCTGTTATCATATAAAGTGTGTTGTATTTTCCCGACATATATGTTCTTCTTCTCGCACTACTCTACACTAATCATATCAGGAATAAACATATCAAAATAATTTAGATTTTTCCAATCTTCAATATTCCCAACAAAACCAATTCTATACTTGGCCCTTGTACATGCCACATTCAAGATGTTTGCTTTTTTCACTACCCATCGCATTGTTCCAACCCGCTCTGATGAACACCCCAGAACAAAAAGGACTTCATTTGCATCCTTTCCCTGAAATGTATGAACTGTACCAACACATTTTTTTGTCCATTCCAAAAGCATTCCCTTACTATATCCCCTTTGGACAAAATATTGACAAACATACGATTTCATCTCAGAAGCAACCAGTTTAAATGGCGTAATAATATAGATTGCATTATCTTTTTCAAATAAATTCGGGTAGATAACTAATCCTTCCTCAAGCATCTCACAAACCTTTACTGCCTGATTTTCCACAAAATGATTTCCATTTCCCTTTTCTTCTCCTTTTACATTAATCCACCCAGATTTTTTAATCATAAAAGGCTGTGTTTCTTCCAGATATATTTCTTTGTCCTTTGTTTTATTAAACATACGATTATCATAAGAAATTAAATTGGAAATTGAAAACATTGGTTCAATGCACCTACGATGTACAACTAACGGGCAACCCACCTTCATTTTTCCAATCATTCCGTTAAACTCATTGACTCGATCTGCAAAAATCTGTACTGAATTCTCGATTTTTTTATATGATTCTGGTACGCCGATTCCATCCGCCAGTAAGTCCACGATAATCTGTGGAATTGTCACAACTGGTTCAACTTGTAATGGATCACCCACCACAATTGCCCTCTTGGTACGATATAGTGCCCCCAATGCTGACTGAGGTGTAGCTTGTCCTGCTTCATCTATAATCAACGTCCCAAGACTTTGATTTCCTGCATCCTTAAGAAATCTACCTACGGATGCAAATGTGGAGGAAAGCACAGGAATTACCATTGATAATGCATTAAATAAATGCGGAAACATAGACGCACGTTCATCACTTCTATAACCTCCATTTAGATATGTCTGATAAACAAATAAATTTCTTCGAACAACGGGTGAATTAAGTACAAATGCTTTTCTAACTTGTAATGCCGCATAGAATAATTCTTCTCGTTTCCTATCGTAGTCTGGATATGTCCATGGACATGCATTCTGCTCATCCTCCGACAACTTAATATCTGCAAAGAATTTTTCATCAGCCAGATTCTGTCCATATTTACTCTTCAAAGAATTTTTGGCTTCATAAACCATAAATTTAGTTTTTTCATATTCCGTATTTGCTTTATTCACCTTATCTCTCTGACAGTCACACTCCACTAATTTATTATTATATTCTTTCTCACACCGAGATAAATCAACAAGTAAATTGCCATGTTCTTCGACTAATCGGGCTATTTCCTGCTTCATACTTATTATCCTTTTTCCAAATTTCCCTATACCAACTATAATTAAAACTTTATTAAAAAATGAAGCATGCTGTTTTATATATGATATTTCTGTTTCTATTTTCTTTGTGTCAGCCTCATTGGTTCGTATCTCATTTTTTTGAGTGTCTAAGTCATTTTCAATTTTTTTCTTTTGCATGATTAGTGTTTCCATGAAGTCCATTTGAATTTTTACCTCATCTTCTAAATCACACAGTTGTTGAAGAAGCTCCTGATCCTCTCTAATCCTCTCTTTGCATACATGAACAGCCTGTTTTGCCAACTTAAAATTTTCTACTGCTCTTTCCCAGCAAATGGTATCTTCCCTAGCCGAATCTAAAGTTATCTTTTCAGGACTATCATTTTTCTTTGCAAATATGCATGTATTGAGTAATTCTGATACATACTTCTTTTTCCCCATCCTCGCAGAAATGAGTCCCCATGCTTGCATCTGTTCCCCTAACAACCCATCTGCAACTTTAGAAAAATAAATTTCTTCATGCTTCTCTCTATCAAAATAATCTGTCCATGTATCTTTATCTGACATTCCTTTTGCCTTGGGAAGTTCAAGCGAAATATTTTCCACTGCTCCATTATTATTGGAAGCAACTAACATTCCATATCGTGCAATATCTTCTGGTATCTCATAATATTTGTCCAAGTATGTATCTGTTGAGGTCGATTCAATCTTACGGGGAGAAAAATCCTTCCCATTAATCCCATATTGAATCAACAGTTCCGCTTGCTTTTCAACATTAGATGCAATAATCTCCTTAAGAAGTGTTGTCTTCCCCGTTCCTGGTGGACCATTCACCGAAAAGATTTTTTCTTTTCTGTCTTTGTCAGAAATTGCGATATTTATAGCTATTTGCTGCATTAATGTTGGTGAATATCGTGAGGGAAATTTTGCACTTGGAAAGCGATCTGCCTCTAACCATTTTTTCATTGCAGTAACATCTTCATCAATCATTATTTTATCAGTATTATCCATAAGTGCCGCTGTATAGGCTCTTACCTGACTATTATTTTTATAATTTCCACTTACAAGCTCAATTTCATTCAAATAAAAACTCATGTAATCTGTGCTTTCATCTTCCTTTGTTAAGCCCTTGCAGGCAATTGCATATTCAGATGCCCCCTCTAGACCAATTTCTTTTTCTGAGTTTATCCTCATCTTATTGAACAGGACTTTTTTTATAAAATTAATATCTGTTACTGATAGAAGTTTTCGCTCACTTTGCTTTAGTACTTCATTTACATCATTATTAATCCCTTGTACTATAGATTCCGATAATTCAATATTCAATGTTCTTTTCTGAATCATCTCTGTTACTAAAATGAAAAAAGGACTTATTTGAACACATTCATCCGTGAAAGAACCATCTAGACCGATTTGAACCGAAAAAAGATAAAATCTACCCGTAAGTTCCTCAATTTCTTGCCTGTTTTGAATGTAAATATCACACTCACTTAACAATTTTTCCAAAAATACATTTGTCTTGTAACAGCCATAATATAAGTTGATTCTATTATATAATTTTTCTTCATCAATTTTTTTTGAACCTAGGTAATTATTATAGCGATAATAATTTTCAAATGGAATCTTTTCTCCTTCCTATATTGTCAAGCCCTAAAGTATTGCTTTTTCGGGCTTTTCTTTAAATAGTTACCTCTATAAACAGAGCTAATAGTGATGAACAGTCATCGTATCCTGTACTGAATAGCTAAAAATGAG
>JAQVCT010000027.1 GCA_028689655.1 Lachnospiraceae bacterium
CGGACGGCACAGGCGTACGTGATTACATTCACGTGGTAGACCTTGCCATCGGTCATGTGAAAGCCATTAGGAAATTAGAGGAAAAAGCAGGATTGAAGATTTACAATCTTGGTACTGGAAAAGGATACTCTGTACTGGATATCGTTCATAACTTTGAGGAAGCAACAGGCGTTAAGATTCCATATGTAATCAAACCAAGACGTCCCGGCGATATCGCTACCTGTTACTCTGATGCAAGCCTTGCCAAAAAAGAACTTGGATGGGAAGCTACCCGTGGCATCAAAGAGATGTGTGAGGACTCCTGGAGATGGCAGTCACAGAACCCCAACGGATACGACGACTAAACGCATGGTCATAATGGGATGCAGCACAGTTTTGCACTGTGCTGCTATTTTAAACCTTGATACCGTATATAAGATAATCCATAATTTCAATGAAAAAAGATTATGATGCTGGAATATAATCAGTACAAAATAAACATGAGTATTATTAATAAATATAGTATAAATTTTTACAGGAGGAATAGTTTTGGCTTTTAGTAAAATACAAATAAGAAATGAATTGCCATCTGATTATAGAGAAGTTGAGGAGCTAAACCGTAAAGCTTTTTGGAATTTGTATGGTCCGGGATGTGACGAGCATTATCTTGTTCATATAATGCGCAAGCACGAGGATTTTATACCAGAGCTGGATCTTGTAATAGAATGCAACAACGCTATTATCGCAAATATTATGTACACAAAATCAAAGATTATGGATAATAATGGTAATATAAAATCCATTTTAACCTTTGGACCACTAAGTGTGCTTCCTGAATATCAAAGAAATGGCTACGGCAAAATGTTAATGGAGTATTCTTTCAAAAAGGCTATAGAACTTGGCTATGATACAATCGCAATATTTGGAAACCCGGAAAACTATATAAGCAGCGGTTTCAAAAGTAGCAAACACTATAACATTTGCGTTGGGGATAATATCTTTCCAACAGCGCTGTTAATAAAAGAGCTTTGCGCTGGGGCTATCCCCAAAGGAAACTGGACTTTTTGCCAAAGTAATGTTTATGAAGTTGACAATCAGGCAGTTGAAGAATTTGATAAAATATTTGAGCCTCTTGTAAAAGAGTATAAACAAGTTCAAGAACTTTTTTATATTTACAGTCATTCGCGCGTGTTTTAATTAATAATTATGAGCAATTTGTTATGTGTTACTCCCATTCGCTGTTTTTCGGGGGTAGTAAGATAATCTGTATAAATAGTGTCACCCTGCTGATTTTAAGTCAGCAGGGTGATTTTTTCCTTAATAGCAAATTTCTTTGAAATTTCCTATTGGCAGCATCTTCGATACTCATAAGCGTGTAATACTTCCAAAGGAAGTATTATCCCGTAGGGATTATGCACCTATAGATGCATAACATTGCCCAAAGTGTTTATAAAGTAGTGGCAGCACGAGAGTGTCGAAGACACTTTGTTTTTCCAACAAGTTTAGTTTCATTATAAACCTGCGTTACATGCGGAGCACGTAGCAGTACATGAAGATGAAGTGGCAGAAGCTGCCACCCATGACGAAGAGATGGAAGACTTCGTGGGAACCGAAGTTTGCGTGCTTTGAGTTGAAGATGGGTAATTTCAGGGCGTAGATCACACCACCAATGGTGTAGATGATACCGCCCGCCAACAGCCACAGAAATGCGGCCATGGATAAGGTGTGGAACAGGCGCCCAAATACGAAGACACAAGTCCACCCCATAGCAATGTAGATCATGGAGGAGAACCACTTTGGACAGGTGATCCAGCAGGCTTTTACCAGCATACCACCGATGGCGATGCCCCAGACAATGGCCAACATGGTATATCCCAATGTACCGCCGATGACCAGCATACAAACAGGTGTATAGGAGCCTGCAATCAGGACGAAGATCATCATGTGATCTATCTTTCGAAAGACTTTTAAGACGTTACCTGTGACATTGACACTATGATAAAGAGCACTTGCACCATATAGGAAGATCATACTCAGAATAAAAATCGTCATTGACACCATAACGGAGTGGTTCGCACTGCCGGATGCCCGTATCAGGAGAGGCGTAGATGCGGCCAAAGCCAACACCATTCCTATAAAATGTGTAATTGCACTACCAGGTTCACGAATTGTTATCTGCATAAAAGTCATTCCCTTCTTATAATAAATAAATTAGAATATTGTTACAATATAAATAAAATACCGACATGTAGTAATCGAAACTACATCATCTATATACAAATACTATACTCTATTATAAGCAATGTCAATGGGGTTCATACAATTTTAAGAAATATTTTCATGGTCAAAATACAAAAGAGAATCCAGTTTACGGATTCTCTTTCTACTATATATAGATGCATTATTATAAACGCATTAACATAAATTGCTTAATCTTCTTCGATCACATGAATCTCCAGATAATCAAAATCAATCTCGTCCACAAAGTTATCCTGCGTAAACCTCACTTTACTATGAGTCTTGAACTCTCTTACCGTGGAGTTCAGCCAAATAGGCTTGCTGAGATCGAATTCATAGCAGACAGCATCAATGGCACGAAATATCTTATGAGTCCGACTGTCCTGTTCATCGTCAGCGATGACGGTATCTTTTAACATATGATTATCTTTGAATTCCTTGGCCCATAAACGAAACATTTGAATGCGTCCTTCCTCTTAAAGTTACTCTTCATAATGTACTATAGAACAGAAAAAGAATCAAGCTACGGATTATTAAGAAAGTATAAAAGTGTACCCAAAATTGTACAATAAGATAGTAATATGGTATAATATGACTTGATTACAAAGTAATCAAGTCAGGAATGTTCGAAGAACATGACGTTAATATGACTTGATTACGAATTAATCGAGTCATACAATAAATAAAGAATAGGCGACAGAAATATGGAATTTGAACCAAGAAATGGTGGCGAAGAGGTAGACAGCTGGAAGGAAGTAACATTAATCTACAATTCAGCATTGAAAGAGATAGGGACAAAGTTAGAGATACTGAATGATGAATTTCAGCATGTACATCGGTATAACCCTATTGAACACATTAAATCGAGATTAAAGACACCGGAAAGTATTGTAAAGAAATTAAAAAAATATGGATATGAATCCACCATAAGCAATATGGTCAAATATATTAATGATATCGCAGGAGTACGTGTAATCTGCTCCTTTACTTCTGATATCTATAGAATCGCAGAGATGATTGCCAATCAGGATGACATAAAGGTAATTTCTATTAAGGATTACATTGAGAATCCCAAACCCAGCGGATACAAGAGTTATCATATGCTGGTGACGATACCGATCTTTCTGTCAGACAGAATCGTTGATGCAAAGGTGGAGATACAGATACGAACGGTAGCCATGGACTTCTGGGCGAGCCTGGAGCATAAGATTCATTACAAATTTGAGGGAAATGCACCACAGGAGATTAAAGACGAGCTGATAGAATGCGCACATATGGTATCAGAACTGGATGCCAGGATGTTATCCCTGAATGAGCGCGTTAAGAATATAGAAGATGGCGAAAAAAGAAATGATAAGTGATAAAGCCAATAGAAATATAAAATAGCAATATAGAATAGCAAATAAAGGAACCGGAGAGTGCAGGCTTTCCGGTTTTTTGTGAGTCAATTGTAATTATATAAAAATTAAATAACAAATAAAATGGAACCTATGATAGCTCATAGGTTCCATTCTCTATGTTCATGCGAACATTGGATTACAAAATAAATTGTAATTATTCAGCTTCTGTAGTAGCTTCTTCAGTTGTAGCTTCTGTAGTAGCAGCTTCTGTAGTAGCTTCTTCTGTAGTAGCTTCTTCTGTAGTAGCTTCTTCAGTTGTAGCAACTTCTTCTGTAGTAGCAACTTCTGTAGTAGCTTCTTCAGTTGTAGCAACTTCTTCTGTAACAACTGCTTCTGTTGTAGCTGCTTCTGTAGTAGCAACTTCTTCTGTTGTGCTAGCGCCACATCCAACTAATAACATTGCACATGTAGCAACTGATGCCATCATCATAACTAAATTCTTTTTCATAATTTTCTCCTCCTGAGGGTCAATGCCCTATGTCGATTTGATTTTGACTTATGTCCTACCGACAAGTGTTAATACTAAAGGATAAATGTGTATAAAGTGTGAACAAAAAATGAATAATTCATTAATAATGTAAACGCAGTGAAAAAATGGAGGATAAATTGTAAACAGAATGTAAACGAAAGACAAAGAAAAAGGACTGGAAAGCCCATAGAATGAGGAGTGCCCAGACATCTTTCGACGCCTGGGCTATTATGAAAAAATTTATCTATATATCTTCAACAAATTTTTGTATAACCATTTCTTTAATGTAAGATAAGTATAGCAACTAATTATGAATAAAATATGAACGAGGTGTAAATGCTTCGTTAATTATAATAAAATAGTGAGAACATAGAAAATAAATTAGTGCAAAATACACAAAAAAAGCCTGCTTATTGTAAATGGGTATAAAAAATGGTATATTTATAGTTACTTATAGAAGAAAGACATTCTATATGTATACTGATAACAAATATTTGTGGTCGTGATAGGACTGATTATAGGAAAGCGGTATAAAATATGCTTGGAGGAAAGATGATGGATAACTTTATGGATAAACTGGCTCAGAAAATGAGTGCCAGTGAATTAATTAAGGCTAATTCTGCCGCTGAAGCGATGGAATTAAGAAGACTTCAGGAGCAGCTGGCAGAATATGAATCGATCCTGCAGGAAATGAGAAAATTAAATTTGAAAAATTCTGAATTGACAGATCAGACCAGAGAATTGGTGGGAATCGGTCTTTCTGATATTAGAAAAGCGCTGAACGAAGTAAATGCAGAGAAGGCACAAAATGAGGAAGACAAGGAACAAGAACGAATTAGTATAGAAGAAAAGCTTTCAAAAGTTGCGGAAAATCTATACAATATCCAGCAAATGCTGGCAGATCAAGGCAAGGAAGATAAATCCACAGAGGAACTTATGGATAAAATAGAAGATTTTGTTCATAAAGAAAATGTGAAAGTTTATAGAAATGTACAAGCTGTTGTAGTGGATAACCTGAAGACTCAGACAGAGGAACTTCAGGCAGGAAATACAAAAGTTGAAAAACGATTGAGCGGCATCAAGCCGTTAATGATCGCAACGATGGTGATTGTATTAGCAGATGTTGTAATCAATGTGATACAAATGCTGGGCATTCTGTAGTGAATATAGAAGAAATTGTGATAGAAGAATTGATATAGAAGAGGTAATATGGCAAAACAATCTTGGAAACCCGGTAATATGCTGTATCCGGTTCCGGCAGTGATGATTAGCTGCGGGAGAAAAAATGAAAAACCGAATATCATCACGGTCGCCTGGGCAGGGACGATCTGTTCCACACCAGCTATGGTATCCATATCAGTACGTCCTTCCCGATATTCCTATGACATTATCAAAGAAACGGGAGAGTTCGTTATCAATCTGGTGACGAAGGATTTGGCATTTGCCACAGATTATTGCGGTGTGAAATCAGGAAGAGACATTGATAAGTTTCAGGAGATGCACCTCACTCCGTCCCCTTCAAAGCACATTGCGGCACCGGGAATTGAGGAGAGTCCTGTGAATATCGAATGCAGGGTAGTGGATTTTAAGCCACTTGGCACACATGATATGTTCATCGCGGAAGTGCTTGGCGTGAATATTGATGAGAAGTATGTCGATGACACTGGCAAATTTCATCTGAATGCCACAGGTCTTGTCACCTATTCCCATGGAGAATATTTTGAATTGGGTAAATCCATCGGAAGATTTGGATATTCTGTGCAGAAGAATAAGAAGAAAAAAGTCCGTAGAAAGAACAGTGCGGAAAAAGTACTGTAAAAAACAGATAAAAATATTGCGGTAAATTTAAAGAGGATACGAAAAGCAAAGAATCTGAGTCTGGATATGCTGGCGGAATGCACCAGGGTGAAATTCTAATGCTTCTTAAAATCATCTTTTGCTTTCAACAAACTGCAGCGGGTGATGGAAGAAGCACCGAATTTTTCCCGGATCGTGTCGATTGTCTGATCTAATTGCTTCTGCTTCTCGCTTTTGCCACACTGGGACTGATAATCGAACAGATTCATTTGTACAGGTTCCTGCACGCTGATCAGCTTGGAAGTGCGAATTCCCAACAAACGCACAGGTGTCTGGTTCCAAAGTTCATCAAAGAGCTGACAGGCATTTTCATAGATCAGTCTGGTGGAATCGGTTGCAGTGCCAAGGGTCATCTGATGGGATACGGACTGAAACGTATTATACTTGATTTCTACGCTGATCATGGTAGCAAGACGCTCTTGCCTGCGCAAGCGGGAACCCACTGATTCTGCCAGATGGAGCAGTACGCGGCGTGCTTCCTTCACATCGGTTACATCTTTTTGCAGGGTGATGGAATTTCCAACGCCCTTCAACTCGGAGCGAGTGGTTTCCACTCTTGAGTCATCCATGCCATTGGCGTATTCCCACAGCAGACGTCCATGACTTTTCAAATGCATTTCTATGATGCCTACATCGGATTTCGCCAGGTCACCTATGGTGAGAATACCGAGATTATGTAGGCAGTCCACGCTTGATTTTCCACACATATATAACTCTGATACGGGAAGATGCCACATTTTCTCGGCAATTTCAGAATGATACAGGGTATGAACCAGATTAGGTTTCTTAAAATCAGAAGCCATCTTGGCAAGGACTTTTCTGTCAGAAATTCCAATATTTACCGTAAATCCAAATTCTGCATAAATATGATCTTTGATGCTGGTGGCTGCATCCACAGGAGATGCATATTTCCTGGAAATAGGGGTAAAATCCATGTAGCATTCATCGATGCTGACCTGTTCGATATCGGGGCATATATTGGATAAATAATGGAAAAGCTTTTTACTGTAGGTGCTGTACAGATCGTGATTCGGAGCGGCAACCACAAGTGCCGGATATTTGCGAAGGGCATTTACAATGGGTTCACCGGTCTGTATTTTATATTTTTTTGCGGGGATGGATTTTGCAAGGACGACGCCATGACGTTTCTCCATATCTCCACCGATAATAGAGGGGATGGTACGTAGATCCTCGGCACTACCGTTTCTTAGATTCTCTGTGGCTGTCCAGCTCAGAAATGCAGAATTTACATCAATATGAAAAAATATCGGGCACATTGCCATTTCCTCCTTACATTATAAAATGACAGATCTCACTTGGAGACCATGAATTTCTTATATCTGATATAGTTAAGTATAATTCAAATGGAGGTCGGTGTCATCAAAAATGATAGGGATAAAAAAGCGTTTACAAGGGAAATAAATGCTGTTAAAATAATGGATAGTGTGACCACTGTGTGGTAACTCAGTTATATAACAAAGTAATTTACTAGAATAGGTGCTATGAAAAAAATATCAAAATACTATAAAAAATTAAGAATAGTTTACATAAAGTGGTCATTGTTGGCAATCGTAGTAAGTGTCTTCTTTTTCCCTACATTTGTAAAGTTTCAGGCGGAAGGGAATACGATCTATGACGTGTCTCTGAATGGAACGGTGATCGGCAGAGCGGGCAGTTTAAATGACCTGGATGAATATATGAGAAATGCCAGAAAGAGACTGGCATTGGAGTCCGATGAGATCATGCTGGTGGATGCAGAGCTCGAGGTGGATGGCAGAGATATTCTGTTCGGCATTATTGATTCACAGTCCCATATGGAAGACCGCATTTACCAGGTGATGAAGCAGAATGAGCGCGAGACGCTGAACCGTTCCTACACGGTGAAGATCAACGAATATACCGTGAATCTTGCCAGTGTGGAGGAAGTGCACACGTTATTACAGAAAGCAATCGACCGCTATGACACCACGGGACAATATACAGCGGAGCTGGTACTGGACCCCACGAGAGAGTTGAATGTTCTCACTACGCAGATGCTGGGTCCGGATGATGTGAAGGACGATACGGTGAATATTTTCCAGACGGCAGGTGCAGCAACAGTACTGCAGGAGGCGAACGACATCTCTGTGGAGGATAATCCCAAGGATTTCGCAGACTTTGCGCTGGGATTGAAGGAACTGGAGTTCGGTGATAACGTGGAGGTGGTGGAGGCGTATCTGCTCCGGGAAGAGTTGACACCATTGGATGAAGCAATCGATCAGGTGACGAAGGATCAGGAAAAAGAGACGATCTATGAGGTTCAGCCGGGAGATACGTTGTCGCAGATCGCTGAGAATAATCATCTGGCGATGGCAGATCTGGTGGATATGAATGAGACTTTAGACAGTGAATCGGCTATGATCCGTGCGGGAGATGAACTGATCGTTACAGTTCCAGAGCCTGAATTATCCATCATTCGCAAGGAAGAAGTATATCTGGAAGAAGACTATGAGGCGGAAGTACAGTATGTGGACAATGATCAATGGTATACCACGGATCAGGTCACTTTACAGGAACCCTCCGCAGGACATCGCAACATCGTGTCCATGGTAAGTTACCGCAATGATAAAGAGACAGACAGGGAGATCTTAAAGGAAGAGATCACATATCAGGCAGTGCCAAAGATCGTGGAACGCGGTACGAAGATTCCACCTACTTATATCAAGCCCATATCAGGTGGCAGGATGTCATCTCCTTTTGGTAGAAGAAAAGCACCAAAAAGAGGTGCATCCAGCTTCCACAAGGGAATTGACTGGTCTACGCCGGTAGGTACCTCTGTGGTGGCATCCTCAGCAGGAACAGTAGCGAAGGCTGGATGGGGCAGCGGATATGGATATGTAGTTTATATCAATCACGGGGATGGCAGACAGACGAGATATGGACATCTGAGTAAGGTGCTGGTCAAAGCGGGACAGAAGGTGCAGCAGGGAACGAAGATCGCACTGAGTGGTAACACCGGAGTCAGTACAGGACCGCATGTTCATTTTGAAATACTCATCAATGGCAGCCAGGTCAATCCGCTGGATTACCTAAATTAGCGGTCCGGTAAGCCATTGCAGGATAGTATTTGCAAATTTTATGGATATAGTATATAATACCCTAGATATATTGTAATTTGAGGGAGCATTTATTGATTTTGAGAGATAGAGCAGAGGTGCGTTATGGAACAATACGCAATTAAGGGAGGAATCCCATTAGTTGGTGAAGTGGAAATAGGAGGAGCTAAAAATGCAGCATTGGCTATTTTAGCAGCTTCTATCATGACTGATGAGACGGTACTGGTTGAAAATGTACCAGATGTTAGAGATACGAACGTTCTCTTACAGGCCATGCAGAGCATTGGTGCAATCGTAGAACGTGTAGATAGACATACAGTAAAGATCAATGGGGCACACATCAACAGCCTTACCATTGAGGATGATTATATTAAGAAAATCAGAGCATCTTATTATCTGTTAGGTGCGTTACTTGGAAAATATAAAAAGGCGGAGGTGTCACTTCCCGGTGGATGTAATATCGGAAGCAGACCCATTGACCAGCATATCAAAGGATTTAAAATGCTGGGTGCTGAGGTGAAGATCGAGTACGGTCTCATCGCAACAGAAGCCCCCAAATTAGTGGGAAGCCATATTTATATGGATGTTGTTACCGTGGGAGCCACCATTAACGTCATGATGGCGGCAGCTATGGCAGAAGGACTCACCATCATAGAGAATGCTGCAAAAGAACCACATGTGGTAGATCTTGCGAACTTTTTAAACAGTATGGGTGCCAATATCAAAGGTGCAGGTACCGATGTGATCAGGATCAAAGGCGTGGAGAAGCTTCACAAAACAGAGTATGCTATTATTCCAGATCAGATTGAAGCAGGTACTTTTATGATGGCTGCGGCTGTCACAAAGGGAGACATTACCGTCAAGAATGTCATTCCAAAACATTTGGAATCCATATCTGCAAAGCTCCAGGAGATTGGATGTGAGATAGAGGAATCAGATGACGCAGTTCGTGTCGTCAGCTCCAAGAGACTGACCCATACGCAGGTAAAGACCCTGCCTTATCCGGGATTTCCTACAGATATGCAGCCACAGATCGCTGTGGCACTGGCGTTATCAGAGGGAACCAGTATCGTGACGGAAAGTATCTTTGAAAACAGATTTAAATATGTAGATGAATTGACCCGTATGGGTGCGGATATCAAGGTGGAAGGTAACACTGCGATTATTACAGGCGTAACGAAATACACGGGTGCCAGCGTGACAGCACCGGATCTCCGTGCAGGGGCAGCACTGGTGATCGCCGGACTGGGAGCAGAAGGATACACCACGGTGGATGATATCAAATATATCGAAAGAGGATATGAAGATTTTCCAGCAAAATTACAGGGATTGGGCGCGCACATTGAGAAGGTCGAGACAGAAAAGGATTTTCGCAAGTTCCAGTTAGAAGTGGTATAAGAGCATAGCAGAAATATAATTGAGACATATAAAAAGAACGAATCGGTTTGGATTCGTTCTTTTTTAGGATTATCTTAGATCAGTGACTGGATTCCTAATTCTTTGTCAAGGGACAGATCAATAAAGGTATCTCCGGACTTGATGACAGGCCGTGATAAAACACTTTTATTGATAAATACGATCTCACCCTCCACACCGTTACTTAATCGTACACGGTTCAGGAGATAGGTATTGACCACACACTCCAGAAAAGTGAGGACATATTTGGTATCGTACTTTTGGAGACCTTCGGCTTCGAAGAGCTCTATGACTTTGAAGGGACACAGCGGACCGCGGTATACTCTTGCGGAGGTCATGGCGTCATACACATCTGTGATGGAGACAATCTTGGCAAAGCGGTCGATCTTATTTCCCACCAGACCCAGCGGATAACCACTGCCATCACATCGCTCATGATGCATCAGGGCGGCATTTTTAATATGGTCACTGATATCCTGATTCCGTAGGATCTGATAACCCTCCAGAGGGTGTGTCTTGATAATCGAAAATTCCTGATCAGTCAGTGGGGCTGGCTTTTTGATGATAGAATCAGGAATCATGATCTTACCTATATCATGGAGCAATCCACATAAAGTGGCGAGGTTCGAATCTTCCTCAGAGAAACGAAGCCACCTTGCGAACACATTACAGATCAGTGCCACATTCAGACAATGGGCATAGGTGGAATCGTCATATTGTCTCATGTTATGTAACATATCAAATACATTGATATTTCCCTCACTGGTAGTAAGAAGATTCAAGGTCTCACTGAGCAGGGCATTGGTATCAATGGGCGTGTTTCTCTCTACAATATCATTCATGAGATCGTGAAAATGATCGACACTCTGATCAAAGTGCTGTTTAAATTCCTGAAAAGATTTGCTGGATCGAACACGTTCAGCATAGGAACTTTCTTTTTCTATGGGCATCTCAAAGACAAGTTCGTCCTCCACCTTCACGTTTGAGATAGAATAGAATTCCAGACGCATGATAGATTTGTCCGTCAATATCACACCTTTTGACAGGATAAGCTGATCATTATAAGTAAACACATCCTCGGCGATCTGCATGCCCGGTATCAAATCCTTTATACTTAATCTTTTCATAGTTTCGAATCCTCAATGGCTGTCTTAATAAGATTTTAATAGGAATTATGAGACATTTACCAGCAATATATAAGGGCGACTGCTGATACTTTACTTATATAAAATTATATGTTTTTTTCATACTAATGTCAATGAAAAGCCCGAGGTTTCGCCTTTTATACAGAGCCATAAATCTTTATAAACAGAAGTTGTTGACAAGCCTGATACAATGGTGTATCTTGTCTAATAGATACATTAATTCCATATTGTTTTTCTCTTATTCAGAGTGGTGGAGGTACAGAGGACCTGTGAAGCCACGGCAACCCCTTTTTAAGGAAGGTGCCAACCTGAGCGATTAAAAACTTATCAGAACCTGGAGCATAGGTGACAGGATAAGGCGAACAATAAGAGGATTTGATGATCAAACTGTTGAATCCGCTTAGTAGCGGATTTTTTTAGTTCCCGGAAGGGAACATTCCATCATATTAAAGGAGGATACAATGGAAAAACTTTTATTTACATCAGAATCAGTAACAGAAGGACATCCCGATAAAATGTGTGATGCCATCTCAGATGCAGTGTTAGACGCACTTATGGCACAGGATCCCATGAGTCGTGTGGCATGTGAGACCTGCACCACCACAGGGCTGGTCATGGTCATGGGTGAGATTACCACCAATGCTTACGTAGATATTCAGAAGATCGTACGTGACACAGTAAAAGAGATTGGATATACCAAATCGGAGTATGGCTTTGACGGAAATACCTGTGCAGTTATGGTATGCCTGGATGAACAGTCCACAGATATCGCAATGGGTGTTGATAAAGCATTGGAGGCGAAGGAACATACCATGACGGAGGAAGAACTGGATGCCATCGGCGCCGGTGATCAGGGTATGATGTTCGGTTTTGCTACCAATGAGACAGAGGAATATATGCCATATGCAATCTCACTTGCCCATAAGCTGGCATTACAGTTGACGAAAGTCCGCAAAGACGGCACCTTAAAATATCTAAGACCGGACGGTAAGAGTCAGGTATCCGTAGAGTACGATGAAAACGGAAAACCAAAGCGTCTTGAAGCGGTGGTATTATCCACACAGCATGATTCGGATGTGACCCAGGAGCAGATTCATGCAGATATTAAAAAATATGTATTCGAACCGATCTTACCAAAAGAATTATTGGACGAAAACACAAAATATTTTATCAACCCAACAGGACGTTTTGTAATCGGCGGACCTAACGGGGACAGTGGACTGACAGGACGTAAGATCATCGTGGACACCTACGGTGGATATGCCCGTCACGGCGGCGGCGCTTTCTCAGGAAAAGACTGCACCAAGGTGGACCGTTCCGCAGCATATGCAGCACGTTATGTTGCTAAGAATATCGTGGCAGCAGGTCTTGCTGACAAATGCGAGATTCAGTTAGCTTATGCAATTGGTGTGGCACATCCCATGTCCATCATGGTAGATACCTTTGGAACAGGAAAAGTGGAGGATGACAGACTGGTAGAGATCATTCGTGAGAACTTCGATCTTCGTCCGGCAGGCATCATTAAGATGCTGGATCTTCGCAGACCGATCTACAGACAGACAGCGGCTTATGGTCACTTCGGACGAAATGATCTGAATCTTCCATGGGAACAACTGAATAAAGTAGAGGATTTGAAGAAATATCTCTAAGACAGCATATGTGGGCGACACCGTAGGGTGCCGCCTGCTTTGTTTCATTTAATAGAGAAATCCTATGAAATTTCCTACTGGAAGCATTTTCTATAAATATGTTTCGTGTTGGGGAAAGGTTTGCTATAATGAGAGGTATCTGATTTAGATGCACCAAAATAATCCAATAGAAGAGGAAAATGTATAAAATGAAAAAGAGAATAGCAGCGTTTATAGTAACAATCATAAGTACAGTGGTACTGGCAGGCTGTGGCGACAGCACCACAAGAGTGACAGATGTGGTGGATAACAGTGAGAAGAGCACCACGGAGGAGGCTGCAGAGAGCACAGAAACGGAAAGTGCCACACAGACCGTGAGTGATGGCACAGATATGGAGCTGCTCACGGGAAAACATCATGTGGAGATAGAGGTGGCAAACTACGGTACGATCAAAGTGGAACTGGATGCGGATGCCGCACCGATCTCCACCACGAATTTTATAGAGCTTGCCAGGGATGGCTTTTACGATGGACTGACTTTCCATAGGATCATAAGCGGCTTTATGATACAGGGTGGTGATCCCACAGGAACCGGCATGGGTGGATCGGATCGCATGATCAAGGGCGAATTCAGCGACAATGGGGTACAGAATGACCTGTCCCACACAAGAGGCGCCATTTCCATGGCGCGCTCCGCAGACATGGACAGTGCCAGTTCCCAGTTTTTTATCGTACACGAGGACAGCGACTTTTTAGATGGACAGTATGCGGTGTTCGGATATGTCACAGAGGGTATGGAGTATGTGGACAAGATCTGCCAGGATACCAAGGTGGAGGATAATAACGGTACCGTGTCAGCAGAGAATCAGCCTGTCATTACCAGGGTCACGGTGATGGATTAGCAGCATCTGTTTTGCGTGGAAGTATGAATGGCAACGATTAGCATACGAAAAGCGTGAAAATCGGCAGCTTAGAATATCAGAATATTAGAATTAGAATATTAAAATACTGGAATATTAGAATACGCAATAAAGGAAATACGCAATAAAGGAAATACAGGTAACGTTGTTACAATGACAGGAGGATATCATGGCATTTACACATCTGCATGTCCATACAGAATACAGTCTGTTAGATGGATCTAACAAAATAAAGGAATGCGTGAAACGAGTGAAAGAACTGGGCATGGACAGCGTAGCCATCACGGATCATGGGGTCATGTACGGTGTCATAGATTTTTATCGTGCGGCCAGGGAGATAGGAATCAAGCCTATTCTGGGATGTGAGGTCTATGTGGCTCCCAACTCCCGGTTTGATAAAGAACTCACTGGCGGTGAGGACAGATATTACCATCTGGTGCTGTTGGCAGAGAATAACCAGGGTTATGCCAACCTCATGAAGATCGTCAGTCGTGGATTTACAGAAGGGTATTACTATAAGCCCCGTGTGGACATGGAAGTCCTGGAGCAGTATCATGAGGGGATCATTGCCTTATCTGCATGTCTTGCCGGTGAGGTACAGCGCTATATCACCAAGGGTCTCATAGATGAGGCGAAAAAAGTTGCCCGAAAATATGAGGCATGCTTTGGCAAAGGTAATTATTTCCTGGAGATGCAGGATCACGGCATACCAGAGCAGCGGACGGTGAATACCGCACTGCTCACCATGAGCAGGGAACTGGATATTCCCCTGGTAGCCACCAATGATATTCATTATACTTATCCGGATGATGTCAAGTCCCACGATATCTTGCTGTGCATTCAGACAGGTAAAAAGGTCACGGATGAAGATCGTATGCGCTACGAGGGCGGTCAGTACTATATCAAGAGCGAGGACGAGATGCGTCTGCTGTTCCCTTATGCCCAGGAGGCTTTGGAGAACACCCACAAGATTGCAGAGCGATGTAACGTGGAGATCGAGTTCGGTGTGACAAAGCTGCCGAGATACGAGGTGCCGGAGGGCTATGACTCCTGGGGATACCTGAATAAGCTTTGTTTTGACGGACTGGCAGAGCGTTATCCTGAGGACGATGGAACCTTGAAAAAGAGACTGGAATACGAGCTTGATACCATTCAGAAGATGGGCTACGTGGATTACTTCCTCATCGTGTGGGATTTTATCAATTATTCCAAGTCCAATGGCATCATGGTGGGACCGGGAAGGGGGTCGGCGGCAGGCTCTATCGTATCCTACTGCCTGAAAATTACCAATATCGATCCCATCAAGTACAATTTACTCTTTGAGCGATTCCTGAATCCGGAACGTGTATCCATGCCCGATATCGATATCGATTTCTGTTATGAGAGACGGCAGGAAGTCATCGACTACGTGGGTCGAAAATATGGCTCCGACAAAGTGGTACAGATCGTCACCTTTGGTACCATGGCGGCAAAGGGTGTGATTCGCGATGTGGGACGTGCACTGGATCTTGCCTATGCCTATGTGGATGGAATCGCCAAGATGATTCCCAACGAATTGAACATTACCATAGACAAAGCCCTTATCATGAATCCTGAATTTCGTGCTCTTTACGAGAAGGAAGAGCAGGTTCATTTTCTCATTGATATGTGTAAACGTCTGGAGGGACTTCCCCGCCATACCTCCATGCATGCAGCAGGCGTGGTGATCTGTCAGAAGGCGGCGGATGAGTTCGTGCCTCTCTCCAGAGGATCGGATGGTTCCATCACCACCCAGTTCACCATGACCACACTGGAGGAATTGGGGCTGTTAAAGATGGATTTCCTGGGACTTCGTACCCTCACTGTGATTCAGAATGCGGTGCGCTTTGCAGAAAAGTCCACAGGGCAGAAGATCAATATTGATGAGATCGATTTCGATGACAAAGATGTGCTGGCGGCCATCGGCACGGGAAAGACAGATGGCGTGTTCCAGTTGGAGAGCGCCGGGATGAAGAGCTTTATGAAGGAACTGAAGCCACAGAATCTGGAGGATGTCATAGCAGGTATCTCTCTGTATCGCCCGGGTCCCATGGATTTTATCCCCAAATACATCAAGGGTAAGAACAGTGAGAAAGAGATTACCTATGCCTGCCCACAGTTGGAGCCCATTCTGGCGCCCACCTACGGCTGTATCGTATATCAGGAACAGGTCATGCAGATCGTGCGGGATCTGGGTGGATATACCCTGGGCCGAAGCGATCTGGTGCGCCGTGCCATGTCCAAGAAGAAGCAGTATGTCATGGAGCAGGAGCGGGAGAACTTTGTGAACGGTAATGAAGCCGAGGGTGTACCGGGCTGTGCTGCCAAAGGAATTGCCCCGGAAGTAGCCAATGAGATCTATAATACCATGATGGATTTTGCAAAATATGCATTTAATAAATCCCATGCAGCATGCTATGCCGTGGTGTCCTATCAGACTGCTTACCTGAAATATTATTATCCCGTGGAATACATGGCGGCACTTATGACTTCCGTTATCGATAATCCGGGAAAAGTTGCAGGCTATATCCTCACCTGCCGCAACATGGGAATCTCCATTCTGCCACCAGATATCAATGAGGGGGAGGCGGGATTCTCCGTGTCAGATCACTCTATCCGTTACGCTCTCACAGCCATCAAGAGTGTGGGCAGGCCCATCATCGAGGCCATTGTGGAGGAGCGTAAAGCACATGGGCCTTACAGTAATATGAAGGATTTTATTGCCAGAAATATTGATCATGATGTGAATAAGAGGGCCATAGAGAACTTCATCAAAGCAGGCGCACTGGACAGTCTGGGGGGGACGCGAAAACAGTTCATGAGTATCTACGTGGGCATTATGGATCATCTCCATCAGGATAAGAAAAATAATATGGCAGGTCAGATGTCCCTCTTTGATATTGTGTCCGAGGAGGAAAAAGAAGACTATGACATAAAATTGCCGGATGTGGGGGAATATACAAAAGAGATGCTCCTGGGATTTGAAAAGGAAGTGCTGGGCATCTACATCAGTGGACATCCCCTGGAGGAATATGAAGGTCTGTGGAAAAAGAATATCACAGCCACCACCGCTGACTTTATGCTGGATGAGGAGTTGAACGCAGTGCGTGTGGCAGACCAGAAGTCTGTGACCATCGGTGGACTGATCGCAGAAAAGAAGATCAAGTACACGAAAAATGATAAAGTGATGGCATTCCTTACCCTGGAAGATCTGGTGGGATCAGTGGAAGTTATCGTATTTCCAAAGGATTATGAGAAAAATGCCATGAAACTCAATGAGGACAGCAAAGTATTCATCAAGGGACGTACCTCTGTGGAGGAGGATAAGGACGCGAAGCTCATCTGCGAACAGATCACGACATTTGAGGAAATGCCCAAGAAATTGTGGATAAAGTTCCCCAATATGAGTGCCTATGAGGAAAAAGCACAGTTACTCACCCAGACCATCGTATCCTCAGATGGAAAAGATCACGTGGTATTATATATAGAAGAAACAAAGCAGGTGAACCAGCTCCCGCCTAACCGCAATGTCAATGCGGATAAGGAACTTTTAGGAAAATTGGAGGAATTATTCGGTAAGGAGAATGTTCGACTGGCTTAAAGTAAAATTTCTGTAAGAAAGTGAAATAAGGTTGAAAAGCATCGGCAAAAGGATTAGAATGAGAAGAAGTATAGGCAGGAGGTCGTAGCGACATGGCTAAAGAGATAAAAACAATAGGGGTACTGACGAGTGGTGGAGATGCACCTGGAATGAATGCAGCGATTAGAGCAGTCGTTCGCAAATCCATTGCCAACGGTCTCAAAGTAAAAGGAATTAAAAAAGGTTATCAGGGTCTCTTAAATGAAGAGATTGTAGATATGGAAGCGAAGAATGTATCGGATACGATTCAGCGCGGTGGTACGATCTTAGGTACAGCTCGCAGCACAGAGTTCCGGACAGAAGAGGGACAGCAGAAAGCAGCAGAGATCTGTAAAGCACACGGAATCGATGGTGTGGTAGTCATCGGTGGAGATGGTTCTTACCGAGGCGCACAGAAGCTTGCGGAGCACGGCATCAATACGGTGGGTATTCCTGGTACCATTGATCTGGACATTACCTGTACCGACTATACCATCGGATTTGACACAGCCATCAATACTGCCATGCAGGCAATCGATAAGGTGCGTGACACCTCATCCTCCCACGAAAGATGCAGTATTATCGAAGTAATGGGTAGAAATGCCGGATATATCGCATTATGGTGTGGTGTAGCCAACGGCGCAGAAGATATCTTACTGCCGGAAAAATATGATTATGATGAACAGCGCATCATCAATAACATTATCAATAACCGTAAAAGAGGAAAGACACATCACATTATCATCAATGCAGAGGGAATCGGTCACTCCACTTCCATGGCGAGAAGAATCGAAGCGGCGACCGGTATCGAGACCAGAGCTACGATCTTAGGATACATGCAGCGTGGGGGTTCTCCTACCTGTAAGGATCGTTTCTATGCATCTATGATGGGTGCCTATGCGGCAGATATCTTATACGAAGGCAAGACCAATCGTGTAGTAGGATATCAGCACGGAGAATTTATGGACTTTGACATTGACGAAGCATTGGCAATGCAGAAGGATATCCCGGAATATCAGTATCAGGTAAGCAGAATCCTGTCATTATAGTAAGAAACTGTAATAGGAAATTATATAATAATAGATTGTAATAGTAAATTGTAATTAGAAATTAGAAAATATAAATTATAATTATAAATTGAAATAAAAAATAAAAGATAAGAAATAAAAGATAAGAAATAAGAGATAAAAAATAAGAAATAAAAGATATGACATCAGTCAAGGACTGACTTAAGGAAGCAAAAATGAAAAAGAAAAAATTAGACTGGCCTACAACGAAAATACTATCATTGGGATTTGCACTGATTATCTTCCTTGGGGCCATTCTCCTGTTATTGCCGATTTCCAGTCGTGGCGGGGAAACCTCCTTTCTGGACGCACTTTTTACAGCCACCTCAGCCACCTGTGTGACGGGACTTGTGGTAGCCGACACCTATCAGCACTGGACTATGTTCGGGCAGCTTGTCATATTAGCATTGATACAGATTGGTGGTCTGGGATTCATGACCATCGGTGTCTATATATCAGTTCTCTTGAAAAGGAAGATCGGATTAAAGGAACGGGAGAATATCCATGAAAGTGTCAGCACCCTGGAAATTGCAGGTGTGGTGAGACTTGTTCGTTTTATTATCAGAGGTACTGTTCTGATAGAGGCGACGGGTGCCATCCTTCTTGCCATTCGATTTATCCCAAGCAAGGGATTGCTGAAAGGAATCTATTACGGAATCTTTCATTCCATATCTGCTTTTTGTAATGCAGGCTTTGACCTCATGGGCGATACCCAGGAGTACTCTTCTTTCGTGTCCTATGAAAGTGATCCCATTGTGAATATTACCATTATGGGATTGATCATCATCGGTGGTATTGGATTTATAGTGTGGGATGATCTCAAGTGCAATAAATTTCATTTCAGAAAATATTTATTACATACCAAGATCGTACTTATCACTACCTTCGCTTTGGTATTTGGCGGTGGACTATTATTCCTAATCCTGGAAAATAATGCCACCCTCCAGGGACTCTCCTGGGATGGGAAAATATGGGGCGCATTGTTCAGTTCCGTCACAGCCAGGACAGCAGGCTTTAACACCACAGATACAGCGGCCCTCACCAACGGCGGCAAGCTGTTGACCATCGTCCTGATGTTCATCGGCGGTAGCTCCGGTTCTACAGCGGGTGGTATCAAGACCACCACACTGGTCGTTGCGATTTTCTTTGCCCGCAACATGATCACCAGGACTCAGGGAACTAATATTCTGGGCAGGAGACTGGAAGACGAGACCTTAAAGAAAGCAAACGCGGTTGTCATTATCAACCTGACGTTGGCATCTGTGGCAGCATTTATCATATTTGCAGTACAGCCATTTCAGTTTGAAGATGTGCTGTTCGAAGTATTTTCAGCAATCGGAACGGTGGGCATGACCACAGGCATTACCAGAGATCTGAATGTGGTGTCCAGAATCGTTATCATCCTGCTGATGTACTGTGGACGCCTGGGCAGTCTCAGCTTTGCACTGACCTTTGCCCAGAGAAAGATTGTCCCCCCAGTCCAACAACCCGCCGAGAAGATTGTTGTAGGTTGACCCGATTGCCTGCAATCGGGTCACGCAGTCACGAAGTGACGAAGGTAGGTTGATTGACACCATTATGAAGGCTATGACAGGGCCCGACTGGGAGGATGTCGGATCAGGTACATAAAACAGAAAGGTATGGAATAGATATGAAATCAATATTAGTGATTGGGCTGGGGAGATTTGGTCATCACCTTGCCTCTAATTTTATTAATCATGGAAATGATGTTATGATTATTGACCAGGATGAGAAAAGACTGGAGGATCTTGTTCCCTATGCAGCCAGTGCCAAGATTGGTGACTGTACGAACCCGGAGGTACTGAGAAGTCTGGGAATAGGGAACTTTGATTTGATCTTCGTGTGCATCGGCACCAATTTTCAGAGTAGTCTGGAGATTACAAGTCTTGTGAAGGAGATGGGAGCGAAAAGAGTCGTCAGCAAAGCAACCAGAGATATCCAGGCGAAATTCCTGCTGAAAAATGGAGCGGATGAGGTGGTATATCCGGATAAGGATATTGCAGAAAAGCTTGCCAAGAGATACAGTATCAATCATATCTTTGACTATATCGAATTGGCAGAAGGCTATGCCATCTATGAGATGCCTCCATTGCGCGAATGGATCGGTAAGACCATCCGTGAATCCAATATCGCTGCCAAGTACCACATCTCTATCCTGGGAACGACAAGCGGGGGAATCAATTCTGCGACAGGGAAAAGGACCAATATCATGCCAAGTGCTGATTATGTGATCAAAGAGGAAGAACATCTCATTGTCCTGGCGCAGAATACAGTGGAACAGGAATTATTAAAGAGGTTATAAAAATTATGATAACAGCGATCAACAATAGCCGTGTGAAAAAAGTAGTACAATTAAATCAAAAAGCAAAGGCGCGGAAAGAAGAAAATGTATTTGTGGTAGAAGGCTGCAAGATGTTTCTGGAAGCTCCTGCGGAAAGGATTCGGGACATTTTTGTTACCGAATCTTTTTATTACAAAAATGAAGCTTGTCGGAGCAAACTGGAGAACTGTAAGTACGAGTTCGTGTCGGAGGAAATACTTGCTAAAATGTCTGATACCAAGACTCCTCAGGGCATCTTATGTGTGGTGGTGCAGCATACCTTCGATATGCAGGCAATACTGGAAAAGCCTGATCCACTCTTCGTGATCCTGGAGGATCTACAGGATCCTGGAAACTTGGGAACGATCATCCGCACAGGGGAAGGTGCCGGAATCGATGGGGTCTTCATGAGCAGGAACACTGTGGACATTTATAATCCCAAGACGATTCGTGCCACCATGGGTTCCATTTACCGCGTGCCTTTCTGGTATGTGGAGGATATGAAGTCTTTGTTCCAACAGTTACATACCCATGGCATCAAGACCTACGCTGCTCATCTGAAAGGGGAACGATATTACGATCAGAACGCATTTCAGCAGGGCACGGCATTCGTCATTGGCAATGAGGGAAACGGATTACAGAAAGAAACAGCGGACATGGCATCTGCCTACATCAAGATTCCCATGGAGGGGCAGGTGGAATCCCTCAATGCGGCCATCGCCACATCCTTACTCATGTATGAGGCGAGACGGCAGCGGGCGCAAATAATATAAATAGATAACATGACAATGAATGATGCAGATAGTGTCAGCCCATTTGTTGAATGTAATGCTTCCGAGGGAAGGGTTATCCCAAAGGGATTAAGGAACAATGGTTCCTTAACAGGACAAATTTAAAATAGGCTGATGTTCAAGACATTAGGAGGAGAAGAGTATGAAAATAGGATTTATTGGTCTTGGAAATATGGCAACAGCAATGATAGGGGGCATTCTCCAGAAAGGGCTTATGAAATCGGAGGAGATTATCGGTTCCAACCGTTCACAGGCTGGGCTGAATAAGGTACAGGATTCCTTTGGAATCGTAGCGGCCCGGACGAATCGGGAAGTGGCAGAGAAGGCAGACATTGTAGTGCTATCTGTAAAACCGCAGTTCTATACAACGGTGATTGCAGAAATCAAGGATGTGATCACAGAGAAACAGATCGTCATCTCCATCGCACCTGGAAAGACATTGCAGTGGCTCCATGATCTCTTTGGCAAAGAGGTAAAACTGGTTCGCTGTATGCCAAATACCCCGGCACTGGTAGGGGAAGGGTGTACAGGCGTGTGCCATAATGCACTTGTCACAGAATCAGAAATAGTAAGCGTACTCACCATACTTTCAGGCTTTGGTCTGGCAAGCCTGGTGGAAGAACATATGATGGATGCCGTGGTGGGCGTCAGCGGAAGTTCACCAGCCTATGTATTCATGTTCATAGAAGCCATGGCAGACGAGGCAGTGGCAGCAGGAATGCCAAGAAAACAGGCCTATGAATTTGCAGCACAGGCAGTGCTGGGCAGTGCCAAGATGGTGCTGGAGACGGGAAAACACCCGGGAGAATTAAAAGACATGGTGTGCTCTCCGGGAGGCACCACCATCCAGGCAGTCCGTGTCCTGGAGCAGCGCGGTTTTCGCAGTGCTGTCATGGAAGCCATGGATGCCTGCATCGAGAAATCCCGTTCTATGTAACCGCTGTCTGTGATTCTTCTTATGGATATAATGGATATATGAGGTTATATAGCGTGGACACAGTGCTTTCGGCAGCGTTCCACCCGTGTATAGAACGGGAAAAATGGGAAAACTTGACAAAGTAGACGTAATTTGATATTATATGAAAATCGTAACAGATGTTAATAAATTTGTAACATTTGAAACGAAAAAGAAATATATGCTGACAAATTTGTAATGAAAAAGGAAAGACAGCATATACTACGTATGGTAGAAAAGTTTACTTTGGAGGTTTATATGAAGAGAGGAAACAAAGTACTTCATTTGGCGATGCTTACGATTGCAGTCGTGATTGCAATGGGTATGAAGTCTAGCATGCAGACAGATGCAGTGGCAGTGAGCAATCTTCTGGGTTCCCTGAATATGGGAGCTGCAATCTTGATAGATGCTGATATTACATTGAACGATGAGGAATTAGATAAAGTCGTAGAAAAAGTTACCCTTGAACCAACGGAGGAAAAAGAAGAATCAAAGTTGATCATGGCAAATGTGAAGGAATCCATGAACATCCGAGCAGAGGCAGATGAGGATTCGGAAAAAGTTGGAATGCTCTACAAGGATTGTGGCGGCGAGATCGTAGAGAGAGCGAACGGCTGGACGAAGATCAAATCAGGAGATCTGGTTGGCTGGGCGAAAGATGAATATTTACTCTTTGGCGATGACGCAGAAAAGTTAGCAGGTGAGGTCGGCAATCTGGTAGCGAAAGTGGATACAGAGACTTTACGTGTCCGTACAGATGCCAGCGAGACAGCAGACACAGCAGGACTGCTTGCAGTAAATGACGAAGTAATCGCACTGGAAAATAAAGGCGATTGGGTTTCCATTGATTTTGACGGACAGACGGGTTATGTGGATGCCAATTATGTAAAAGTTGATTTTAAGATCGACCATGGCGAGACCATGAAGACCATCAATGACCGTGCAGCGGAAATCGAAGCGCGGAAAGCAAAAGCGGCAGAGGAAAAAGCGAAGGTGTCAGAGTCTATGACAGAGAATCGCGGTGCAGTTTCAGCAGATATTTCAGATGCAGCGTTACTGGCAGCATTGATTCAGTGTGAAGCAGGCGGCGAGAGCTACGAAGGCCAGTTGGCAGTAGGTGCTGTTGTTATTAACAGATTGAGAAGTGGTGCTTACCCAAGTTCTATTCAGGGTGTGATCTATGCTTCCGGTCAGTTTACACCGGCTTTAAATGGCAAGGTGGATATGGTAGCTGCAAGAGGCGCAAAAGCAAGCTGTCAGCAGGCAGCGATAGAGGCCCTGAACGGTGCCAGCAATGTAGGAACGGCAACGCACTTTAAACGTTCCGGTTCCCACGATGGATATGTGATCGGAAATCATGTATTCTGGTAAGATGCACAAGATATATGTAAATATATGCATAAGATATAATAGAAGCATTCCCTGAACGAATAAGGAATGATATAAAGTGGTATTCTTTTATGGTAAGATAATTTACGGAGAAAGAGTACCACTTTTTCTCATAGGTTGATAGGAAATTTCATAAGGAAGACATTGATAAGGAACAGGCCATTATGACCTTGCTATATGATATTTCATTTTAATTTCGTGTGCTTTGCTTGAATAAAGTATGGAATTATAGTATTATGAAAAGGTAAAGAAAGGGGAATGTATCATGAATGTGACGATTGCATGGCTTACGCTGTTCGTAGTATTAGTGGCAATTGAGTTTGCTACATTGGGTCTGACGACCATCTGGTTCGCAGCAGGTGCTCTGGCGGCAACGATTGCAGCAGCATTTGATGCACCACTGTTTATTCAGATTACATTATTTGTATTTATTTCTGTTGTCTTGTTATTTTTTACGAGACCCATTGCGGTAAAATATTTTAACAAGGATCGTGTCAGAACAAATGCAGAGAGTCTGATCGGCAGACAGGCAATAGTGATCAGCGAGATTGACAATTTACAGGGAATTGGTCAGGCGACGGTCGGTGGACAGGAATGGTCTGCGCGTTCCAACGTGGAGTCTGTGAAGATTCCGTTGGGAGCAGTAGTGACGATTCAGGAGATTAGTGGCGTCAAGTTGATTGTAGAGGAAACAAAGGACAAACAATAATAAGGGAAAAAGAAAGTGAGATCAGAAAAATGGTAGGACCAATTATTTTATTATTCATTTTAATTATTTTTATTGCTATTTTAGCATCCTGTATTAAGATTGTGCCACAGGCACAGGCATTTGTCGTGGAACGTCTCGGCGCATATCAGGGGACCTGGGCTGTAGGCTTACATGTAAAAGTTCCTTTTTTTGACCGCGTGGCAAAGAAAGTTATCTTAAAGGAGCAGGTGGTCGACTTTGCACCGCAGCCGGTTATCACCAAAGATAATGTTACCATGAGAATTGATACGGTTGTATTTTTCCAGATTACAGATCCAAAGCTCTTCACCTACGGTGTGGAGAATCCAATCATGGCTATTGAGAATCTGACAGCGACTACACTTCGTAACATCATCGGTGATTTGGAATTGGATCAGACACTTACTTCCAGAGAGACGATTAATACCAAAATGAGAGCATCTCTCGATATCGCAACAGATCCATGGGGCATCAAAGTAAACCGTGTTGAGTTGAAAAATATTATTCCACCGGCAGCTATTCAGGATGCCATGGAGAAGCAGATGAAGGCAGAGCGTGAACGTCGTGAATCCATTCTTCGTGCAGAAGGTGAGAAGAAATCCACCATCCTCGTAGCAGAAGGTAATAAAGAATCCGCGATCTTAGAGGCAGAGGCTGAGAAACAATCTGCTATTCTTCGTGCAGAGGCACAGAAGGAAAAGATGATTCGCGAGGCAGAAGGTGAAGCAGCAGCTATCCTGAAAGTACAGCAGGCTACTGCAGATGGTATCAGATTTATCAAAGATGCCGGAGCAGATGAGGCAGTCCTTCGCATCAAGAGTCTGGAAGCATTTGAAAAGGCAGCGGACGGTCAGGCCACCAAGATTATCATTCCGTCTGAGATTCAGGGAATGGCAGGACTTGCAACCTCTTTTAAAGAGATCATAAGTAAATAGAAGTGCACACTTCCTATAAAATAAAAACCTCGAAAAGGCTTTGCTTTTTCGGGGTTTTGTTTTATGATATATTCATATCTATCGAAAAGAGCAGACTGGATATAACAGGGAATGGACAGAAACCCAAAATAAAATATGAGATATTAAGCAAGAAATCAAAGAGGATATTAACAAGAGATAAAAAAGATATTAAGCAAGATAAAAAGAAATATTAAAAAGATAAAAAATGGAAATGTGTGAAAGACGGAAATAAAGCACAAAAGTTAAACACAGCAGGAGGATCATAATATGAGCATCAACTTAACAGGACGTCATTTTCTAAAATTATTGGATTACACACCGGAAGAGATTACCTATCTACTGGACCTGGCAGCAGATTTAAAGGAAAAAAAGAAAAAGGGAATCTTAGTGGATCATCTAAAGGGAAAAAATGTGGCACTGATTTTTGAAAAGACCAGCACCAGAACCAGATGTGCATTTGAAGTGGCAGCACACGATCTGGGTATGGGAACCACTTATCTGGACCCCACAGGATCACAGATCGGTAAAAAGGAAAGCATTGCGGATACTGCCCGAGTACTAGGTGGTATGTTCGAGGGAATCGAATATCGTGGGTTTGAACAGGAAATCGTGGAGGAACTGGCAAACTATGCAGGAGTTCCTGTGTGGAACGGTCTGACGAACGAATTTCATCCCACACAGATGCTGGCAGATCTTCTTACGATTCGTGAGAAATTAGGCAGCTTAAAAGGAATCAAACTCACCTATATGGGGGATGCCAGATATAATATGGGTAATTCATGGATGGTAGCCTGTGCGAAGATGGGTATGCATTTTACAGCCTGTGCACCAAAGACATATTTTCCGGCACCGGAACTGGTAGCAGAATGTGAAAAAATTGCCAAAGGGACAGGAGGCACTATCTGTCTCACGGAGGATGTGGAGGCAGGAACAAAGGACGCTGACGTCATCTACACAGATGTGTGGGTATCCATGGGCGAACCGGATGAAGTATGGGAGAGCCGCATCAGGGAGCTTTCTCCTTATCAGGTCAATTCCAAAGCTATGAAGAATGCAAAGGCTGCCGCTATTTTCATGCATTGCCTTCCGGCATTCCATGATCTGAAGACGAAGACTGGAAAACTCATGGGAGAGAAATTCCACATCACGGAGATGGAAGTGACAGATGAGGTATTTGAGTCTGCCCAGTCCGTGGTATTTGATGAGGCGGAGAATCGCATGCATACGATCAAAGCAGTGATGGCAGCGACTTTGGGCTACCAGGACTGAGATTTAGTCCGTGGGATGCATTGCAAGGAAAAATACTTTTACATGAGGTCGAGCATGAAAACGAAGATATTGATATTACTGAGGAATGCCACCGACTATATATCCGGACAGGAACTATGCGAAGAGTTGGGTGTGTCCAGGACAGCGGTCTGGAAGGTCATGAACCAGTTAAAAGAAGAAGGATATATCATAAATTCCATACAAAATAAGGGGTATAAAATAGAGCATATTCCAGACGTGATGACCAAGAGTGAGATTGCCAGCCGTTTGGGCACCAGGTGGGCAGGGCGGAATCTGTATTGTTATGAGGAAGTGGGCTCCACCAATATGATAGCCAAGAAAAAAGCGGAGGAGAGTGAACCTCACGGAACTTTGATTGTGGCGGATAAGCAGACGACCGGTCGTGGCAGACGCGGACGCAGTTGGGAATCTCCTGCTGGAACAGACATCTATATGACCCTCTCCCTGAAACCGGAATTCACACCGGATAAAGCATCCATGTTGACCCTGGTCATGGCACAGGCGGTGACCAACGCCATAGAGGAGGCAAGTGGACTTTCCAGCGGGATTAAATGGCCCAATGATATCGTGGTCAATGGCAAAAAAGTCTGTGGAATCCTTACGGAGATGAGCGCCGAGTTAGATTACATTCATTATGTAGTGATCGGTGTGGGAATCAATGTGAACTTACCGGAAGTGTCAGAGGAATTGAAAGTAACAGCTACATCCCTCTTCATAGAAGGGAGAAAAAAGATCATGCGGGCACAGATCATAGAACGTGTCATGCATTATTTTGAGGAATATTACGAATTATTCCTGCAGACAGAGGATCTGTCCGGGCTGCTGAATGTGTATAATCATAGCCTTGTCAATTGTGACAGAGAGGTCCGTGTACTGGACCCCAAGGGAGAATACATAGGAACAGCCAGAGGCATCAATGAATTGGGGGAACTTCTGGTGGAGAAGGCAGAGGGAGAAATCGTCCGTGTATATGCAGGAGAAGTATCCGTTCGTGGATTGTACGGATATGTCTAGTACACTGTATCGTTCAGATTCAGTCAAACCACGCAGAATAAATTTTCGAAGACAGTGCACTAGTACAGTGTTTTGAAAATGAACAAGTGATATGGCGTGGTTATTTCGAAAACGCTGTACTGGGAACAGTGCCGCCTGGCAGTGCTGAATATGCGGAATCGCCTGTAACATATCATTATGGAATACAGGCCAATCTGAGAAAGTCATTTGGGCGATGCCTTGTGGATGACTGTGCCGATACAGACGAATAGGGATTTATGGCGGAAAGTGGATATGGGATGGAAAATAAAGATAATAAAAAAGACAAGGATAATATAAAAGATAAAGACGATATGAAGGAGATAGATAAAGCAAAAGGTAAAGACGATATGAAAGAGATAGATAAAGCAAAAGATAAAGACGATATGAAAGAGACAGATAAAGCAAAAGATGCAGGCAATATGAAAGAGATTGATAAAGCAAAAGAAAAAAGCAATATAAAACACATAGATAAAATGAGAGATAAAGATAATAAAAACAATATAAAAAATACAGAGAATAGCACAGCAGATAATAATACAACAGAAGACAGGATGGTACTTTGCGGCGCCAATGCATATGAGCAGAAGTACTATTTTAATGAGAAATTCAATAAGATTCCAGACAGCATCAAGGAAGAACTTCATGTGATCTCCGTCCTGTTCACCCAGGAAGTGGGTGGTGTATTTCTGATGGTATTTGAGCCGGACGGAACGTTGGAATTTCAGACCGAGGCAGATGAGGAAGATATCACATACGATGAGATCAGCTGCGGACTATTGATCAATAAGATTCGCAGAGAACGTCAGGAAATGTTGGAATCTCTCAGTTTATTTTATCGGGTGATCGTTTTACATGAGGACATCTCGCAACTGCTTGATCAGGAGTAAGTACATAAAATCACAAAAAAGATGCCTAAATATACTGCGGGTGATTGGTGTAAGAAATACGAACATTATATTTGGTGTCTATGACGAAAATAATAAATAGCATTTAGATAGGAAGAATATGAGTAAGCTACAGATTGGAAATGTAACTTTAGAGAATCATTTAATATTAGCACCCATGGCAGGAGTAACAGACCTGCCTTTTCGTTTGATCTGCAAGGAACAGGGGGCAGGACTCCTGTGTATGGAGATGGTCAGTGCAAAAGCCATCTATTACAATAACAAAAATACAGAGGCACTTCTGGAAATCCATGAGGAAGAGCGGCCGGTTTCCCTACAGTTATTCGGCTCTGACCCGGATATTATCAGCGAGATGGCGAAAAGAATAGAGGAGCGACCATTTGCCATGCTGGACATTAATATGGGATGTCCGGTACCCAAGGTGGTGAATAATCATGAGGGATCTGCGTTGATGAAGGATCCTAAGCTGGTGGAGGCAATCGTATCCAGGACAGTGAAAGCTATCCAAAAGCCGGTGACCATCAAGATTCGTAAAGGATTCAACGATGATATGGTCAATGCGGTGGAGATCGCCAGGATCGCAGAAGCTTCCGGTGCAGCGGCGGTGGCAGTCCACGGCCGTACCAGGGAACAGTATTACTCTGGTGAAGCGGATTGGAATATCATCCGTCAGGTAAAGGAAGCGGTGAGCATCCCGGTCATTGGAAACGGGGATGTAAATTCTCCGGAGCGTGCGAAGCAACTGGTGGAGGAGACAGGCTGTGATGGAATCATGATTGGCCGCGCTGTGAGAGGGAATCCGTGGCTCTTTTCCCAGATTCAGCAGTACCTGGAATATGGCAGGTATCAGGAGAAACCCAGCAACGAGGAAGTGAAAGAGACCATTATCAAACATGCCAGACTGCAGCTGAAATATAAAGGAGACTATATCGGTATTCGCGAGATGAGAAAGCATTTGTCATGGTACACTACCGGATACCCCAATTCCGCAAGACTTCGGGAACACATCAATGCAATGGAAAGCTTTGACCAGCTCCTAGAGGGCGTGGAGATGATCTTTGGAAAATAAGGCAAGGAATATTAAAGGTAAGGAATAGTACGGATATTATAGATAATAGATATTATGATGTAAGGGTCAAAAGGTGTTTTGCCCCTTGATACTTACGGATTATTTCGCACTTCGTGCTTTCATAATCCTAAAAACATTCGAAATCCGCCCTGATCGGGTTACTTTCTCATGTTTTACGGGTCCCAAATTCATGCTTTTTCGTGCGAGCACGAAACGCAAGACCTTTTGACCCTGGTATCATATTATAGATAAGAAACATTGTAGATTAGAGATATTCCAGGAAAGACATAATAGGAACGGTCGTATCATATCATTCTGTATGGATGACAAAGAGACGATCGTTTATTTTTATTGTGCCAGAAAATATGAAGATATTCCGCTGGAAAACAGTGTATGGGGAAAACTATGTAGAAAATTGGGACGACTGCGAAGTGCGAAATCAGATGAAAAGCCCGATAAAAATCTTAATAGTCTAAAAAATAAAAATAGGAAGTTCCATGAATCAAAGATAGCATGGATAAAAAGCATATGGATAAAAAATGGACTTGTAAATGTAGGGCAGATTTATGCAAATAGGATCTGCCAGGAGATTCTGCAGGAAAGATATAAAGTTTCCATGAAAAAGAGGGATTGCTACGGCATTCATTTTGTCAGCTGCGAACTTCCTTTTTCCAGGGAAATGATTCGAGACGAGCATCGGGAAAAAGGCGGGGAAGGAATCTTAGGTGCGGAAGAGGTGGAACAGATCGTAAATGTCATTATCCAGGTGATGCAGGAGAAAGACATGGAAAGGGATAAAAGCAGGAAGACTCATGAAGATAGAAAAAGCTATAAGAATGAAGAAAGCTACAATAACCTGGAAAGCCATCGTTATGAAGAAAGCCATCGAAACGAAGAAAGCTATCGTGATAAAGAAAGATATAGCAATGGAGAAAGTTATAATAGAGAAAGATATAATAGAGAAAATAGCGATAATGCAGAAAAACGTAGGAATAGGAAAGTCCACGAAGATGTATGGAGCATGGAGAAACCTGGAGAAAATAGGTATTATGTAAACTATGAAACGGGATTAAAAAATAGAATACAATTGATACAGGACGGTGTGCCATTTATTTTCATGACCAATTACTATAAACAGCATGTGCACCATGGAGTCCTGCTGGTGCGGGATGGCTTTCAGGCGGAAGCATTCTTGCGGAAAGTCTATGAAAATCTGAATTATCTGTTGATTCTTACCACACATCCGGAAATTTGGGAATCATTTAGCCAGGAAGTGTATGAAGAATCGGGACTTATCGTACAATATGAGAGTGATGGAATCCGTGGAAGCAGCATCTGGAAAAATGCCTATTTATTTGATTTTGGGGAGGATGATGAGGAGCGTGGAATACCTGTCAGGGAACTGCCGGAGGGGGTCATTTATATGGATTTTCACCCAAGTTATGAAAAACAACGGTTGATCGAGGGAAAACGTAAGGACATCACATATCGTCCATGCCCAAAATACCTTGACACTTACTAAAGATGTGGGGTATAATACCCTCGTTAAAAGGGGCTAGTAGGCTTAAACGTGCCAGAGCCTGTAATAAGATGCCGACGGGTAAACTGTCGGGTCAAAAAGGTAGCTAAGACACCGACTGGAAGAGGCCGGGTCAATAAATAAAAGGAAGGTTCAATCATTATGGAAGCAAAGAAGAACATATTAACCTACACAGGTCTTAGAAAATATGAAGACGAATTACACGATCTCAAAGTAGTAAAGAGAAAAGAAGTTGCTCAGAAAATCAAGGAAGCAAGAGAGCAGGGCGATTTATCTGAAAATGCAGAATACGATGCAGCAAAAGATGAACAGCGTGATATCGAGACTCGGATCGAAGAACTGGAGAAGATCTTAAAGAATGCGGAAGTCGTAGTGGAGGATGAAGTAGACTTAGACAAGATCAGCATCGGATGTCAGGTTAAGATTCTTGATATGGAATATAATGAAGAACTGAACTACAAACTTGTAGGTTCTACAGAGGCAAACAGCTTAAAAGGAAAGATTTCAAATGAATCCCCTGTGGGAAAAGCCCTTATCGGCGCTACAATCGGACAGGTCGTAGATGTGGAGACACAGGCTGGCGCATTGCAATATAAAGTGCTTGAGATTCAGAGATCTAACTAATAAAGGAGATAAGACAGTGTCAGATACACGGAATAATGCAAATGTACAGGAACAGGACGTAAAACAGTTACTGAAAGTGCGCAGGGAAAAATTAGCAGTATTACAGGAAGCTGGAAAAGATCCATTTCAGATAACGAAATATAATCAGACACATCATACCAATGATGCAAAGAACCTATATGCAGTACATGAAAAAGAGATCCTCGGTGATAGAGTAGCTCCATCAGTTGAAGGATTAGATGAGCAGCAGACAAGGGATGTAATCAACACAGATTATAATGAAAGAAGAGCCATCATGGATGCAAGTCCAATCAATGTATCCATTGCAGGCCGTATGATGTTTAAGCGTGTTATGGGAAAGGCTTCTTTCTGTAATATTAAAGACCTGAAAGGCAATATTCAGATATATGTTGCAAGAGATGCCATTGGCGAAGAAGCCTATTCGGATTTTAAAAAATCTGATATTGGTGATATTTATGGAGTAAAAGGATATGTGTTCAGGACGAAAACAGGTGAAATCTCTATTCACGCAGTAGAGATGACAATGCTGACCAAGAGCTTACAGATCCTGCCGGAAAAGTTCCACGGATTAACAGATACAGATACCCGTTATCGCCAGCGATATGTAGATTTGATCATGAACGATGATACCAGAGAAGTATTTATCAAGCGTTCTAAGATTATCAAAGAGATTCGTAACTTTTTAGCAGGCAGAGATTTTATGGAAGTGGAGACGCCCACGCTGGTATCAAATGCAGGCGGAGCAGCTGCGAGACCTTTCGAAACACATTACAATGCCTTAGATGAAGATGTTAAGCTTCGTATTTCTCTTGAATTATACTTAAAGAGACTGATCGTTGGTGGATTGGAAAGAGTATATGAAATAGGACGGGTTTATCGTAATGAGGGTGTTGATACACGTCATAACCCGGAATTTACATTGATGGAATTATATCAGGCATATACGGACTATGAAGGCATGATGGAATTAACAGAGAGCATGTTCCGCTATCTTGCAGAAACTGTTTGCGGCACTACCTTGATTTCCTATAATGGTATGGAACTTGACTTTGGTAAGCCATTTGAACGTTTGACGATGAATGATGCAATTAAAAAGTATGCTGATATTGATTTCGATGCGGTTGTCACAGACGAAGAAGCAAAAGCAATTGCCAAAGAACATCACATTGAATTTGAAGAACGTCATACCAAAGGTGATATCATTAACTTATTCTTTGAAGAGTACTGCGAGAAGAACCTGATCCAGCCTACATTTATTATGGATCATCCATTGTCTATTTCTCCGTTAACGAAGAAAAAACCAGGTGATCCATCCAAGGTAGAGCGTTTCGAATTATTCATTAACACCTGGGAAATGTGTAACGCATACTCAGAGTTAAATGATCCTATTGACCAGAGAGAACGCTTTGCACAGCAGGATGCTAATGCAGAAGCTGGTGATGATGAAGCACAGCATACAGATGAAGACTTCCTGAACTCCCTGGAGATCGGTATGCCTCCAACAGGTGGTATCGGTTACGGTATCGATAGACTCGTTATGCTGCTGACAGATTCTCAGGCTATTAGAGATGTGCTGCTGTTTCCGACGATGAAGAGCTTAGATAAATAAATCCAGTAAAATCAGTAGTTCCAAGGTTTTTGATATAAGGTTGACCAAGTTTTGACTAAGAAAAAACATAGTCATTAACACGAGTCAACACTTAGATAAAGAATGGTTTGGATTTCAATTTAATAGAAAAAAGCACTATTAGAGGACATTTTCTAAAGAAATTTAGAAGATGTCCTTTTTTTGCGTTATGGAAATTAGTCAAAAAAAATTTAAAAATTGGTCAGATAATAATGACCCAAAACTGAAGGAGAATTGTATGGATAATAAGATAGAAAAAAAGACTCCATTAAATCTTGAGAAGAAAAAATTAAACCCTGACAAGTTTGTTAGGTATTCTGAGGGTGCACAAATGTATCATATGAGTGTATCGAAATTTATGCAACTCGCAAAAGATGCAAAGGCTTGTTATAAATTAAACCAAATGGTCTTAGTTAGTCTGGAGGTATTGGATCAATACATTGAAACATTCAGAATTATTGATGATGACTTTTACAAGTAAGAGGTGATGATGTGTTAAAAAAACTAAAACCATCTATCAGAAGTTACATTCATGATGACAATGTTTATAAAAGATATCTACGTCCAGCAGAGGCTAGCAAGATTTTTGGTATAGATGAAAGTTATGTTATTCAGTTTGCATCAGCTGCAGGCGCAATCTATCAGTTGCCAAGGATACTTCTTATTCGTCATCAGAGATTGGAGGAGTATATGAAACACCATTACAAAGTACCTGGTACAAATAAATTTGTTCATAAGAAATATGTTCGAATAGGAGAGGGTTCTATCATTTACAGTATTGGTCATCATCGCTTTATTGAAATGGCAAGAGCTGCAGGAGCAGTATATAAAATTAATGAAGGGACTGGTGGAACAG
>JAQVCT010000028.1:0-31914 GCA_028689655.1 Lachnospiraceae bacterium
TAATCATAGGATTGTGCCTGGGCTTTCTTGGGAACCGGTCTTTTTTTAGTTATGCAGAGAATCCGGAAGAGGAGACGGTCAAAGTAGCATATTTTGATGTGGGAGATTACTATCAGGAGCAGGAAGATGGCAGTATGAAGAGCTATGATGCTGCCTATCTGGATATGATATCCAAATATACGGGTCTAAAGTTCTCCTATGTGAATTGTCACACATGGGATCAGGCATTAGAAATGATGCGAAATCATGAGATTGATCTGGTGGGCACGATGCAGTGGACACAGGAGCGGGAGGATCAATATGAAATCTGTGATGCAAATTATGGATATACCATAGCGGAACTGGCGGCATTGGCTGATTCTCCTTATATTTATGAGGATTATGCGGAAATCAACGGTGCAACAGTGGGCTATATGAAAGGGTATGTGATCGGAGATAAGCTACAGAAATTGATGGAAGAGAAAAATCTTCATTTTCAATTTAAGACCTATGAGAATCAGCAGGAACTGGACCAGGCGCTGAAATCCAGAGAGATAGATCTGGCAGCGATGACTGCCAATGCGGTTCACAGTGATTGGAAGATCGTGGAAAAATTTGCGTATGCACCATTTTACTTTGCATCCTGGAAAGGGAATGAGGCATTGACAGATAAGATCAGTCAGGCGATTATTCGAATTAATATTCATCAGGCAGACTTTGATGACCAGTTGATTCGGGAGTATTTTCCGGTTATGGTCAACAGTCCTTACAATAAGGAGGAGATGGACTGCATCAATGAGAACGAGACTTACCGTATCTATCTGGACCCACAGACCAAGCCTCTTGTGTGGTATGACAGGGAAAGCCGGGAGATGAAAGGTGTTCTGGTGAATGTATGTGAACAGTTATCACGGACTACAGGATTGCACTTTGAGATCATCCCAAAGACGCAGATGGGCAATGATACCAACAGCGAGGATACACTGGTGACCTATCGTACTTTATATTATAAGAATGACATGAATGCAGATCTTGAGGAGGGCGTCACGGATTCCATACTGGATCAGAGCTTTGCCCTGTATCATCGTGTGGGGGAGGATTATCAGACAGATGGTGCCTATTCCATTGCCGTAGTGAAAGACCGCGATGGTCTCTATGAGTATCTCCGTGATGCTTATCCCAACTGTGTATTGCAGGAGTATGACACCCCGGAAAAATGTCTGATGCAGGTGGCAGAGAAGAGAGCAGATATCACCTTTGTCAACACACATATCGCAAATAATTTTATAATAGAAGATAATCTGAATAAACTTATCGATGTCCCCATGTCTGAGGTGACCTTTGGTATTGCCCTTCAATTTCATGGAGATCAGGCGCAGCTCTTGTCAGAGATCGTAGACAAGGGAACGAAGCTGGTGGATTCGGATATGGTAGGAGAGGCAATGCTCCAATATGCCATCCAGGCAACACCCAAAGTGACTCTGACTTATCTCCTGCAGCAGCACTTTAATCTGGTACTCATCTGGGTATTGGTGTTCATCGTGATACTACTGATCTGTCTGAGTCTGCTGATCTACGCGTATCTTATGAAAAAGGAGCGAAACCGCATGGAGGAGATCAATCGGGAACGCACGGACTTTTTCGCCCGGATGAGCCATGATATGAGAACACCTATGAATGGTATTATGGGAATGCTGGAACTTACAGATCAGACCTCCGATCTGGCGGAGATCAGGAACAATACCAAAAAGGCAAAGATGTCAGGAAAATATATGCTGAGTCTCATTAATGATACCCTGGATCTGCAGAGGCTGGAGAGCAAGAAGCTCACCCTGGAACCACAGTATGTCTATGTGAGAGATTTTCTTGACAATATTACAGAGATGATCACCCCATCCGCAGAGCGGAAGGGGATACAGTTCATAGTAGAAAAGGAGTCCATAGATGAGGAATATTATATCAGGATCGATCAGGTTCGTGTAAAACAGATCTTTATTAATATTTTATCCAATGCTGTGAAGTTCACTCCTGAGAATGGAATGATCAAAATGTCTATCCAGGCGGCGGAGTCCTGTGACGGACAGGGGGCGGTAAAGATTACCATTGCCGACACTGGAATAGGCATGACAAAAGAGTTTATAGAGAATAGCTTATATAAGCCATATTCCCAGGAGCATAATAAGATGACCAATAAGTATGCCGGTTCCGGTCTGGGACTGGCGATTGTGAAGAATCTGGTGGAACTCATGAATGGAACGCTGACTGTAAAAAGCGAAGAAGGGAAGGGCACGACATTTACTATTTTCCTGGCATTCTCCTATCGAAAAAAGCTTGCAGATGGAGAGGAGAATCGATCAGGGAATAACGACCGGACCCAGTGGAAAAACCGTCTGAATGGGAAGCATATCCTGTTGTGTGAGGACCATCCATTGAATGCGGAGATCGCGCAGCGTCTGCTGGAAGCTGCGGGGTGTACCGTAATAAGTGCAGCAGATGGGAAGGAGGGTGTGAATTATTTCACGAATACAGCGGTGGGAGAATTTGACGCCATCCTTATGGATATCCGTATGCCTGTGATGAATGGACTGGAGGCGTCCGAGGCGATCCGCGCACTGGACAGGAGTGATGCAAAGACCATTCCCATTATTGCCATGACCGCCAATGCTTATGACTCCGATAAGGAGAATTGCCGTAGGGCAGGTATGAATGCCCATCTGGCAAAACCCATCGATGTGGAGGAGCTGTACAGGACACTTGGAACCTGTATCACTTAGAAAATTAGAAATATGAATAATGATATACGCAAATAAATACTGTTGTCAGTCACAGAGCTAAGTCCTGTGATCGGCAACAGTATTTTTATGTGGTATTTTACGCAGAATTTACTTAAATATATCTAAATGTGGGTATTTTGAATTGCATGATTGAAGTAAAGTATACAAGAATGGGATGAAAAGGAGAAAAAGCAGCTATGACGCGTGATCAGATACTTCAATGGACCATTGAGCGATTGGAACGTCTGAGAAAGACGGATCAAAAAGACAGTAATAAATTAAATGCAGATAAAACAAAGGGAGAGAATAGTGATATGAAGACACAGAAGATGAAGACACAGAAGATAAAAACGGAACCATATATGATGAACAGGGAATTATCCTGGCTGAAATTCAATGAACGAGTGTTAAACGAAGCGGGTAATCCAAGAGTGCCCATGGCAGAACGACTGACATTCGCCTCTATCTATCAGTCCAATCTGGATGAGTTCTACATGGTAAGAGTGGGAACACTTATGGATCAGATGGAAACGGATGAGGAAATACGGGAGAATAAGACCAATATGACCAGCGAGGAACAGGTCAAAGCAATCATCAGTGCCACCGGAGACCTGGATCTGAAAAAAGCGCGGATCTATGAGCAGCTCATGGGAGAATTAGAGCCAAAAGGAATCCGATTGATCAACTTTAACAAATTGTCAGGAGAAGAGGGAGAATTTTTAGAGACGTATTTCGACCATGAGATCGCACCTTATCTGTCAGCGAATATTATCAGCAAACAGCAGCCATTCCCATTTCTGAAAAATAAAGATATCTACGCAGTTGCATTGCTAAAAACCAAGGCTGGAAAGAGCAAGATGGCGATTATCCCATGCAGCAATAATGTATTTAAAAGACTCATAGAGATTCCCACCAGACCGGGTACTTTTATGCTTTCAGAGGAGATCATCCTTCATTTCCTGCCAAAGATGTTCGAAAACTATAAGATCGCAGAGAAATCCCTGCTCCGAATCACCAGAAACGCAGACATTGACACGGAGACCATCTATGATGAGGATCTGGATTACCGAGATGCCATGGAAAATCTGGTAAAACAGAGGAAAAGAATGAACCCGGTTCGCATGGAACTGTCCAGAGAATTGAATAAAAAGCTCATCGTAGAGATCTGTAAGTATGTGAACGTAGATAAAAGCCATGTCTTTTTATCCGGAGTGCCACTGGATCTTTCCTTCGTATTTGCCATACAGAATTATCTTAGAAAACAAAACAAAGAGGCTCTCTTCTATCAGAAACGTTCTCCCCGTATGACTCCGGAACTGGATGAGAAGGAAAGCTTATTACAGCAGATTCAGCAGAAAGACGTATTGCTGTCCTATCCATTTGAAAATATCAAGTCTTTTACCAATCTGTTGTATGAAGCTGCAAGGAATGAATCCGTGGTATCTATGAAGATGACCTTATATCGACTGGCTGATAAGAGCCAGATCATAGATGCACTGGTAGAGGCAGCAGAAAACGGAAAAGAAGTGGTGGTACTGGTAGAGCTCAGAGCCAGATTTGACGAGGAAAATAATATCGAATACTCCAGAAAACTGGAGGAGGCAGGCTGCCGCGTCATCTATGGTCTAAATGGATTCAAGGTACATTCCAAATTATGCCTGATCACCAGAAAGACAGAAGCGGGAATCTCCTACATCACCCAGATCGGTACAGGGAACTACAATGAAAAGACATCCGCGCTGTATACGGATCTCTCCCTCATCACTGCCGACCATGAGATCGGTGCAGAGGCTGCAAAGGTATTTGCATGCCTGCTTCGGGGGGAGACTATTGAGGAGACCAACTGCCTGCTGGTAGCCCCCAAATGTCTGCAAAATAAGGTCATCGATATGATACAGGAAGAAATTGACCACGCGAAAAATGGAGAGAAGGCATATATCGGCATCAAGATCAATTCCCTCACAGATAAGGTGATCATCGAGAAATTAGTGGAGGCTTCCAAAGCCGGAGTCCGGGTCGAACTGATCATCCGTGGAATCTGCTGCCTGATCCCAGGCATGAAGGACTACACAGAGAACATTACCGTTGTCAGCATCGTGGGAAGATATCTGGAGCATTCCCGTATCTATCGATTTGGTACCATAGAGCGGGAGAAAGTCTACATCGCATCCGCAGATTTCATGACCAGAAATACGGTGCGCCGTGTGGAAGTGGCAGCGCCGATTCAGGATACCAGACTCCGTGAAAGATTGGACTGGATGTTCCAGACCATGATGAAGGATGATGAGAAAGGAAAGCTCCTCACAGAAAAAGGAATCTATGTGGACAGGGATCAGGCGGAGGTGAGACTGAACTCCCAGGAAGAATTCTATGCCCTGGCTTACAGTGCTGTGGAAGAGAAAAATATATAAAAATGTGAGGAAATCAGGTATCATAATGTAATTCAATATAGGAGAAACCTTTACTAAAGAGACACTAATATAGGTAAAACCTATGAATATGTTCAGATAATCTTATTTTACGAATGTCCTTTCCAGTGATACACTTACTGCATACAGAGTTTGAACGGATTACAGATAAATCTATGAGTGTACGGTATGGTATACAAGCACACATAGAATTAATGACGGCTGATGTTCAAGAGGAAGGAAAAGATAGAATATGAAAACAATGATCGTTGCCGGTGGTGCGTCTCCAAGCGTATCGGCGGAAGAAGTAAAACGTGTGAAGGGTCTGGGGTGTCTATGGGACAAGAATACACTGGACAAATTCAATATCCGTGTCATCACCATCAATGGTAAGATCACAGCGGATCAACAGATCGCCATCGCTGAGGCGGCAGAGAAATATGGCTCTGGTGAAGTGACTATGACCACCCGTCTCACGTTGGAGATTCAGGGTGTGCCATTCGACAGGATTGATGACTGTATAGATTTTCTGGCACAGCACGGACTGGCAACGGGCGGTACAGGTCCAAAAGTTCGTCCGGTGGTATCCTGTAAGGGAACGACCTGTCAGTATGGACTTATTGATACCTTTGATCTCTCGGAGAAGATGCATAAACTTTTCTATGAGGGATATCGCAGATTTAATCTGCCACACAAGTTCAAGATCGCTGTGGGCGGATGTCCCAATAACTGCGTAAAGCCTAACCTGAATGATATCGGTGTCATTGGACAGAGTGTGCCAAAGTTCAATCTGGAGAAATGCAGGGGCTGTAAGGTATGTCAGGTGGAGAAAGCCTGTCCCATCAAGAACGCCAGTGTGGAGAACGGCAAGTTGAAGGTAGACAAAGCATGCAACCACTGCGGACGCTGCGCTGGGAAATGTCCATTTGGATGTACCAATGAATACGTAAATGGCTACAAGGTCTATATCGGCGGCAGATGGGGCAAAAAAGTGGCACAGGGAAGAGAACTGGAGAAGATCTTTACCACAGAGCAGGAAGTCCTGGATGTGGTTGAGAAAGCAATCTTACTGTTCCGTGACGAGGGAATCCCAGGCGAACGTTTTGCAGATACCGTCACCAGACTTGGTTTTGAAGCAGCACAGGAAAAGTTATTGAGTGACGAATTACTGGCATCCAAGAGTACTATTCTGGATTCCAGGGGTGATCCTGTATGTAAAATATCAAAAATTAACATAAATTTTTAAAATATAATATAAATTTCATATTTCACAGGTTGACACTGTATTAGACTGTTATATAATATATATAACAAGATAAATGCAGTGTCTTTTTCTTCAATAAAAACTCTTTTGAAATTTTGGTGGCAGTATGATAGTGTTGAAGACACTTTTAAAGGTATTTGAACGTGTATGTAACAGGAAAACAGTATGGTGGATAAGATAATATAAAAAGGTCGTGATCATATGATATTTACAAAAACAAGTGCCACAACGGTACAGTGCGATATTACAAATATAGAATTGGAGCAGCTGGGTATCCTGGCAAGAGATGTGGTGGATGGCACGGAAAATGCAAGGGATTTTCTCTACCAGTTAAATCAGGAAGTAGGACGTCAATTGGAATACAATCCCAAGGAGGATGTAATCATGTACTCCAGGAATCTCCTGGTGAATGGAAATCTGCGGATCATAGCCATGAAGCTCACCAATGAGGATATCAGAGAAGCAGCCAGCCGTATGAGAAAAGCGGCAGAGGGAATCCAGGCATCCGTATCGGAGAAGATCGTGGATCATATTTTATCTAAAACAGGGGTGGCAAAGGCGGAAGCGTTGAATGATATGATCCAGCAGGTATCGATGTATATGAACAGCGTGTCCGGTGAGGAAGTACCATCTCAGAATGCAGTGCAGCCTGTGGGGGACAATGAGAAGCCGACCATCGTGGAGCATTGCTCTTATATAGCAAGCTTTGATCATCTGGATAAGGTGATGCAGTTCTGTGAGATGATTCAGGATTATCCTGTACAGGATGCCAAACTCTACAAGGAAAAAGATATCTACTATCTGTTCTTTGATATCGATGTGACGGATGAGGGGATGCTCTACGAGATTCAGGCCATCGGTATTGAGTACGCCGACGAGATTCAGATCGATCCATCGAAACGTTCTCATATCGAGGAAACAGGAGAATGTATTGTGAGAAAAAATGCTGTAAAATCTCTGGGAGAGATAGGAAAAGAACCACCTGCACCACAGAAATAGAGTGCTGAATAAGGGGACACCATGGGAAAACAAATGATACTAATAGCAGAAGATAATGCAGTAAATTGTAAATTATTAGTGAAAATACTTCAGGACGAATATGAGATCGTGATAGCTCCCGATGGTCAGAAGGCGATAGAGCAGATACAGGCGCAGAAGGATCAGTTTTCAGCCATTCTGTTGGATCTGATCATGCCTGTAAAGAATGGATTTGATGTCTTAGATTATATGAAACAGTATAAATTACAGCACATTCCAACGATTGTAATGACAGGAGAATCCGGCGATGAGGTGGAGACGAAAGCACTGGATTGGGGTGCCTGGGATTTTGTGCCAAAACCGTATAATCCGAAGATATTGAAGACCAGATTGAAGAGTGTCATTGCCAAAAGTGAAGTGAGTTCCTTCGCAAAGGTCAAACATACGGCAGAGCATGACCAATTGACAGATCTCTATAACCGCCGGCATTTTTTCGAAATAACAGAATTACTGGCAAGAAAACATCCCGGGGAAGCAAAAGCATTTATTCGATTGGATGTGAATCAGTTCCGTCTCATCAACTCCTTTTTGGGGGAGCGTGGAGGGGATCGTTTATTGCGCTTTATGGCGAATAAAATACGTGATTTTGCAGAAGTGAATCCATGGTTCGCCTATGGCCGTATTGAGTCAGATATCTTTGCGTGCTTTATTCCTTTTGAGAAGGAAACCTGTGAAAAAGGACTGGAACAGATCATACAGGAACTGATAAAGTACGATGCAGGTATCACCATAAAGCCTTCCATTGGAATCTATGAGACCTGGGAAGATGATCTGAATGCAGAGAGCATGTATACCTCGGCGACCCACGCCGCCAGCATGAATAAGGACAAATATCTGGTGTACATATCCTATTATAATAAGCAGATGAGCGAGTCATTGAAAAATGAAAAACTTATTACTTTTGAGATGCAGAAAGCACTGGAACAGAGAGAATTTCAGATTTATTTTCAACCCAAATACAATACACAGACGAAATCCCCATTTGGAGCGGAAGTACTGGTCAGATGGAAACATCCGGAAAAAGGCATGATCTCCCCAGGACTCTTTATTCCTGTTTTTGAAAAAAATGGATTTATCGGGAAACTCGACAATTTTGTGTGGGAGAAGACCTGTGAGTGTCTACAGGGATGGCTGAAGGAGGGAATCCACCTGGCACCGGTGTCGGTAAATATGTCCAGAGCGGAGCTGTCAAATACCAATATCGTAGATACGCTGATCGGATTGGTAAAGAAATATGAGATCCCCCCAAAGCTGCTGAATGTGGAGCTGACTGAGAGCGCCTACATGGATAATCCGGAGATCATCAACGAGGTGATCCACAGATTGCATCAGGCTGGATTTACCGTACTGATGGATGACTTTGGAAGTGGATATTCCTCGTTGAATACACTGAAAGATATCGATGTGGATATCTTAAAAGTGGATATGAAATTCCTGTCCATCGATGCCAATAATACCAAGAGCAAGAAAATCCTGACATCTGTTATCACCATGGCACAGTGGATCGAACTTCCCGTCATCACAGAAGGTGTGGAGACGGAGGAGCAGTATGAGTTCCTCCAGAGCATTGGCTGTGAATATATCCAGGGATATTACTTTGCAAAACCCATGCCCTATGAGGAGTATGACCGTGTGATTCGTATTCAGGAACCCATCGAGGCAGAATATACCAATCGCAGCCAGGAAGATTATATGCTTCCCAAAGCAATCAAGGATAAGATATACCGAGATGAACTGACGGGTGTCTATAATCGCCGTTACCTGAATGAATGGCTATTCCTGGAGCTGAGCGAAAAGGAGAATAATTCACTGGGCATGGTATTACTGGATCTAAATTCCTTAAAAAAGCCAATGATACAGGTGGTCATCTCGTCGGGGATGGCATATTGAAAAAAGTCGCAGAAGCACTGACGGAAAAGATCCGGAGAACAGATGCAGTGATCCGTTATGGCGGAGATGAATTTCTCATTGTATTTACCTGCTGCAGCGAGGATATCATTAAGAAGAAAATAGAAGAATTCCGGGAAGAGATCAATCATATTGCCGCGAACGAACATAAATTGTTCAATGGTGCAGAGTTTGGATATTCGTATCGCAAGGCGTTCCGGAAGGATCAGAAACTGCTTCGTGCCATGATCAATGAGGCTGATGTAAAGCTCTATTATGACAAGAAAAACAGCGAGTAGGATGGAACATAAAAATTTACCTTTTTTTTACAAAACGTTCGGCATGAACTTTACAAGTATCGCTTATACTGTTCTCATACAACAGATATCGTTGTAGTGGAACATGGTAACGGTTCGTGTAACATTTTGTAAGAAGAGGTAATTATATGTTTCAGAATATCGTGCAAAGATTTGGAAGAAGTTTTCTGTTATGCCATACGGCGATATGGTTCGCGATTGGATTTCTTATTTCCTGTTTTTTTAAAATTGTGCCTCTATTAAATCAGATTGAATTTCTCGTAGACGCTAAGAGTCTGGCATCCCTGTTTGGGCTGATCCTTGGATTTGGCGGCGGAGTTCTTCTGCTGGTACGTTTAGAACGCTAATCCCTATATTACTTCATAATAAATAAACCCTACTGGACGAGGACAGCTATTTGGCTGTCCTTTTCCAATGCATTATACATAACTTTTACGAAAATCGGGCAATTAATTTTATATTGATTCGGTATACTTTGGATATGGCGGCATATAATGAATGGTCGACCAAATACAATCCGAAGGGAATATCGTCTATGACAAAAACCTATGTATTAGATACCAATGTGCTGATACAGGCACCCTATGCCCTGCAATGCTTCGAGGATAACAACATTATCCTGCCGGTGGCAGTACTGGAAGAACTGGATAATCTGAAGATCGCAGAGGGAGAGACCGGTGCAAACGCGAGACAGGCGATCCGATATCTGGAACAGCTTAGAGGAAAAGGAAATCTGACAGAGGGGGTATCTTTACCAGAGGGTGGAATCCTGCGATTGGAGATCAATCACATCAACGAACCGCTTCCACAGGGCTTCAAGGAAGAGAAAAATGATAACCGTATCCTGAAAGTTTGTAAAGGCGTACAGAAGACTACGGATAATGTGATCCTGATCACCAAAGACATCGTGGTTCGTATCAAAGCGCAGTTGATGGGAATCACAGCAGAGGATTTTACCACAGAACAGGCTCCGGTGGCAAAGGAGCAATATACAGGCAGAATGGATGTTTATGCAGTAGAAGATAAATTCAGTAATTTCAAGAAAAAAGGAATTGACAGTAAGGATGTCTATGAACTGGATGAGAATGGAGAGAGAAAGGAAGTACATCCAGTGCTGAACCAGTTCTTTCTGTTATCAGCAGATCAATCCACGAAGAAGACACAGCTTGGCAGATTTGATGGAGAGCGGATCGTTCCCCTGCGCTATAAGAAGACGATGCCTTTTGGCGTAAAGCCAAGAAATGTGGGTCAGTATTTCCTACAGGAAGCACTGATGGAGGATGCGGACAAGGCACCGCTGGTCATCGTAAAAGGAATGGCGGGCACTGCAAAGACATTCTATTCTCTGGCAGTGGGACTGGAGAAAGTCATGGAAGATAAGGATCATCCCTATCGTAAGATTATTATCAGCAGACCTAATGCACAGTTCGACGATGATATAGGGTTTCTGCCTGGGGATGAGCAGGAAAAGATCGCACCGCTTATCAGACCGGCAATCGATAACCTGGAACTTCTGGTGGATCAGGATGAAAAGGAACGTTTTGCAAATGAAAATGAATTGAGCGGTAAGATTGCAGAGCTTTTTGAGAGAGAGATTATATTGCCTCAGGCGATGAACTTTATCAGAGGTCGTTCCATCACGCAGTCCTACCTGATCATAGATGAAGCACAGAACCTTACGCCCAAGCAGGCAAAAGGAATCATCACCCGTGCTGGAAAAGGAACCAAGGTCATTCTGTTAGGAGATCCTAACCAGATAGATAATCCGCTGCTGGATGAGCGAACGAACGGTCTTAGTTATGCGGCAGAGAAGATGAAGAACAGTCCTTACTGTTACCAGATCACCTTATCTCCGGAGGAATGCGAGAGATCTGCCCTTGCCATGGACGCAATCAAACGCTTCGATTGAAAATCAAAAAGAAACAGAATAGAACCTGTAGCAAGCAAAAGAAATAGAAAATGAAAATAAGAAATAGAAAATAAGAAATAGAAAATAAGAAATAGAAAATAAGAAATAGAAAAAAGGATAGAAAGAACAGGAATACATGACACAGATTACATACGAACAGATTAAGGAAAATAAAAAAATAAATACCTATATCAGCATAGGTAATGAAGTCCTTGGAGTGCTTGGTTACACTGATCACTCCAAGGTACATGCCATAAAGGTGGCAGAGACGGCAGCTAAAATATTAAAGGAATTAGGTTACAGTAAAAGAGAGATAGAGCTGGCAAAGATCGCCGGGTTTATGCATGATATGGGCAACTCTGTAAATCGTCATGACCATGCCCATCACGGTGCATTGATGGCTTTTCAGATTCTAAGTGACCTCGGTATGGAGGACAGTGAGATCGCGCAGATTATCGCGGCCATCGGCAACCATGATGAGGATACAGGTACCGCGGTGACCCCCATATCCGCGGCGATCATCCTGGCAGATAAGACAGATGTGCGCCGCAATCGTGTCCGCAATGCAGACATGGCAAGCTTTGACAATCATGACAGAGTCAACTATGCAGCCATAGAATCCAGGGTGACAGTGAATAAGGAAAAAGGCATTATCAAGCTTGACATAGAATTAGATGAAACTATTTGTTCCATTCTGGATTACTTTGAGATCTTTTTGAAAAGGATGCTCATGTGCCGCAGAGCAGCGGAATTACTGGACACAAAGTTCAAATTTACTGCCAATGGAAATAAAGTATATTAGGTGGGAGATTTGATGCAGCCATTAGAAAAAATAAACAGTAAAAAAAATAAAGCAAGATATGAAATCGTGTTACATACGCTTTTAAATAAGTTCGAGATCATTAATACCGAATTATCTATGGAAGAGAACAGGATCTTTATCCATAACACCAGTGGCAGGATCAAGAACATGGACAGCATTCAGACAAAGCTTGTGAAAAAGGGATGTGAACCCGGTTATGAAATGGCGATGGAACGGATCAACGACATTGTAGGTGTGAGGGCGGTATGCTATTACATGGATGATCTCTACCGAGTAGCAGATACCCTGAGCAGGCATACGGACATGGAAATCCTGAGGATTAAAAACTATATGGAACATCCGAAAAAATCAGGATACCGCAGTCTACATATGATCGTAAAGGTAATGATCACCTTTTCAGGAAAACAGGAATGGGTGAAGGCAGAGATACAGCTTCGCACCTTTGCCATGGATTACTGGGCGGTTCTGGATCATCAGCTGCGATATAAGAAAGGAAGTCTGGATATCAATGCAAAGGATGGCATGGAGATTGAAAAAGAGCTGCTGGATTACGCAGGTGCGCTGGAAACCATTGACAAGAAAATGATGAAGATTCGCGACAAGATCGAGAAAATATAAGAAAAGGCTCAAAGAGGTAGAGTGGTAAATGGAGAGCAGGATAAAGATGGTCTATGATGAGAGGGAAGAACTGGAATCCATCATAGAAAATAAGAGAATCAGATCAGTATTTCAACCCGTTGTGTCCCTGCGGGATGGAAGCGTATATGGATATGAGGCATTGAGCAGGATCGAAGATGGAAATGTGATCTGCACACCGGATCAGCTATTTACCATAGCTCCTAAGTATAAGATGCTCTGGATTACAGAACAGTTGTGTAGAAAAAAGGCGCTGAAGAAACTGTATGAGAATAGGGATAAGCTGCAGGACAAAAAGCTTTTTCTCAATGTGAGTCCAAAGATTATCTACGATGATAAATTTAAGACAGGTTTTACCAAAGAATATCTTCTGCGCTATGGAATCGATCCGGCGCAGATCGTATTTGAACTGACAGAGCGGGATGCCAATATGGATCTTCTTGGATTTGAGAAAGTGTTGTGTCATTATAAGAAACCAAAGTATGAGATTGCCATCGATGACTTGGGCTCGTGCTATTCAGGATTGAATCTCATGTGCACCATTCAGCCTCATTTCCTGAAGATCGATATGCAGATCGTACATGGGCTGAATCAGAATAGAAATAAATATGCATTGATCAAGAGCTTATCTGAATATGCCACTTTGACCAACACACAGTTGATCGCGGAAGGGATTGAGACTGTGGAGGAACTGGAGACCCTGATACAGATCGGCATTCACTACGGGCAGGGGTATTTGCTGGGAAGACCTGCGGAGGAGATCTGTGACATCAATCCGAAAATTGCCAAAAAGATCAAGGAATGCAACATTGCAAAGCATAATACCAGCAATCATGACATGAATCATTTCTATACAAGGCACATCTGTATGAAATGTCTGACGGTACCCGAGAGTAGGACCGTGGAGGAAGTGCTGTCCTATTTTGAGGAAAATCTTCATGTCCCTGGAATCTGTGTGACGCGTGACGACAAAGTGCTGGGGATCGTTACCAGGGAGAAACTGCAGCAGATTCTCAGCGGCAGATATGGATTCAGCCTTCATCAGAAGAAACAGGTATCCTCCATTATGGATAAAGATTTTCTCAGCGTGGACGGATACACATCCATCGGTGTGGTGTCCTCCATAGCCATGGAAAGAAGCGAGAAAAATCTGTATGATTTCGTGGTAGTGACGGATCGGGAAAAGTATCTGGGTATCGTCACCGTAAAGGAACTGCTGATAAAATCAACGGAACTCAGCATCCACGCAGCGAAATCTTCCAACCCCCTGACCGGATTGCCGGGGAATCTTATCATCAATGAGAAAATGACCAAATTGATAGAAGAGAAACTGGAATATACGGTCATGTATCTGGATATGGATAATTTCAAAGCATTCAATGATGTGTACGGATTTGAAAGGGGGGACGAAGTGATTCGCACCCTGGCACAGATTCTGGAGAAAAATGTGGAGAAAGAAGGCTTTATTGGACATGTAGGTGGAGATGATTTCGTGGTGATTCTCTATCACAACAGATATGAAAGCTACATCCCGGGTATCACAGGAGAGTTCGAGGAAAAGACCCATGCACTGTATACGAAGGAGGATCAGCAGAATCAATATATCGAGACAAAGAACCGACACGGTGAGATAGAACGTTTCCCTCTGATGTCTATCACCATAGTTCTCACCACAGACAAAGAAAAGAACTATAGAAATCAATATGAACTGGCAGAGGAATTGGCACTACGAAAAAAAATAGCAAAGCAGAAAACAGGGGAACTCTATCAAAAAGCATAGAGTTCTTTTTCTATTTCTTCTCAGAAAGAACTGGAAAAAATTGTATACAAATCAGTTGTTTTTGTGTGGAAAAGTATGTACAATAAAGATAAGTATGTATAATAAGGATAGTTAAGAGGAAACCTGGAAAGGCATGGTTGATTATATGCAAAAGAGAATGATACTAATTGTAGATGATCAAGCAATAAATAGGAAGATATTAGGTAGATTGCTGGAAGATGAGTATGAGATCATTTTTGCCAAAGATGGCAAAGAGGCGATGGAATGCATGAGACAGCATGGGGATATCATATCAGCCATTATACTGGATATTATTATGCCCGTAATGAATGGGTATGATGTACTGCGGGAGATGCGAAAGGATACGGGTCTGTCTAAGATTCCAGTCATCGTATCCTCTCAGAAAGATAATGATGAGGACGAGATAAAGGCACTGGCGTTAGGCGCGCAGGATTATGTAATAAAGCCTTATAAAGCAGATATTATCCGTCACAGATTGAAAAATATCATCAAGTTCCGTGAGACTGCAGCTATTGTGAATAAGACGCAGAGAGACGAACTGACGGGACTTTACAATAAGCAGTTCTTTTTACAGAGGGTAGAACAGGAACTCCGGGATAATCCGGAGCGCAGATATGACCTGTTTAGTATTGGTATAGAGCGTTTTAAGCTGATTAATGATACATACGGTATTCATCAAGGGGATAAAGTGCTGCAGCATATTGCAGGTTTGATGCAGGAAGTGAACAGTAAAGTGGGCATCTGTGGACGTTTTAGTTCTGATTCTTTTTTCATGCTATATGAGCACCAGGAGCAATATAGCAATGAAGATTTCAAAATATGGTTCGACAGGGTAAACGAATTTCCCATTGAGATGGATATCAAGATCCATTGTGGTATTTACATGATTCATAATGACAAGATTCCTATCATAGCCATGTGCGACAGGGCACAACTTGCCGCGGATAAGAACAGGGGTAAATATGATGAGCATTTCTATATTTATGATGAATCGCTGCGTGAGAAGCTGTTGGAAGAACAGTATATTATCAGTAATATGCAGGCGGCATTGAAGGAAAAACAGTTTCATGTGTATTATCAGCCGAAGTATGATCTGAATACGGAGATGATCGTAGGTGCAGAGGCACTGGTGCGCTGGATTCATCCGGAGAAAGGTTTTGTGTCCCCGGGTGCTTTCATCCCTGTTTTTGAGAAAAATGGGTTCGTGACCCAGATGGATGAATATGTATGGGAGACAGCCTGCAGGGATATTCGCAGATGGATAGACAATGGATATTCTCCCATAGCGATCTCAGTGAATGTATCCAGAGCGGATATCTATAATCCAAAGCTCACGGATACCTTACTGAATCTTGTGGCAAAATATAAGATTCCCATGAGATATCTTCATCTGGAGATCACAGAGTCGGCGTATACGGAGAACCCCGAACAGATCATCACGGTGGTGGGAAGATTGCGAGAATTGGGCTTCCGCATTGAGATGGATGATTTTGGGAGCGGTTACTCTTCACTGAATATGCTGGCGGACATGCCTGTAGATGTGCTCAAATTAGATATGGGATTTATCCAGTCCGAGACAAAGAAAACTTCTGGAAAAGGAATTTTAAGCTTTGTGATCAGCCTGGCAAAATGGCTGAATCTTGCAGTGGTGGCAGAGGGTGTTGAGACGAAAGACCAGATTCTGGCATTGCGTTCCATGGATTGTAATTACGTGCAGGGATTCTATTATGCAAAGCCTATGGATTCAGAGAATTTTGAGGAGTTGATCCAACATACGAAGACTTCCGAGATGGTATGTACCAGTCAGACCGGAACAGAATATATCACAGAGAGAAAGCGTGAAGACACATTAGCCGATGGGCGTGTGATGCTGGTGGTGGATGACATCGAGATCAACAGAGCGGCACTTGCGGCGACGTTCATGGAAGACTATGTCATACAGGAGAGTGAAAATGGAAAAGAAGCATGGGAATATCTCCAGGATAACTATGAAAAAGTAGATATCATTATGCTGGATCTATTGATGCCTGTTATGGATGGCTTTCAACTGTTACAGCGGATCAAGGACTGGGATAAAACAAAGGGGATTCCAGTGATCATTACTTCCCAGGGCGATTCCGACACGGAGCACCGCTCATTGGAGATGCGGGCGGATGATTTTATCTCCAAGCCTTACAATGCAGATATTATCAGACACAGAGTGGCTAATGTTGCAGCAAATTATGAATTGAAAAAGATCAAAAATGGACTTTCCAATGTGGAAAGAAAAGAGAATAGCGGCAGTATAGATACCAGAATGAGCATGGATAAGAAGATTCAACATATGTTGGAGTCATTGAAAGCACATTTTGATATAGTGAGATTAGTGGACCCCAGATACACCATCGTATATGAAAAAGATGAGGCAGATTCATGTGATATGCATTCCTGCTTCTCTGTATGGGGGAAGACAGCACGCTGCAATAATTGTATTTCCATGCAGGCCTACGAAAGACGAACAAGATTATGTAAGCTTGAATATTCCGAGGATGGTCTGTTCTTTGTTATTTCCGAGTATGTACCCTATGGAAAATGTGGTGCAGTCATAGAGATGGTGACCAAGCTGGAGGATGGGTATGTTGATAATGTGTTAGATAAAGAACTGCTCTACATGAATCTGGATGATATCAATCAGAAGTCGGAGATCGATGAATTGACAGGCGTTTATAACAGAAGACATCTGGATCATTATCTTGCAAAATATATGATGAATACCAGGAAAAAAAATAAAGATATTGGTATTGCCATGGTGGATATTGATTACTTTAAAAATCTGAACGATACCTACGGACATCTGGAAGGTGATGAGGTATTGAAGACAGTAGCAAAATTATTGGAACGGAATATTGCCATCAGTAAGGGAGATTTTGTGTCAAGATTTGGCGGGGATGAATTTCTCATCGTATGTCAGGACATCACACCGGAGGTCTTTGCCAGAAGAATCGTGGCGGTCGCACAGTTGGTTCGTCATATTACCATTCAAGACGGCAACCAGGTGGAGGTGGGAATCAGTGCGGGATGCGTGAATTTTAGCGAATTCCCTGAGCTTGAGACACAGGAGCTTATCAGAAAAGCAGATGACTATCTGTATCAGGCGAAAGAAGCCGGGCGCAATTGTGTATGTGCGACTTCGAAAATCATAAAGATAAGTGAGGAATGAATGATAGAAGAATGAATACCGTGAATGCGGAATCAATAGACCAATGAAGAGACGAGAGGGACGAAGTACGTATGAATATCGAGATACTAAAAGAGAATGGCATTGATTATGACGAGGGGCTGCGACGTTTTTCAGGTTACACAGAGATCTATGAGAAATATCTGAGACGCCTGGCTGACTTGGATATCTATAAGGAATTAGAGGAAAAATATACACAAAAAGATGTGAAAGGTGCCTTTGAAGCATCGCACAAATTAAAAGCGTTCATAGGTAATCTGAGTATTCCTGTACTTTTTGATGAGATCAGTAAAATGACGGAGATACTCCGACTGGGAACCATGGGAGGAACCGAGGAATCCATGGCTTTTATCACAGAAGGTATTTCTAAATTAGCCACAGTTATGCAGAGGGAAATTGAGAAGGAAACATAAGAACCGTGATAAATAAGAACGGTGATAAATATGAAGCGTAATAAATCAGAAACATAGTAAATTAGGAAATAAAATAATGAAATAAAGAATAAACCTGATAAAATGTATAAATTTCTTGACCTGCAGTTCAGTCTAAGTATTATAGTTAAAAAAATGATCATAATACAAATAGAGCAATGATTCATTGGCGTATTGATAAAAGGATGAAAAGGAAAAGAAATGAATAGTATGAGCGGCGAAAAAGTAAGTAAAAAGCGATATTCCATGCTGGATTATATCAGAGGAATTACCCTGCTGAGTATGATCCTCTATCATGCCATGTGGGATGTGGTATACATTCTGGGGAAGAGAGTGGCATGGTATCAGTCAGATATCGGGTATCTATGGCAGCAGAGCATCTGCTGGGCATTTATCCTGCTGTCCGGGTTCTGCTGGTCTCTGGGCGGACAGAAATGGAAGAGGGGTATTATGGTATCCATGGCGGGGGCGTTGATCACCTGTGTCACAGTCATTGTGATGCCGGAGAATCAAGTGGTATTCGGGGTGCTGACTCTGTTAGGGACATGTATGCTGCTGCTGATCCCCCTGGATAAGCACTTGCGAAGGATTGACCCGAAGCTTGGTTTCCTTGTCAGTGCGATTCTGTTCACCCTTACGAGAAACATTAATATGGGATATCTGGGGTTTGAAGGCTGGAAGGTTATGAAGCTGCCCGCCGGTCTGTATCGGAATTTAGTTACCGCATTTTTGGGAATGCCCGGGGATACCTTTGTATCAACGGACTATTTTTCCCTGTTTCCCTGGTTCTTCCTGTTCACGGCAGGGTATTTCATCTATGGTCTGATGGAACAGAAAGACTGGTTACAATGGCTTGCCTGGAAAGAGATACCAGGGTTTGCCTGGATCGGGAAGCATTCTCTGGAGATCTATCTGCTGCACCAGCCGATTCTCTATGCAGGACTGATGGTGTATGCCTGTTGAATATGGATAGCTGGAGTAAAGCCTGTAAACACACAATGTCATTAAATAAAAGAAGCCTATCACAGATTGATATCTATTTCTGTGATAGGCTTCTTTTATTTACAGGTCCGCATAAGAGAATGCGGGGTTTGGAACAGGCTGAATATTTCAATAGGCAGATTGTCTAATTGCATTCTTTTTCGCCTCCGTGCTTTACAGTATATCGAATCAAAATAAGGGTGGTGAGTGCAATCATGCAAAGTCCTGAAATAAAGAACCAAACATTCACCCCCGTCTTTTCTGCTATGGGGCTGCTAAAAAGTAAACCCACAGGCATAGTAACAGAAGAAATCAAAGTAAGTACCGAAAAGGCTCGCCCCATTTTTTCGGGGGCAACGGTTTCCTGTATATATGCAGTCAGAGGAATCGTATGAACATTTCCCGCTGCACCTAAACAGACACAGGTCGCCGCAAAGAAAAACCAACCAACATAAGACGGCGCTATCAGCCCGCAGATTAAAGCAGTAACGCCTATTAAAAACAAGCCCATAAAGGATACTCTGATTTTCCGCTCTACTTTCAGAATGCTGGAAAACAGAAGTGATGATACCATCATACCAATTGCAAAAGATAACTCCACGGCACTTCCATACATGGCTGACAGATGAAAGTAATCGCTTGTCATCAACGGATAAAAGGAAGATAACGGTGCATAAAAGAACATACAGAGTGCTTCTGCAATTACAATGTAAAACAGCTTTTTATCTCTCTGAAATATCTGCAACCCTTCTTTTATCTCGGCAACAAAAGGCTGCTTTTCATTTTTGGATGTTACCAGTTCTGGAATATGAACAACTGCTAACGCCATACTCGCTAAAATTGCTCCCACAACATCACTCATTAAAACCACTGACAGCGGAAAGACAGCATATAATGATGCTCCGATAACCGGTCCAAGGAGAAATGAGCCTGAATTCAATAGCTGCACCCACCCATTGATCTTTACCAGCTGGTCTTTCGGCACGAGCTGGGGAATAATGGACTGTATGGCTGGCTGCTGAAAAGTGCTGCCGATACCACGTGCACAGAGCATAACGAATACAGTCCATACAGGTAAGTCAAAAAAGAACAGCAGCACTGCGTAAATCAATGCAATCGTACCCATTGCCATATCTGAAAAAATAGAGATAAACTTTCGGTTATAACGGTCTGCCGCAATTCCTGCCAATGGACTGAATAAGGACATGGGGAGATAGGCAACAAGTCCCGATATTCCAAGCATGAAAGGTGAAGCTGTTTTTTCAGCAAGCCACCAAATCAACGCAAACTGTACACCGTGGCTGCCCAGCATTGAAATTGCCTGTCCTAATGCAACCATGATAAATTGCGATTTCCATTTTTGTATTTTTTCCATATCAAATTGTCCTCTCATTTTCGAAATATATTGCTTTTAAACAGGGGACAATATCAAATGTGATAAGTCCCTTTAGTTTGCTATTGCCGACATCAATCCACCTCCCTTCAATAGATAATTTACGCCCGGCGTTACAATAGAGTGTTTAAATATTTTTTTAGCCCATCACGGTATTTTTGAGTGAGGGCTAAATATTGTTGCTGTTCCTCGGGTGTCCACTCATTCCAGATTTTGTTTTCTATTTCGTATAACGGATAAATTTTCTCTTCTGCAAATGTTTTTCCTTTTTCTGTGAGACAGATAATTGTATTTCTGCCTTTTCCCTGTTCAAGAAATACAATCCCGTCTTTTTCCAGTTTGCGAATTGCGGAATTGATTGTCTGACGGCTGATACCCGTCAGTTTGCTTACTTCACTTTGCAGACAGCGTCCATCTTTTTCACAAATTACATACAAAATATTTTGGACACTATCGGAAACTCCCATTTTCACAGCAGCTTCATGGTACAGAGCATTGATTTCACCAGCTAAATAGGTGTATTGTCCTGCTTCTAAGTAGTGCATAGTCCATCTCCTTGTCCGATTTCATACATTTATTATATCCGATTTCGTACATAAGTCAATTATTTTTTAATCTATGGGAATAGCGGTGGCAGCATGAGCGCATCGAGGACACTTCGTTTGAGATCAAGTCTGGAAAAAGTGTTATGTTTTACTTTTGTAAAATTTGTAGCAACAATATAAACAATTTCTTTACAAAAGGCTTACGAAAAGAAGATATTTTAAAGTTGAAATGTAAGATACACTGATTCAGGTCGGTGCGATAAAAAGTCACACAGATGTAATGAATTGGAGGTAACTCAAATTGGCAGAAGTAGTATTGAAGAATGTCTATAAGACATATGGCGAAAATGTAAATGTGGTAAAGGACTTCAATCTGGAAGTAAAGGAGAAGGAATTCATCGTATTCGTAGGTCCATCCGGATGCGGAAAATCCACGACACTTCGAATGATTGCAGGACTGGAAGAGATCAGTGATGGAGAATTATATCTCCAGGATGAATTTGCAAATTTCCTGGAGCCGAAGGAAAGGAATCTTGCCTTTGTATTCCAAAGTTATGCACTCTATCCCACCATGAGCGTATATGAAAATATTGCATTTTCCCTGAGAGTCAGAAAAGTGAATAAGGATGAAGTTGATAAAAGAGTGAGAGAAGTGGCAGAGATGCTGGGACTCACAGCAGTGTTACCCAACAGACCCAAGGATCTGTCCGGCGGACAGAAACAGAGAGTGGCAATCGGAAATGCCATTATCCGTAATCCCAAGCTGTTATTGATGGATGAGCCGCTGTCCAATCTGGATGCGAAGCTCCGTACACAGATGCGTGTGGAGCTGGCGAAGATTCATGAGAAGTTACAGAATACCATCATCTATGTGACACATGATCAGATCGAGGCCATGACACTGGGAACCAGGATCGTTGTCATGAAGGATGGCATCATTCAGCAGGTGGATTCTCCTAAGAAACTGTATCAGAATCCCATTAACCGTTTTGTGGCTTCCTTTATCGGTTCCCCAAGCATGAACTTTATGGATGGCAGGATTCAGATCAATGGAGATCACATGTATTTCGATGTGCTGACCAAGAGCAGATTTGATGAGAAAAGTAAATTCCTGCTTCCCAATAAAGTGAAAAGAGCGTTGGAAGATAGATTCATAAGAGGAAATGAGGCGATACTGGGAATCAGACCTGAGAAATTCTCTTATAAGCAGAAGTCTGAAAATGATCAATATATCGATGTGTGGGTTCATGCCAGAGAACTGCTGGGTTCTGATATTTACGCTTATTTTGAGTTTCAGGGAAAACAGATGATCGCAAGCGTTCCCGCAGATACAGAAGTGGAAGTTGACAGTCACGTGAGACTGTATATTGATCTCACGGATGCCTGTGTATTTGATAAAGAGACAGAAGAAAACTATATGTACATAGACAGCAGGGAGGAGAAAAGAGCATGAATGGAAAGAAAATAAAAGTGGAGCCTTATTTTTATCTGATCCCCAGCTTTCTGGTGTTTGGAGCATTCCTGTTTTATCCGTTTTTCAAGACAATTTATCTGAGCTTGTATAAGACAAATAAAATGGGACAGGCAAAATTATTTGTGGGAGTTGAGAATTACACTAGTCTGCTCACTTCCAAATCATTTTACAACAGTCTGATTGTGACACTGGTCTTTGTGGCAATCGTGGTAGCAGGCAGTATGCTCCTGGGGTTGGTCACAGCGGTACTGTGCAATAAAGCGTTTCCCGGAATCCGTTTTTTCAGTACAGCTTTCGCACTTCCCATGGCGATTGCATCCAGCTCCGCGGCCATGATCTTTAAGATCATGCTTCATCCATCCATTGGTATTATCAATAAGATCTTTCATTTGGATATCAACTGGATCAGTGATCCAAGATACGCATTGATCTGTGTGGCAATCCTCACAGCATGGCTGAACAGTGGTATTAATTTCCTGTATTTTTCCGCCGGGCTCAGTAATATTGACGACACTATCTACGAGAGAGCATCTGTGGATGGAGCCAGCCATATCCAACAGTTCTTCAGGTTGACCCTTCCGGGAATCGCACCCATTATGTTCTACACCTTGGTGGTAGATATCATTCAGGCGTTCCAGTCCTTTGGACAGGTAAAGATCCTGACACAGGGAGGTCCCGGAGAATCTACGAACCTTATCGTGTACTCCATTTATCGTGATGCATTTTTCAACTATCGATTTGGAAGCGCAGCCGCACAGTCCGTTATTTTATTCCTGATCATCATGGCATTGACACTGATCATGTTCAGAGTAGAGAAAAAAGGAGTGAAGTACTAATGAGTGAAACAGTCGTAACTGATACAGTAACCACATCAGCAATCAAGGGCAGAGACGCAGCAATGAGCATGGCGGTTGCTGAGGCAAAGGAAAGACAGAAAATCAAGCAAAAACATAGGAAAATTAAAAATATGTCCCTTCGTATACTGGCAAATACATTGATGGCATTGATCGTGCTGTGCCCATTACTCTATGCCATAAGTGTGGCGTTCATGCCATCTGGAGAGCTATTTACCATGGATATGAATATCCTGCCAAAGCATCCCACACTGGTGAACTTTGCACAGGCACTGGTAAAGATTCCACTGGCGAAATTCGTCATCAATTCATTTCTGGTGGCAGGACTCATCACCATCGGGCAGATTGTTTCCTGCTCCCTGGCAGCCTTCTCTTTTTCCTTTCTGGAGTATAAAGGTAAGGATCTGCTGTTTATGTTAGTGATGGCTACTATGATGGTACCGGGCGAGGCAGTTATCATCTCCAATTATCTCACCGTAAGCGGTCTGGGATGGCTGGATACATATAAAGGTCTGATTATTCCATATCTGACCTCGGCAATGGGAATCTTCCTGTTCAGACAGTTCTATCTATCATTTCCCATTTCTCTCTATGAATCAGCTAAGATCGATGGCTGTTCCAATCTGAGATTTGTACTTAAAATATTGATTCCACTGACCAAGTCGGCTATTGGAGCTATGGCAGTGTACACTTTCATCAATGCATGGAATATGTATATGTGGCCATTGCTGGTAACAGGGTCTGACCAGATGAGAACCGTACAGATCGGAATCGGTATGCTGAACAGCGTGGATGCCCAGTCCATCAGTCTGATGATCGCAGGTGTCGTCATGATCATCTTACCATCCATTTCCATCTTTATCGTGGGTCAGAAGCAGCTGATCCGAGGCATGTTCTCAGGAGCAGTGAAGGGCTAAGACATGGCATAAAATACAGCATAAAAAAGACAAAGTGCTATATGACCGCAAGGTTTTATATAGAAAAAGCGTGAAAGCGCATTAGAATTTAACCGTTCAAAACGAGGAGGAACTAAAAATGAAAAAAAGAAGCATTGCGTTATTACTTACTGCAGCAATGACAGCATCCATGTTAATGGGATGTGGAAGCAGCGACACAAGTACAGACACTACAGTTACACAGGAGACTGCCAGTGATACGGCAGTTGCAGCAGATGCGCCAGCAGAGTCAGCAGCACCGGCAGGGGATGTTGATATGTCAGGCACGACCATTACTTTCTGGCATGCAATGGGTGGTGTCAATGGTGAGGCACTCGATTATCTTGTAAACAAATTCAATACAGAAAACGAATATGGCATTACCGTTGATTCCCAGTATCAGGGTGAATATGATGATTCCATCAACAAATTAAAGAGCGCACAGTTAGGCAATATGGGTGCTGATCTGGTACAGATCTATGATATCGGAACACGTTTTATGATCGACTCAGGCTGGATCGTACCAATGCAGGATCTCATTGACGCAGATGGTTATGATATGTCTGCAATCGAGCCAAATATCGCTGCATATTACACAGTAGACAGCAAATTATATTCCATGCCTTTTAACTCATCAACACCGATTCTCTACTATAATAAAGATATGTTCGATAAGGCTGGTATCGCAGAAGTGCCTTCCAACCTGGAGGAAATCAATAAAGTGGCAGGAGACCTCACTTCCAAAGGGGGCGCAGGAGAAGCAATCTCTCTTGGTATCTATGGATGGTTCTTCGAACAGTTCACCTGCAAACAGGGCGCAAACTATGTGGATAATGGTAACGGACGTGAAGCAGCAGCTACCGCAGTAGAGTTCGATTCCAATGGATCAGCATTAAAGACATTGACAGCATGGAAAGCACTTGCTGAGAGCGGTGCAGCTCCAAACGTAGGACGTGGTGGAGATTCCGGACTTGCTGACTTCTCAGCAGGCAAATCAGCAATGACATTAGGATCTACCGCTTCCCTGAAACAGATCTTAGAGGAAGTAAATGGTAAATTTGAAGTGGGTACTGCATATTTTCCAAGTGTCAGCGCAGATGACAAAGGCGGAGTATCCATCGGTGGTGCTTCTCTCTGGGCAATCGATAATCAGGATGATGTGAAAAAAGCAGCTACCTGGCAGTTCGTAAAATTCTTAGTATCAGCAGAATCACAGGCTTACTGGAATGCACAGACAGGTTATTTCCCGGTAACTACAGATGCACATAACGAACAGGTATTTAAAGATAACATTGCAAAATATCCGCAGTTCCAGACGGCTATCGATCAATTACATGACTCTGCTCCAGAATATGCAGGCGCATTACTCAGCGTATTCCCAGAGGCAAGACAGACTGTAGAGACGCAGATTGAGAATATGGTCAATGGACAGCAGACACCGGAGGAAGCAGTTAAAAATATGGCAGATGGTATCAATGCTTCTATCACAGATTACAATCTGGTAAATGAATAAAAGTAAAAGAACTATAATAACAGATCTGTAGAAAAGCCGGAAAGGGTCAGGAGAATATCTTCTGACTTTTTCCTGTGTACGAGGCTGTACCAGATCTTTATGGAAAATTAAAATAGTGGATATTCAGAGAAAGGAAATAGTATGAAGAAAACTTTAGTATGGGCACACAGAGGTGCCAGCGGATATGAGAAAGAAAACACATTGGCGGCATTTCGCCTTGCGGTGGATCAGGGAGCCGATGGGGTGGAACTGGATGTGCAGTTCAGCAAAGATGAAGAACTGGTGATTATACACGATGAGAGGATAGATCGTACCACAGGTGGTCAGGGCTATGTAAAAGACTATACCTATGACGAACTCTGTGACATTTCAGAAAATCAGATTCCCACATTGAGACAGGTCTATGAATTGTTAAAGCCAACGGGACTCACCATCAATGTGGAACTGAAGACAGGGATTTTCTTTTATCCCGGGATCGAACAGCGCGTGGTATCCCTGACGAAAGAGATGGATATGGAAAGGAATGTAATCTATTCTTCCTTCAATCATAAATCCATCAAAAAGGTCATGAAGATGAATATCAAAAGTGAAGTGGGCTTACTCTACGGAGACGGCTTCCTGCATGTGCCCAAATATGCAGCCAAAATGGGCGTGGATGCCCTTCATCCGGCACTCTATAATCTCCAGTATCCACATTTTATAGAGAAATGTAAGGCAAAAGATCTGAAACTTCATGTATGGACAGTGAATGAAGAGAGCCACATGAAACTGCTCTGTGAGCAGGGCATTGATGCCATTATCACAAACTATCCTGATAAGGCACGGAAAGTCGTAGATTCCTTTCGAAAATAGTAAAACTTTCACCAGAGAGTGGTTTCAGACAATGTTATCTTTTTGAATATTTTTTTTATTTGAAAAAGCGGGTGCGGGAGCATCTGTTTTTTCTTTTGCGTATATTTCGTGGGTGGAATCAAAGTCTTTTAGTAGTTTTGCCTGTTCAATAAGCAGTGTTCTCGTTTCAGGCCTCATATTTTGATAAAAGTAAAGAAGGCGTTGTATATCAGGATCTACAGAAGGATCGGGGATAGATGGAAGGATGGAAATTCCCAGTAGATAATCAGCAGAAACATTAAAATAATGAGCAAGTGAAGCAAGCGTAAAAAAGTCAGGAGTTCTGTAATCATTTGCATAACCGTTCAGAGTGCTGACAGCGATATTGAGTTCTTTTGAAATCTGACGCTGGGTAATATTTTTATCATCCATTAATTGCTTTAAACGTTCTCCAAAAGTCATTTTTTTACATCTAATACGGAACTATGATTCAGAACAATAATAAGTATACCTGGAGCTCTGTAAGATATAAAATGGAAGATGGTACGCTTTCGGCAGGCATGGAAGTAAAGAGTAATGGAGAACTATATGGAGTACCGAGAGAGAATGGAACATTTACTTTTACAGTATCAATGGAAAATGGGTACTACAGTTTCAAATCCAGTTCCAGAACCTATACATTGACAGTATTAGAAAATACAGATCAGAATGTAGAATATACTTCTGAATCAGGTCAATTTGGTTCTAACAGAAAGATAACATTCTATTTGTTGTACGCAAATTTAAAGAGAAATAAACAAATGAAAAACCTGCTAGAAAATTATTGACTTTTCTTAGCAGGTTTTATTTAAGAAGACCGCTGAAAGTAGGTTTTTTTCCTTTCTTACTGTATTATAAAAAGCAAATTTAATTCGCTTAATGTATAAAAATATTCATTATAGAATATAATATACAAAAAGATATGTAAAAAACGATTGCATATAGAAAAAGCAGGTGATATAGTATGTATAAGAAGAAAGAGAAAGGATGTGTCATTATGAAGATACAGGCCGTAGTAATAGATGGATTTAAGAATTTATCAAACGTGAAAATTACATTTGATAATATAACAGCACTTGTTGCACTTAATAATTTTGGAAAATCAAACGTACTTTCTGGTATTGATTTTGGATTAGCTTTTATGAAAGCTTCAGATGAAGATAAGAAAGAAATGATGGCGAATACGAATCTTATTCCGATTAATCAGTGCATGCAGGGAAGTAATTACAAGTTCGAGGTAGAGGTCTTAACAGAAGATGCAGGACAGGAGTATCGTGTACAGTACGGATATGAGTTTGCCTGGAAGTGCCATGAGGATGAGGTTCCTGAAATTATACAGGAGTATTTAAAAATAAAGCTGGATGAAAAGGGACAGAAATATACACAGCTTATTAATAGAACCAAAGATTCTGCGTTATATAAGAGTTCTGAGACGGGAAGATGTTCTTCAAAAGTTAAGGTTGAACAATCAGAGTTGGTTGTAAATAAATTAAGAGCTTATGATGAACTCTATTTTGCAACTATCATTAAGAAGTTGAATAGTATGAAAATGTATATGGAAAATAATTTAGATGCAAAAAGTTTTTATCAGCCAGACCCTATTATTCGTAAAGGTTTTGAAAATGAGATGATTAATGCTGATAATCTTTCAAGAATTATTTTCAATTTGAAGAAACAGAATCCTGATAAGTTCGAGTTGTTAAAGAATGTGTATTTTCAACTATTTCCAAATATTGAAGATGTAATTGTGAAAGATTTCAATATCAATGCAGGTGAAAAGGACCAATTTCCTGATGATGTTCCGTTCATATTTACCAATTCTTTACATGTTCTGTTTGTTAAAGATAAAAATTTGGCGAATCCTGTGAATTTTTCAATGATGTCAGATGGAGCAAAGAGAGTATTTATGATATTAACGAAAATAATTGTATCTAGTGTTAGTAACATTTCGTTGATTGCCATTGAGGAGCCTGAGAACTCTGTACATCCTGGTTTGTTCCAAGCTTATATACAGATTATCAGCCAACTATTAGATGATTGTAAAGTCATTATTACTAGCCATTCTCCGTATATCATCAGTTATTTAGACCCTTCGTGGATTCATGTGGGTATGAATAGGCAGCCTGGTGTTGCAGAGTTCTTTGTTTTTAAGAAGTCAGGTCAGAAACAATTGGAGAATGATGCTGCCAGATTTAATATGAGTATGGGAGATTATCTTTTTTCTATGCTTGCAGATTTAGATAGTAATATAAGCGACTATTTGGAGTGTGATGCCGATGAATAAATGCCTTGTTCTTTTTGTAGAGGGCGATACTGAGGTTGAATTCTATAAACAGGTAGTCGCAAATGCTAGAAAATTACATTCTAAGGGAAGATTTGATACTAACATTGAATATAGAAACGTCAAAGGTGTGGGTGGATTCAAAAATATTGCTCTTAGAAAATTTGTAAAAGAGATTAAGCCTAAATATCCAGATGATTGCGAATTTACAATCGTATTATGCAGTGATACAGATGTTTTTGAATTTGCATCTAAGCCACCAATAAAGTGGGATGACGTAAGGAAAGAGCTTGAAAATAATGGCGCATCAAAGATTATTCATGTACAGGCGAAGAGGTCGATTGAAGATTGGTTTTTAAACGATAAAGAAGGAATTCTGGAATTTCTAAGATTGAATAAGAACACAAAGATATCTGGAAAAAACGGATATGATAAACTTCAACGATTATACAAACAAGCCAATAAAGTTTATTTTAAAGGGATACAGAGCAATGGTATGATTGGACGTTTGAATATCGAAAAGATAGCAGATGCTGTTAAAGACCAGCTGAATCCTTTGTATAAGGCTCTTGGTATTGATAAAACCTAAACATTTTATGGTATGTAGGAGCATAGCTTTTACATAGAAATTGAATGTCCTGTATGTGGTAGGAAGGAGTAAGAGATGGATAATGTAAAGGTTTCTGTTATAGTACCTGCATATAATGAGGAAAAATATCTGGAACGATGTTTGGAAACGGTAGTGAACCAAACGCTTGAAGAAATAGAAATTATTTTGGTTGATGATGGAAGTAGTGATGGTACCTATGATATATGTGAAAAGTATCACAAGGCTTATCCCCAAAAAGTTACTGTTATACATAAAAGTAATGAAGGGATGGGACTTGCGCGAAATTCCGGTATCGCTATTGCTAAGGGAAAGTATATAGGGTTTGTCGATGGCGATGATTGGGTTGATGTGAATATGTTCAAATCTATGTATGAAACAGCCGAAAATAATGACTCAGATGTTGTTGTATGTGATGTAAAAAAAATATTTGTTTCCGAAAATAGAGAGTCTGTTGAAATTAGTCTTCCAGAACAGAGTGGACAGATTGATATTGGAAAATATATTAAAGATGGATTAAACCCTGCGTATTCATGGAATAAAATATATAAAAAAGAAATATGGAATAAGTATAAGTTTAAAAAAATGGTATATGAAGATTTAGATATAGTCTTAACTATATTAAGTAATTGCAAAATTGTATCTTATGTTCAGAAGCCATATAATACTTATTACAAAAGGGCTAATTCGATAACAACTTCATATACAAATATTCGGCTGCTGGACATAATGCAAGCTTATAAAGATGCCGCCTATCATGCGAACAAAAAATATAAGGATGAAACGGTCTTTTGTGTTGCAAAGCGCATATTAATTAATATGAAAACGTCAGGATTGATTTACTATAAGGCTGATTTTATAGAACTAATTAAAGAATTAATGCCGTTATTTGACGAGAATAGATACATTAAACTTGACGAAAAAGTAAGTGAAATTTATTCATATAGAGATGAAAAAGTGATACCCAAAAAAATATATCTTATGGAATCAGCATTTAGCACGCAGAACCTGAAAGGTTTTATTAGAGAATATGAAGTAATAAAGCAAATAGAAGATCTAAACAATTCCAGTATTGTCAAAGAAATTATTGATGATATTTATAAGTATGGTGGTATTTTAGTTAATTCTAATTTGAATTTTAATATTCCAATAGGGGAGTTAAGAGCGGAAAAGTGTTTTATCGTTTATGAAAATGATACCTTATTAATGTTTGGAGCACAAAAAAACAGCAAGTTTGCAGCATTGCTTTGTGAATCATATAATGAGGATATGCCTTTTGACTCCAATATACGATTTGCTATGGAGCACTATGGGATGACTGAAAGCAAGAGTATTGATAAATATGAAATAATAATAGGTCGATAAACATTTCTTTTATGGAAGCGGTAGTTTCAAATATGCTTCTATATTCTGAATCCATTAGTATTGTAATTTGACATTTTAAAGTCACAGTGCTACAGTAAGGATAACAACAAACAGTGAAAGTTGCGCAGAAAATATATTCACCGGAAGGAAGTGTATTACCATGGGCGACAAGAATCCAAAGAGACCACCAAAACAGAAGAAGGTCAGCGATAAGAACAATAAGAATCTTCATTCTGAAGAAGTTGGTGAGACAGAATTCCACGGCAAGACGAAGAAAAGTTATATGTAAGAAATAATGAAAAGGACTGTCATCATTTAAGTGGTGGCAGTCCTTTTTCCTTGCATTGAATTCCAACGAATTGTATAATATGACAGGATTACAAAGTAATCCTGTCAGGAAGTCATGAAATGACTGACGTTAATATGACAGGATTACAAAGTAATCCTGTCAGGAAGTCATGAAATGGCTGACGTTAATATGACAGGATTACAAAGTAATCTGTGTCAAATATCCATAGACAAATTTTATCCAGGACCTGTCATGTACCTGACTGAATAACTGGAAAATATCCATGGCAGGAACGTACCCATGGATTAGAATTCAGGGGGAGT
>JAQVCT010000028.1:32014-34640 GCA_028689655.1 Lachnospiraceae bacterium
GATTACAAAGTAATCTGTGTCAAATATCCATAGACAAATTTTATCCAGGACCTGTCATGTACCTGACTGAATAACTGGAAAATATCCATGGCAGGAACGTACCCATGGATTAGAATTCAGGGGGAGTTTATGAATCGTATGAAAAAAATACAATGGAAAACATGGAATGGAAAACGTGGCGGTCACGTCCAACTTTTGGGTGTACTGATAATGCTTATGTTCCTGCTGTGTGCCTGTGGAAATACGGGGAGCCAGCAGGAAGTGACGGGAAAATCCGGTGGGAACTCCACGGACAATGATACCGAAGACACTTTGGCGACAGATGAGATGCAGGTTCATTTTATGGATGTGGGGCATGGAGATTCCACGCTCATCACCTGTGGAGACCATGCCATGCTCATCGATACAGGGGATGACAGTAAAGGTACTACGATCCAGAATTATATACAGAAGCGCGGCATCAAGAAATTGGATTATCTCATATTGACCCACCCTGATAAGGATCATATCGGTGGTGCTCCGGTCATCATCACAAAGTTTGATATTGATCAGGTCTTTATGTCTTATTATGAAAAAGATTCGAAGACCTATAAAAAAGTGTTAGAGGCACTGGACTATAGAAATCTGAACTACACCACACCAGAAGTGGGTACGGTCTACACGCTGGGAAGTGCGAAATTTACAGTCATTGCTCCAAATGGAGGTTACGATCAATACGGTGATGATTCCAATAATTCCTCCATAGGCTTTGTTCTGGAAAATGGTAAGAATCGTTTTCTGTTCACGGGTGATGCGGAGGAAGCGGCAGAAAATGACATCGTAAAAAATGGAATCGACATCAGGGCAGATGTATATCAGGTGGGACATCATGGAAGCAAGACCTCTACCACGGAAGCACTTTTGGAGTCGGTGCAGCCGTCTTTTGCAGTAATCAGCTGCGGGGTGAATGATGACCACGGACATCCCAATGCGCAGACTTTGAATCGTCTGAGAGGGATGGGCGTTCAGGTCTATCGCACGGATGAACAGGGCAGTATCATAGCCACCTCGGACGGGGAGAAGATCACATGGAATTGTGCACCATCCACCACCTGGAAGTCCGGGGAGGGAACGAAGTCTTCTGATGTGAAGACAGAGGCAGCCAAAGAGAATGGAACTGTAAGCGATGAGAAAAAGGATCTGCAGGATGAGATCCCTGACATGGAAGATGCAGAAGTAGAGACACAAACACAGTGGGATGACACAGACCAGGAAGTCTCCACAGGCTATGTGCTGAATACGAAATCCATGAAATTTCATTTGCCCACATGCAATAAATTACCTTCACAGAAAAACAGAGAAGATACAGATATGAGCAGAGACGAGATCATAGCGCAGGGGTATGAACCCTGTAAGAGATGTAATCCATAGGTAAATGTATTACGAACCAATATACCATAAATATATGAGATATCATGAGTGATAAAATGTAAAGATTGACAAATTTAAAATGAGCTGATGTTCAATACATGGAGGAAAGAAAAATGGATGGTTCTTTATTGGAAAAATTAGAAGATATGGGTGCTGAGGTGGAAGATACGCTGGAAAGACTCATGGGAGACGAGGAAATGTATCTGGAGTATTTAGAACAGTTTCCGGATAATCAAAGCATTATCGATCTGCGTCATTCAGTGGATGCAGGAGATAGTGAGCAGGCGATGAAGGACGTGCATACATTAAAGGGAATGGCACTGAACCTGGGATTACTGCCCCTGGTAGATGTGTGTATGGACATGCTCCTGGATTTCCGCGCAGGGGATACAGATGCAGCCATGTCTCAGATCGATGCAGTGGAAGAGTGCTTTCAGGAGTGGGCAGCTGCTATCAGAGAAAATCAATAATTCCTTATAAAAAGTTTGAAGTTTATTGAATCTTAATAAAAATATACTTGACGTGCAAAATTAAATTGTGTACAATCAAATTAGAAATTAAGAAACCAAACAATTTAAAGTTTTCTTTTGAATTTCGACATTTGGGGTTTGACATAAAAAACATATTTTATGAGATACTATTAATAGAGAAAGTTTGTATAATTAATAGTCATTAACAGTCGAAGACAAATTTAAAAGGAACGGATATTCAATAAGGAGGAGTGTCATATGGCAGCATTACATGTAACAGTGGATAGTTTTGAAAAGGAAGTACTTCAGGCAGATAAACCGGTATTAGTAGATTTTTGGGCATCCTGGTGTGGACCCTGCAAGATGTTATTACCAACAGTGGAAGCTTTGGCAGATGAGTTGACAGATGTGAAGGTCTGCAAAGTAAATGTGGACGAGGAAGGAGATCTGGCACAGAGATATAAGGTCATGACCATCCCCACATTAATGGTATTTAAAAATGGTGAGATCGCGAAAAAGTCCATCGGAGTGATTTCCAAGAATGAGATCATGGAGTTACTGAAATAGAAGAATGTTTTTCTAAGAGGATGCCTTTTTGGCATGTCCACGACATTCTGAAAAATCCCGGTGAATGTTACAGCCGAACATGATACAGCACAGTTCTTTCGTGTGTTCAGTTACGGATTTGTACTGGCAATTCTCACAGGTAAGACACAGTGGATTGACGGTATCCAATAATGTAAAAG
>JAQVCT010000029.1 GCA_028689655.1 Lachnospiraceae bacterium
ATGGTGTGGGTCTGCATCCTGGTATATTCGTCGTTTGACAGTCTCCCAGGGGTCCATAATAAGGAATTGGGAAGTTTCAGCTTGCCGATATCATAGATAAAGCCGGACAAGGTGAGTATTCGGGTGGATTCTTTGGTCAATCCAAGCCAGATAGAAAAAACATTGCTGATCAGTGCGGCATTCAGGCAATGGGCATAGGTGAGATTATCTTCGGTGGGAAGCATATAATACAGCATATTTAATAATTGTTCTCCTGTTTTGGCACAGGAGCGAATGTCGTCATGGATTTTCAGCAGATAGGATGTACTGATCATATGATCATTCTGAAGAAAATCATCGATCATATATTTATATGCATTTAGATTATTCTGATAGATGGTAACAAATTTTTTGAATTCAGGAGACAGGCGAACCCGTTCAAAACGGGTGACCGCATAATCAGAGGCATCCTTCACACTTACGCACATAATAGAGTAACGTGAAAGCTTGGCGATTAAATTTGAGTCCACAATTGTATTTGCCTGACATATCAGACTGCCATGATAGGAATATACATTTTCCGCAATTTCCATACCCGTCTTTAATTCCATGCGTGCGACGACTTTCATAAGATTCCCCTTTTTTGTTCCTCGGCAATATGTATAATTATTAATAGTTTTATACTAGTATCTAATTGAATTAAAGTCAATATTTACTTTAATCACCTATTAAAAATACCTATTAAAAATAAATTAATTGTGATAAGATGAACTAGGTTTACAATATTATTTCTACGAGGGGATTTATTTGTGAAATTCTATAGATATTTATATACATCCGAGAAATATCAGGACAAAAAACAGAAAATATGTAAAAAGTTAAAGTGGAATATAGGGCAGTTAAATGTGTATGTGATTACATTATCCGAAGGAGATGATCTTCTGGATATTTTTCATTGTGCGCTGTTAAAACAGAAGACTTTTCCACGTAAACATCTCTTCGTAGTAGGGATCGCCGATGGCTATGGGGAAGCATTGGAGTTATCCCGCACAATTGTGCAGGACATTTATACGCGAACAGGTTCCGCCTCCGTGAAAGAATATATTTTACAGCAGCAGCAAAAATAGGGGAATGTATATGTTGAAAATTATTTTGCTATTGAAAATAATAGGAATCGTCCTTTTGATCGTCCTGTTACTTGCAATATGCCTACTCATATTAATCTTGTTCTGCCCGATCCGATATGGGTTAAGAGCCAGCTATGATGATGATCTGGAAGCCTATGCAAGCGTACACTGGCTTTTGCATATCCTGTCTGTACGCGCAACTTACAAAGGCGAGTCCAATGTGGTGGTAAGAGTATTCGGTATCCCGATTTATCGTAGCGATGCACCCAAAAAGGAGACTGATAAGACAGAGAATAATAGTAGGAAGAATAGGAATAAAAAGAACGAACAAACTACTAAAGATAGGAAGACCAGTCAGGCAGAGAATTCCGAGACAAAGATCTCAGTAGAAAAGGAAAACACCGTTTTTCAAAAAACAGATCCAAAAGAGACCGAGGATAAACAAGGGGAAAAAGAACAGGATCCACAAGGACACAAAGATTCGAAAAATGCAAATTCCAACAGTATTAAAGATGAAATCCCTGATGACGAGAAAAACACTTCCATAGAAAGTGATTCAAAAATTGAAAGCACTTCGCAAACAGAACGGATCGTCAGGAAAATATCAGCTTTTTGTGAGAAAATTTATAAATTCTTTCAAAAGATCAAGTACACAATCCTTGGAATCTATGATACTATAAAAACAATCTATCACAACCTTGCATATTACAATCATGTTCTTCACAGTACAGAAATGCAGGAAGCTATTTCCTTATGCCGTAAGCAGTTCATCACCATATGGAAGAATATCCGTCCGCGCAAATATCAGTTATATTTGCATATCGGGAACGAAGACCCCAGTGTTATCGGCGAGATTATGGCATTTTTCGGAATGCTGTATCCATTTGTGGGATCATATGTCACCATAGCACCAGAGTTTGACAGGTCTGTTCTGGAGGTTGATTGTAAGGCAAAGGGCAGAATAACAGTATTTATTCTACTAAAAGTGTTACTTACCATATATTTTAATAAAAATTTAAAAAGAGTGTTGCAGTTGTTGAAAAAGGAGGATTTACATGTCTGAAAATAATTTCTCAGGAGTGGTTGATTCATTGATGAAGGGAATGGGTTCCTTTCTGTCATCCAAAACAGTAGTGGGAGAAGCTACCAAAATAGGAGATACGATCATATTGCCCTTGGTGGATGTTTCCTTTGGCGTGGGTGCCGGGGCCAACACCAATGACAAGAAAAATGGCGGTGCTGGTGGAATGTGTGGAAAGATGACACCAAGTGCTGTGCTGGTGATCAAAAATGGACAGACGAAGTTAGTGAATATCAAGAACCAGGATACCGTTACGAAAGTGCTGGATATGATTCCTGATATCATCGATAAAGTTACCACCAAAAAAGAGGATATGATGTCTGACGACGAAGCTGTAGAAGTTGCATTTCCGGAAGATAAATAGTATTCTTATAGCATTTTTACCATATACTATAGAGAAAAGCTGAAGTTGGGATTCTCTTGAAAAAAATTATTGGATTTATTTGTTTTTTTATCGCAATTGGGATGATTTTGATGTTGATGATTTCCAATGAATTTATTGGAGTTATTTTGATAGGGATTTTTTTGTTAATTGGATACAATTTGTATTTTTGCAAATGATATGGAGTGAATTTTTGTGGACAATCTTGATGAATTATATCAAAATTTTTTACTGGAAAAAAAAGAATTTGAACATTATAGGAAAGAAAAAGAGAACGAGCTGTTGCTCCAGGAGAAAGTATTAGAGAATGATCGGTCTTTATTTGATAAGCGGCTGAAAATATTACAGTCTGCTTATCAACAGTTGGCGATAGACCGTGAGAAGGTGGAGCGTGAAAAACGCACCTATCATATGAATGAATCCTATGATCGTGAAAGCACGGTGATACAGTATGTGAGCATTCATTCCTTTTTCAAAGGTGTGAACAGTATGCTGGCACTGAAAAAGCGTTATAAAGATTTATTGAAGATCTTTCATCCAGACAATCTGTGTGGAGATAAGGATACGGTTCAGATGATCAACAAAGAATACCGTGTTCTAAAAGAGAAGTATTATGAAAGCTAAAACAAATAAAAAAGACTATCAAAAGATAGTCTTTTTTAACATACTATAATTATGCTCTTTCAACTCTGCCTGACTTTAAGCAGTTTGTACAAACATGCATTTTCTTTGCAGCTCCATTTACATTACATTTAACGTTTTTAACATTTGAATTCCAGATATGATTGGATCTTCTATGAGAATGGCTTACCGCATTACCAAAATGAACGCCTTTTCCACAAATTTCACATTTAGCCATATTGACACCTCCCTAGATAAATTAAGTCATATAGACTCACAACACGATTATTCTATCAGAAAGAAGTAAATAATGCAAGCGAAAAAAAGTTTTTTTTATTTATATGTTTCATTTTATATGAAAAGCAGTTATAATATGACCATGTTACAACGTGACATGGTCGAGATATGATTAGGTTACAATGTAGCATGGTCGAGATATAACCAGATTGCAGAGTAACTTGGGTCAGCATATGACCGAACTACAAAGTAATCAATATCAGGACATGATGTTAATATCTGTGCGCAGGTATTACAAATAATATCAGTAGAGTAGGAGGTTCAATATGAAAGGTACTATGGATACACATATGGGTAATATTGTGATAGATGATGAAGTCATTGCTAAGTATGCAGGGTCAGTTGCTATGGAATGCTTTGGTATCGTGGGTATGGCTGCAGTTAATATGAAAGATGAAGTGGTAAAGCTTCTTAAATTAGACAGTATTACAAGAGGCATTTCTATTACCGTGAACAATAATAATTTAATACTTGATTTTCATGTAATTGTATCCTATGGTGTTAGTATTCTGGCTGTGGCTGATAATCTGATCAGCAGTGTGACATATAAAGTGGAAGAGTTTACAGGTCTTAAAGTAGAGAAAATAAACATCTTTGTGGAAGGTGTGCGAGTTATTGATTAAGGAGGAAGTTGTTGTGGCTTTAAATACAATCGATGCTAGGATGTTTTCAAAGATGTTCTTAGCCGGTGCAAAAAATCTTGAACATAAAAAAGAATGGATCAATGAATTAAATGTTTTTCCGGTACCAGACGGTGATACCGGAACCAACATGACGATGACGATCATGTCGGCTGCAAAGGAAGTGGCAGCGCTGGAAGATCCGGATATGAAAACTTTGGCAAAGGCAATTTCTTCAGGCTCTCTTCGCGGAGCAAGAGGTAATTCGGGAGTCATCTTATCACAGTTACTGCGTGGTCTTACAAAAGGTGTCAATGAACATGATGAAATCGATACCCACATTTTTGCGGACGCTTTTGAAAAAGCGGTGGAGACAGCCTATAAAGCAGTGATGAAGCCAAAGGAAGGAACGATCCTTACCGTGGCAAAAGGAGCTGCCGACAAGGCGCGTGAGCTGGCGGATGCAGGCTGTGATGATTTGAATTCTTTCTTTGGGCAGATCATCGAGCATGCAGCCTATGTGCTGAATCAGACCCCTGAGATGCTTCCTGTTTTAAAGCAGGCCGGGGTGGTAGATTCCGGCGGACAGGGACTGTTGGAAGTCCTAAAAGGTGCTTACGATATCTTCCAGGGCAAGGAGTTAGACCTTTCCATCGTGGATGTGGCACCGGTTGCTTCCAGGATGGCGGCAGAGTCACAGGAGGAAGTGAATATTAAATTCGGTTACTGTACCGAGTTCATTATTTTATTGGAGAGAAACTTCAATATTAAAAACGAGATTGATTTCAAGGAATATCTGGAATCCATCGGCGATTCTATTGTGGTGGTAGCGGATGATGATGTGGTAAAAGTACATGTGCATACCAATGATCCGGGACTTGCCATTCAGAAAGCCTTAAAATATGGTTCTTTATCTAATATGAAGATTGATAATATGAGACTGGAGCATCAGGAAAAGCTCATCAGGATGTCTGAAAAAGGAGCGGCAGTGGAGACATCTGCTGAGAAAAAAGAAGTGGGATTTATCGCCGTATCTGTGGGCGAGGGCATTAATGAAATTCTAAGAAGCCTTGGCGTTGACTATATCATCGAAGGTGGGCAGACCATGAACCCCAGCACGGAAGATATGCTGAATGCCATTGAAAAAGTCGATGCAGATACCATATTTATCCTGCCCAACAACAAAAATATTATCCTGGCTGCCAATCAGGCGCAATCCCTGGTGGAAGATAAAAATATTATGGTGATTCCTACGAAAACAGTACCCCAGGGCATCACGGCTGTGATCAATTATGTACCGGATCTGACGCCGGAAGAAAATGAAGCCAATATGCTGGAAGAAATCAAAAATGTGCGCACAGGTCAGGTGACTTATGCGGTGAGAGATACCGTCATTGATGATAAGACCATCAAACAGGGCGATTTCATGGGTATTACCGACAAGGGCATACGGGCAGTTGACACGCAGATGGATCAGGTCACATTCGAAATGATCGAAGATATGATTGACGAGGATGTGGAATTGATCAGTATCTATTATGGAAGCGATGTAGATGAGGAAGATGCCGAGAAGCTGCGTGCAAAGGTGGAAGCACAGCATGTTGACTGTGATGTAGAGTTACAATTTGGCGGTCAGCCTATTTATTACTATATTGTTTCTGCAGAATAAAGTACCAGTGAACATCTTTGGCACAATGATAGGATTGTGTCAGAGGTGTTTTTTTAATCAAGGACAGGAAGGACAGCTTCTATGGAATTACAGGACTCCGTCACCGTATTAAAAGGGATCGGTGAGAAGAATGCAAAATTATTTTCCAAATTAAATATTCATACGATTCAGGATCTGATCACGTATTATCCACGAGACTATGAACGGCTGGAGGATGAGATCCCCATCTCACAGGTGCGGGAACATGAGATCGTTGCCGTGGGTGCACGTCTTACAGCCCCTTTTCAATCCAAGCGCATCCGTCAGTTAAACATCACCACAGGAATTATTCAGGATGCCACTGGTAAGCTGCAGCTCACTTTCTTTAATATGCCTTACATCAGTAAGACCGTTCGGATGGGTGCCTATTATATCTTTCGCGGTGAGGCGAAGCGCAATAAGGCGAATATGATGGTCATAGAGCAGCCAAAGGTCTATGAGCTACAGGAATATAGGGCGAAAAAGAACACGCTGCAGCCTGTCTATGTATTGACGAAAGGACTCACCAATGCACTGATTCATAAAATGGAAATGCAGATTTTTGAACAACTGTCCATAGAAGAATTTCTTCCGGATTCCATACTGTGTAAATATGAATTTGCTTCTCTGGAGGAGGCCTATCGCAAGATTCATCTGCCAGTCACCCGGGAGGAAATCCTCTCCGCCAGGAAGAGACTGGTCTATAATGAATTTTTCCTGTTCATGATGGCGATCAGAAGTAACAAAGAGAAAAACAGCGGCATTCCAAATGAACATAAAATGATAGAGACTGCCATTACCATACGCTTGCTGGAACAGCTTCCCTATGAACTCACTAAGGCACAGTGGAACGTGTGGAACGAGATCAAGGAGGATCTGGAAGGTCCCTACTGCATGAACCGGCTGGTGCAGGGAGATGTGGGGTCTGGAAAGACCATCATCGCCTTCTTATCCCTGCTGATGACCATATCCAACGGGTATCAAGGTGCTTTGATGGCACCCACGGAAGTGCTGGCGAGACAGCATTTTGAAAATATTCAGGATATGATGAAGGAGTATCACTTACCCATCTGCCCAGTCCTGTTAACAGGCTCCATCACCGCCAGGGAGAAAAGGGATGCTTATGGGCTGATCGAGTCAGGGGAGGCTAATCTCATTATCGGAACCCACGCCCTTATCCAGGAAAAAGTTCATTATCAAAAACTGGGATTAGTGGTCACTGACGAACAGCATCGATTTGGCGTGCGGCAGCGGGAGGCTCTGGCTGGAAAGGGCGACGGTGTCCATGTGCTGGTCATGAGTGCCACGCCCATCCCCCGCACCCTGGCCATCATTCTCTATGGAGATCTGCATATATCTGTCATCGATGAATTGCCCGCCAACCGTCTGCCCATCAAGAACTGCGTGGTGAATACGGAGTATCGGAAGACCGCCTATGCTTTCATGCAAAAAGAGATTGCAAATGGCAGCCAGATCTATGTGATCTGCCCCATGGTGGAGGAGGGCGAACTGGAGGATGTAGAGAATGTTATGGATTACGCCGAGAAAATGAGAACTTTTTTCCCTGAAACCATACAGATACGGACATTACACGGCAAGATGAAGCCCCAGGAGAAGAACAGGATCATGGAAGCCTTTGAGAAGCACGATATTGACATTCTGGTGTCTACCACCGTGATTGAAGTAGGCATCAATGTGCCGAACGCAACGGTGATGATGGTGGAGAATGCGGAACGCTTTGGACTGGCACAGCTTCATCAATTGAGAGGCCGCGTAGGGCGTGGAAAGAAGCAATCCTACTGTATCTTTGTCAGCGGGAAAAATAAGAAAGAGACGATGGAACGTCTGGAAATATTAAATAAATCCAACGATGGATTTAAAATTGCGGAAGAAGATATGAAGTTAAGAGGTCCTGGAGATATTTTCGGAATTCGTCAGAGCGGTGACCTGGAGTTTAAAGTGGCAGATATCTACAATGACGCTTCTATTCTAAAAATGGCAAGTGAAGATGTTGATCTTGTTCTGTCGAAGGATCCATTCCTCGAATTATCTGAAAATCAAAAGTTGAAGGCGTTTCAATCAGAAAATAAAATGTTACAGGTTGACTTTAGAAGTATCTAACGCTACAATACTTCTTATGTATGCAACGATTAGGAGGAACTTTTGTGTCAAAAATTGCAATTGTAACAGACAGTAACAGCGGTATTACGCAGGAACAGGCAAAGGATTTGGGCATTTCTGTCATTTCCATGCCATTCATGATAGAGGAAGAAACATTTTATGAAGATATCACCCTTACCAGAGAGCTGTTTTATCAGCGTTTAGGCGAAAATGCCAGTATTTCAACTTCACAGCCCAGCCCCGAGACCGTGATGAGTCTGTGGGATACATTGCTGAAGGAATATGACGAAGTGGTTCATATCCCCATGTCCAGCGGACTGAGTGGCTCCTGTGAGACTGCCCATGTGCTGTCCCAGGACTATGACGGAAAGGTACAGGTGGTTGACAATCAGCGTATCTCTGTCACCCAGCGACAGTCTGTCCTGGATGCCATGAAGCTGGCAGAAGAAGGGAAAAATGCCGCCGAAATCAAGGCAATATTGGAAAAAGATAAATTTAATTCCAGTATTTATATTACACTGGACACCCTTACCTATCTGAAAAGAGGTGGCCGTATCACACCTGCTGCAGCTGCACTGGGAACCATTCTTCGCTTAAAACCTGTCTTACAGATACAGGGGGAGAAGCTGGATGCCTTTGCCAAAGCACGAACCATGACTCAGGCAAAGGGCATCATGATGACTGCCATTAAGAATGATATGGAAAACCGATTTGGCGGTATGGATAAGGACAATATTTATTTGCAGGTGGCGCATACGAATAATGAAGAAGCAGCCAATGCTCTGGTAGCGGAACTGGAAAGGGAATTCCCGGGATTTCATCTCTATGCCGATCATCTCTCCCTGAGCGTTGCCTGTCATTTGGGACCGGGAACTTTGGCCATCGCCTGTACGAAAAAATTATTATAGGATGTTTTTTAGGAGATAGCGCAGCAGTGCGAAAATCTCCTTTTTTTATCAAACTTTATTTTAGCAAAATACATGAATCATGGGGTAATAAATATGTATGAAAAATTGATGTTCTACAAAAAAGTACGTCAAAAAGTAGAGGAATGCCATGACCAGGAAGTGAAGGATGGGGAAAAACGTTTACGAAATTTAATCATGTTCTATGGCATATTACGCTGCATAATCTTCATTCTTCTCAGTTTATTTTCTTTATTGAGATCATTTGATGTCCCTGCTGTTATCATACAGCTAATTGGATTCGTTGGAATTTTGATTTTAATACGATTATTTTATACCTGGAGACCCATCGTATATGTGAATCTTATCGCTTGTATTTATGGTTTTATCTCAAATTATAATGCTTTGATTTTTCTTATGAAGAATATGGAACATTATGCAATATCAGATATTTTCGGACTGATTACATCCATAATTTCACAAGTGGTCATTATCATTCTCATGTCAATCATCATACGCTCCAAAAATATATGTCATTACTATTATTTCGTGAATCAGATAAAAGACGAGCGGAAACAAATCAAACAATCACATTAGAAAAATCTTTGAAAAAACCGAACAAGTGTGCTATACTATGACAGGATTATAAAGTAATCCTATCAGGAAATGTACGAAGTGCATGACGTACTATGACAGGATTACAAGGTGATCGAGTCAGGAATGCATGAAGTGCATGACGTACTATGACAGGATTATAAAGTAATCGAGTCAAAAATGCACGAAGTGCATGACGTTATAGGGTCAGGGAACATATTTGCGTATAAGACTGAAAACAGGAAGGGTATAAATAGATGGCTAAGAACAACACCTATGATGCGTCCAGCATCACTGTATTAGAGGGACTGGAGGCAGTTAGGAAGAGACCGGGGATGTACATAGGAAGTGTATCTACCAAGGGTCTGAATCACTTAATATATGAGATCGTAGATAACTCCGTTGATGAGCATCTGGCGGGCTACTGCACAGAAATCAATGTGACATTGGAGAAGGATGGCTCTGCAACCGTGACAGATAACGGTAGAGGTATTCCCATTGAGATGCATGAAAAAGGGATGAGTGCTGAGCGTCTGGTATTCACCACACTCCATGCAGGCGGTAAGTTTGACAATAGTGCATATAAGACCAGCGGTGGACTTCATGGGGTCGGTTCCTCTGTGGTAAATGCACTCTCCACACAATTGACTGTCAGGGTCAAGAAGAATGGCTTTATTCATGAGGACAAATATGAACAGGGAAATCCTGTTGTAGATTTAGTTGACGGATTACTTCCCACAGTAGGGAAGACAAGGGAAACCGGTACTTCCATCAACTTCCTCCCAGACCCAACGATCTTCGAGAAGACCCGGTTCAAAGCAGACGAAGTAAAGAGCAGATTACATGAGACGGCTTACCTGAATCCCAAGTTAAGGATCATCTTCGAGGACAAGCGGGATGAAGTGACAGAACATATTGAATTTCATGAACCGGATGGTATCGTGGGATTCATCAAAGATATGAATAAAAATAAAGACGTGGTACATGACATTATCTATTTCAGTGGAGAAGCAGAGGGAATCGGCGTGGAGGTGGCGTTCCAGTATGTGAACGAATTTCACGAAAATGTACTGGGCTTCTGTAATAATATCTACAATGCCGAGGGCGGTGCACACCTTACAGGCTTTAAGACCATGTTCACCACCGTGATCAACTCCTACGCCAGAGAGCTGAATATCTTAAAGGATAAAGATCAGAATTTTACAGGCCCGGATATTCGTAACGGCATGACTGCAGTCATCTCCATCAAGCACCCCGATCCACGTTTCGAGGGACAGACAAAGACAAAGCTGGATAACCAGGATGCATCCAAGGCAGTGAGCAAGATCACCGGGGAGGAAGTGACCCGATACCTTGACCGCAACCTGGATGCCTTAAAGAGTATCATTGCCTGTGCAGAAAAAGCCGCAAAGATCAGGAAAACAGAGGAAAAAGCAAAGACAAATATGCTTACAAAGCAGAAATTTTCCTTTGATTCTAACGGAAAACTTGCAAATTGTGAGTCCAGAGATGCCAATCGCTGTGAAATTTTTATCGTGGAGGGTGATTCTGCCGGTGGAAGCGCCAAAACTGCAAGAAATCGTGCATTTCAGGCGATTCTGCCCATTCGAGGGAAGATTCTGAATGTGGAGAAGGCGAGCATTGATAAAGTCCTTGCAAATGCCGAGATCAAGACCATGATCAATGCCTTTGGCTGTGGATTTTCCGAAGGTTTTGGCAACGATTTTGATATTACCAAGCTTCGCTACAATAAGATTATCATTATGGCGGATGCCGATGTGGATGGTGCCCACATTGCCACCTTGCTGCTGACATTATTTTATCGCTTTATGCCGGAACTTATTTTCGAGGGACATGTGTATATTGCCATGCCTCCTCTATATAAAGCAATTCCAAATAAAGGAAAAGAGGAAGAGTATCTATACGATGATCTTGCCCTGGAGCGATATCGCAAAAAGCACAAGGGCGGATTTACCTTGCAGCGTTACAAAGGTCTGGGGGAGATGGATGCACAGCAATTGTGGGAGACCACCCTTGATCCTGAGACACGTATGTTGAAGCAGGTGGAGATCGAGGACGCGAGACTTGCCTCTGACGTGACGGAAATGCTCATGGGCACTGATGTGCCACCGCGTAAGGAATTTATTCATGAGCACGCCGTTGACGCTGAACTGGATATTTGAGGATGTATCCCTCATGAGCACTTTATTTTAGAGAGTGCTATCATATAGCTTTGGAAAGGTACACAGAATGGCTGGAAAAGTAAAAGATGAAATAGAAGAAAATATTATAAAGACGGAATATTCCGAGGTAATGCAGAAGTCCTACATTGATTACGCCATGAGCGTCATCGTAGCCAGGGCACTGCCGGACGTGAGAGATGGCTTGAAGCCGGTGCAGAGACGTACTTTATATGATATGTATGAACTGGGTATCCGTTATGACAGACCCTATCGTAAGAGCGCACGTATCGTGGGGGACACCATGGGTAAATATCATCCCCATGGGGATAGTTCCATCTATGATTCTCTGGTGGTCATGTCCCAGGATTTTAAAAAGGGACTGCCGTTGGTGGATGGACACGGTAATTTTGGCAATATCGAGGGGGACGGTGCCGCTGCCATGCGTTATACAGAGGCGCGTCTGCAAAAGATCACCCAGGAAGCATATCTTTGTGACCTGGATAAAAATGTGGTGGATTTTATCCCGAACTTTGACCAGACCGAGCAGGAACCCAGTGTATTGCCTGTGAAGATTCCAAATCTCCTGGTAAACGGAGCTGAGGGTATCGCTGTGGGTATGGCGACCAGTATCCCTCCTCATAATCTGGGAGAAGTGGTGGATGCCACAAAAGCATATATGCTGAATAATGAGATCACCACCGCGGAATTAATGCGATACATCAAAGGGCCGGATTTTCCAACAGGGGGTATTGTCATCAATAAGGATGAACTCTTAGACATCTACGAGACCGGTGTAGGCAAGATCAAAGTGCGTGGTAAAGTTCATGTGGAAAAAGGAAAGAACGGAAAGTCCAACATTGTGATCACCGAGATTCCCTATCCTATGATCGGACAGAACATTGGTAAATTTTTATCAGACGTGGCTTCTCTGGCTGAGACGAAAAAAACTCTGGATATCGTAGATATCTCCAACCAGTCCTCCAAGGAAGGCATTCGTATTGTGATCGAAATACGAAAAGACGCGGATGTGGAAAATTTCATCAACATGCTCTATAAGAAAACACGTCTGGAGGATACTTTTGGCGTCAATATGCTGGCCATTGACCATGAACGTCCGGAGACCATGGGCATCAAGAAGATCATCCAGAGAAATATAGATTTCCAATATGAAGTCACCACCCGCAAATATACCACCCTTCTAAATAAAGAGCAGGAAAAAAAGGAGATTCAGGAAGGTCTCATCAAGGCTTGCAATGTCATTGACCTGATCATTGAGATCCTTCGCGGCTCCAAAGACCGCAATATGGCAAAGGCCTGTCTGGTGGAAGGCAAAGTGGACGGCATCAAGTTCAAGTCAAAAGAATCCAAAGTCATGGCACAGCAGTTAATGTTTACGGAGAATCAGGCAAATGCAATTCTGGACATGCGTCTCTATCGATTAATTGGCCTGGAAATAGAGGCATTGATCACAGATCACGAAAATACCATGGCGAATATTTACCGCTATGAGGATATTCTGGATCGCAGAGATTCCATGGCACAGGTCATCATGAATGATCTGGACGCCATCAAAAAAGAGTACAGTGTTCCCAGAAAGACCGTGGTGGAAAATGGGCAGGAAGCCGTCTTTGAGGAAAATAAGATCGAAGAGATGGAAGTCATGTTCCTCATGGATCGTTTTGGCTATGCAAAGACCATTGATATGACTGCTTTTGAGCGAAATAAAGACGCGGCGTTATCCGAATACAAATATGTATTTTCCTGTAAAAATACCGGAAAGATCTGTATTTTCACAGATAAGGGACAGCTGCACACCTTAAAGGTCCTGGATCTTCCCTATGGGAAATTCAGAGATAAAGGAATCCCTATTGACAATGTCAGCAATTACGATTCCTCCAGAGAGGAAATTCGCCTCATTGCCAGCCAGACAGAATTGAATCTGTGCCGCATTCTCTTTGTTACGAAACAGGCAATGCTCAAAGTGGTAGATGGCGGTGAATTTGATGTGAATAAGAAAACGGTGGCAGCCACAAAACTCCAGGAAGAGGACGCACTGATCAGCATTGCCCTATTCCAGGAACAGAAAAACATCGTACTGCAGTCACAGCAGGGATATTTCCTTCGATTTTCACTGGAAGAGATTCCAATGAAGAAAAAAGGTGCCATCGGTGTCCGCGGTATGAAACTAAGTGACAATGATACCTTGGAGGCAGTTTATTACACCAGAAATATGGTGGAGCAGGACATCCTATACAAAGAAAAGAAAATTGAACTGAATAAATTAAAGCTTGGTAAGAGAGACTCCAAAGGAACGAAAGTTCGTATCTAAGAACACCATAGAATACCTTTATATATTGAAGCTACACAGAAAACTGAATTTTAAAGTAGTGATTCCAATTAATAATTCGAAATGGTCGTTCATAATAGAAATTTACATGTAAATACAGGCTAGAAATATAGGATAGAAATACAGAATAGAACTTGAAAAATATCGTGCAGAAAGGATCATCCATATGAGAGTAGTTGCAGGAACCGCAAGGAGTTTACCCCTAAAGACCGTGGAGGGAATGGATACAAGACCCACCACGGACCGCATCAAGGAAACCCTTTTCAATATGATTAATTTTGAATTGCCCGGAAGTATTTTTGTAGATTTATACAGTGGCAGTGGCAGTATCGGGATCGAGGCTCTGAGCCGCGGTGCATCAAAAAGTTATTTTGTGGAAAACAATCGGAATGCACTTTGTTGCGTACAAGAAAATTTATCCTTTACAAGATTGGATAAAAAAGCTATTGTTATTAAACAAGATGTATTAGCGGCATTGAGAAATATTCCCGAAACAGAAGTGGATTTTATTTTCATGGATCCCCCCTATAACTATGAACATGAAAAACACGTCCTTACGATATTAAAAGACATGTCTTATGTCACAGAAGATACCATGATTATTGTAGAAGCTTCTCTGGATACAGATCTTTCTTATGCTGTTGACCTTGGTTTTGTCATTATAAAGGAAAAAAGATATAAGACGAACAAACATGTCTTTTTAAAAAAAGCCTAAGGAGATCATAAGAAATGAAAGCTGCAATCTATCCGGGCAGTTTTGACCCGGTAACTTTTGGACATTTGGATGTCATCCAACGTGCCTCCAATATGTTTGATGAACTGACAGTAAGTGTGTTAAATAATACCCAAAAGAGTCCATTGTTTTCTGTAGAAGAACGTGTTAATATATTAAAAGAAGCGACAAGAGATATTCCCAACGTGAGAGTTGAATCTTTTAGTGGCTTGCTTATTGATTATGCTAAAAGTAAAGATATCCATGTAGCTGTCAGAGGCTTACGTGCGATCACAGACTTTGAGTTTGAGCTGCAAATTGCCCAGACCAACCGTAAATTATCCCATGAGCAGTTGGATACCATCTTTTTGAACACCAGTTTGGAATATGCTTATCTGAGTTCCTCCAGTGTGAAAGAGATTGCCAGCTTTAACGGAGATATCTATCCATGTGTGCCAGAGTTTGTTGCGAAATTAGTGTATCAGAAATATGGATTTGAGAATAGATAGGAGAATCATAGAATATGAGCAGCAGAATCGAACAGTTAATTGATGAGATTGAGGAATTTATCGACAGTTGTAAATATCAGCCGTTGTCCAATACTAAGATTATCGTTAATAAAGAAGAAATAGATGAATTACTTCGAGAGTTGCGCATGAAGACTCCTGATGAGATAAAGAGATATCAGAAAATTATCAGCAACAAGGAAGCTATCCTGAATGATGCCCGTGAAAAAGCAGAAGCACTGATCAATGAAGCGACGATCCATACCAATGAATTGATCAATGAACATGAGATCATGCAGCAGGCTTATGCCCAGGCAAATGAGGTCGTGACGCTGGCGACAAAGCAGGCACAGGAAATCCTGGATAATGCCACCATTGAAGCAAATAGTATGAAAGCATCTGCAATTCAATACACGGATGAGATCTTGGGGAATCTGGAAGGCTTTATTACCAGTGCCATTGATAATTCCACCAGTAATTATAATAATTTGGTGGGATCTTTAAATAGTTGCAATGAGATCATTCAGGCAAACCGTTCAGAACTGTATCCTTCCGTTGATGTAGATACTGATCATTCTGACACTGGCACGACGGATGCAGGTTCTGATTTGGATTTAATTTGATTGATTATGCATTGTGAAGCATTATAGCGCTGTGAAAATGAATCGAATATATTTCTCATATAAAATGTAAAGATAGCCTTACAAGTGTTAGTCGGAATGTCTAATGCCTACAGGGCTATTTTTTCATTTGTCAGGATTAGTCCAAAGTGTCGGTAAAGTAGTGGCAGCACGAGAAGTTTAAAAAATATGTACCTCAAATGATACTATAAATCAGACTTAAAGATGTATGTATCTCAATCGATATTAATAAATCTGCTTAGAAAATATGGGTGTCTCAAAATAGAGTATAGATCATGTTTATGTATAGATAGAAAAAACAGCTCTGTATCAATTTGTGGACACAATAAGGAAAGATAGAGCAATTAAGCGTTCTGATACAGCTGATGGTCTGGGCGATGCAGGAAACACCGCCAAACATCACTGTCACCAATATGATCTGCTCCTTCATAGACCATGGGATATTAGAATGTAACACATTTTGCACGCCACTGGAGATTTCAAGAACACAGTTCATGAGATAGGGCAGGGCATTTGTTTGCTGCATTTTTCCTAATATACAGATAGGAATATAGGTACATAGATTAAAAAAGATCATGTATCCCCCAAGAGTGGTGATGGAATGGAAGGCAGAGTGAATGCTTTCGTCTAACGCAAGAAAGAGGGTCAGTTTGGACTTCCTGGGTATTTCCGTTACATCCCTGTGGGCTGTGATCGGCATGTGACGGTATAAGGTATATCTCATCAGGATGCCATAGAGGATCGGAATGGCATACATGCCTAGTAAAAAGGCAATGTGATAGCCCCCGCGGATGCCTTGAAATACAATATTGATAAAATAGATAGGTCCAATATTATTGCAAAAGGAAAGAAGATACTGACCTTCCGTCTTTGAAATATATTTTTGATCATAGAGCTGTGCGACGATCCTGGCACCCATGGGAAAACCACACAGAAAGCCAAACACCACACAATAAATACTGTCCCCATTGATATGATAGATCCTATAAAGGAAGGGCTCCAATATCCTTATAAAACTGCGGTGTACCTGTAGCAGAATCATCATGGAAGTTACGATCATAAAGGGCAGCAAGGTGGGAATCATGGTCTGAAACCATACCAGGAGTCCCTGACTTGCAAACTGAACACAGGATTTTGCGTGAAATAGCAGGAAATATAGCAAAATAAGGAAAAAGCATCTGATTCCTATTTTTTTCATAAAGTTTTTCAAATCTGATCCCCAAACAATCGGAAATAATGTTATACTACAATAGTATTTGTGATAACTGTGATTCATGCAAATAATGCAGATAATGATGATAGAAAGATAAAATAATGCGTTTAGATAAATTTTTAACAGAGATGAATATAGGCACCCGAAGTGAAGTAAAGCAGCTGTTGAAAAAACAGAAAGTCCGGGTAAATGGGATGACCGTCACCAGACCGGAGATGAAGATCGATCCGGATCTTGATCAGGTTTGCTATGATAATCGGATCTTACAGTATGAAAAATATGTTTATTATATGCTGCATAAACCTGCCGGCGTGGTGTCTGCCACGGAAGATGCCGTGGAACAGACGGTTGTGGATCTGCTGGCAATAGAAAACTGTAAGGGCCTGTTTCCTGTGGGCAGACTGGACAAGGATACCGAGGGACTTTTGCTGTTGACCAATGACGGTGCATTTGCGCATTCTGTCCTTTCGCCGAAAAAGCATGTGCAAAAATGCTATTATGCCATTCTGGATAAGTCATGCACAGACGCTGAGGTTCATGCATTTTGGCAGGGACTGGATATTAAAGACGATAAATTGACATTGCCTGCTATATTAAAGCCTTTATCAAAAGCGGAACATGAAAGGTATCAGTCTCAGATAACGACCCCGGCCTACGCATCACTTACAGGCTATGGCGCGCTGGTATGGATCACAGAAGGACGGTATCATCAGGTGAAGCGCATGTTCGCAGTATTTCAGCAGGAGGTGCTCTATCTGAAACGACTCTCCATGGGGGCATTAATGCTGGATGAAGGATTACCCACCGGATCTTATGGGAAACTGTCCAAAGAAGTGGCCGAGAAAGCATTGCTCTCCAGCGAAGTGAGAGATAGAAATATAAGTACAGAAATATAAGGGTGAAAATATAGCATCAAAAGTCTCGTTACGAAAAAATGAATATGGAAGAACCAAGAAGTACTAATCTATATACAATATATAGGAATGTAAAGCAATTATGGATATTCATAAAATATCCATATAGAGCACAATGATAAAAACGATCAGATAGGAGAATATAGAAGCATGTTGACACATAAAAAAGCAGTAATTTTTGATTTGGATGGAACGCTGGTGGATTCCATGGGCATATGGAAGGAACTTGACGTGGAATATCTGTCGAAGTTTCAGATCAAGCTTCCAGAGAATTTACAAAATGAAATTGAAGGAATGAGTTTTCATGAGACAGCGGCATATTTTAAGAATCGATTCTCCCTTGCAGACAGCATCGAGGAGATCACGAAGTGCTGGAATGAGATGGCAGCCTACAAATATACCCATGAAGTTCCTTTAAAAAAGGGTGTCCTGGAATTTCTGGAGCTATGCAAGATGCAAAAAATAAAAATAGGAATCGCCTCCAGCAATTCAAAGGAGCTTGTGATGAACGTACTGAAGGCACATGGAATCCATACGTATTTTGATGCCATCTGTACGTCCTGTCACGGTGAAAAGGGAAAGCCGTCACCGGATGTATATCTGAAAGCCGCGAAACAATTGCAGATCAATCCTGCGGACTGTCTGGTATTCGAGGATATCGTCCCCGGCATACAGGCGGGCAAAGCGGCTGGAATGACCGTATGCGCAGTGGATGATGTATATTCCAGCTACCAAAAAGAAGATAAGATAAAGCTGGCAGATTATTTTATTCACAATTATTTTGAAATCGTAGCCTAGAAAGAGGATCTTATGACAACTGGATTTTTACCCATCTCCAAAAAAGATTTGAAATCAAGAAATATCGAACAGTTAGATTTTGTATATGTATGTGGTGATGCCTACGTGGATCATCCTTCCTTTGGTGCTGCCATCATCACCAGAGTACTGGAATCCCATGGGTATACCGTCGGAATGATTCCACAGCCGGACTGGAAAGATCCCGCGAGTATCTCTGCCCTGGGAAAACCAAAGTTAGGATTTCTGGTATCTGCCGGAAATATGGATTCCATGGTAAATCACTATTTTGTATCCAAAAAGCATCGTCCCACAGATGCCTATACCCCTGGGGGAGAGCCCTGCAAGAGGCCGGATCATGCCACAGTCGTATACGGAAATCTCATTCGTCAGACCTATCGTGATGTCCCTATCATCATCGGTGGTATCGAGGCAAGCCTTCGCAGAATGGCACATTATGATTACTGGTCGGACAGCTTCAAACGCTCCATCTTACTGGACAGTCAGGCAGATATGATATCCTACGGTATGGGCGAGAAATCTATCGTGGAGATCGCAGATGCACTGAAAAGCGGTATTGATATCAAAGATATTACGTTTATTCCCGGCACAGTGTATAAGACCAAGATACTGGATGGCCTATATGATTACATTACCCTGCCTTCCTACTCAGACATGAAGGAAGACAAGTTTCAATACGCCAAAAGCTTTGCCGTACAGTATAAAAATACAGATCCCTTTACCGGGAAAATACTGATTGAAGGATATCCCAACGGACAATATGTGGTGCAGAATCCGCCACAGACACCGCTGACACAGGGAGAGATGGATGACATCTATGCGCTGCCTTATATGCGCACTTATCACCCTTCCTATGAAGCCAAGGGCGGTGTTCCGGCCATTTCCGAGATCAAGTTTTCGCTGGTCAGCAACAGAGGCTGTTTTGGGGGCTGTAATTTTTGTGCCCTGACGTTCCATCAGGGACGAACCATACAGACGAGAAGCCACGAATCCATCGTGGATGAAGCAAAATTGATGATTGAGGAACCTGACTTCAAGGGCTATATTCATGATGTGGGAGGTCCTACAGCGAATTTCCGCTTTCCTTCCTGTGAAAAACAGATGACTCTGGGGGTCTGTAAAAATAAACAGTGCCTATTCCCTAAGCCCTGTAAGAATCTGAAAGTGGATCACAGTGATTATCTGGAGCTTTTGCGAGAATTGCGAAGTCTGCCAAAAGTCAAGAAAGTATTTATTCGATCAGGAATCCGCTTTGATTATCTGATTGCAGATGAGGATGATACTTTTTTCAAAGAATTGGTGGAGCATCATATCAGCGGTCAGCTCAAGGTGGCACCGGAGCATATCGCAGATGCAGTTCTCTGTAGAATGGGCAAGCCGGAAAATGCGGTCTATCAAAAATTTACAGAAAAATATGAGGACCTGAATCGAAAAGCCGGAAAGAGGCAGTTCTTAGTCCCTTATCTGATGTCCTCCCACCCTGGTTCCACTATGAAGGAAGCCATCGAACTGGCAGAATATCTTCGAGACCTGGGATATATGCCGGAGCAGGTGCAGGATTTCTATCCGACCCCTTCCACAGTATCCACCGTCATGTATTACACCGGTATCGACCCACGGGACATGAAGTCCGTCTACGTGCCCAGGAATCCTCACGAGAAAGCCATGCAGAGAGCACTGATCCAGTATCGCAATCCGAAGAATTATGATTTGGTCATGGAAGCTCTGAAATCAGAGGGAAGAGAGGATCTGATCGGATTTGACAAGCATTGTCTCATACGCCCGCGAAAGCTTTCCTTTGAAAAAAAAGCGGCTGATCGAAGAGAGAATACCCGCAAGACGCCCAATAAAGGGAAAACTGCAAATAGAGATAATAATGGTAAGAAAGAAAGCATCTCAAAAAATGTATCTGGCTACAAACGTACCAGCGATGTGAGAAAGAATGTAACGGTGACAAAGAAGAAAAGTTCTATCCGCAATGTACACAGGAAAAAATGATGGTAGTAAAAATTCTATATTGTTATCTTAATAAAAAATATGAATAAGTATTAAAATAAGTATACAAATAAACATTGGAATAGGAATTTTAAAAAAAGAGAAAATAAGCAAGATAAAATCTAATATAGCAGAAATAGCAGGAAAGGAACAGGCGTATGAATATTGCACTTATCACAGGAGCGTCCTCAGGACTTGGCAGACAATTTGCCATACAGATAGATTATCTGTCCATGCATCAAAAGATTCGAAAAATCGATGAGATCTGGCTGGTGGCAAGACGAAGAGAACAGCTAAAAGAACTGTCTGTCACACTAAGTACCAGGACCAGGATCATCCCCATGGATGTCACCAATGATATCTCCATGATACAGTACCATGAAATCTTACAGCAGGAATCGCCCCATATCCAATTACTTGTAAACTGTGCCGGATTTGGACTCCTTGGCAAATTTAAAGATCTGGATATCGCAGATCAGCTTGCCATGGTGGATGTGAACTGTAAGGCATTGACGAAAATGACCTATTTTTGCATTCCCTATATGGCAAAGGGCAGTCACATCATACAGTTAGCCAGCAGCGCAGCCTTTTTGCCCCAGCCTAATTTCGCAATCTATGCTGCCACCAAATCTTATGTGCTGAGTTTCTCCCATGCACTTTCCGAGGAATTACGAAAAGATGAGATCATTGTCACCGCCGTATGCCCTGGTCCTGTAAACACCAATTTCTTTACCATCGCGGAGAAATACGGCTCTAACCTGGCTGTGAAGAAATTAACGATGGTGGAAGCCCCGGCAGTGGTAAGGGCGGCATTAAGAGCAGCTTACAGGAAAAAGACCGTCTCCGTGTACAGTCCCCTCATCAAGGCATTCCATGTGTTGACCAAATGCATGCCGGTAAAATGGATTCTATATGTATTACGAAAATTTAAATAACATCAAAGTAAGATAGCATATTTTCTACTTTAAAATAAGATTTTTCGATATTCTTCCCGTTTTAAAGGAAACATCATAAAGTCATTTTATAAAGAATAGAGAAAAGAAAAGAGAGTTCCCATGTCAAATGATAAACGTCACAAAATAAAAAAAGGTACCTTCGGGTATCTGCCTTATCAAAAGAAAAAAAATATCATTCAAACGATTCTGTTGTTCGTACTTGCTTTGCTTATCTATATTACAGGATATATTTCCACTGGAACCAGAGCGAACCTTCTCACTATCGTCGCCATGCTGGGTATGCTGCCCGCAAGTAAAAGTGCCGTAGAGATGATTCTGTTCCTGCGCCAGAAAAATTGCAGCAGGGAGATCAATGATCAGATTCGCACCCATGAGGGAGATTTTCCCATGGCATATGAGCTGGTGTTAACTTCCTATGACAGGAATTTTCCCATCAGTTCCATCGCTGTTCAGGCGAATACCGTATGCGGATACACCGAAAATGAACATTGCGATGTTGCGGCAGCGGAAAAACATATTTCAGATATTTTAAAGCAAAATGGATATAAGCCTGCCGTTAAATTATTTAAAGAGTTGGAAAAATATAACAATCGACTGGATGCGTTAAAAGACCTGGAATCCGATTCTGCGGACAAAGACGCAGAAATAATGGAAGTCATCAAGGCGATTTCCATATAATCCATATCCTTGGAAAGGGATGTTCAGACTATGATAAAAGAAACCATTCATTCTAACGAAGCAGGGCAGCGCCTGGACAAATATCTGAAAAAGTATCTGTGCTATGCACCGGGAAGTTTTGTCTATAAAATGCTTCGCAAAAAAAATATTACCTTAAATGATCATAAGGCAGATGGCACTGAGAAACTCAATATAGGAGATACGATCTCCTTTTTTCTGGGGGAAGAGACTCTGGAAAAATTTCACGGTGCCAAAAAGAATGCAGTGTCTGAGACGGCACAGTATTCGTCTGCTTATTTTCAATTGAAAAAACGATTTTCCGTGCTTTATGAGGATGATAATATCATCCTGCTGAATAAGAACGCCGGAGTTCTCTCACAGAAGGCAAAGGAAAGTGATGTGTCATTAAATGAGGCACTCATCGGATATTTATTGCAGACAGATGCCTTGACTCCTGAGGATCTTGGCACCTTCAAGCCTTCCATATGTAACCGTCTGGATCGCAACACCAGCGGGATCGTGATCTGTGGGAAATCCCTGACGGGTCTTCAGACCATGAGCCTGCTGTTGAAGGAGCGAACCATGCACAAGTATTATCGCTGCCTGGTGAAGGGTGTTATGACGGAGTCAAACCATCTGGAAGGTTATATCAGTAAAGAGGAACGCATCAATAAAGTCACTATTTATAAGGATAAAGCCGCTGACAGCGTGCCCATCATAACCAACTATAAGCCTTTACACAATAACGGCAGGATCACCCTCCTGGAAGTGGAACTGGTCACCGGTAAGACACACCAGATCAGAGCACATCTGGCTTCCATCGGCCATCCCATCGTCGGTGATTACAAGTATGGTGACCCTCATACAAACGCACGCTATAAAGAACGGTTTTTAGTGGAACATCAATTATTACATGCTTATCGCGTGGAATTTCCAACACTGGAGAATGCCTGTGGCAATCTGTCCGGGAAAATATTTGTAGCGGATGTGCCACCAGTCTATAGAAAGATTCTTGAATCGTAAACCCATGATCTACTTTGATTGACTACAATCAGTTCATCATCGCAACAAAGTAATAGAGATAAGTAACATAACGGGAGACAGCATGGCAACATGGAATTCAAGAGGTCTTCGAGGTTCCACCCTGGAAGATCTGATCAACCGCACCAATGAAAAATATCAGGAACACCATCTGGCACTGATTCAAAAAATACCAACACCCATTACTCCTATTAAAATCGATAAGGAATCAAGACACATTACACTGGCTTATTTCGATCAGAAAAGTACTGTGGACTATATTGGTGTGGTGCAGGGCATTCCCATCTGTTTTGATGCCAAGGAATGCGCTACAGATACCTTTGCCCTGGCCAATATCCATGAGCACCAGGTGCAGTTCATGAAGGAATTTGAACAGCAGCGGGGGATTGCTTTTTTCCTGATCTATTATTCCGCCAGGAATACCTTTTACTATCTGACCTATCGGCTCATGAGAAGCTTTTGGGATCGGGCACAGTCCGGCGGACGGAAGAGTTTCCGCTTTGAGGAGTTGGAGGAACAGTTTTTCCTGTCACAAAAGCAGGGAATTCTGGTACCTTATCTGGATATGATTCAGTTGGATCTTCAATTGCGTGATGACTTGAGAGATGAGGGTTGACAAAGTTTCGTTAGTTTTGTATACTACCAGTAGTTTTATATGGTAGCTTGATATCACGTTACCGCATTAAAGCATTTGCAAGAACATAGACAATTATGATGAAATGATAGTTACTATCCCTGATACAAGCTTCGTAATTATCAGTACCATCACAATACCTAGAAAATTAAAATAATCATAATAAGTAGAACAATTCAAACAGGAAAGGTAACAGGAGTACAATGAGTAAACAATTAGTGCATACCCCGGAGGGTGTACGTGATATTTATGGTGAAGAATATGAGAAGAAATTACTGATTCAGGATTTATTACATAATCAGATCAAATCCTATGGATTTCATGATATTCAGACACCGACCTTTGAATTTTTTGATGTATTTTCAAGAGAAATCGGAACTGTTCCTTCAAAGGAACTCTATAAATTTTTTGACAAGGAGGGCAATACGCTGGTATTGAGACCAGACTTTACCCCTTCCATCGCAAGGTGTGCCGCAAAATATTTCATGGAGGAAGATATTCCCCTGCGATTCTGCTATTCCGGCAACACCTTTGTGAATAACTCTAATTTACAGGGGAAATTAAAGGAAAGCACCCAGATGGGAGCTGAACTTATCGGGGATGATTCTGTGGAAGCAGATGCGGAGATGATCAGTCTGGTGATCGAATCACTTAAGGCCACAGGCTTAAAGGAGTTTCAGGTGAGCATTGGAGAAATCGAATTTTTCAAGGGCATCTGCGAGGAGTTCGGTATTCCGGAGGACACTGAGATCGAGCTGCGTGATCTGATCTCCAACAAGAATTATTTTGGTGCGGAAGAACTGCTAAGTGCCCAGAATGTACAAAAAAATAATATTGATGTATTTTTAAAGGTTACAGATATTTTCGGCTCTCTGGATGACCTTCTGGAGGCGAAAAAAGTGGTTCGCAATCAGCGTTCCATCCGTGCCATCGAACGTCTGGAAAAAGTATATAAGATACTGTGTCTCTATCAAGTGGAGGATTATGTATCTTTTGATCTGGGGATGCTCAGCAAATATAATTATTACACCGGCATTATTTTCAGGGCATATACCTACGGCGTGGGAGATGCCATCGTAACGGGGGGACGGTATGACAATTTGCTGGATCAGTTCGGCAAACATTCTGCAGCCATCGGATTTATGGTGGTAATTGATGACCTCCTGGCAGCCATATCCAGACAGAAAATCACTATTGCCATGGATAAGAAAGACACTGTGATCCTCTATAATGATGCATTTATGAAGGATGCCATTGCACTTGCCAATCATCTGAGACAGCAGGGCTTGCAGATCGAATTGATTCGATTGAATGAGGATAAGACCGTGGCACGGTATATTGCCTTCGCCAGGGACAATATGATGGGACGCATCATCTGTATGCAGTCTGACCATATCTATAGCATAGACCCTTCTACAGGTGAGAAACAGGAATCATCTATGGAGAAGCTAATGGCATACAGAATGAAGGAGGGAATGGCATGAGCGAAGATATGAGATATCTCACATTTGCTTTGGGAAAAGGCAGACTGGCGAAAAGTACCATGGAATTATTTGAAAAAGTTGGCATTACCTGTGAGGAAATGAAAGATAAAGATTCCCGCAAACTGATCTTCGTAAATGAGGAACTGAAATTAAAATTCTTTCTGGCAAAAGGACCGGATGTGCCTACCTATGTGGAATACGGTGCAGCGGATATCGGTGTGGTGGGAAAAGATACCATCATGGAGGAGAACAGACGGGTCTACGAAGTGCTGGATCTGGGCTATGGAAAATGTCGCATGTGCGTGTGTGGTCCTGCAAAGGCAAGAGAACTTTTACAGCATCACGAGATGATCCGTGTGACCAGTAAATACCCCAACATTGCCAAGGATTATTTCTATAATAAGAAACATCAGACCGTAGATATCATCAAGTTGAACGGTTCTGTGGAACTGGGACCAATCGTGGGACTGGGAGACGTCATCGTAGATATCGTGGAGACGGGATCTACCCTACGCGAAAACGGGCTGGAGGTACTGGAAGAGATCTGTCCATTATCCGCCAGAATGATCGTCAACCAGGTGAGCATGAAGATGGAATCTCAGCGTATCAAAAAATTAATCCATGATCTGAGAGAATATTTATAAAATACGGGGAACTATTCAGAGCCAAGCAAATTTATAAAAATATGCGAATCATGCTTGCATGAGTGAGCTGTTTTTTGTGAATTTATTTGGCGAAGTAACCACATAAGCAAAAGGAAAGCTTTCGAAGAAGCAATTTTGCGCATGGGGTTCTGAATAGACAAATACGGATAGAAATTCACATGCTTTCCACAAGACCTGTCAGGGAAATGGACTGTTGTGAATGTAGCACAAAGCAAGCATAAATACAGATGGAACAGGAGCAGAAATTATGAATATTGTAAAGCTGACAGAAGAATCCAAGAATAATCTCTTGGAAAATCTCTTAAAAAGAAGTCCTAATAATTATGGTGAATATGAGACCATCGTGGCCGATATTATCGCAGATGTGCGAGAGAATAAAGACCAGGCGGTATTTTCCTATACGAAAAAGTTCGATCATTTTGAAGAAAACGCATCGAATATCCGTGTCACTACAGAAGAAATTGAAGAAGCATTTCAGACATTAGATCCCGAATTTATCCGTATCATGGAGAAGGCAGCCGAGAATATTCGCAGTTATCACACAAAACAGGTTCGTAACAGCTGGTTCGATTCCAAGGAAGATGGCACCATTCTTGGACAGAAGATTACGCCCTTATCCACGGTGGGAATCTATGTTCCCGGTGGTAAAGCGGTCTATCCTTCCTCCACTTTAATGTGTGCAGTGCCCGCAAAGGTAGCCGGTGTCACCAGGATCGTCATGACTACCCCATGTAACGCTGAAGGGACGGTCAATCCCGGTGTGCTGGTGGCAGCAAAGATTGCCGGTGTGGATGAGATCTACAAAGTAGGTGGCGCCCAGGCCATTGCAGCGCTTGCCTTTGGCACAGAGACTATTCCAAAGGTAGATAAGATCGTTGGCCCTGGCAATATCTTCGTAGCCCTTGCGAAAAAAGCAGTCTATGGCTATGTGAGCATTGACTCCATCGCAGGTCCCAGTGAGATCGTGGTACTGGCAGATGAAAGTGCCAATCCAAGATACGTTGCTGCAGACCTGTTATCCCAGGCGGAGCATGATCAATTGGCTTCCGGCATCCTGATCACCACCAGCAGCGAACTGGCAGAGAAAGTATCCGCAGAAATAGATGGATTCCTCAAAGAATTATCACGTGCTGACATCATCAAAGCATCTCTGGATAACTATGGCTACATCCTCATCACAAATGATCTGGACGAATCCATTGAGGCAGCGAATGCCATCGCCTCCGAACATTTGGAGATTCTCACAAAGGATCCTTTTGCAGTCATGACCAAAATTCGAAACGCGGGTGCTATTTTCCTGGGAGAATACTCATCAGAGCCTCTGGGTGACTATTTTGCAGGCCCCAATCATGTACTGCCCACCAACGGTACTGCACGCTTCTTCTCTCCCTTAGGCGTGGATGATTTCATCAAGAAATCCAGCATTATTTCCTATTCCAGAGAAGCATTGGAAAAAGTGCACAATGACATTGAGTATTTTGCTAAAAAAGAAGAGCTGACCGCACATGCCAATTCCATCCATGTACGTTATGAAAAATAGTATAGACATCACTTAAAACTATGTTTTACCATAAAGAGAGGGTTCACCATGACAAGAAATGCATCTATAGAGCGCAATACAAAGGAAACAAAGATAGACATTGCTTTGGATATCGACGGTACCGGAGTGTCTGAAATTGATACGGGAATCGGCTTTTTCGATCATATGCTGGAGGGCTTTTCCAAACATGGATTTTTCGATCTCACCGTGAAGGTGGACGGAGATCTCCAGGTGGACGGGCATCATACTGTGGAAGATACCGGAATCGTGCTGGGACAGGCGATCAGGGAGGCAATCGGAGATAAGAAAGGAATCAGGCGCTATGGTTCCTGCATTCTGCCTATGGACGATGCCCTTGCTCTGTGCGCCATTGATCTGTGCGGCAGACCTTATTTTGAATATGACTGTAACCTCACTACGGACAGAGTGGGCTATCTGGATACCGAGCTGGTGCGTGAGTTCTTCTATGCCATCTCCTACGGGACTGGCATGAACTTACATATCAAGATGCTCTCCGGTATGAATAATCACCATATGATAGAAGCCATGTTCAAAGCTTTCGCCAAGGCACTGGATATGGCCACCGGATATGACGAGCGAATCACCGATGTACTCAGCACCAAGGGAAGTCTGTAACGTGGTTCATATGGATGAGATACGATATTGAAACGTATGAATCTTTGTCAGTGAAAAATATATGGTAACTATTCAGAGCCAAGCAAAAGGAAATCTTCGAAGAAGCGATTTTGCCCATGGGGTCCTGAATAGTTGCAATATAAATATAAATGTAGATAGAAAAACACAAACGCAAATATAGATATGAATGAATATTGGATTTATATGAGAGAAAATGAGGAATGGAATCGATGGAAGATACGAAGAAGTGGTGTGATTTTAAATTAAATTCTGACGGTATGGTACCCGTGGTGGTGCAGGACGTGGAAACGAACCAGGTGTTGATGGTGGCATATATGAATGAAGAGGCGTATGACCATACTCTTGAGACTGGGAAAATGACTTATTACAGCAGAAGCCGCAACGAATTATGGATCAAGGGGGATACCAGCGGACATTATCAGTACGTGAAATCCCTTACCGCAGACTGTGATATGGACACCATTCTGGCAAAAGTATCCCAGGTCGGTGCGGCGTGTCATACGGGAAGCTATTCCTGCTTTTTTAATGAAATCAGGAAATTTGATTAATCCCCTTATTTATATTTCCGTTTCTGGATGATTCTTTATTTCAATTACTTATTTGAATTATTTATTTGATTTACTTATTTCAATTGTTTATTTCTATTATTTACTGGAATTATTTTTTTGATTCTTTATTTTTGTTCTGCTTTTCTTTCTGTCTGCATAAATTAATAAAAACAAGGCTTATAGTTAACATAAGTATTTTATGTTAACTATTTGTATTTTATCATGTCAAATCTATCTGTAGAACAGAAATTACGATTAATTGAGTCTATGCATGAAAAGCATGACAATAATCATCTTGTCATGAAAAAAAGAGAATCTGTTTTAACAAATCTTACCCCGGCAGAAGAGGAAGTTCCCATCCCAAAATCCCATTTTACCCTGCGGTTATGTGTTGCGTTACTGTTATTTACTGGATTTATGTGGCTGGATCTGAATCAGGCTACCATAGGAAATATCGACAGTACGACGATCCTATCCTCCATTACGGAAAATTTTCAGTCAAATCTATTTGATTTTATGGATTTCATCCCTTATACTGACAAATAGAATAGATAAGATTCAGAATGGAGTTTTTCAATGAGAAAATTAGCGTTAAGGGATGAAATACTGTTAAAAATCGAAAAACCTGCCAGATATATTGGCAATGAAGTAAATTCAGTGATGAAGGACCCAAGTCAGGTGGATATCCGGTTTGCCATGTGTTTTCCAGATGTATATGAGATCGGTATGTCACACCTTGGAATCCAGATTCTATATGATATGTTCAATCAATTTGAGGACACCTGGTGCGAGCGTGTCTATTCCCCATGGACGGATCTGGATGCCATCATGAGAGAGGAGAAGATTCCTCTGTTCGCACTGGAATCTCAGAACCCGCTGAAAGATTTTGATTTTCTGGGCATTACCCTGCAATATGAGATGTGCTATACCAATATTTTACAGGTGCTGGATCTGGGACAGATTCCTCTCTACGCCTGCGAACGTGGGGAGGATGATCCCATCGTCATCGGCGGTGGTCCATGTTCCTACAATCCGGAACCGATTGCAGACTTTTTTGACCTTTTCTATATTGGTGAGGGAGAGACCTCCTACCGGGAGTTGCTGGATGTCTATAAAGCATGTGAAAAAGACCACAGATCAAGAAAAGAATTTCTGATAGAAGCGGCAAAAATTCAGGGGATGTATGTGCCACAGTTATATGACGTGACCTATAAAGAGGATGGAACTATCGCAAGCTTTGAACCCAATGTGGAAAATATTCCAAGGACGATTCTGAAAAATATCGTCATGGACGTTTCCCACACCTATTATCCCGAGAAACCTGTGATTCCTTTTATCAAAGCTACCCAGGACAGAGTGATGCTGGAGATCCAGCGTGGCTGTATTCGCGGATGTCGTTTCTGTCAGGCTGGACAACTTTACCGCCCTGTGAGGGAGCGCGATGTGGAGATGTTAAAACACTGTGCCCTGGAAATGTTGAAAAATACAGGACACGAAGAGATATCCCTGACGTCTCTAAGTTCCAGTGATTATTCCAAACTGGAAGAACTGGTGACATTCCTTATTGAGGAATGTGAGAAGAAAAAAATTAACATTTCACTGCCGTCTCTGCGTATTGATGCCTTTTCCCTGGATGTGATGACCAAGGTGCAGGATGTGCGAAAGAGCAGCCTTACTTTCGCACCGGAGGCTGGGACCCAGAGACTTCGCGATGTGATCAATAAGGGATTGACTGAGGAAGTCATTCTCAATGGTGCCCGAGATGCCTTTCGAGGCGGATGGAACCGTGTAAAGCTTTATTTTATGCTGGGTCTTCCCACTGAGACGGAGGAAGACATGCTGGGAATCGGACAGCTTGCCAATGAGATCGCCGCCACCTACTATGAGACTGTGCCAAAGGAAGAGCGAAAAGGAAAAGTGCAGATCGTTGTCAGCACCTCATTTTTCATTCCAAAGCCCTTTACCCCATTTCAGTGGGCACCCATGAATACCAAGGAAGATTTTCTCAATAAAGCCTTTGTGACCAAGAACGGAATCATGTCCCAGTTAAATCAGAAGAGTATCAAGTATAACTGGCATGAAGCGGATGTGAGTGTGCTGGAGGGTGTGCTGGCAAGAGGTGACCGCCGCGTGGCAGAGGTGATCCGTAAAGTCTACGAGAAAGGCTGTATCTATGACGCCTGGGGCGAGATGTTCAAAAATGATATCTGGCTTACCACCTTTGAAGAGTGTGGCTTGTCTGTAGATTTTTACACCACGAGAGAACGCTCCTTAGATGAGATATTCCCATGGGACTTTATCGATTGCGGTGTGACCAAGGAATTCCTCATGCGGGAGTGGAAAAATGCCATGAAAGAATCCGTGACCCCAAACTGTCGCATGCTTTGTCAGGGCTGTGGCGCGAAGAGATTTGGAGGAGGTGTCTGCTATGAAGGTGAGAATTAAATTTTCAAAACATGGTGCAATGAAATTCATAGGGCATCTTGATATTATGCGCTATTTTCAAAAAGCGATCCGTCGGTCAGATATTGACATCGCCTATTCCACGGGATTCAGCCCCCATCAGATTATGTCCTTTGCCATGCCGCTGGGGGTAGGTCTGGAGAGCGACGGGGAATATTTTGACGTGGAGATGAACTCCATCGTCAGCTGTGAGGATATCCTGACCCGGTTGAATGCGCAGATGGTGGAAGGAATGCACATCTTAAATGTACGTGTGCTGCCGGAAAATGTAGGAAATGCTATGGCCAGCGTTGCGGCAGCCAGATACCGCATTTCTTTTCGCCAGGGGAAAGAGCCTTCTTTTCCATGGAAAGAAATGCTGGCAGATTTTCTGGGACAGGAATCCATTTTTGTCATAAAACAGACCAAGAAAAGTGAAAAGGAACTGGATCTTCGTCCCGCCATCTATGAAATGTTCCTGGAAAGTGACAGCATCGTCATGCTGGTGGATGCCAGCAGTGCTGGTAACATCAAACCGACGCTGGTAATGGAAGCCTTTTATGCCCATGCTTCCCATGATCAAGAGCCTTTAGGGGAATTCGATCTGGAAATCACCCGTATGGAGACTTACGCAAATGCGGGCACTGCGGAAGCACCTGTCTTTGTTCCTTTGGATGAAATATAAGAATTTTCATAGAAAAATCTGTAATAAATTTATGACACAAAATTCGGTTCATAAAAATGATATAGATATATATGGAGAAATGCTGAACGATATATTGAGATATAAAAAGAAATATTTATTTCTATATTTAAGATAAATATTAAGATAATTATAGAAATAAATATAGAAATAAATATAGAAATAAATATAGTGATAAAGAAGAACATTAACAGGATTTAAATGGGAAAGATAAGGTAAGCAGCAAATGGAATGCAAGTTCATATTAGAAAGACAACAAAATAGCATACTTACCTATTATTTTGAGGATGATACCTTGATGGATATTCATGTGGAGCCCTGGGAGGACTCCATCTTACAGAATATCTATGTGGCAAAGGTAAAGGATGTAGTCCCCAATATTCAGTCTGCGTTCGTGGATATCAAACCCCAGACAAAGTGTTATCTGTCCCTGGCTGACTGTGAGAAACCCGTTCAATGTAATCACGTCATCCATCATACAGATGATGGAATCGTGGCAGGAGATGAGATCCTGGTTCAGGTGGTAAAGGAAGCGATAAAGACAAAGGATCCAACGGTGTCCACAAAGCTTTCTATTTCCGGTAAATACGTGGCGATTTCTTATCCCAATAACCGCATTGGCTATTCCAATAAACTGTCAGGAAATGAGAAGCGCATATTGAAAGAATCCATAGCTTCTATAAAAGATTCTATGGAAAATACCCCATTTGACTCATCCTACGGTTATGTGTTTCGCACCAACTGTAAGGAATTGCTGAATATGGAGAGTGGCCAGCTCTCCCTGGAGAATCGTGGGATTCTCATTCATGAGATTCGTTCCCTTACAGATCAGTTTGACACTTTGATCAGGACAGGACAGAACAAAAGTATCTATTCAGTCCTGTATCAGGCGTTGCCAGGCTACTTGAATCGTATCCGCAATATATCTGCCCATCATCAGACGAAGATCATTACTGATGATGAGGAACTCTTTGGGCGCATACGATCCTATTTTGGTTCATCGGAGAGAGAGCAGACAGAATTGAATCTGCAGTTTTATCAGGATGCTTCTATCTCCATGGATAGACTTTATCGCCTGAAGACCTGTCTCACAGAAGCCACAGGTAAAAAGGTGTGGTTAAAAAGTGGCGGATACCTGATCATTGAGCCCACCGAGGCACTGACAGTGATCGATGTCAACTCCGGCAAATATACCGGTAAAAAGAATCAGAAAAGGAGTCCCATAGATACCTCTCTGCAAGTCAATCTGGAGGCGGCAGCGGAAGTGGCGCGCCAGTTAAGACTTCGCAATCTATCGGGTATCATCATCGTGGATTTCATTAATATGGAGAATCCCGATTATGACCGGGAACTGCTCCAGCAACTAAAATCTGCGGTACAGAGGGATGTGATCAAGACGAATGTGATTGACATGACACCTCTTGGACTTGTGGAAATGACGAGAAAAAAAGTAGAAGCCCCTTTATGGGAGCAATTGGGAAAAATAAATGGAACTGATTAAGTTTGAAAAAGTAAAAGATGGACGATATTTAAAAAATTACGAGATTACTTATCTGAATAAAGCGGGCAAAGAAAAGAAATATGAAATTGTCAGCCGCAAGGAATTGACTACGATCCATGATATTGGTCAAAAAGTCAGCGGTGCTTCCATCGTGGTGACCATGCAGGATCAGCTGTTACTTCTGCGTGAATTTCGCATGGGGGTCAATCAATCCATCTATAATCTGGTAGCCGGCATGATGGAAGAGGGCGAATCCATAGAGCAATGCATTGAACGTGAATTATATGAGGAGACCGGATTGCAGTTGAAACGAATCATCGATATCCTTCCACCAAGCTATGCAGCGGTAGCAATCTCTGACACTGCCACTCAGATTGCTTTCGTGGAAGCCGATGGAGAATTCTCCGATCACACATCGGATAACGAGATGATCGAGGCACGTTTCTATTCCCGTGAGGAAGTAGCCGAATTATTGAAAACCGAAAAATTCAGCTCTAGGGCACAGCTTGTGGCATATCAGTTCGTCAGAGGAAAATTATAGTATAACTAAAAAAAGATGTTGACATAAAGAGGACCAGGTGCTATATTATATGAGTATGCCGCATAGCGAGGTTATAAGTCCGTGTAAACGACACCAAAGCTAGCGAGTAATGAAATAGGAGGTGCCCTATATGTACGCTATTATTGCAACAGGTGGTAAACAATACAAAGTTTCCGAAGGTGATGTTGTCAGAGTTGAAAAACTTGACGTTGAAGCTGGAAACACTGTAACATTTGACCAGGTTCTTGCTGTAAGTGATGATGCTCTGAAAGTTGGTAAGGACGTTGAGAAATCAACTGTTACTGCAACTGTTATGGATCAGGCAAGAGCTAGAAAAGTTATTGTATACAAATACAAGAGAAAAACTGGCTATCACAAAAAGAATGGTCATAGACAAGCATACACAGAAGTTAAAATTGACAAAATTAATG
>JAQVCT010000057.1 GCA_028689655.1 Lachnospiraceae bacterium
ATGTTCTCTTGCATAAAATAAAAAAAATTAGTAAACTATAACGTAGATTATGGCAAGAAAGGCATGGTAGCTGCATGGCAATACCTGTAAAATTGCAAGTGTTCGAAGGTCCGCTGGATCTGTTGCTGCACTTGATTGATAAAAATAAAATAGATATTTATGATATCCCCATTGTAACGATCACAGAGCAGTATCTGGAGTATATCAAACAGATGCAGACGGAGGATATGAATGTCATGAGCGAGTTCCTGCTGATGGCTGCCACACTTCTGGACATTAAGTGTAAGATGTTACTGCCCAAGGAAGTGAATGAGGAAGGGGAAGAGGAAGATCCCCGTGCGGAACTGGTTCAGAAATTATTGGAGTATAAGATGTACAAATATATGTCCTTTGAATTGAAGGACAGGCAGGTAGATGCAGGAAAAACATTGTACAAGCCGGCAACACTGCCACCCGAGGTAGCGGCGTACAGGCCACCGGTGGATTATGAAGAGCTGATGGGCGATATGAATCTGGCAAGGCTTCATGAGATCTTTAAATCAGTTGTGAAAAAGCAGGAGGACAAGATCGATCCCATCCGCAGTAAATTTGGAAAACTGGAAAAAGATGAAGTCAATATGGACGAGAAGTTCCTCTTTGTGGAGGCATATGCCAATGCCCATGAGAAGTTCGGTTTTCGGGCACTGCTGGAAGAACAGTCCACCAAGATGGACGTGATCGTCACATTCCTGGTCATTCTGGAGCTCATGAAGGTGGGCAAGATCAATATTGAACAGCAGGAGATCTTTGATGATATTATCATCACCAGCAATAAAGATGTGAAGGTACCGGTAAATCTGCTGGCAGAAGCTAATATTGGGTAGCGGCGAAGGATCAGTATTCATAAAATGACAGAGATAGAGGTATAACGTGGAAAGAGCAAAACAGGAAGCAGTGATAGAGGCAATTCTATTTACCATGGGAGAATCGGTAGAACTCTCAAAGCTTGCAGAAGTGATAGAGGAAGATAAGAAAAATACAAAAGCAATCATAGAAGAGATGATGGAACGATACGGGGAAGAGAACAGGGGAGTCTCTATCATAGAGCTGGATGGAGCTTATCAGATGTGTACCAGGGGAGAACTGTACGAATACCTGATCAAGGTGGCAAAATCACCGAGAAAATATGTCCTGACGGATACCGTGTTGGAGACGTTGTCTATTATTGCTTATAAACAGCCGGTGACCAGACTGGAGATAGAGAAGATCAGAGGCGTCAGCTGTGACCACGCGGTGAACAGATTGATAGAACTGGATCTGATCAAGGAACTTGGTCGTCTGGATGCACCGGGAAGACCATTGCTCTTTGGAACGACAGAACAGTTCCTGCGGAGCTTTGGGGTAAAATCACTGGAGGATCTGCCGGAATTGAATCCTGAGCAACTGGAGGATTTTAAGGAACAGGCGGAAGAAGAGATTCAGCTAAAGCTTGATGTATAGGGAAGTCTGTTTATAAGAAAATGAATTGTTCTAGTATATATTTTTGATTTTTACATATTTTATGATAAAGACGATAATGCGAGTATAGAATGAAAAAATGGAAGAGAAGGTTAGGGTATGCAGGTATTGGGATACTTCTGTGTCTGTGCATTGGCTTATGCTCCATAGCGCAAAGCGATGCCAAAACACAGCAGGAGACTACCTGTTCCATCGATGGAAATAAATTATACGCCCAGTCAGCGGTCCTAATGGATGGCGATTCAGGGCGTATTTTATTTGCCAAAAATGGACAGGAACAAAGGCCAATGGCCAGCACCACGAAGATTATGACTCTGATCGTGACCCTGGAGAATGCCAATCTGGAGGATCTGGTAACAGTGTCGGAATACGCTGCCTCCATGCCCGATGTGCAGCTGCATATGAGAAAGGGTGAATCCTATCAGCTAAAAGATCTGCTTTACTCCCTGATGTTAGAGTCACATAATGACAGTGCCGTGGCAATTGCGGAATATGTGGGCGGTGAGGATGACAAAGAGTCCAGGGATCGGAGCAGGGAGGAAAGCGAAAAGGCGGTCAACGCTTTTTGCAGTATGATGAATCAGAAGGCAAGAGATATCGGATGTTATGATACCTGCTTTCTCACGCCCAATGGATTGGATGCCACAGCCACAGTACAGGAGAGCGAGAGTGGGGCGAAAACAAATGATGGAAAACAGGATGTACAGATGGAACACTCCACAACGGCGGAAGACCTGGCACGAATTATGAGCTACTGTGTTACGAAATCTTCCAAAAAGGAGTTATTTTTGGAGATCACACAGACGCCAGACTACCATTTTAGCAATAAAACAGATGTCAATGAGGCGGGCACAGGAATCGTCGATGGTTCCCGCAGTTTTCAGTGCAGGAATCATAATGCATTCTTGCAGATGATGGAGGGTGCCATATCCGGTAAAACAGGATATACCTCCAAGGCAGGGTACTGCTATATTGGATGTGTGCGTGAGGGGGACAGAACGTTTGTGGTGTCTCTGCTGGGCTGTGGCTGGCCCAATCACAAGGGCTATAAATGGGCGGATATGAAGTATCTTATTCATTATGGCATGGATGAATACATACCCTTTCGCCTGTCAGAGGCAGAATTGGATCCAAGTATTTTCACAGATATTCCAGTGCGGAATGGTAAGACGGAGAAGATCGGCGAGGCGTGTTATGCAAAGGTCGATGTGGAATCCGGGGAGAAGCCGGAGGATCAATCCCGTGAAATCGACAAGATCCTGTTGCGAAAAGATGAAAAGGTAGAGGTCACTTATGAAAAAAGTCAGGAATTACAGGCACCTGTCACGATGGATCAGATTGTCGGAACGGTAGTATATAAGGTGGGAGAGGAAGTGTGGAAAAGAGATCCTATTCTTGTGAAGAATACCATAGAAAAAATAGACTATAAATGGTGTGCTGCGCTTATATTCAGAAAATATTTTTTGTAATGTACAATTTATTACCCCTTTTCAGGCAAAGATGTGATAATATGAATATATATGGCAATGAGATGATGATCCTGGATCTCTTAATGCCCATATTGGATGGAAATAGCTCAGCAATATTTTATGGTTGCAGCATTTTACAGAGTATGATAGTATATAGTTTGATATTCAAACTAATAGTGTATAGGAAGGTGCAGTCGTGATAATAGAACCAAAAGTAAAAGGATTTATATGTATAACAGCACATCCCGAAGGATGTAAGGAAAACGTAAAACAACAAATTCAATATACAAAACAGCAGGGCGAGATGCAGGGACCGAAGAAAGTGCTGGTCATAGGAGCATCCACAGGATATGGCCTGGCATCCAGAATAACAGCAGCCTTTGGATGTGACGCAGATACCCTGGGCGTGATGTTCGAAAAGGAGAGCAACGGAAAGAGAACAGCCACTCCGGGCTGGTACAATACCAAGGCATTTGAAGAATTTGCCAAGGAGGATGGACTTTACGCAAAGTCTATCAATGGAGATGCCTTTTCACAGGAAATCAAGGAAAAGGTCATTGAGACGATCAAGACGGATCTGGGTTCCATCGATATGGTGATCTACAGTCTGGCAGCACCCAGAAGAACGGTGGCGGATGGCACCACTTACAATTCTGTCCTGAAAACAGTGGAAAAGGACTTTACCAATAAATCCTGGAATCTATCCAACAATCTCATCGGTGAAGCAACGATTCCACCGGCGACCCGGGAAGAAGTGGAAGCCACTGTGAAGGTTATGGGTGGAGAGGACTGGGCGGACTGGATGGATGCCCTTTCAGAGGCGGGCGTGTTGTCTGAACAGGTCATCACTATGGCGTACTCCTACATCGGACCGGAGCTTACCTATCCTGTATACAGAGATGGCACCATCGGTATGGCGAAAAAACATTTATTACAGTCTGCAAATGAGATCAATGCCCGTCTGGGGGAAAAAGGTGTACAGGCTTACATATCAGTGAACAAAGCACTTGTGACCCAGGCAAGCAGTGCGATTCCCATCGTTCCACTATATTTCGCAGTGCTATATAAGGTCATGAAGGAGAAAGACCTTCATGAGGGCTGTATCGAACAGATGAACAGACTATTTCATGAGAAATTGCTGGTATCCGGCAAAGTGGAGACGGACAGCGAAGGCAGAATCCGTATGGATGACTGGGAATTACAGGAAGATGTACAGAGGGAAACTATGGATATCTGGGATCAGATTAATTCGGAAAACATCTTGAAAATAGCGGATGTAGAAGGATACTGGGAAGATTTTTATCATATGTTTGGATTCCATTTTGATAATGTAGATTATAATGCAGAAGTGGAAATCTAAAATATATGCTGAAAAATCCTCCTGAATGAGATATAATATAAATAGATTACAAGGTAATCTGTGGCACGATAGGTAAGACAGCGGGAAAAGTAGTGACGTAGATGAATGTGATCAGGTATTGTGATCAAAGGGAGGAATTTTTATGAAAAAGAAAAGTGTATTAATTTGTTTGACGGTTGCCTGTATTTGTCTTGCAGCCTGCGGAAAAAAGGATACGGGGAATACGCAGACGACAGAGACGACAGAGGCGGCTACAGTGACCACTCCGGAAACGGAGACAGCAGAAGCAGGTACAGAGGAAGCTTCCACAGAGGAGGAAAGTTCTGTACAACTGGATAATGGTGAATCAGCCCAGTATCAGGTCAACATCGACATGAAGGATGCGTCACAGGATATCACCAATAAGGATGGCGCGGTCATGGTGAAAGTGACAGAAAGCTTTCCAGAGGTGACTATCGACGGAAGTGCGGCAGCGGCAGATAATATCAATGATTATTATGCAACAGAAAAAAAGAATTTTGAAGCATTGATCGAAGAGACAAAAGGCAGTGCTGAGGAAGACTATGATCAAAGATCTGCGGAGGAGCAGAAGAACTGGAATGGCTATGAAATGTCCACCCAATATTCTGTGGCACGTGCAGATGATCAGTGTATCAGCATCGTGAATGACGGATTCGACTATACGGGTGGTGCACACCCTAATTCGTATCGTTCGGCGGCTACTTTTGATACTGCATCGGGAGAACGTCTGAGCTTTGAAGATATTTTCACAGATGTGGATAAGGCGAAGGAATTTATTACAGACTATCTTCTGACAGAGATGAAAGATGAGAAGTATAAGGGCCAATTTTTTGAAGATTATGAGAAAGATGTGCCATCAATTCTGGATGACAATACATGGTATCTCTCAAAAGATGGATTCATGGTCATCTGCAATGAGTACAATGTATCTCCTCATTCCTCCGGCATCATGGAATTTACCATACCTTATGCAGACTTCCCATTGCTGTCTGATAGTTATAAACCAGTTGTGAAGTAAATAAATATATTCCAATATAAGCATATTTGTGAGATACTATTATTTGTCAATAGACACAAGATAGAGACTCACAGATATGCTTTTTTATTTATAATTAAAACAAATAGAAAATCTTGAATGATGTTTGGAAAAGAGAATGGATGTATGATTGATGCAAAGACATTTATTGTATTAAATATTGTGAAAAAGGAAGATTTCTCAGGAAGTCTGAAAGGAATGCGCTACAGACTACATAAGAAAAAACAGGAGGAATCTGAGGATGCAGTCATAGAAGTATGCATTTGGCCCCAGCCCTATTCCTATGACAAGACCGCAGAAGAGGAGAAAGAGTACAAAGATTTTTCCTTTGATGAGTCTGGAAGACTGGAGATCGTAGACTGGCTCAACCGCCAGTACGAACTCCAAAAACCCCGCTGGACTGAGGCATTGATACTTAAAATGTAATGGCTGACAAGGAACTATCCGCTATCCTCGTTTTGCAATCATAATGGAATAATACCCGGCATGCTCTGGTATTTCACTCAGGGAACGATAGATCTGTTCCTGTGCCATTCCACAGTTTTCTACCATGGAGACATTGGCACTTTCGACAGACAAGGCATTTCTGACCTCTGCCAGGTTACGTCCGGACTTCATATAGACGGTGGTGCCAGAGAGGGACAGAGATTCCTGGATGGGATAGGAGCCTGGGTAGATATGGAGGGGCTCGGACTGCTCCACCAATCCGGTGTTCAATGCAGCGGAGGCGGCACAGAAGGATGGAATCCCGCTGATGATGGCAGTCTTAAACCCGTGATTGGTTACCAGGCGATGGACATAGAGATAGGTAGAGTACACAGTGGGATCACCCAGGGTGAGAAATGCAACGGAAGAGCCGGTACGAAGAATCTTTTCCACAGCAGCAGCTCCTGCTTCATGGCTTTCCTTTAAGAGCGCTGCATCTTTTGTCATAGGCATGGAGATATAGAGGAATGCCTTGTCATCAATACCAGGATAGGCACCTTTGGCAATCTGGTACGCAACACAGCCTTCCTTTGATGTGGCAGGAATGGCGATATATGGGCAGACGTTCATGGTATGAAGCGCTTTCAGGGTGAGGAGCTCCGGGTCGCCGGGTCCGACACCGACGCCGTAGAGTGTTCCGGGGTTTATGGATTCGTGTGTATTTGTATTCATGTTATCTGTTACCTTTCGTATTTCTATATTTATAACTATATTTATTTTTATATTTATGCTTATATTGTTATAGTGATAAGAATAGATATATATTTGTTACTGTTCACACGCAAGCTTGACACCTGCTGTCAAGCTATGCGCCAATCAAGTAAATATAACCATATATTTAATGATACAATGATCTGCCATATGATTTTCTGAAAATAAGAATACGC
>JAQVCT010000058.1 GCA_028689655.1 Lachnospiraceae bacterium
ACCGAAGGGTCGTAGGTTCGAACCCTACTCGGGGAGTTTCAGAAAGAAAACCCAAGGCTCCGTGGTCAAGCGGTTAAGACATCGCCCTTTCACGGCGGTAACACGGGTTCGATTCCCGTCGGAGTCATCTGTATATTCATAAAAGTTATGCCGATGTGGCTCAATTGGCAGAGCAGCTGATTTGTAATCAGCAGGTTATCGGTTCGAGTCCGATCATCGGCTTTTATGACCCGCAAGGGTTACGGACCTTTAGCTCAGTTGGTTAGAGCAACCGGCTCATAACCGGTCGGTCCTGGGTTCGAGTCCCCGAAGGTCCATTATATGTAATATTTCTTCTGGAAATATTGCATACGCAGAGCTTATCCTGATAAAATTTGGATTTGAATGCACTGCTTTGTTTAACAGGTTCTAAGGCCCAGTGGCTCAGTTGGTTAGAGCGTCGCCCTGTCACGGCGAAGGTCGTCGGTTCGAGTCCGATCTGGGTCGTTTTTGAATTGAATATCCCATGGGATCTTAGCTCAGCTGGGAGAGCATCTGCCTTACAAGCAGAGGGTCACAGGTTCGAGCCCTGTAGGTCCCACTATTCTTTAGTAATAGAGAATATAAATGCCGGCGTGGCGGAACTGGCAGACGCACAGGACTTAAAATCCTGCGGGACTTATACTCCCGTACCGGTTCGATTCCGGTCGCCGGCATTAGATGAGAGGAAACGTTTTTAACGTTTCTTTTTTATTGCCCAAAAAGGATGGAGGCATTTCATGTCTAATATACCCAGCGTAGATAGAAAAAGAGATTGCAGGATAGACAATATAAAGGGACTTTTAATCCTATGTGTTGTAATAGGACATCTTCTGGAACTTCGATTGAAGGTGGATAGTAATCGATACCTTCATGTATTGATCTATTTATTTCATATGCCGGCATTTATATTTGTGACAGGTTATTTTGCACATTTTTCTATGAAAAAGACGGTTGTGAGCATGGTGTATCCCTATTTGTTATTTCAGTTCATCTATTTGTTATTTGCAAGAGAGGTACTGCATTTGAAGGCTGCCTATCAGATTACCACACCCTACTGGATTATGTGGTATTTACTTGCCATATCCGTATGGTCATTATCTTTATATTTCTTTAGGGCGGAGAGCAGACTTGCAATGCTCATAGAAGTGGGGATGCTGGTGGGCATCGCTTTGATGGTGGGTACAATTCCTGGCTTCAGCAGGTTTCTGTCTTTGTCCAGAATTATCGTTTTTTTTCCTTTTTATATGGCTGGATATTATATGAGACAATATAAAAATCGAGACAAAAGTCAGGACAAAAGTCTGAATAGAAGTCAGGACAAAAGTCTGAATAGAAGTCAGGATAGAAGCCAGGACAAAAGTCTGAATAGAGGTCAGGATAGAAGTCAGGATAAAAGTGAATGCAGGAGTCTGAATAGACGATGGAACAGAAATCATGTGTGCGTTGTGATTGCGTCTGTGCTTGTATTAGCCACTTTATATTATTGCAGCATAAGTTATGGATTTGTAGACAGAAACTGGCTTTATGAGGCTACAGGATACGCAAAATCTCACTATGGAATGGCATTTCGCGGGACTCATATGCTGCTGGCATTTGCCTGTATATTTGCTCTTTTTACCTTGATGCCGGAGTGCAAAATACCAGTGATTTCCAAGGCGGGTGGAAAGACTCTGTCAATTTATCTTCTTCATGGATTTTTTGTAAAAGTCATAGGGAAATATGGACTCTTAAAGCCCCTTGGCAGGCTTCCGGAAATGGTAGAGACGAGTATCATTGTGGTGATGGCACTTGTGATTGTGGTTGCATTATCCACAAAGCCTGTTACGGATCTGCTGGATATTATATTGATGAGAAGAAAGAAAAAAGATTAAATGAGTAAAATCATTTAATCTTTTTTGCTATCCTAATTTTTGGGGATTTATAGTACTTATATTATTTTGCTGCTTTGGATTTCTTATCTTTTGTGGAACCAGGATGTTTTTCTCTATAGAGGATACCAACAAAGATGGCAAGGCACACAACACTGATGACAATACCAATGTTGAGACCGGCTGGGTAATAAGTCAAGGCAATGGTGTGTTCACCCTGTTCCAGTGGAACGCTGATTAAGGTATCCTCGAACAGATTGATATCGGATTTCCTACCGTCTACCTTTAAGGTCCAGCCAGGTTCATAGGGAACACTGAGCACCAACTGTCCGGGGTTTTTCACGTTCACATGTCCTGACAGACCAGTGGAGGTATAGGAATCAATCTCCATAGGCTGCTGTGATAATTGATCGATCCATTGCTGGAGTGTATCTTCATTCATGGTATAGGCAGCCAGATTCAGAGAATTTCCTTCGGGTTCGGTACAGTGCAGCGTGATAATGGTGCCGGCTTTTTGATAGCCGAGATCCATAATATAAGAGTTTTTCAACTTTTTAAAGGTCTTGGTGGAATCGCCAAAATCCGCTGTTACAGTGGTCACTTTGTGATTATTTGCATAAGCATAGATGTGTGTATCACGCTCTACCACGATGGTGGTGGTGTTATCTATTTCTTCTGTAGTGATTCGGTCAAATAAAGGATTGCCAATATTACATTTTGCAATCAGGGCATTTTGCTTTTCTAACGGATTTTCCATAATTTCATCAATGGTTTCATCCGCAGCGGATTCTGTGAATACCTCATCCACGGTATCAAATAGATCATTGTCAATTACTTTTTTCTCCATTGTATCGGAAGTATCTTTATCGAAATTGTCGAAATTGTCAGAGGCACCGCTGGTGGAAGCTGCTTTTGTCAGATCGTCGGCTTCGATAATGTATCCGAAAGGAAGCATATAATTGTTTTCATACAGGTAAGTACCGTCGTTTTGCATTTTAAGGGTATAGAGGCTGTCTGGGGAAAGTTCTTCCTTTGAAAGCATATATTTCGTATGCAGCAGTGCCAATGTGAGGGGAGTTGCCCCTTCGTAGCTATAAAATACTCTGCTGCTTTTCATACCATAATCACTGTAGAAATTCTTTACATGTGAATTGGAGGTAGAGGAGAAAAGTGATGCGGAAGGAAAATCAGACAGCATGGCATCATTTTGGGTCAGCCTGGAAAATTTCTCAATACGGTAAAAAGCAGGATCTTCCGCCCTGACAGCAGCGGCAAGTGCTTCATTGCTCTCTATATTTTCTACATAATGGCTTCTGCTTACGGTAGGTACACTGGTGGTAATCATATTCACGGTCGCCTCTGTCATGACTACCATCAATGTCATGTAACAGATGAATCTTGCGGAGGTAAGGAAATGCTTCCGATATTGATACATCATGATAGCGTAGAACAGCAATAGGATTCCAGTCAATAAAAAGGTGGAGGAATCAATATTTGCAGGATCCATCAGCTTCTCGCAAAGGAGAATAAAGAACATAACGCCACAGAAACTGTAAGTCATTTCGGATTTGGAATACTCTTTTAGATGAATCAATGCCTCATAGGAAAGAGTCAATATGAGAATAATATACAGGAAGGACTGACGGCATGGAAGAGAATCCGGATAATTAAATCCGTGCCATATGAAGTTCAGTATATTGGTAGCAAAACTGATAATCATAAAAGCCAGCAGGGAGAGTTTTCCTATTTTCTCATTGGTGGAGATGTTCTTGCTCATGATATACAGCGGAATCAGGAACAGCACTGCAACGCCACAATAGAGATTTGGCCAGTGATTCAGACCGATTTCTACGGTGACATTGACACAATGTCTTGCAAGGACATCCATGATGGAGAAATAAGTGGAAACAGTCTTTGGAAAATCAAAGCTGGCAAATTCTGAATAGTGCAGCGCAGCAAGCTCAGGAATCAAAAGAACCGCTGCCATGCCCCCTGCCAGCAGAGAGTAAACGGCAAATTGGAAAAATGCTTTTATTCTGTTGGGGCAGGTGAGCAGGAGCACCAGGAAATAGAGCACCAGGTAAATGCATATCATAATGGAAATATAGTAGTTGGATAATATGGCAAGGGCAAGGCTGACACAGTAGAGCTTGTATTTTCCCTCTGAGACCAAACGTTCCAGCCCCAGAATGATGATAGGTGCCAGCACGATACAGTCCAGCCACATAACGTTCCAGTTATATGCGGCATAGTAACCGGACATGGCATAGAAAATGGAAAAGAACAGGATCGTGAAATCCTTGCGGCCAAAATGTTTACTTAAATAATAGGCAAATGCAGCACCACTGAATCCAATCTTGAGCACTACCAGGTAGGTCATAAATTCGATTAATAATGATTCCGGGCAGAAAATCACCAGCCAGTTGAAAGGACTCGCGAGGTAATACACATATAAAGCCAGAAAGTTAGATCCAATGCCCGCATTCCAGGAATAAAAGAGACTCTCTCCATTTTTTAATTTGTGATAGAATTCTGTCAAAAATGGAAAATACTGATGATACATATCCACATGTAAAAAGGAACCATCTCCAAATGGATAAATGCCCCGAATGATGAAGATCAGCATCATCATAGCGACCGGCAGGATAAATGCCAGAAGGTAAAGCATGTTTTTCTTGATAAAATCTTTCATTGTCATCGATTTCATAATAACTCCCTTAATCGTATCTTAACGATTCTTAAATATTTGATAATATTGTATCTGTTGGTATTCATTTAACTGCTCTGACTGATCAGCGACAGGTGTTGAGGTTCCATTGGCGTCCGTTGCCTGGATGGCGGAGATTACAGGATAGGACTGCTGGAGATTCGTAAGATAGGAATCGTAATCTGACAGCGGGATACCGGCGATGGATAATACTCTGGAAGCCAGGAAGTTGGCACTTGTCTCAACGCCGGATTCCTCTGGAATATCGTAGTTCGCCCAGACAATAAAAGGAACCTTGTAGCGAAGATTTAACTCTTCATCGGTGAGGGTATCATTGGATTTTCCCTGCAATTTCCAGATAGGTTCTACAACGGAGTTGGCAGGCTGATGGTCACCGAAGAAGACGATAATCGTGTCCTCGCTCTGCTCTTTAAAATATTGAATTAGGTCTTCCAATGCGGAATCAGATATCTTTATCAGAGACAGATAATTATTTAAAGCATCTGAGGAGTCCCCATCCATGGCAATCTCCGGCGTGAAGTTTGGAAAACTGTCTGTGTAGGAGGAGTGATTCTGCATGGTCACATTAAACAGGAACAGCGGGTTGTTAGCACCTTTTTCCTCATACAATTCCTGAATTTTCTTATAATTGGATTCATCGCTGATGTACTTACGGATGAGCAAAGGATCCGTGAAGGAATCTTCAAAGTAGGAGGTATCCAATCCCAGGAGGGGATATACACGTTCCCGATCCCAGCCTTTTGCACGATAGGGATGCATACCAATCGTGGAGTAACCCAAAGTTTTCAGATAGTTTGGCGTGGAATCTATGGACTGGGTGATATACTGCTGATAGGGAATGCTTCCCTGGGGAAGGAATGCCATGCTGTTCCCTGTCAGAAATTCAAATTCGGTATTGGCAGTATTTCCTCCGAGAACGGAAACATTCAGATGACCGGATACTGTGTTCTCGCCGTTGTCCATGAGAGAATGCATAAAAGGCATATAATCCTCGTTTGTCTTAAAATCCCCCAGAATGCTAAGATCCGAGAACGCTTCGTTCATAATGACAATGATATTGGGGCGATGGGCTGCATTGCCGGCAGTATTGGAAGCTTCTGCAGATTGTGACTGGGCATCCAGGGTCGCTATTACCGTCTGTTCGTCATAGCCGGAGGGCTTTTTCACAGTAAGATACTGCAATTCCATCATAAAGGCGATTGCAGTGCCGTCCCGCTTGCTCATCACAGTGGGGGTAAATAATTTGTCATACATACGGAATTTGGATACTGTGGATGGCTGCTGCACATAGACTGTGAGTCCGGAAATACCCATGCAGCAGATCAGGATTCCCAGGAGACGCTTTTTCCAATTGGCAACTTTAAGGGTGCGAAAACCAGTGGCAATAAAGATGAGCAACAGAAAGCCCAACAATGTGAACACGGTATTCCTAGACAAATTATATTTAAAGTTATTGGCAACGCTGGCTGCTGTACGGATGGAAAAAATATCCCAGGGCATGATGGGTGCGGAGCGGAACTGGATCACGAAATAGTTGGCAAGTCCTATAAAAGCAAACAACCCGGATTCCACAATAAAAGCAATATGTAGACGTCCTATGAGGAAGAACAGCAGGAGGGCTGCCAACTCAAAAAAGAGGTAATTTAATAGCTGAATGGGGAATTTCATGGTGGTAAAAGCATTATGGGTATAGCTCTCAAATAAATAGAATAGGGCAATGGGATAGAGCAACGCCATAATATAGGTAAGGTATTGATTAAATTTCTGTAATTTTGTCTTCATGATGAACCTTCTCTTCTTAATTTTAAATAATGGTAACTATTCAGAACCCCATGCGCAAAATCGCTTCTTCGAAGCTTTCCTTTTGCTTATGTGGTTATTTCGCCAAATAAATTCACAAAAATCAGCTCACTCATGCAAGCATGATTCGCATATTTTTATGAATTTGCTTGGCTCTGAAAAGGTACAATTAAATAATGATTTAGATAATAAAATAGCTAAAAATAATTGGCACAAACGGAAAACATAGATAAATATAAAAACATTTCAATAGGTAGAAACTGATTTGTGTCATCCCTCATTCTAGTGAAATGGGGTACTACTGTCAAGCAATTATAGAAAAATATACAAGGAAA
>JAQVCT010000008.1 GCA_028689655.1 Lachnospiraceae bacterium
TCTTTTTTACAATACCAGAAGACTTCAGTCGAAGCTAAAGGGCCTGGCTCCCCTTGACTTTAGGAACCAGACCCTTGCTGCATAACTTTTCTTTTTTTCATCTGTCTACTTGACAGGGGGCGGTTCATTTTCAAAACCGCCGTTAGACATTTTTAAGACACCTAACATCAACTGTCAAATGACGGCTTTTTTTATATTCCGCATTAGACAGTGATATATAATTTTATACTTACTAAATATAAGTTTCAGCGTTTAGCAATTAGAGCTGACCATTTACAATTTGGATATTATCTTTTCAATCCAAGTTGCAATATGCCCCTCGCCGCCAGTGACAACATAAATGGCAGCTAATACTACAAGGCTAAGGATGATAATACAAATGACTTGCCAAAAAGTGAAAGGGGTTCTGTCAACTTTTCTTTTTTTATGGTACTTTTCATTATTGATAATAAGCTCAAAAGTAGATATCATTACGCTTGAATATACAATCATTACTACACCAACCGCAAGCAAAAGTAACGCTATGATATGATAACCGCTCACACCTAATTGAAAAATATCTTCCAATAATGTTGATAACACTAAGGATGCGAGACCAAAACCGATACCCATAATACATAGTGCTACATACTTCTTTCTCATGTCTGCATAGCGAGTGCGTAATTCGGTCAAGAAAGTGTTGTCGAGTATTAAATTTTCTTCTGTGATTTTTTTATAACGATTTTCCTTAAAGCAGGCAATAAGTATGCACCCAACACCAGTAATCAGAAGAAAAGATGCAATAACCGTATGCAGTGCAACGTTTGCAGAAAACATTAAGGATGGTGCTCCGCTTAATAGTATTAGTAAAATACCAATTACAACTGATTTCATGACGCTACGCCTGTAAATCAAAAACCCCTCTATGGTTTCTGCACTGGCATAATACCCACGCTCATTTTTACTTTCAATGCTGACCTGTTCGCCGTTAATCATGTAGTCGATTGAAACTCCAAAAAGGTTGCTCATCATTTTAAGCTTATCCATTTCGGGAAATCCTTGATTGGTTTCCCATTTACTCACAGCTTGCCGGGATGTGTTTAGTTGCTGAGCTAAACTTTCCTGCGACATATTTTTTTCTTTTCTTAAAGTATACAATGTTTCTCCAAATGACATAGTATTCCCTCCACTTATTCGGTTTCTTTGGCATCAGTAAACCATGCCATTTTATAAATAATCCATGTATAATCTTTTTCTGACTTTTCGCTCATTTTAGCAATGAAAGTTTCTATACGCTCCCGTTTCCTAAAGTCAATGTAATGCACCTTAATCTCACTGCTATTGTCTTGCAGAGTTTCGCTTTCATAACGAATGGTTTGGCTTTGCTCGGTTTCTGCACAATTCAATTCTCTGTTATCTGATAAAGCGCAACCATAAAGGGTTATGCCTAAAAGAACAATAACGATTGGAAAGAATTTCATAGGCGAGTACCTCCTCTCTCTTGTTGTGCCTTGAGTATAGCAAATAAGCCTATTACATCATAGCGGTTTGCCGTTGCACATCGTCAATTTAAAGTTGCACCTTGGTTGCGACTGCTAAAACAATGATTTTTTAAGCGTATGGCTGTTTATTTCATCTAAAAATTGTAAAACATCCAAGGTTATTTTATCATATAATTAGATTTTATGCGCTTGTAACGTAACTTGTTGTAAATCAGCTTTGCAAATATAATTTCCTCCACCTGTACCTTAACTGTATTCATTAGTCCTACCCATTTCATTTGGTCGGCGGTTTTAAGCTGCTCCGTAATGCCCGCTGCTTTCATCAGCGGTGGCATAAACTGCTCTAACCGTTCATTGGCTGCTTGGTCAATTTCACGCAAATGGGGATAGAGCTTTTCGGATAAAAGCAAGCTGTTAAACAAGGCGGGGCGGTATTCCTGCAAATAGGTTTTCCGCATACGCCCATATTTGCCGATTTGCTGTGTCGGTTGTTCACTTAATACTAAGTTAGGAATGAAATAATCGCCGTTGCGGATGTACTCTAATTTCAATTCGCTACAACACCTTTGTTTTCTGAATTTAGGCTACTATGCAAGCCTTTTGCAGAAAGTCCAGTTGTATCGTATCCCTGTTCGTTTTATTTTGGGCAACTGAACTCTTCACCATCAAGTGTAGCAGTTCTTTTCCCAACTTCTGATAGTTCAGCCCGTGGGAAATATCCCGTCCCCGGTTTTCAGAAGTGTTAAAGCTGTCAATGGTTTCTTTCCCCAACATTTCCGACATTTCTTTGAGGGTCGTTTTCTCCTTGCCGCCGAGGAACAGGGTCGTATCGCAGTTACCGACTATGGTATCGGCGTTGTCCTTGTAGATTGCCTTTAGCTGCGACTGGCTTTGCAGAATGATTGAAGCAGAAATTTCCCGGCTTCGCATAGTGGCAATGAGCTTGTCAAACTTCGGTATCTGCCCGATATTCGCAAATTCGTCAAGCAGGCAACGCACATGAACAGGCAGCCGCCCGCCGTAAACGTCGTCAGCCTTATCGCAAAGCAGATTGAAAAGCTGCGTGTAGAGAATGGAAACGATAAAATTGAAAGTGTCATCGGTGTCGGAGATGATAACGAAAAGGGCGGTTTTACGGTCGCCCAACGTGTCAAGCTCCATTTCGTCGGTTTCCATGAGTTCCCGCAGCTCCCGAATATCAAAGGGTGCTAATCTTGCACCGCAGGAAATGAGGATTGAGGAACGGGTCTTGCCCGCTGACAGCAGGAATTTCTTGTACTGCCGGACAGCAAAATGTTCCGGGGCTTTTTCTTCAAGGCGTTCAAACATGAGGTCAACCGGGCTTTGAAAATCCGGGTCGTCCTCGCGGGCTTCCGACGCATTTATCATTTCAAGCAGCGTCGTGAAGTTCTTTTCTGCTTCCGGGGCTTCATAGTGGATATAGCCGATTAGAGCGCAGTAAAAGAGCCGTTCGGACTTCACCCAAAAATCCTCTGCGGATTTTTCCCCGTCGCCTTTGGTGTTGGCTATGATTGTGTTTACCAGTTTCAAAATATCCTTTTCGCTGCGGAGATAGGCAAAGGGATTGTAGCGCATGGATTTTTTGAAGTTAATCGTATCGATAACCTTGATTTTGTAGCCGCTTCGCAACAAGAGCCTGCCACATTCCACAAGCACCGTACCTTTTCGGACAATTTGTCAAGGACATAGTGTGGAAGTTTTTACTTTAAATCTGCATCACGCTTAATAAGCCGTTTTATCTTGTCGTTCATGGTTTCATTACTGGTGGTGCTGAAATAAAATGACACTTCATAAATCGTGTTTCCGATTTTCTTGACAAGTGCAGGGCGGTCATTTTCCTGTTGGGTGGCATCGGTTGAAATGGTGGTTTTCTCTGTATTCATAGGCTGTCCTCCTGTGTGAAAATCTCTCGAATGGCGTTCTTGGTGTTCTCTGCATTTTCGGTGCGGTAGTTCTTGCCGCCGAATAGGACGGGGGCGCAACGCTCTAAAATGCGGTCATAGATACGGGCGTGGGCGGTGTCCTTTGGGTTTTTCAGTTCTGACAGCGTGAGGTTTGTGGTGATGATAAAGGGCAAGCGGCTCAAATAGCGGCTGTCCACGATGTTGTAAACCTGTTCCTGTGCGTACTCTGAATTTCGCTCAATCCCTAAATCGTCAATGATAAGCAAATCAAACTCGCCCAAACTGGCAAGATATTTGTTCCTGTCCTCGGAGAACATACCCGAAAGGCTGTTGAGTATCTTGGAAAAGTTCGTCATCAGCACGGGAACGCCTTGCTCGGTGAGGGCATTGGCGATACAGGCGGCGGCAAAGGTTTTTCCAGTGCCAACGCTGCCCCAAAGGAGTAACCCTCGCCCTTGTGACTTAACCTCTGCCCAATGGCGTACATAGCGGTGGGCGTGCTGCATGGTCGGGTTTGTTCCATCGTCCTGTGCAAAGGTATAAGCAAGCAACGCCCTGTCCTGCAAACCATTGGCTTTCAGCCTGCGGATGCGGTCAAGGCGTTGTTGTTCTTTCTGTGCCTGTTCCTCTTTTTCAATCTGCTCTTGGCGGCATTGACAGGTACAGGGCATCAATTTTTCTTTGCCGAAAAGGGTAACACGGCATTGTTTTGGAGTGTGGCATTTGCCGCAATGTAAAATCCCTGTTTCGGGGTGGGTGTAGTCCTGCGGCTCTGGTGTGACGGCTGCGGCAATATTGTCAAAGACTTGTTCCAGTTCGTTTTTCATAAGCTCTCGCCCTCCTTGTAGCTGTAATCGGGCATACCGCTTTGCTTGCCATCAGCCGCCGCCCATCGGCGTATGGTGGCAATGTGGCTTTTGTACTGCTTGCCAGTAGATGCCATATATTCCGAAAGGCGGTCAATGTAATGCTGCCATTTGGTGGGCAGTTCTGCCTTTAGGTCGGCAAGCTCCGTTTGAGAAAGTAGAATATTTTTGTATCTGCCCAAAGGGGCGGGGGTGGTTTGTCCTGTTTCTAACTCTCTCTCTATCTCTGTCTTTAACTCTAACTCTTTCTCTAACTCTAATATAGGGGGACATTTGTCCACCTTGCCTATGGGTGGACAAATGTCCACTACGGTTTGGGGCAGTAGATTTTGCTCTTGCAACCGCATACGCTCACGCTTTTTTCGCTCCCCCTCGGTAGAGGATAAGCCGATAAGCATTTGAATATCGGTCATGTAGTAAGTGCCATCGGTGAGGATTTCCACCAAGCCAAGCTCAATGAACACTTTTAACGCTCGTTCTACTGTGCCGATTTGGTGACGGGTAAAGGTGGCTATGGTCTGCGGCGAGTGTGGTATGTGGTCGTTCAGCATGAGGATACCGTTGTTTTTCAACGACATAAGATACATTTTCATTAACAGATTGGAGTAAATCAGTCCGTCTTGCATACTCTCCAAAACCACCATTGTTTCGCTGTTGTAGAAACTTTCCTTTAGCTTTAAGTAAAAATATCTGCGGTTATCTGCCATTTTCTTTCTCCTTTGCTCGTTTGGATTGGTATGGTGGGCAATCCACTATGATTGCCCGAAAACTCTGTTTGCACAGGCGGCGGCACTGTCGGCACTGGCTGTTGTAGGTGATGCGGTTACGGTTATTGAGAAAAAAAGACCATTCCAGTTTTCGCTTTTTGCTCATTCTCGGCATGGTAAACGCTCCTTTTCCTCTGAAACGCCGATAGAGATAGATAGGCGTATTTTGCGTAGTGTTTCGGGGCGATTTTCGGAGATTTTATCGCCTGTAAGAGCCGTTTGCAGTAGTGGGAGTATGTCGGGTAGGGTATCGCCTATCTGTATGAAAACGGTGTGTTTGGGGTCGATTTTGATACCGACTTTATCTATCATGGTTTTGCTCCTTTCGTGGTGGGGGTGTGGTGGCGGCAAGCTGCTCGGCGTTCTTGCGTATGGTTTCCACGGCTTTGATTTCCTCCCGCATAGACTTCATTTTCTGATATAGCTCATCTTTGTGGGCGGTTAGGCGACTAACCTCGGCTGTCCATTTCTTTGGGGTGATGCCGCCGCCCGATGATTTTAACTCGTTTAGATACTTGGCGGCACTTTCAAGCAGCAGCTTTTCACTGTCGCTTTTGGGGTGCTTATTTGCCCCGTATTGCCCCCATATTTCAAGATGTTTAGTGAGGGTGGTAATCTCCCTTTCCGCACTTTTTATCTCGCCACGGAGGGCGTAATAGCTACTCTGCATAGCGGTAATCTTTTGGTGCAGCTCTGCCATAGAGGAAATACCGTTGCTCTGTAAAAAGTGGAATAGTGCTGCACTTTCTTTGAGAGCCTTGATTTTGCCGTATTGGGTGGTGGGTTTGCTCGGTGTCGGCTGCTTGAGCAGTTCCAAAATGCTTACCTTTTCTGGCTGCTTTTCGTTCTCCTTAGACCAGTTATAAAGACGAGTGATGCGAGCTTTCATTTCTTTGAGCAGCTTGTTTTGTGCGGCAACCTCACGATTGATATTTCCCTTGTCGGTGGCAATGCCTTTTCGCTCCATCTGCGTGGCGGCAACACCTATGTGAACGGTGGGGATTTTGTCAACGCCTTGCCGCTTATAGCTGCGGTGGTCTACACGCTCTTTTATTCCGTTTTGCTCCAAGCTCCGATTAACATAGCCAGACCATGCAGACCGCCACTGCTCGGCTTTCTCCCTGTCGTTCCAGTCGGTGGTGTTGACACGGTGGCTCTTGAACGCTCCGCTCGGCAAACGGATGCGCTGCCCCTGCTCGTCAAGGTCGTATTCCTTGCGGCACTTTGCTCCCCAATTTCCGTCCTTTTCCAATGGTCGGAGAGTGAGCATGATATGAGCGTGAGGGTTGCCATCTCCTTTGTCGTGCAAAGCAAAATCCGCACACATACCAACCGACACAAAAGTATCATTGATATACGCACGGACAAGGGATAATTGTGCTTGCCTGTCCAGTTCAGCAGGCAGAGCAATTTCAATTTCACGGGCAAGCTGGGCATTGCTGTTTTTCTCGAAAAGCTCCACACTGTTCCAAAGTTCGGAACGGTTTTGCAAAATGGGTGGTGCGTGAGAGGGCAGCAAGATTTCACTATGGACAATACCGCCTTTTTTCGTGTAATCGTGGGTGATACCATCATACTCATTTGTGAGTTTTTCGCCGCTGCGATAAGCGGCGGCAGCTACGGCACTTTTGCCTTGACTGCGTTTGACAATTTTAATGCTGCAATGGTAAATTGCCACGGGCAGACCTCCTTTCGCTGTGGCTGTGAGTGTGGCATAATCAGACTTGTTGACAGACAATATTCTCCGCAGAGAATGTTGCCTGTCGGCAAGTTCACAAGGGGTTTGGGGAGAGTAGCTCCCCATCGTGAGCAACGCTCACAACGCCCTCGGCAGAGCGCACAACACCCGTAAGGGTGTATAAGTGCGCCCTTGTAACCAAGGGAGGGATAGCGTTCCTCGGTGGTATCAGCGTTTTTGTTGCAGAAATGCTTTGACCTGTTCGCCCGTCATGGCGGCAACTTCGGGAAAGACGCTCTCTAAAATTGCTCCTTGTTCAATGAGCCGATGGGTGCGTTCTCGGCGTTCCTCTTTGTGCTTGCGGTTAAGTAGAATTTTCTGCCTGTTTTCAAGCTGTTTGATTTCGGCTTGTACCGATTTTTGTTGTTCTTCCAATGATTTCATAAGTAAAAATCCTCCCATTTCTGTTGTTTGAAATAGCGTTGTAATCGTCTGATTGCTCCCTCGATTGACCGCTTGATACAAGAGTCGGATAGCTGTTCCTCACGGGCGATTTGAGCGTACCGCTTGCCAAGAAAAAAGTGAGCATGAACACGGCGAGCCTGTGGAGGAGTTAGGCAGCTTAGAGCCTGTTCCAAGCGGCGTAAAAACAGTTCGGCGTGTGCCTGTTCCTCTGCCTGTATGAACAGTTCTTCGGGCGATGGCTGCTCCCAATCAAGGGCAGAAAGTTCTATACCGTCCTCGGCATCGAGAGAGTAAAACGCCTTGTGATAAACTATCTTTTGGTGGCTGCTGCTTTCATAGCGATGGGCAAGCAAGAGGGCATTAGCAACCTCGTCTGACACCTCAATGAAAGTGTCTTTTTTGTAGGTGGGGTAATAATATTTTCTTAGATTGATAGTTGTCATGGCTGCACCTCACGGCAACCATTTTTTCTGTTCAAAATACCGCCTTAGATTTTTCACACCGCTTTGAACAGAGCCGCAAATGCAACTGCCGCTGATACCCTCGCACTTTGCTATCTGTGCCTTGTTTTCGCCCAAAATGTAGTGAGCATGGACACGGTGAGCCTGTTTATCGGGTAGGTGGTGCAGGGCATCATAAAGCTGCTCTAATGATGTTTTTTGCATGAGGATTTCTTCGGGAGAGGGTGCAGAGTAAAGGGCATCGTGTTCAATGCCATCTCCCACATCGAGGGAATAATGTGCCTTGTAGCGGTACATTCTGCGGTCATAGTTGTTTTTCTGACGGATTGACAGCAAAATCACCTCGGCAACCTCGTCTGATACTTCGATGAAAATGTCCTCTTTGTAGTGCGGGTAGTGCGTTCTTAGATTGATAACTGGCATGGCTAAACCTCCTAAAATGGCAAGAGGACAGGCGAAAAATAGTCTGTCCTCTTGCGGAATGTGATAGGGCAAAATTACCCCTCACTGTTTAGCCTGAAAATGGCGTTTCGTGGGGTCTGTTTTATAAAAATTCTTGATATTTTTTTCTGACCGCTGTAATGCTATCCCTTGCGGCATATTTAGAACAGCTACAATGCCGCCCGATTTCCGCAAAGCTCATGCCCTCCAGAGCATAGAGAAAGAAACGCTGCCGCTGTGTTTCGGTGCAAGCGTTCAGCACCTCCGTAATCTCGGCAAGGGTTTCCTTGCGGCAAACGATTTGCTCTGGTGTGAGTATGTAGCTGCGGCTGCACTCGTTGGCAATGATGTACTCGTCAAGCTCCCGCATATCCCAATGCCGCCGCTGCTCATGGGCAAGATTTTCGTTCTTGTGGTCTGCTCGGTCAAGGTACTGGTAAACCTCGATGCTGACCTCTACTGACAAGGCTTGTCCGTTTATTTGTATGGTGATTTCCATAGGCTTTCCTCCGTTCAGATTTTTTGGTCTGAACGGGGGTGGTGGGGAACGGCAACGAGGGTCTATGAACGCAAAAATGCCCGACTGAATTAACTTCAATCGGGCATGGGCATACCTATTTTGTTGTATTTGGGCGCAACAAAAAGCTACTGATTTACAGGTGGATTGTGGTGCTGTGTTCCTTTTTCAATTTGGCGGGATTTGAAAACATCTGTAACATGGCAATTCTCCTATGAAAAAGAGCCGACAACCACGAGTTTCATTCTCGTTGGCTATCGGCTCTGCGTCTTTGCGTCTGGCTCTCTAACAACTGACATATTTAGTTGTCGTACATTGATTAAGGTTTCTTGCTTGCACTTCGGGCAAAAAAGGGGAAAGTTTTCAAGCACGGTATCACTTCGCAATTTTGTCCTCGTTTTGTTTTTACAAATCGGGCATAGCAACCATTGAATATTTTCCACACTTTCACCTCACTATCTGCCCTGCGTTACTTATTTTTTATTCAGTATCTTAATTGCCACAGCAAATCCCAATATGCACCAAATAAAAACCTTTATTATATCAAAGATGCTTACTTCAAAGGTTCCCATTGCCAAGGTTGAACGCATCATCTTTGCCATTGAGTCAAGCGGCAGTACTGTATGGACTACCTGCAACCACACGGGCAGACGGCTCATAGGGAAATTGATGGGTGAAAACATCAATGCCACAAATGCAATTATCTGTGACAACGACATTGCCAATGTAGGAGGGAGCGCATTTGCATATCCGTAACCAACACCTACACAGGTTAATCCACATAACAGATAGACTAAGAAAAACCAAGGTGAAATCGCATACCCCGGTGCGAACATAAGATTTGTAATCAACATGGAAATCAAAATACCGGGCAGGGTAATCAGCAGCCAAATAGTAGTATCAGCCAAGAGAATGGCTGCTCGATTGACGGGCAAAGTCCTTAGAAATTCGTCATACCCCTCACTGCGATTATTTGTAATGTGTACTGGCAAGAGGACTAAGCCAGTCATAAGCAGTACAATGGTCGGCGCTCCTGTTGCCAAATATAAAACGGATTGCTGTTCGGGGTCGGAGAAAAGATAAGTAAACCCGATTGCAATACCCAAAGATATAATAATCTGCATGATGGCAACCACTGTGTAAAAGCCAACACTTCTTAGAACTTGCATTTTCAATGTTTGTTTATATTGCATGGTTAAGGTCATTGTTTCCATTCTCCTTTTCTGATGTCAGCTTAACATATACATCCTCCAGCGTTGATTCCGACAGAGAATAATCATATACCGCACCACATTCCACCTGTCCTCGTACCCAATCAACCGCAAGATGTAGTCGCTCCTTTTGTACTGCAAACGCAATGCGTTCCTCTATGGGCATTACATCCGTTGCCCATTCTGGCAAATTATCATTCGTAAATCCTTTGGATGGCAAAAAAGTGAGCCGTAGGTCTTTTCCGTTTTTACCGCTAACCTGTGCGGCTGTACCATATCTCAAAATTTTACCGTGATGCAGGATTGCGACCTTATCCACCACATTTTCAGCCTCCGCTACATTGTGGGTTACTAAAATCACACCTTTACCTTGCTGTGTCAGTTTTTTGATTTCAGACCAGAGGTATCTGCGCCTAACGGGGTCAACATCGTTAGTCGGCTCGTCAAGGATGATAACCTGTTTAGAATGTATCACCGCCATACAAAAAGCAGTTAGCCTTTTCACACCGCCAGAGAGTTGATTGCATTCCTTATTTATCCATTCCGTGATGTCCAACGCCTCAAAGAGTCTCATTGCCTCTGCTTTCATTTCCGTTTCATTTCCTCCACGCATTTGCCCCATAATAGTTACAGCCTTTAGCGGGGATAATTCTCCCAACGACAACTGTGATTGTGGCTGCACCGAGCAGAGCATTCTGCCTTGTTTCGGATTTCTGATAATCGACTGCCCCATAATGGTGATTTCGCCACTTGTAGGTTTCAATAGTCCTAACATCTGATTGACTAAAGTGGTTTTTCCTGCACCGTTATGACCGAGTAGTCCTACGATTTCGCCGTGGTTTACAGAAAGAGATATGCCATTATTAGCAATGACTTTTCCTCTCTTTCCCTCAAATACCTTAATAATATTGTCAATTTTTATCATGCCTGTCTCATTCATCGGATACATCTCCTTTTGAAACAGTATCCCGTAGTTTGGAAAACCACTCAATCTGAAATTTTGCCTCTGCAATTCCAAATCGCAAGGTCATATTTTCAAAATAACGAATACCGTCTATATTTTTATCCATGTCAGTTTGCTGTGTTGCACTTTGAATGCCTAACCGATAATCAGTGTCGGTTTCCATTTCAGCTAACACTTGATTTTTCCCATCCCAATGTTCCGTTGCTTTTAAGATTTCTGTCAAATCACAAAGCTCTTTGTTCAGCTTTTGTAGGATTTCATCTAATAACGCCTCTCGCTCCTTTGCCGGAACAAGCCCCATAAGCAACAGTTTTCCTAAGTCCATATTTTTTGTTTTGGACATATCCATTGGTGTTTTAAGCCAACCCATAAAATCGGTTCGCCCCAAATCTGTAATGGAGTAGCGTTTTTTGTTCACCCCATTTTCCACAAATTCGGAACAGGTAACAAACCCTGCCTCAAGCAATTTTTTGAGTGCGACTTGAATGCTGCCTAAGCTATCGCTGCACATGGAACTGTAATTTTGCCGAATAACATTGCGTATTTCATAAGCGGTTAGCCGTTTCAGCATTAAAATGCCGAGAATTATTTTGTCCATTTTATACCCTCCTTTTATACCTTATGATAACATACCTATTAGGTAGTGTCAAGAAACATATTATTACTCAAACAGTTTCAACAAATAAGGTACGGCAACTTCATTTGTTACCGTACCTCACTGTAATACTTCAACAGTAGATAAGCTCCGCAAAAATGATTTCCTCCACCTGTGCCTTAACCGTATTCATTAAGCCAACCCATTTCAGTTGGTCGGTGGCTTTAAGCTGCTCCGTAATGCCCGCCGCTTTCATCAGCGACGGCATGAGCCTTTCCAATCGTTCGTTGGCAGCTTGGTCGATTTCAAGTAGGTGGGGATAGAGCTTTTCGGATAAAAGCAAGCTGTGAAACAAAGCGGGGCGGTGTTCCTGTAAATAGGTTTTCCTCATACGCCCATACTTGCCGATTGGCTGTGTCGGCTGTTCACTCAATGCTAAATTGGGAATGAGATAATCACCGTTTTGGATATATTCTAATTTCATCACTTTTACACTCCATTTCATTATCGTGCGGCGACTCTCTGTGGCTCTGACTGTGGCAAGCTGCTTGTGAGTAGGCACACCCCTTTTTCCATGTCCTCGGCTTGGGCGGCTTTCTGCGCCGCCCTCACACGCTGCATACGCAAGCGGTTTTGTTCTCGTTCTCGGTCACGCCGTATCTCTTTTTTGCGTTCTACCTCCTGTTGCTCGGCAGTTAAAGTGGGAGTCTGCGGCTCTTGTTTCGGCGGTACAAAGTTCCCGATAAAGTTAAAATTAATATCCACTTTCTGCTTGCGATGCGCCCTGCCGCCAGTAGCCTCATGCACAATCACTTTTTCAATAAACTCATTGAGCATTGGCGTGGTAAGCTCTGTAAAATCGGTATAGCGTTTGACAAGTGCAATAAATCGCTGTGGGTTTTCATAGTCCTGCTTTTGAGTGGAAATAGCCTGTTGCAATGCAGAAAACTCCTGTTCCAAACTGGTTTGCTCCTTGTCATACTCGGTAAGCATACGGTTAAAATGCTTATCGGGTATCTTGCCTATGGCGTTGCCCTCATAGAGCTTTTTTATGAGTCCGTCCAGTTCGGCAATCCGTTTTTCTGCTTTGTGTAGCCGCTTTTTCTGCTCCTTAATCTCTATCTCAATCCCTGCGTTTGTTTCCTCCCGAACAAGGTGCAAAAACTCTTTTTCATCGCTGCGGACAAAGGTGCTGACTTCCCGAATAGCGGATAATATCAAATCCTGCAAAGCAGAGGTTTTGATAAAGTGCATCGTGCAGTCACGGGTAAGCTGACGGTAGTTGCCGCAAACATAAGCATTGTCAGCATCAAATATTTTTTCTTTATTGGGTGACGGCTGACGGTGGGTGAGCTTGTGACCGCAATCGGCACAGTACACAAGACCAGTCAGAGGGTTTGCGGGGCGGTCTGGATAGGACGGTTTTCTGATTGTCTTTCTTAGCCGATGGGCAAGCTCCCATGTTTCCTCGTCTATGATAGCCTCATGGGTGTTCTTAAAAATCATCAATTCCTCGTCCTCGGCTTTCCGCCGTTTTTTCCCTTTGTAGTTTACGGTAACGGTCTTTCCTAAAACGGTATGCCCCATGTATTCCTGTTTGGTGAGAATGTAGCCAACCGAGGTTGCCGACCAACGATAAGGGTCGTGAAAGCCTTTGCTATGGTTGTTTTCGGGGCAGTTGAGCTTTGCATATGCGGCAGGGATTAGCACCTTGTCGGCGGTCAGTATGTCGGCTATCCCATTCACACCGTACCCGTCAATCACCATCTGATATACTCGGCGAACAACAGCGGCAGCTTCCTCGTCCACTATCAAGTGTTGCTTGTCCTGCGGGTCACGCCGATAGCCGTATGGAACGCTGGGCGAAACACGCTTGCCCTCCTGCATACGGGATTTGAAAATCGCCTGTATTTTCCGACTGGAATCTCTTGCGTACCACTCGTTCATGATGTTCAAAAATGGGGTGAAATCGTTGTCGCCCTGTTTATTGCTGTCAATACCGTTGTTGATTGCAATAAATCGTACACCCTTGTCCTTAAACAGAATATCGGTGTAAAGACCAACTTTCAGATAATCTCGCCCAAATCGGCTCATGTCCTTAACAATGATAGTTGCGACAGTTCCTGCCTCCACTTCGGCAATCATAGCTTGAAATCCCTTGCGGTCAAAGGTCGTGCCGCTTACGCCATCGTCTGTGAAATGGCGAATATTTGTGAAATTGTTTCGCTTGGCGTAGTCCTCTAAAAACGCCTTTTGATTGATAATGCTGTTGCTCTCGCCCTGTGATTCATCGTCACGGCTCAAACGCTCGTACAATGCGGTAATTTTCGTTGCTTGTGCGGTCATAGTGCCACCTCCTACATACCCTTAGATTTTCTTTAGTTTTGTGCGGATTTCTCCGTCCTCTAAATACTAATCCTTTCGGGTCGGTCACTACATAGCTGACAGGAAAGGTTTTTGAGGTGCATTGCATGAGGTTCGGTTTGACAAAGAAGCGGGTTTTTCCGCTGCCGCTGCCACCGATAACAAGGCAGTTTTTGTTTCTTGCGTACTTCGGCAGCTTCGGGCGGCTGCTCATCATCAGCCGTTCCGTCTGTGTCAGAATGATGTTGTTCTCAAATACAGGGTCAACATAGGGCTTTATATCCTCGGCACTTCCCCAACGGGCAGAGCCATATTCAACGCCTTTGCGGTATTTCTTCGCGTTCTTGCCCTTGCAATAGATAATCAGCCGGATAAGCACCGCACCCGCAACGCCTACCAGTAAATCAACCGGGGCAAGGCTCGGCGCAGGAAAAGAAAAGGCTGCGGTAAAACCGTCCCCGATAGAAAGCAACTTGCCGGATAGGTCTGCGCCCGGTGTCATTCGTACTGCCTGTGCCACTTTATCAAAGAGATAGACAAAGAGCAGATACGGCAGATTGGGTATAAGCAACTTTTTGAAGTTGATATTTTTCATCGGTCAAGCCCCCTGTCCTTGTTCTTTACCTTTTGGCGGCTTTGGTTGAGCTGCTTTGCGGCTTCCTTGAACGCCGACAATGCCTTTCGGATTGAGGGCTTATGTTCCTGTGTCAGCTTCTTTGCGGAAAATTCCTTAAAGGCTGCGGTTAGCACGTCGGCGTCGTGTCCCTTGAAAAATACAAGGTAGCGGGGCGGCGTTTCTGTGGCGTCTTTCTTTAGGGCAAAATCAATGCCGTACTTTTTCGCCGTATGCTCAAAGGCTTTGATATTCTCGTCGGTTATCTCGATATTGGAAACGCCTGTGTTCTGCTTCATAAGCTGCCGCAAGGTCTGTTTGCCGTGGGGTTGCATGGCTTTGTCTTTCTGCTTTTTCATTTGGGAAAGCAGCAGTTTTGTAGCCTTTTGCAGCAGCTCGGCGGTGAGCTTTGTTGTCTTGATTGAGATTGCAACGACTTTCTCATTGACTTCATCTTGCATTTACCGTCCTCCTTTCGTGGTTTTTGTCATGTTGGTTAGGGTGGTACGCCGCTTGCAGGCATGGAAAAGGGGCAGCCCTTTTGAAAGCTGCCCCGGTATGTGCTGCGGCGCATATTCTTAAATCTGTACCTGCAAACCGGAAAGGTCTGCGGTACGGATACCAACAAGATACCATTCCTGCGCCGGGTTCATTTCAATACGGGTGGGCTTCCATTTGCCCCCGGTAAACACGCTGAAACATTCTCCGCAATGCAGCCCGCCGTAATAAGTGGCAAGGTCAAAGCGAATGTCGTAGCGGTCGGTCTGTTCGTCGAAAATCAATGCTCCCTGTTTCATGGTAAATCCTCCTTTGGTGGTTACAGGCTTTCGCCCTCTTTGTAGGTGTAATCGGGTATGCCGGATTTTGGCTTGCCCCAGTCCTCGCTTGCCATATCGTGAGAAACAAGCGACGTGTAGTAGCTGCTTATGGTAGATGGGGCGTTGAAAAGCACCGCCCGTAAATACTGCTTGATGTTGCGTACCTTTGTTGTGTTCTGCTGCATACAGTCAAGGACAAATTCAATGTGCATACTGTTGAGCTTCATAAATTTTGACTTCACAAGCTCGGCGGGGTAGTCGTCCCCGGCAATGCGTATCATCTTTCTTGCCGTACAAACGGTTTCAAGCATAATGTCTACAATCTCGTCAAGCCGTTCCCGGTCTGTGCTGTTGCGCTGCATGAGAATGTCATACTCGATATTGTCCTTGATGATTTCCCGATAGATTTCTACTGCGCTTTGTGTAGACGCTTCCTTTCCGTTCCTTTCCGGCTCTGTGTCGTCCTCGTCATAAGGCAGGGGATTTAGGGAATGGATAGGAATGGAATGGGTATTTGATAAATCTGTATTTGATTTTTCTTTTTTGGGTAAGTCAGTTCTTTGTATCTCTTTATTTAATTGCATTGGATTTTCCAACATTGGTTTTTCCTGCGTTGGATTTTCCAATGTTGGATTATCCAATGTAGGTAAATCCAAGTTAGGCGGCTGTGGCTGCTCGTAAATGATGTAGTCTGTGCCGCGCAAGCGTCCTTTCTCGTCGCGTTCCCGGCTGCGGACGATATACCCGGCTTTTTCAAGCTCCCGTACCGCTTCGCGTATCGCGTCGATTTTCTCCCGGTTGATACAGGACAGCCCTGCAAGGGTATAGTCCCAGTCCTCCGGCAAGGACAGCATTTGCGACAAAAGTCCTTTTGCCTTTAAGGTCAAGTCCTTGTTGCGTAGGTGGTGGTTGCTCATTACGGTGTAGCCCCGGTTGCGCTCTACTCTGAAAACTGCCATTGCTTCATCAGCTCCTTTCGCGGTGGATTTGTTACGCAGTAGAAGTGCGATATTGAGGGAAAAGGTATAAACCCCTTACCCGGTCAAAACTGTGTCTGCAAAGCCGCTTGATACAAGGCTTTTTTCGGCTCTACTGCGTAACATGAGGGTAAAAAAATAGACGCTCATTTCTGAACGTCTAAACACGAAAAAGGATACTGTTTTCACAATACCCTTTTTCCATTCAATATTTAATTTTTTGTGTTCCCACACCCTACATCTATTACTACTTTTACGGTAACGTAGTCTTTGATGTATTTATTGCGGCACATTTCACCCTCGCCTGTGAATACGATATGCTTCGCAAAGTGCCTAAATTCAAGGATTTCTACGAGTTCTCTCTTTGTAGCAACACTATTGTCTCCACATGCACCGTCCCTGGGAACATATCCACTGTAGTAACTTTCTCCACCCGATATCCATTCTCCAGAAATACTCCCAGATCTCTTGCGAGGCTTGTGGGTTTACAGGAGATATAGACGATTCGATCCACGCCATAGCCGATGATCTTGGTCAGTGCCTTTGGATGGATGCCATCCCTTGGGGGGTCCAACACGATGAAGTCCGGTTTATCGGTGACGGTATCCAGTACCTTCAGTACATCCCCAGCGATAAATTCGCAGTTATCCAGTCCATTGAGTTTGGCATTTTCCCTTGCCGCATCCACTGCTTCCGTCACGATTTCCACACCCACGACCTTTTTTGCCACAGGTGCCAGCATCTGTGCGATGGTTCCTGTGCCACTGTATAAGTCAAAGATGATCTTGTCTTTCCTGCCATCTGCATTCAGATCACCCACATAGCTTCTGGCGGTCTCATAGAGTACTTCTGCACCACGACTGTTCGTCTGGAAAAAGGAAAACTGTGAAATCTTGAACCTCATGCCCAGCAACTCCTCATAGAAGTAATCCTGACCATATAGAATATCCGTCTCGTCACTCTGTACCACATCTGCCAGACTGTCATTTTTGGTATGTAGGATACCTGCGATCCGCCCAGAAAGTTTCCCTGTCGTCCCTGACTCATTACACTCTTTATCCGTCAATTTTGATTCCTCTATTCCTCGTGTCACCGCTTTTTGTTCTCCTGTCTCCCCATCCTGCAATGCCAGCAGTCTTTCCACCAATGGCATAAAATCCTCCTGCTCCTGGGTGGATGTGATCAGTGCCACGAGAATCTCTCCCGTCTTATATGCCTTTCTCACCAGGAGATGACGCAGAAATCCTTCATGTCTCAATTTATGATAAAAGGACAGATTGCGTTCTCTGCAATAATCCAGCACTGTGGTGAGTATCAGGCGGTAATCTGCATCTATGATCTGGCACTCCGGCACAGTCACGATATCATAAAAGCTGCCTCTCTTGTGCATACCAAGGGCAAGAGGCCCATCTTTATAGGCATCTCCAAAGGAAAATTCCATCTTATTGCGATATTCATATTGTGCCGGACTTGGATGAATAGATTCAAAGACATAACTGGTATCCGGATTCTCTTCACGATTGACATATACCTGATCTAATAGTGCTTTTACCTGGGATTCCTTCAATGCAAGCTGTTCTTCATAAGGAAGATTCTGATAGGTACAGCCACCGCAACCTGTGAAGTGAGGACATTTGCTCTCCACTTCTATAGGGGATTTTTCCAATACTGCTAACAGTCTGCCTTCCGCCTTCCCCTTTCTCAGCTTATTGATAGAACAGGATACCTTCTGGCCCACAATTCCATTTTTCACGATGACCCGCTTCATGCCCAGGGAATTTCCATTGGCATCACGATCCTCCACTGTTACAATTCCCTTATTTGGAAATTCGATTTTCTCTATCATTCCCTCTACTATTTGTCCTTTTTTCATGTTTCTACAACCTTTCATTTTAATACATAAGCCAGCCGCCCTGCCAATTATCTGCAGTCTATGACTGTAGACCTACGGGATAATACTTCCTTTGGAAGTATTACAATCTACACAGTATCTTCAATACTCTCATACTGACACTACTTTACTAACACTTTGCTTCGATGTTATGCTTCTATAGATGCATAATCCCTACAGGATAATACTTCCTTTGGAAACATTACAAGCTACACAGTATTGAAGATGCTGCCCATAGGAAATTTCAGAGAAATTTCCTATTAAATAAAAATATAGCGCCTTCTTTCCCTAAAAAGGAGACGCTATTTACTCAATTCATTTTTCTCTCTTTACCGCATCTGTCACACTATGCTGGAATTCCATTCTATAAGATACATGCCGACTTCATAACGCGCAGGAACTGACTCCTGGATGCGCCGTACTCTGTCTATTCTTCGTCAGCTTTTTCTCCAGATTTCTCATCCTCGGAATCATCCTCTGAGTCTTCCTCATCCTCGAAAAAGTCATCATCAAATTCATCCTCGAAATCATCTTCAAAGTCTTCCAGATAATCCGGAGTAAAGTACTGATACAATGCATATGCTACGCCTGCGATCAATGCAATCACCCCCAAGATTGCAAATACCCATAAAACGGGATTACTTTTCTTCTCTTCCTTTGGTGGTTCTTTCTTTCCTAATAACTCATTTGATTTTAATAAATTCATCAATTCATCTATTTTCTGCATATAGTGCTCCTCCTTATTGCTCGAACATTAGTCTCGATTCCGTACTTTCCTTGCCACAAACGATATTACTATTAATATACCACCTTTGGACGATTTATACTATATTTTTTTCAATTTTGCAAAAGCTGCATACATAATTTTTGTGCCCGCACCGTCAAAATCCACTGTGACCTGATAATCTCTGGCACCTTCCGTGATTTCCTTCACAGTGCCTGCTCCGTACTTGATATGTGTGACGCGGTCCCCTGCTCCATACTCCAGGCTTCCACTGGTGACAGCACCGCCCTTGGATACGCCTGGGAGACTACTCAGGCCTTTCGCTATATAAGGTTTGTTTTCCTCCGCTGTGACTTTCTTACGCACAAACGCCTTGGGACGAAAATCAAGACCTGACTGTCCCGAAGCCGAATTGCCTCCTATGGAATTTCCATCCGCAGCATTTTCGCCCCATGTACCGCCGCCTATCACATTCCGTTTCCGTTCATCCGGATCATAACTGCCCTTTTTCCCTGGTTCCTTATCGAAGATACTGCTGTCTATCAGTTCATCCCGATGGAAGCTTACAAACGGGCTTGCATTGTCCCTGGTCTTTCTGTCAGCAGATTCACTGCCATAATAGCTGTTTCCACGCATACCAAATGGCGCAGCCTTAAAAGTACTTCTCTCATAGGAATCATCATCATAATCATCGAAATCCGTCTGTTTCTTTGCGGGAAGCTTCTGATCCAACAGTTGAGATGGTATCTCCTTTACGAATCTGCTCACTGGATTGTACTGGGTCTCCCCGTGAATCATACGCTGCCTTGCACAGGTGATGGTGAGGTCTTCCTTGGCTCTGGTAATACCCACATAGGCAAGCCGGCGCTCCTCCTCGATCTCCATGATATCGTCACTGGTAATGGTCATATAACTTGGAAATACGCCATCCTCCATACCAGTCATATAGACGTGCGGAAATTCCAGCCCTTTGGCACTGTGCAGGGTCATGAGCAATACCTTATTGTCATCTTCCTCCACACCGTCAATGTCTGCCACCAGTGCCACATCCTCCAGAAATTCTCCTAACGTGGGCTGGTCGTGGGTCTCCTCATAGGAAATGATCTTATTGATAAATTCATCGATATTTTCCAGACGATCCTTCGCCTCATCATCGCTGTCCGCTTCCAGATTCTTCACATATCCGGTGGTCTCGATGACATCATTGATGAGATCCGTGAGCGTATAGAACTCCAGTTTAGTGCGAAATACCTGAATCATGGTCACAAATGGCTGGAGCTTCACTGCACTTTTCCCGATGGTCATGATGTGATCTGCTTCCCGCAATGCATCATAGAAGCTGATCTGTCTGCCGATGGCATATTCCTGGACTCTTCCGATGGTGGTAGCTCCGATTCCACGCTTCGGCACATTGATGATACGTCTCACAGCCACATCATCCTTGCCATTATCGATGGTCTTTAGGAAAGCAAGCAAATCCTTGATTTCTTTTCTGGAATAAAAGTTTACACCTCCCACCACATCATAGGGGATGCCCTTTACCACGAACCGCTCTTCCATGAGACGTGCCTGGGCATTGGTACGAAATAAAATAGCACAGTCTCCATAGTTCACCACACCGCTGTCCGCTTTTTGGGAAATGTCCTCCGCCACAAAAGCTGCCTCATCGTACGCTGAGTCAAATTGCTTGAAATGAATCCGGCTGCCCCCGCCTTTATCTGTCCACAGGGCTTTGTCCTTCCTGCCTATATTATGCTTAATCACCGCATTGGCAGCATCCAGAACTGTCTGGGTAGAGCGATAGTTCTGTTCCAGCTTGATGACTGTCGCTTCTGCATATACTTTCTCAAAATCCAGAATATTACGAATATTTGCTCCACGGAACTTGTAGATAGATTGATCATCATCCCCCACCACACAGAGATTACGGTTCTTCGCTGCCAGAAGTCTGATAAATTCAAACTGTGCGGTATTGGTATCCTGATACTCATCTACCATAATATATTGAAAACGCTGTTGATAATATTCCAGCACATCCGGGCATGATTTAAAAAGCTCCACGGTCCTTACGATAATATCGTCAAAATCCAGTGCATTACTTTTTTTCAGAACCGCCTGGTATTCTTTATAAACCCTGGCAATCTTCTGCTGTTTGAAATCTCCCATGGTATTCATCTCAAATTCCAACGGGGAGATAAGTTCGTCCTTGGCAGAAGAGATGGCACTCATGATACTGCGCTCCTTGATCATCTTCGTATCGATGTCAAAACGCTTACAGATCTCCTTCACCACGGTCTTCTGATCATCGGTATCGTAGATAGTAAAGTTCGTGTCAAAACCCAGCCTGTCTATGTATCTGCGAAGCATACGGACGCAGGAGGAATGGAATGTTGCCACCCAGATACTCTCTGATCCGAACCCCACCAGACTGTCCACACGATCACGCATTTCTCCTGCTGCCTTATTGGTAAAGGTCAATGCCATGATATTCCATGGATTGATGCCACAGGAATCTATCATATAAGCGATTCTGGTGGTAAGTGCCTTCGTCTTCCCACTACCGGCCCCTGCCAGGATCAGTACAGGTCCTTCTATCTGTTCCACCGCTTCTCGCTGTTTTTCATTTAGGGAATCCAGTAAATCCATCCTATCTCTCCTTCTATATTCATGTAATCGAACATACATTTGTTATCATATCTTATCTCTGTCCGTTTGTCCAGTAGTGCGCGCATTACTTCGACTTTTATTTTCATTTTTCTAATGGAAGCTCTCTATTCCATCCGCTCCATGGTACTCTACTGTGTGTGGCGTAACACTTCCAGAAACTTTGCTCCATATTTTTGGAATTTCATCTCTCCCACACCACTGATCTGTAACATCTCTTCCTTATTTTGCGGCTGATACTGACACATCTCCACCAGCGTCTTATCTGCGAACACTACATAAGGCGGCACATGGGCTGCTCTTGCGATATCCATGCGCACTCTTCTGAGCCGCTCGAAGAGGTTGCTGCCGTCCTCCGGTAATGTGGAAGTGACATAGCGGGCTTTTTTCTTTGCGGTGGTCTGATGCTCCTTCTCCTCCGAGATCTTCATGACGATCTCATCCTCACCGTCCAGGATTCTGCCCGACAATGTAGTGAGCAGGAGAACTGGATACTGATCTGCAGACTGTTCCAGATATTCCTCCACCAGCAAATGATTCACGATCTGGCGAAGTCTGGCAAGGCTTGTCTGCTTACAGGTTCCATAGAAGGAATTGTGGTTCAGCCGAAGCTTATAGATCTTATCCGACTGACTTCCATGAAGTGCCTCCAGGATCGCCATGGTGCCAAAGCGTTCCCCGGATTCCTCGATACATCCCATGAGCTTCTTGCAGATATCCGTCACATCCACCGTCTCGAACTGTGTGAGACAGTTGGAGCAGTTGCCACAGTAATTATCCTGGGACTCCCCAAAATAACTGAGCATATAATCCCGCAGACACTCATTCGTGAAGCAATAGTAGGTCATCTTTTTCAATCGCTCCCGGTCTTTTTCCATGACCGTCTTTAACATCGTGCTGGTGAGTTCTTCGTTTTCTCTGTTATTTTCAATAAAGAACTGATTGGTGATCACGTCCTGCCCACTGTATAGCAGGATACATTCTGCGCGCTCCCCATCTCGTCCCGCACGACCCGCCTCCTGATAATAACTCTCTATATTTTTAGGCATATTATAATGCACCACGAATCGAACATTGGACTTATCGATTCCCATGCCAAATGCATTGGTGGCTACCATGAGGGGCTTCACATCATAGATGAAGTCCTCCTGGTTCTTCTGTCTTTCGCTGTCACTGAGTCCTGCGTGATAACGAGTTACCGGATAACCTTCCACCAAGAGTTTTTCACAGACTTCCTCCACATTTTTCCTGGTAGCGCAGTAGATGATTCCACTCTCCGCGCTGTGATCCTTCAGATAATTGCTGAGTTCCTTATACTTGTCCCGTGGAGTCTTCACCGCAAAATAGAGATTCTTACGGTCAAATCCCGTCACGACAATATTGGGATCTCTCAATTGCAGGATTCTCACTACATCCTGTCGCACTTCCCTGGTGGCTGTGGCCGTGAATGCACTGATTACCGGACGTATTGGCAGCATCTGGATAAATTCCACTATTTTCAGATAACTGGGTCTGAAATCCTGTCCCCACTGAGATGCACAGTGTACTTCATCGATACTCACCATGGAAATATTGGCCGACAGGGCGAATGCCTGAAATTCCTCCGTGAGCAGACGCTCCGGTGCCACATAGATGATCTTATACCGGCCGGCTCTGGCATATTCCAATGCCTTCATATACTGTCTGAAAGTGAGGGAACTATTTAAAAAGGCGGCATGCACGCCCATCTGGTTCAGTGCACCCACCTGATCTTTCATCAAAGATATCAATGGCGATATGACCAATGTGATTCCCGGCAGCAACAATGCCGGCACCTGGAAACAAATGGATTTTCCAGCTCCGGTAGGCATGATTCCAAAGGTATCCTGACCTGCCAGTATACTGTCGATAAGTGTTTCCTGACCTTCGCGGAATTCATCATATCCGTAATATTTTTTCAATATATGATGTTTCTCGTCCATTTGCTGCGCCACCCTTTTTCTGTGATTATTTACTATTTAACCGTATTTTTCAATTTTACTTTTATTTTTATCTATGTTTTATCTATGTTTTATCTATGTTCTGTTATCTACTATCCTTGTGATCATTGCTTATAAATCTGTCCTCCGCTGCACAGATCACAGAAGTTCCAGCAGATCCCGGAGGACTTCCGGAACACTGTCACACTGAAAAGAGGCTGCCTCTTTCGCACATTCTGCTGCACCTGCCACCGCATAGCCATACTTTGCCAGTGACAACATCTGCAGATCATTTTCATTGTCCCCAAAGGTCATGAGATTCTCCGGTCCCCAGTGATGAATCTCCAGAACCTTTTCGATGGCAGTCCCCTTGTTGGAACCTTTCTGTGTCACATCCAGCCACTGACCACCGCCGCATACCAACTCCAGCTCCGTCCATTTATCACGAAGTACCTGCACTTCCGCTGCATCCAGGATACGATTTTGATATATCCCAAGCTTACATATCACATCCTCGATATCCTTCACCGATCTCACTTCCCGGTAGGGTACTCCCGCCTTTTTCTCAGCGATCATTCTCTGTGTTTCTTTGGATTCTTCACTTCCATCTATGATAATGTAGTAGTCACCCTCCGTCATGATCACCGGCATGAGATTACTATCATCCTTAATGCTGTCCAGGAACTCACGGATATAGGACTGGTGAAAGGGCTGGGTAAAGATTATATTCTTCCCCTCCACATAAAAAGTGCCATTTCCCGCCACATAACCAATGATATCTCTCACTGGATGGAACAGTTCACGGATACCGCTGGCATCCCGTCCGCTGGCAATCATAAAACGGATTCCTTTTTCATGCAGCTGTTGGATCAGTGGATAGATTTCCTCCGGTATATGCTTATCATTGTAAGGCAGTATGGTGCCATCTATATCACTCACGATTAATTTGATCTGTTCAGGGTGTTGTATTTTCATGATTTTCTCCATGTATCATAGGCAGTTCTTTTTTATTTGTAATTATTCAGAGCCAGGCAAATTCATAAAAATATGCGAATCATGCTTGCATGAGTGAGCTGATTTTTGTGAATTTATTTGGCGAAGTAACCACATAAGCAAAAGGAAAGCTTCGAAGAAGCGATTTTGCGCATGGGGTTCTGAATAGTTACTTTTATTTTAATTTTTTTTGCACATCTTCCAACCTGGTTTATTGTATCAAAACGTCTATACTTTTGCAACCATGAGCCAGAACACTCTATCAAATAAAAAAACACCTTCCGGGGAGAAGATGTTTTTTTGTTTTCATATCGGGGAATATGAAAACCCTTATATAAATGAAAAAAAGGGGGAGTGAGAAAGTTACTAGTCTTTAAGTACTAGTCCTTTTTCTATTTTTAATATAATCTACTGAATGCAACCAAAGTGCAACTTTTTATCCCCTTTTTCTAATTTATTTTATGTTTTATTATCTTTTTTTTATTTTCAAAATAATGGACGGTCTTTTGCAGGAACTGGGTGACGAAGGTCAGCAGGATAATACCAAAGGCTATGGCTCCAGCTTCTTTTAAGACAAGCTGGAGATAAAAAGCTGCTCTGTCCATCCGCCCGAACACGAGATGCTGCATAGTATAATACAGATCCCGTCCGGGAATCAGGGGAATGAGCATGGGCACCAGCAGTATGACCACCGGCGTCTTGCAGATGCGCGCGCAAGTCTCCGCCAGAGCTGCCACCACCATGGTGGATATGAGCATACTGGTCACCACATCATCGGTTCTGTAAAAAGAAATCAGATAGACGATCCAGGAAACCGCACCCCCAACTGCGCCCACCGCGATCTTATACCCTTTGATATTAAATAATATGGAAAATCCAATGGAACCGATGGTCCCGGTAAGTACCTGGATCACATAGGTCATCATTGGTAAGGTCTCATGTCCCATTTTCTCATGCTCCTCCTGTCTGTTGTGAACTGTCACACCATGCCCCCGTCAGATCTTTCTCATCAAAGACTTCCGACCGTTCCTCATAAGGGCAACAGTAATACTGCAAATCCCATGGCAATGGCTGCTGCCTTCAGTATCGCCTCTGTCATCTCCAAAAGTCCGGATATGATATCTCCACCGATGATATCTCGAAGAGAGGTGGTCAATGCCACTCCCGGGATCAGCAGCATCACATTGCCGATGACGATCTCATCCACAGAATGACCGATTCCGATTCTGGTGAGCACCATCACCACGATTCCCACCACCGCAGAGCACATCATATTTAGAAACAGGGCATTCATCCTGATACGCTGACCGATGCGAAGCATCACACGCAGCACCACCGCTGCAATTCCGGCTGCTGCTCCGTCCATGATATCTCCGCCAAAAAAAACAGCAAATGCACCTGCCACACAAAAATAGGCGATTCCAATGAGCCATTCCGGATATCCTGTAATATTTTTGATCTCCCTGATCTCATTTTCGATATATTTTACCGCCGGCTCCTTCTCACAGATTTTTCTGGACAGGTAGTTCACCTTATCAATCCGCTCCATATCCACCTGTGCGCCCTTGATTCGCCTTGTCTGGGTAATGATCTCCCCATCCGCGGTATGCACCGTCAGCACGATACTTGCCGTGATGGTAAATACATCCACCCGCTGAAAATGATATGCAGCACCAATGCGCGCCAATGTATCCTCGATACGGTTCACCTCCGCACCGGAGGTGAGCAGTATCTCTCCCATATCCAGCATGCATGCCACTAATTTATGATTCTCCATACAAATTGTCCTGCCCTTTTACTTTTCCGGATCTTATATTCACTGTAGACTATACCACCATATCCAGATTTTTTCCATTTCTTTTCTGCGGGAGATCTTTGAACTGTTCATTTCCGTCTGCGTTGTAATTTCCTGTGGCCGATGCCTTGATCTGCTCTTTTTGGCGGTTCAATTCCTCGTCATCACGGTATTGCTTTCCTTCCATTCCTTCTTTCACAGCATCGGTCAGTTGGCTGCTCATTGCCTCCTGGGTAAATTCATCCCCCTTTTGTCCACTTATCATAGTCGTTACCTGGGACAGTACCTGTTCCGCCTCTTCCTTCGTCCTGGCAGATTTCATTTCCTGCTCTATGGCTTCTCTCTGTTGCTGGATCTGGATCACCTTCTGGTACATCTCCGGCGCATATTGGCGCAGATATTCCAGCTCCTCCGCTGTCAATTTTTTTCCCGATCTGAATTTATTCAATATCTTCTGTAATTTCTCCGTTTTACCAGCATCACTGTCCCTGCTCCCATTTTGAATGCTGCTGATAATTTCCGACGCTGTGCTCTCTGTACTCTGATTCTTCATGTTCCGGCTGGTGCTGATCTTTGCTTTTGCCAGAATCGTTGCCGTCGGCTGTATTTGTGCAAGCTTATTCGTGTAATGATAATTCATGTTGCAATCCTCCCCCGTTCTTGAACATCAGTCCATTTTCAATTATTTTATTATTCTTATTTTAACCTTCTCACCCTCAGTCTTTTTTTCACTCTCATTCTTGTCAAAAGGTTTATAATCTATATATCGGTCAGCTGCCCCTGAAAATTCACTGAAAATATTTCCTTATAATAACCCTTATAGTAACCTTTGTAATTACGAAAAAACTGACCTCCCACAGTCAGTACTCCTGCCTGCTTTGGAAGATCAGTTTTATTCGTAATTCTACTTATATTTTAAGCTCTATTTTAAAAATCCGTTGACAATTTTCTCCTCGGCTTCCTTCTCCGTGAGTCCCAGGGTCTTTAATTTCAAGATCTGTTCTCCCGCTATCTTACCGATAGCTGCTTCATGGATTAGTGCAGCGTCCAGATTGTTGGCGAGCAGTCCTGGAATGGCATTCACCTTCCCCCGATCCATGATAATCGCATCACACTCTGAATGGCCACTGCATTTTGCATTTCCCTCTATATTAGAGTATAGGGTCTGTACAGACTCTCCTCTGGCCACAGAACGGGATACCAGATCCACGCTGGAATCCTCCCCATTCATCTCCACCTTGAATCTCGTCTCCGCCTCCTGCATACCGTCCGTCATGAGGCGTTCTCTGATGATCAGTTTCGCATTGGCGGCTAACTTCGCCTCCGTATTTCTCCTGGTAGAATCCACCCCGCGAATCTGGGTAGTGTTCATCTCCATGTAACTGTTCTCATCCATCTCCACATAGGTCTCCGGGTTGATGATCCGCTTGCCATCCCCCTTACCGATGCCGATATGTTTTTCCAGGTAGACCACACGGGCATTTTTCCCGATGAAAAATCGATGGATACCATTGTGCTGGGCATCCTCATGTCCGTCTGCGTTGACCCCACAGCCTGCCACGATGGTCACATCTGCGTTGTCCCCAACGAAGAAATCATTGTACGCCACATCTGACACGGCACTTTTGGTAACACACGCCGGAATGTACACGCTCTCACTCCTGGTCCCTGGATCAATGGTAATATCGATCCCCGGCTTGTCCTTTTTCGGTGTGATCTTGATGTCCCTGGAGGACTGGCGTCCGGCACAGGTACTGTCTTCACGGATATTGTAAGCAACACCTTCCCCCGGCTCTCCATCCATCCCCGATACTTCCTTTAATAATGCTTTTGTAATGTCATTCATATTATAATGCCTCTCTTTCTCTTCGAGGGCAGGCATTGCAGGCTTTATCCTCCGTAAAGAGTGTTGGCAGTATCTCGTCCCTGCTGCCCTGTTTCGTCACTTTTCCATTGGCGATGACGATGATCTCATCCGCAATATTCAGAAGTCTCTCCTGATGGGATACGATGAGCATGGAACCTTTGCGTTCCTCTCTGTGTCTTGTGAATATCTCAATGAGGTTGGTGAAGCTCCAGAGATCGATTCCTGCCTCCGGTTCGTCAAACACGGATAATTCCGTGTGACGTGCCAGTACCGTGACGATCTCGATTCTCTTGATCTCACCGCCGGACAGGCTTGCATTCACTTCCCTGTCCGCATAATCATTGGCACACAATCCCACCTCGGTGAGGGCATGGCAGATCTTCCCATCGTCCATCTGCTCTCCTGCTGCCATCTCGATCAATTCCCGCACCGTGATACCCTTAAAGCGGACAGGCTGTTGAAATGCATACCCGATACCGGCTTTGGCGCGCTCCGTGGCATCCAACTGCGTAATATCTGTTCCATTGAACAGGATCTGTCCCGATGTGGGCGGCATCAACCCTGCGATGATCTTTGCGGTGGTGGTCTTTCCTCCACCATTTGGTCCTGTGATGACTACAAATCTATTTTCGGGAACCACAAAGGAAACATTTTCCAAAATATCCGTTCCATCCTCTGCTGTCCACGATACATTTTTTAACTCTAACATAGCTATGTCCTTTCTCCATATGTCCCCTGCATTCCGTTCTTCTATTCCATATAGTTCAATAGTTATGATGTAAGGGTCAAAAAGTGTTTTGCCCCTAATATCATAGTTATAGTATCACATTGTACACAATCCATTCAATAAATTCTTTATAAAATTATTCTACCCCTTTTAATGCGCCCAGACACTTCTGCTGGATTCATGTTCGTGCTAATCATCCTCGTCCTCCACACATTGTAAGTTGCGTTCTGTCTCACGGCACACTTTCCTCCCTCTAATATAGAAATAGATGGCAGATACCAGCAGGATTCCTGCGGTAACTGCACCCTCCCATCCGGGCACCAACTTGTATAATGTGATCCCAGCCACGATCATGCTGACCACTGTTCTCATATAGGACAGGTGTGTACGCTCCACCGAAAGTTTTGTTCTCTCCACAGAGAGATAATCATTCAACGTCATATCCTTGCGCTTATCATGGAACGCCTGTAACAGCTCCTGATTTATCTTCATACAAATCCCTCATTTCTTGACTTTCAACCTTAATATAGTATACTTATAACAATTCAAGGAAATACATGAACCAATACATGAATCACACATGAACCACACATGAACCACACATGAACCATAGAAAGGACACTTCCCCATGCCAAAAAAAGTAAAACAAATATCTGCCTTGATTGCTGTCATTATCCTGGCAGGACTCTATCTTGCAACTTTTCTGTTTGCCATCATTGATTCCCCTAATTCCGGCAGAATGTTTCAGGCATGTCTCTTCGCCACCGTGGCCGTACCGATTCTCCTGTGGGTATGGATATGGCTCTACGGTGCTGTCACCCAGAAAGATGACATTGCCACCATCTTCCCAAAAGATCAGACCAGTCAGGATCAGGTGTCTCAGGATGAGACTTCCGAAAAATAATCCTGTCCGTTCCCAGCTTTTTCATCACACTCTCTACTTATCTTCTCTTTGTAGTGTATCTTTATTTTATCAGACTTCCCATAATAAGCAAGTGTGAACAATTGTCTATGATCTTGATCACAGACCGATACACCATCAAATGCTTCCTATTTAAAAAAGAAGAACCATGTACGTCATGATTCTTCCTTTTTGTCTGTACTTTATTTTCCGGTTAATTTCCAGTTGTGAGAATTTCTAATTATCTGATCCGTCCAACTCTACCCATTTTGCTTCGATCTGCTCACAAGCGGCATCCTTATCCATGGTTCCTGCAACGTAGGACTGCATGATCTCACCAAATGCCTGGTAGAAACTGTCTGTGGAATATGTGATGGACAATGTGGCAGTTCCCTCGGAGGACTCCAATGCCGAACCCTGTTTTACCACTTCCATATCCGGTGCCTCTGCATCTGTGATAGGAGGAATTACCTGCGCTACATCTTTGAACCATGATTTCCCATAGTCAGAGGTATACCACCAGTTTAAGAAATCCAAGGTAGGCTGTAATGCTTTTGAATCTTTGTTGACACGGAGTGCCTGGTCGGAACCAGCGATAATCTTACAGTTGTCTGCACTATCATTGACAGGATATCCGTCGAATCCGATCTGAATATCAGGGTTGATCTTCAAGATATCAGCTTCCACCCATGCACCCTGTCCTAACATCATACCCACTGTTCCGGAGGCAAATGCTGCATCTTCTCCACTCAAATCTGTTTCAAGTGGTTTTGCATCGCCGTATTTAAGCGCTAAGTCAATGAAATCAAAGAAGTTATCATAGATTTCCGGATAATCTGCTATTTTGGCTTCCCCGGATGCGAATTTATTTACAAGACCTTCCACATCATCTCCACCCGCTGCATCAAGATAGGTCTGGAAGCAGTGTTTGAATACCCACCACTCTGCAAAGCCCGTGGTAAAGGGTGTATAGCCTGCTGTGGATAACTTCTCACATGCTGTCTCAAGTTCTGCAAATGTCTGAGGAAATTCTGTGATACCTGCTTCCTCAAATAATGCTTTGTTGTATAATACTCCAAAATAATTTCCTTTGATGCTGAGACCATGTACTTCCTCCCCTGACAGCATCACGGATTTTACAGCATCTGTCATGGCACCCGCCAATGGCTGGTCTGCCAGGTTGTAGGAGTAATCCAGATAGGTTCCGATTTCTTTTCCCGATGTGGATGAGAAGATATCAGGGCATTCACCGGAATTTAATTTTGCTTTTAATAAAGTAGGGTAGTCATTCTGTGTGGTCTCGTAATTGATGGTCACATTTGGTTTTACTTCTTTGTACGCATTGATCAGCTCCCCAATGGCGTCTGCATATTCAGGGCTGGCAATGAACATATAGACCTCCGCTTCCTCATCTCCTCCTGCCGACTCAGTGGTTCCCGCCGCCGTGTCCGCTGTTGTATCATCACTCTTACTTCCGCAGCCAGCCAGCATGGTAGAAGTCATAGCCATACATAACAGTACACTTAATAATTTCTTTTTCATACTCATTACGCTCCTTTTCTTTTTCATAATAAAACTTTTCATAAATGCTTGGTTACACGTTTTATAATCACGGTCCTCCCGGAACCGATAATTATCCTTTTACCGCTCCGGCTACAACACCATCCACAATATTTTTCTGTAACAGGATAAAGAAAATAATGGAGGGGACCACTGCCAGAACCATGGCTGTCATGGCGTAATGCCACTGGGTGTTGAACTGTCCCACAAAAGCGTATGCGGACAATACCAGGGTCTTTGTCTTTGGTGAACTGTTCACCATGAGCAATGGAAGGAGGAAATCATTCCAGATCCACATCACATCCAGCACGATGACTGTTGCAGTCACTGATTTTAATAAAGGAAAGATCACCGCTGTAAAGGTCTTCGCCGTGGATGCCCCGTCCATAAAAGCACTCTCATCAATCTCTTTCGGGATAGTCTTCATGAAGTTACAGTAGATGAAGGTCGCCATGGGAATCCCAAATCCCCAGTACTGGATGCCAAGGCCCCAGGTACTCCCTGATAAATGCACGATGTTCATGACCTTTAATAAGGTGATCATGATGGTTTGAAATGGGATCAGCATCGGTGTAATGACCAGTAAATGTACCACTCTTGTATATTTTCCGGGTCTCCTGTCCAGGATATAGGCTGTTGAGGCGGAGAACGCCACGATACCCAGAATACCGATGGTGGTAATGACCACATTGTTCAGGAAGAGTCTTCCGTAATTCATCTTGTCAATGACATCTTTGTAGTTCTGCCATTCTATGGTCTTCGGCAGTGCGATGACATCCGCCACTACTTCTCCAAATGGCTTCACTGAATTGATAAACATCAGATAGACCGGGTAGATATAGACCAGCGCAATAAGGATCATGAGCACTTCCAACAGGATGAGCTTTGTTCTTTTTTTCTGTTTTCCAGTCATTAGATATCAACCTCCTTATTTCTGGAACCCTTTAATACCAGTTGGGTCAATACTAAGATGATGACGAAAAATACAAGAGATTTTGCAGAGCCAAGTCCATAATTATTGTTCTGGAATGCTTCTCTGTAGATATCCAGGGTCACACTGTAGGTCGATCCGCCGGGCCCACCCTTTGTCAGGGCGAGGATAATATCAAATACCTTCAATGAGTTGGTCAATGACATGAAGACGCAGGTGGTGATGGAAGGTCCCAACAGCGGCAGGGTCACACGGAAGAACTTCTGTCTGCCATTGGCTCCATCCACGATCGCTGCCTCCAGGACATCGCTGGGTACTGCCTGTAATCCTGCTATGTATAATACCACATAGAATCCAACAGACTGCCAGATTCCCACGAATACCACGGAGTAAAAAGCAAGCTTTGGATCTCCCAGCCAGCTCAGATTCAGGAATTCCATGCCTGTCATCTCAAAAAGCTTCGCAAAGCCCTGAGAAAAGATAAATTTCCAGATAAATCCTACAATCGTCATACTCATAATATAAGGAACGAAGAATACGCCCCGCAGCACGTTTGCCATCTTTAACTTCTTCACCAGAACGACTGCCAGTGCCAATGCAAATACATTGGTTATAATCATGAAGAGGATCGTGTACTTTGCCGTGAAGACCAGTGATGTGGTAAAATCACTGCTTTTGCTGAATAGTGTAATAAAATTGTCAAATCCTACAAAGACCGGATCTTTGGAAATACCGTTCCATTCTGTGAGGGAATAGTAACCACTCATGACGAAGGGAATATAGATTGTAAGAGTTACAAGAATGATAGATGGAATCGTATACAATACTGTCTCTATGGATTCTTTCTTTTTTCTGCCCAGGTTCATTTGGCTGCCCCTTTCTCTTTCTTTTCTTTTTTGTACATATTGCTTTCCTTTTTCTATATTTCATATTATATTCTATACAAATTGACTTTTGAATGCAAAAAAGCGAACATTTGGTGGTAAAAAAATGTACAATTCCACAAATCCACATTATACAAAGATTGTATAAATCTCCTATAAAATATGGTATAATATGACCAGATTACGTAGTAATCTGTGTCAGGAATGCTCGCAGAGCATGACGTTAATATGTTGTATATTTGAGAATCAAATGTACAACACGCAGGAACAAAGTTCCGAAGGTTAATATGACCAGATTACAAAAGCAGGAGGCAGTGAACCCCTATGGATACCTGGAACGAACAAAAACAACGCATCAAGCAAAAAATATACCCTTTTCTAAATAGAATTTCCTTAAAGACACAGTTGATTACATTGGTAAGTATCACTTTTACGCTCATCATCATCTGTATCATTACCTATAATTATATTGGTAATCGGGATGCCATCATCGATCAGCAGATCCAGTCCTCCACCACGCTGCTGAATCTGGAATCTCAGAATCTGGATGACTACCTGAGTGAGATCAGCCGTTACTCCCTGCTGCTCCGCCACAGCGAATCCTTCATGCAGAGTATCAGTTCCAGCACACCTCTGTCCTACGAGGAGAAGAACAATATTCAGACTCTCCTGCGAAGTAACTTTGACTCCCGCAATGATCTGCTGTCCTACCGGCTGTTCCTCCTGCAAAAAGCGGATAACTACGCCATCGATTCCAAGCGGCACAAGGTACAGCCCTTCTACGATAATTATGTGAAGGCTCTGCCTGGCTATGATATCTTTACAAAAAAGCCCTATTATCAGTCCATAGAACCCTCTGTGAACGGGGATTCTTTTCTCACCTATTACCGCACCATCATCCGTATTCATGATCAGAAGCCCATGGCAATCGTAGAATTGACTCTGGACAAATCCTACATCGATGCCATTGCAGAAAATCATCATCAGCAGGGGGAGTTTTTCTGTTTTCTGGATGACAGGCAGCGGCTTTTATATGCCAACAGTCCACTCATCGATGATGCTTTGATTCAGGATACCCTCTCCTCCGCCATGAAAAATGCGAAAAAAGTCGGCGCGGCTGAAAATCATTTTTATCTCACAGCCCAGGGTGTCTCCTATCTGGTGGTCTATCACACCAGTGACATGGGATATTCCATCGTGAGCTATAAGCCTCTGGATGCACTGGATAAACAGGTGGCTGGTACGCGCAATGTGAGTCTGGTCCTGGCACTGATCGCCATAAGCCTCGCCATCCTCCTGGTGTGGATCTTCGTGCGATTGATCACCAATCCCCTCTCCACCCTGGCCCATCGTCTCCGCCGTGTGGGAAGTGGCAACTTTACCACCACCGCCGATATTGGCGGCAGTCGTGAGATCAAGAATCTGTCCACGGATTTCAATTCCATGATTCATCATATTGATGATCTCATCAAGAAAAATTATATCTCTGCCATCAATGAGAAAACAGCGCGTCTCACTGCTCTGGAGGCACAGCTCAACCCGCATTTTCTCTACAATACGCTCCAGGCGATTTCCGCGGAAGCCATTATCAATAAACAGCCCAGGATCAATGCCATGGTCACATCCCTGGCATCTATGCTGCGGTATTCCATCAAGGAAGAAGATTTTGTCACAGTAGCCCAGGAATTAAAACACGTGAGTGACTATCTCTCCCTGCAGCATTCCAGATTTGATGACCGTCTGACCTATGAGTGGAACATCGATGAAGATACTCTGCAGGTAACGATTCCCAAGATCAGTATCCAGACTCTGGTAGAAAATTCCATCTCTCATGGCATGGGTGGTGATATTGATCGCATCAGCATCTATATCCGTGCCTATATTGAAGATGGCTATCTGCTGATCAAAGTGCGGGATAACGGCATGGGTATCAATCATGAACAGTTGGTGCAGATGAATGAGACTTTCGCCAGAGATGACTACGGGCAGGATAAGTCCATCGGCATCGGACTGCAGAATCTGAACAGCAGACTCCACATCCTGTATCAGCAGCCCGCCACATTGAAGCTGGAGAGCAATCCCGGATTCTACACCATGGTCACTCTATCCATTCCCATCGAAATGAAAAGTTCCACGATCAACCTGTCCGCAGAGTAGACTATCATGCACTCAAACCAGAAAGGATGTAATAATATGTACAAATCTCTCATTATAGACGATGAAAATCCAGTCCGCATTGCCATCCGTGCACTTGGACACTGGCATGCTCTTGGTATCGAAGAACCACACCAGGCATCAAATGGGAAGGAGGGCTTAAGCTGCTGTCGTGAATTGCATCCTGACATCGTCTTCGTGGATATGCAGATGCCCATCATGAGTGGCAGAGAATTTCTGGAAAAAGCGAAGGAAGAATTTCCAAACACGAAATTTATCGTGGTCAGTGGCTATGACTATTTCGAGTACGCCCAGGCTGCCATCAAAAATGGCGCTATGGACTATCTGCTGAAACCTGTGGTGGAAGAAGAATTGAATAAAGCTCTGGAAAGAGCCGTGAATCTCCTGAACATAGAACATCATGTGGAATCTGATCATACGGACTCTGAAACGGAAAATGACATTTCCCCCGGAAATGTCATTGAAATCATCAAAGAATATATTGACCAGAACTATTGTCAGGACATCAGGATATCCATGTTCAGTGATAAATACTTTTTTTCAAAAGAATATCTGTCCAAATTGTATAAGAAAAAGTATGGATATGGTATCTATGAATACGCCCTGAAGCTGCGCATGGAACGTGCAAAAGAACTGCTCAGACAGCCTGAACTGCAGATATTGGAGATCTCAGATCGTCTGGGCTACAGCAATAACAACTATTTCAGTAAAGCCTTCAAAAATTATTATAATCTGTCGCCTACGGAATACCGTGAACATCTGTAATTGGAAATCATACCAAATATGTTTCCAGTTCTGCCACTGCAGCCTCCTGGGATGTCACCAGTATTCCCTGAAACCCTACCGCTCTTGCACCTTCCACATTCTCTATTCTATCATCCAGGAAGATGCATTCCTCCGCCCTGAGATCATATTGTCTCATGAGCAGCTCATAGATCGCCGGATCCGGTTTGATCACTTTCTCACGGTAGGATAAGATTCCTCCATCAATGACATCCATGAACTTCATTTCTTTTCGGTTGGTTCTCAATATCAGCTCAGAGAAATTCGATATGATCAGAACGCGATACCCTCTTTTTTGCAAGCTTTTGATCCATTCAGTAGAATAGGGATATTCCTCCATAATGCCATCCATATGGGCATACATATCACGAATTTCTTTCTCGATACCCGGATCTTGTTCCACGAACCGATCCACGATGGCCTGCTCTCCCCATACGCCCCGGTCCAGTTCATCCCATGTGGGTGTCATTACCGTGGCATTCAACAGTCTTTCATAGGTCTCCTGATCCTTGGCAAATTTACGAAAATGCTCCTGGTAATTAAATTTCGATAGTACATTTCCTATATCAAATACTACATTTTTAATCATATTGATACTCTCCATTCTTTGAATATGAGCCTGTTTAAATTTCTTATTCCAGCTTCTTATTCTGATTTCTTATCTCAGTCTCTTATTCCAGTCTCTTATTCCAGTTTCCTATTCCCATTTTTTATTCTGACTTCACATTCTGACTTTTATTTCAGTTTCTTATTCTCTGTCTTTTTCATTTTTATGTTCTTTGTCTTCCTGGTCTTTTGTGGCATTTTGCTCATCTGTGACGATGGTGAGGAAATCTGCTTCCTCCCTCTTTAATCGTGGGATAAACCGTTTGGCAAATCTTCCCTTTCCCCGTCTCTTAATATAGAAAAAACCGATCACCGAAAAGATCACCGCGCCGACAAAATTCACAAAGAGATCTTTCATGGTATCTAGCAGTCCAATGTCCAGATAACCGCCCAGGCCAAGCTCCTGACCGTTTAGAATAACACTTGTTATGTTATGAATGGCCGTAGGTCGATTGCCACCATTCGTATCCAGCATCACGGAAGAAATAGTATGCAGTACCGTGTCCTTCTGCATATCGAACCCCAGGAAAAGATCCATGGAGCACTCGAAGAATTCCCATAATACCCCGATGGTCATGGAAAAGCAGAATGCCACCAGTGCCATGAAGACGGGAGATAATTTGAAAGTAAACCGCTCCTCTCTGTTGAGAATATCCACCAGCGCAAAGCCGATAGCAGCTGCCAGAAAACCATTCAGGGTATGGAGCATGGTATCCCAGAAAGGAAAGATAATATAATACGCCTGGATCTCCCCCAGGATCTCCGCCGCAAAGATGAACAGCAATATAATGATCTCCAATGTGGTGGGCAGTTCGATTCGCAGGTTGATCTGTATCATACTGGGCATCAATAGCAGTATCAGGGTCAGACCGCACAGAAATACATTTTCAAAATTTCCATTGAAGAACTGCAGTACTGCCATAATGATGACCAGCAAACGCAGCACCACATATACGATAAAGGAGCTCTTATGCTCCCGCAGTTCCATGCCCAGAGCCTTTTTCATGTTGTCAAACTTTTCTTTATTCATGATTTAATTTCCTTTAGATGTTGTATCTATAATAAGCCATATCTGTAATAGACTATATCCGCATATCATAGAAAAGAGAAAAAGAAAATATATCTTTTTTCTTTTTCTCTTTTCCTTTTTCTATTTACATATCAGCTTTACTATTTATTTGCTCAGAGGACTCTTGCGGTAGATGATGTCTTCTCTTCCCGGTCCATTGGATACCATGGTGATTGGATACCCAATCTGCTCCTCGATAAATTTCACATAATTTCTGCAATTCTCCGGGAGATCTTCGTAATTTTTGATGCCGCGGATGTCCTGTTTCCATCCTGGGAGTGTCTTCAATACCGGCTTTGCAATCTCCAGTAAGCCTGTGGTAGGGAACTCTGTAGTCACTTCCCCATTTACCTCATATCCCACACATACCGGAATCTCATCCAGATATCCTAAGACATCTAATACCGTAAATGCTACATCTGTGGTGCCCTGTAATCTGCATCCGTATTTGGATGCCACACAATCGAACCAGCCCATTCTACGGGGACGACCTGTGGTAGCACCATATTCGCCACCATCACCGCCGCGTCTTCTCAGTTCATCTGCCTCCTCATCGAAGATCTCTGATACGAAAGCACCTGCTCCTACTGCGGAGGAATATGCTTTACATACAGTTACCACCTGTTTGATCTCATATGGTGGGATGCCTGCCCCTATAGCACCGTAAGCTGCTAAAGTGGAGGAACTTGTCACCATAGGATAGATGCCGTGATCTGGATCCTTCAATGTGCCAAGCTGTCCTTCTAAGAGGATTGTTTTGCCTGCTTTGATAGCCTGATCAAGGTAGAGGGATACATTGCATACATGAGGTGCGACCATCTCCTTGTATTCCATCAAGGTATTGTAAAGTGCCTCTTCGTCCAATGCCGGTTTGTGATAGAGGTGCTCTAATAACACATTCTTTTTCACACATACATTTGCCAGTTTCTCTCTCAGATCCGTTCCGTCAAATAATTCGCTTACCTGGAAACCGATCTTCGCATATTTATCGGAATAAAATGGTGCGATACCTGATTTGGTAGAACCGAAAGATTTTCCTGCAAGCCGCTCCTCCTCATACTGGTCAAATAAGATATGATAAGGCATTACGATCTGTGCTCTGTCAGATACCAGGATCTTGGGCATTGGCACATTTTTATCTGTGATAGATTTAATCTCCTGAAATAAAATAGGAATATTCAATGCTACACCATTTCCGATGACGCTGGTGGTGTGGTTATAAAATACACCGGATGGCAGTGTGTGAAGTGCAAATTTACCATAATCATTTACGATTGTGTGACCTGCGTTGGCACCACCCTGAAATCTTACGATAATGTCTGCTTCCTTGGCAAGCATATCTGTAATCTTTCCTTTTCCTTCGTCTCCCCAGTTTGCTCCTACTACTGCTTTTACCATAGTCGATTAATCCTCCATTTTCATGTGTTCTGTTTACATTCATCAATATTGGCTGCACAGGTCATTTTGCACCTGCCTTATTAGTATACGACACATATTATTATAAGTAAAATCAATATTTATTATGTATAATATAATTTGTAGTTATGTTATTCACTCTGTATCAGGTTCATCAGCTTGTGCGCCGCTGTTGACATGGGATTCTTCCCATCTAATACCACACAGAAATGTCTCTTGGGAATAATCTTATTGAATCGCAGTTCAAACAGTCTGCCATCCTCCAGATAGGGCTTCGCAAAATCCCGCATGACACTGCCGATTCCCAGATTGCGCAGTGTGAACTGAACGATCATATCACTGGTCGCCAATTCAAATTCCGGATGAAGTACCACGCCGTTTTTCGCCAGAAAGGCATCCATATAGCTTCGGGTACTGGTATTTTCCTCCAGAGAAATCAGGGGAAGCTTCTCCAGTTCCTGCAAGTCCAGAGTGTGATGCTTATAGGGAATGAATTTACGCCCTGCCACGAACACATCCTCGATCTCTTTCACTTCGATTGCCTGGATATCATCCTTCGTATCAAAGGGCGTGCTCACCACTCCGAAATCAATCTTTCCCTGTTGCAGGTAACGCAAGGTTTCCGGGGTGGGTGCATTGGTGACGATGACCTTGATCTTCGGGTACATCTCATGAAACTTCTCCAGAAAAGGCAGGAGGTAGAACTGTAATGTCATATCGCTGGCACCGATGCGAATCTCTCCCACATCCAGATTCAGCATCTTGGACAGCATCTGTTCTCCCAGCTCCATCTGCTCATACCCCTTCTGAATATAGGAAAACAGCAATTCTCCCTCCTTGGTCAGCTTCACCCCCTTGGAGATTCTCACGCACAGTTTGGTACCCAGCGTCTTTTCCAACTGCTTCAAAGACTGGCTCACTGCCGGCTGGGAGATTGAGAGCTGTTCCCCCGCCTGGGTGATGCTTCCAAGACTTGCCACATAATAAAATACTTTATAATATTCCAGATTTGCTTTCATATTAGATTCCTATTCCATATTCCAGAAAGAATTGAATTATACGTTGATCTCCGCGGTCATGCCCAGGAGTTCTCTGTTGTCTTCCAGGATGGGTGTGATAACATTTTTCAGGAATGCATCCACCTGTACTTCTGCACGTCCTGTGTATTTTGCGGGATCCATGGTCTTCTGCAGTTCTTCTCTGGTGAGATTGAAAGCAGGATCTTCTGCGATAAGATCCAGGAGGTTATTCTCCAGTCCATTGACTTTCACATTCTTGCCGGCTTCCATGGATAATTCACGGATCTTCTCGTGAAGTTCCTGGCGATCCCCGCCAGCTTTTACAGCGTCCATCATGATATTCTCTGTGGCCATGAAAGGTAACTCACTGCGAAGTCTCTTCTCGATTACCTTTGGATATACCACCAGGCCATCTACCACATTGAGACATAAGTCCAGGATGCCATCCACACCCAGGAATCCTTCCGGTATGGATAATCTCTTATTTGCGGAGTCGTCCAGTGTTCTCTCGAACCATTGGGTAGCGGAGGTGATGGCTGGATTCAGGGCATCCACCATAACAAATCGGGAGAGAGATGCGATTCTCTCACTTCTCATAGGGTTTCTCTTATATGCCATGGCGGAGGAACCGATCTGACTCTTCTCAAAAGGCTCTTCCACTTCCTTCAGATGCTGCAGTAAGCGGATGTCATTGGACATCTTATGTGCGCTTGCGGCGATACCAGCCAGCACGTTGGCAACTCTGGTATCCACTTTGCGGGAGTAAGTCTGTCCTGACACTGCGAAGCATTCTGTGAATCCCATCTTGGATGCGATCATGGGATCGATCCTGTCAATGGTCTCCTGATCTCCGTCAAAGAGTTCCAGGAAGCTTGCCTGTGTGCCAGTGGTTCCTTTGGAACCTAATAACTTCATATTATCTAACACATGATTCAGATCTTCCAGATCCAGGATAAATTCCTGTGCCCACAGTGTGGCTCTCTTTCCCACCGTGGTAGGCTGTGCCGGCTGGAAATGGGTAAATGCCAATGTGGGAAGTGCTTTATATTCCTCAGCGAACTTTGACAGTTCTGCGATAACGTTCACTAATTTTTTCTTTACCAGACGCAGCGCTTCCGTCATCACGATAATATCTGTGTTATCCCCTACATAGCAGGAAGTTGCTCCCAGATGGATAATTCCTTTTGCCTTTGGGCACTGCACACCATAGGCATATACATGACTCATCACATCGTGACGCACATCTTTTTCTCTCTTGACAGCCACATCATAGTTAATGTCATCCTTGTGGGCTTTTAACTCATCGATCTGCTCCTGGGTAATGTTCAATCCCAATTCCTTCTCCGTCTCTGCAAGAGCAATCCATAATCTTCTCCAGGTTCGAAACTTCATATCCGGGGAAAAAATGTACTGCATCTCTTTGCTGGCATATCTCTCTGAAAGTGGACTTTGATATCTGTCTGTACTCATTCTCTTACTCCTGTCTGCGATTTTCATCGCCTGTGCTTTATCACTGTTTATTCGTTCCATCTTCTTTTCAAGAAAAGGGACAAGCATTTTCATGTCTGTCCCTTTTTGTGTCTCATGTCTAGCCTGCTTATGGCACGTAATTACCACGAATATCATCCTCGGGGGGTTCCATTGGATATTTTCCGGTGAAGCATCCCTTGCAGATGTTCAGTCCACCTACCATGGCCTGCAGGCGGTCGATATCCAGGTATGCCAGGGAATCTGCTCCTATGATCTCTCTGATCTCCTCCACGGATCGATTATAGGCGATCAATTGCTCGCGCGCGGGTACATCGGTTCCAAAATAGCAGGGCCATAAAAATGGCGGAGAACTTACTCTCATGTGAACTTCCTTCGCACCTGCTTCCCGAAGCATACGCACGATTCTGTCACTGGTAGTTCCGCGCACGATGGAATCGTCGATCATAATGACGCGCTTTCCATATACCGCTTCCTTCAGGGCATTGAGTTTTACCTGAACACTGTTCTCTCTGCTCTTCTGCTTTGGTTTGATGAATGTACGTCCTATATAGGTATTCTTCACAAAAGCCTGCCCATAGGGGATTCCTGATTGAAGAGAATACCCAAGAGCTGCAACATTTCCAGATTCCGGTACACCCACCACCAAATCGGCATCCACCGGCGAATCCATAGCCAGGTATTTACCAGCCAGGATTCTGGCATTGTATACACTCTGTCCGTCAATGTAGCTGTCCGGTCTTGCAAAATAAATATATTCGAATACGCATCTTGCATGATCACTCTCTGCGATGCAATGACTGATATCTGACTCAATTCCTTTTTCCGAACTGATGGTCACGATCTCTCCCGGCAGTACATCTCTCACAAATTCAGCACCCACCGTATCCAGCGCACAGGACTCCGATGTGATAATGTACGCGTTGTCCCGCTTTCCGATACACAGCGGCTTAAATCCAAAAGGATCTCTTGCACCGATGAGTTTTCTGGGGGACATGACGATCAGGGAATACGCTCCCTTGATCTTCTTCATGGCGTGTCCTACCGCTTCCTCAACAGTCTTGCTGTTCAGACGTTCTCTGGCAATGTGATAAGCGATAACCTCCGAATCGATGGTGGTCTGAAAGATTGCGCCTGTATACTCCAGCTCATGCCGCAGCTCCGGCGCATTGATCAAATTACCGTTATGAGCAAGACCCAGGGTACCTTTCACGTAATTCAGTACCAGGGGCTGTGCATTTTCACGGGTACTGCTCCCCGCCGTAGAGTAACGTACATGACCTACGCCGATATCACCTTTCATCTGTTCCAGATGTTCCGGTGTAAAAAACTCATTCACCAGTCCCATGTCCTTGGCACTGATGACCTTTCCTTTGGGTCCATTGGTATCAGATACGGCAATACCGCAGCTCTCCTGACCACGATGCTGTAACGTGAGCAGACCGTAGTATATCAGGGACGCCACATCGCCTCCATCAAAATCATAAGCACCGAATACACCGCACTCTTCACCTAGTTTGTCTTCCAATTCTGTTTGCATATTATATCCTCTGTCTTATGAACATCCGCCCATCCTGCATTCGCTGCGGAAACATCTGCCATTATAAATGGTATGACTTCTAATCTATAATCCCAGGCGCTTGAATACTTCGTTGTATGCCTCTTCCACATTTCCCATATCACGACGGAAACGATCTTTATCTAATTTTTCATTGGTGTGAACATCCCATAATCTACAGGTATCCGGTGATGTCTCGTCAGCCAGGATGATCTGTCCTTTGTATCTGCCGAACTCGATCTTGAAGTCAATTAATTTGATATCTGCCTGTAAGAAGTATTGTTTCAGTACATCATTTACCTTGAATGCATATTTCTTAATGGTCTCGATCTCTTCCCATGTAGCAAGTCCCAGGGCTACTGCGAAATAAGAATTGATCAGGGGATCGCCCAAATCGTCATTTTTGTAACTGAATTCTATTGTTGGTTCTGTGAAGTTCGTACCTTCCTCCACGCCCAGTCTCTTGGAAAAGCTGCCTGCTGCAACGTTACGGATAATCACTTCCAATGGAACAATCTCCACCTTTTTAACGGCTGTTTCACGGTCACTCAGTTCCTCGATCAAGTGTGTGGGAACACCTTCTTTTTCCAGCATGGCAAATACACGATTGCTCATCTTGTTATTGATAACGCCCTTGCCTACGATGGTTCCTTTTTTTAATCCGTTGAAAGCTGTTGCATCATCTTTGTAGTCCACGATCAATACATCGGGGTCCTCCGTTGTAAATACTTTTTTTGCTTTTCCTTCATACAATAAATCCAGTTTCTTCATTGTTTCTCACCCTGTACCTTTCATAAAATCATTTTTGATTTGAAAATACTTGTTTCACAATTACATTTTAACTGTTTGGTTACTTCGTAATCTGGTCATATTATACCTTACCGTTTTTCATAAATCAACAAACTTCCTTTTTTTCAGAACCATGTACAAAAAGTGATAAGAAGAAGATTCCTTTTTATCACTTTTTGTATTTAATAGGAAAATATCATGTATGTAACTTCTTTATCTCTATATTCTTCCGTCATACCTCATTTGCCGAATTTTCCGATAAATTCTCTGACTCTTGCATTTCCAGAGGAAAAGATCTCATCCGGGGTTCCCTGCTCCTGAATGATGCCCTGCTCCATGAAAATGATGCGGTCGGATAGTTCCCTGGCGAACTGCATCTCATGAGTCACGATGATCATGGTCATATGGTCCGATGCCAGTTCCTTGATGACTCTGAGTACTTCTCCAGTGAGTTCCGGGTCCAGTGCGCTGGTAGGCTCATCGAAGAAGAGGATCTTTGGCTGCAGTGCCAGTGCCCTGGCGATGGATACGCGCTGCTGCTGTCCGCCGGAAAGTTGATAAGGGTAAGCCTCCGCCTTATCCTCCAGCCCCAATTGTTTTAACAGCTTATTCGCTCTTTCCATAGCTTCTTTTTTCGATACTTTATCCACGCTCATGGGCGCATCAATGATATTTTTCAACACATTGTAGTGTGGAAAGAGATTAAAGTTCTGAAATACCAGACCAAAATGCTTATGAATTCGTTTCAGGTCCGCCCTGGAGGCGTAGACACTGTGGTTTTCCCCACCGTTTTGTTCACTCCATGCCGCCTTCTCATCCAGATAGATCAGTTCTCCGTCATCCATGGTCTCCAGCATGGTGGCACAGCGTAACAGCGTGGATTTACCGGAGCCGGAGGGACCGATAATAGAGACTACCTCCCCTTCCTTCACCGCGAGAGAAATGTCTTTTAATACCCCCACACCATCAAAACCTTTTTTCATATGGTTAATTTCCAATAAATTTGCACTCATATATGTAACTCCTCTGCACCATCTTCCACTGTATCATCAATGTTCCATCAGCTATTTTTATATATAAATCTAATAGGTTCCTATTCTCGGGTCATAAAATACTATACAAATAGTTATTACTATCTATAGTAGCTCAGTCTCTTCTCTATATATTCCATAGCGGTGGCCACCACAAGATTGAATACAAAGTAGAAGATGGCTGCCACGATAAACGGTACCATGGTGGTCTGCGCCGCTGCGATTGCCTTTGCGGTGGTGAACATCTCGGAAACAGCAATGACCATGGCAAGGCTTGTGTCCTTTACCAGGGTAATGACTTCGTTGGTGATGGGGGGCAGGATTCTCTTGATGACCTGTGGCAGGATGATCTTGGCGAAGGTCTGTGCCTTGCTGTAACCTAACACCTTACATGCCTCATATTGTCCCACAGGCATAGACTCGATTCCAGATCGGTAGATCTCTGCAAAGTATGCCGCATAATTCAGTACAAACCCAATGATCACCGCTGTAAAACGGTACGCTGCACTGATTTTCATACCAAAGATATAATAGGGTCCAAAATAGACCACCATCAACTGCAGCATCAATGGTGTACCTCTCATGATGGAGATATATCCCTTTGTGATCCACCTTACTGCACTGTTCTTTGACATACGTCCAAAGGATACCACCAATCCCAATGGCAGCGAAAATAACAACGTCAATAAGAATATCTCCGTCGATGTGATCATTCCGCTTCCTAATTGTGTTAACATCTTACCTATGTCCATCGTAATCCTATCCTCCACATTATCAGGTGCTTCCTTATTAATTGTCTGCAATCTCTGATTGTAGACCTGCGCACCATCAGGTGCTTCCTTAGCATAAACCAAGACAAGGCAGGTTTGCCCCGCCTGCCTTTTCATTCATATATTGTAACTATTCAGGACCCCATGCACAAAATCGCTTCTTCGAAGCTTTCCTTTTGCTTATGTGGTTACTTCGCCAAATAAATTCACAAAAATCAGCTCACTCATGCAAGCATGACTCGCATATTTTTATGAATTTGCTTGGCTCTGAATAGTTACCATATATTTTCTATGAATACCTATCTGTATACAATTATTTACCCATTGTGACACAATCTGTTAAGCCCCATTTATCAGCGATCTTAGCGAATGTTCCATCGTCAGCCATGGCGTTTAACTGCTCCTGCACTGCGTCTCTCAATTCTTCATTGCCCAGCAAGAAACCGATGGCATATACTTCCTTCGATAACGGCTCATCTAAGATCATGAATTTATCCCCGCGGGATGCGATCTGGTAATTGGCTACACCGATATCCATAGCCACTGCATCTGCTGCTCCTGCCTCCAGATTCATGAATGCGGTATTGTACTCCGGTACCTGGATCAGTTCTCCGAAAGATCCTGCCAGTTCTGCGTTGTCCTCCTCCTGCAAAGCTGCAAGTGCTGAGGAATCTGCCTGTACATCCACAATCTTGCCTGCAAGATCTGAGGCACTCTTGATGCCTGACTCTGCTCCTACTACGAATACCTGGCTGTTGTCAATATAAGGATCTGACCATGTGTAGTCATTCTCACGTCCATTGTAGGTAAAGCCATTCCAGATACAATCGATAGATCCTGATGATAATTCCATATCTTTCGAATCCCAGTCAACTGGCTGTTTTACTAACTCCCAGCCCAGACGGTCACACACTTCCTGTGCAAGATCCAGATCAAATCCAACATACTCGCCATCCTCATCCATATAGCCATATGGTGGGAAGTTGGCGTCAAAGCCTACTGTAAATGTTGTCTTATCTGCAAGTCCTGATGTGCTTTCTGTCGCTGTCTCCGTTGCAGCTGCTTCTGTTGTGGCAGTTACTGCCTCTGTTGCTGCTGTTTCCGGCACTGCTGTCTCCTCTGCTTTGCTTCCACATCCCACAAGTGTTGTGGCAACCATGGTAGCTGCACATAATAATGCAATCAATTTCTTCATAATATGTTCCTCCTTTAGTGATTTATCACGCTAAACTAATACTCAAGAATAGTATCATAGCCACGGAGGAATGTCAATATTCTGAAACAATGGCCAATATCTCCTGTGCATACTTTGGATAGGTAACCACTAGATCCTTTACCTCCCTATGGGCAGCGTCCGCGATCTGCTTATTATATTCCATCTGTTTTCGAAGTGCCTGTCTTCTGGTGATGAGGTTATGGCGGATCTCCACCATCTCCTTGTCATCTAACAATGCCTCCGCCTGACGGATCCATACGGCAGGATCTTTGATATGGTAACTGCTCAGCATGGAAATCAGACCGCCGCTGTAGAAATCCAGTTCCTCATTTGCCTTTTCGATCTTTGCCCGTTCTTCACGCTCCACCAGAAATACATCCCAAAGCTCTTTTAAATGCTGTGAACTATCGATGCCATATTTCATATAGTAATAATCCAGCAGGTTCGTATTGTTTACATAACGTATCTTTACACGGTTCTGAAGCAGGATCAGTTTATTGATGCCCTGCTCCACTTTTTTCTGTTCTCTGGAACTATCCATATACTTCACATAGAGATAGGTCAGTGCCAAAGCGCCCAATCCCACCGTAAGCAGATATCCAACCTTCACATTTATGTATAGGGACATCTGTAAGATCAGCAGGATAATGCATGCCGTCATCATAGCTACCAGAGTGATGATCACAATTCCTCTGGTATTTTCCCTTATATTCCGCAGCTCATTGCGTCGGTAATAGTAGGCATGTCTTTCCCCGGACAGACGCTTCAGGTCATTTCGCACCAATTCCTGATATTCCTCTGTATTCTTTAATTTCTCATAGCCCTCCGGCATATCATCCTGTATGCGTTCCATGTGCTTGTAATCCGTGTCTGACATGCGATTGCTGCTGGTCTGTATCCTTTTCTGCTCACCTATGATATTGACTACCTTACCTGCCTGTTCCGCAATCATTTTCTTTTCTTCCAGCGGCAGTGCTTCCACTTCTTCCATATCTGTGAGATAAGAGGTAACCATGGCATATTCCCCTGCAAGTTCATCCGTTTCCCTGGAGGCTTCCTCGATTTGTTCCAGGCAGCTCCGCACATACTTTTCACGTTCTGCCGGGTTATGCATATCAATATCTTCACGGCGCAGGACTGGATTCTCATCCCATTCTGACTCATTGGTTTTCACCGCTTTTTTCCGTTTAAAAAGCCTATTCCAAAACTTCACCTGTTTTCCTCCTAGTGATATCCATTGGAGAGATGCTCCCGATACGCATCCTTCCACTGACTGGTCAACTGTTCTACTGTCTCATAGTACGCATTCATCTTCTGCCCGTTTCTGGACTCCGATAACTGCTCCAGCCTGTGCTTGTCTTCGCTGTCCTCCCACAGACCATTGAGGTTCTCTATGGTCTTCTCCAACTGGAGGGAGATATCGTAATGCTGTACTTCCTGTGCCACGAAATCAATGTATTCTTTCTCCGTGAGCAGCATCCGCTTCGCCGCCAGATAGGCGAAAAAGTAATCTTCCTGGGCATCCTCCTGATAGGCTCTCAGGTATTCCACCGCCGCCATCTGAAAATTATAAAAATGTGCATAGATCGCTGCCATATTGTTGGATATTTTCGCTGACAACTGAATATCATCTGTTCCAAGATCTCTTTTCAGCGTGGCGTATTCCCGCAGTGCCACCATGTATTTGCCACTTTTATAATAGAAATCGATGCGGTTCTTTCTCTTCTCCCAGGTATTCATCTGAGCGTTTTCCACGATTTGCTGCAGGATGCCGTCCAGTTCCTCCGTGGTACAGTAACGGGTATATTGGAACAGCCGTTTCACAAAAACAGTGAACTCCGCCTTTTCCTGAATACAAGAACTTAGACTTTCTCCAAGCTCCGGCAATTTACATTCCTCCGCAAGCCACCGGGTCAGTTCCACGCACATCAAGTCCTGATCGATGAGAACCACATTTTCCCTGATGTAGTAACATAATTCTTCCACAGAGAAAATATGTATTTCCCCACGTTCTATCCAATATGGAGTTAAAGCATATGTGCCCTGGCACAAGATCAATTTGCTCACTTTTTTTCTCCTATAGTGCATAGCCCGATATCCCCCCAATCGGGCCATTCCTTCGTCAAGTTTACCTCCAGCGCAAGCGCTTCCGTGTACTTAGCCCGATGTCTTCCCAATCGGGCCATTCCCTAGTCATATTTCAAAACTGGAGGTCCATTGCTGGCCGCTGGAGGGGTAGATTTCTCCGAATCCCATATCCTGGCAGTGTACCTGTAGAATATTCTCCCCTGTCATCTGGACTTCCATGTGAATCCTGGTAGTCTTTCGCGGTCTTATGGGCATCCCCGATAAAGGCATATCCGCCTTTTTATTCTCATTATCATGAAGGGACGAGATCAGAAGCGAGACCACATTTCCGGAATCCATGAGGAAATCAACTTCCGCTTTTGTATCGTACCAGTTCTCTCCCGCATCCAGCAGACCATAATAGCGGTCTTCCCCCGCATGTTCCACCTGTATTCCAATGTTGGATTTTAATTTATCTTTCCCCAGAAATACATATTCCTGGCTGAGGCTGGAAGGTTTTACCCGTTCCTGTATGGCATAGCAGGCACCTTTGCTATAGAGGTTATTCCCCTGGAAGACCCTGCGCCCGTTGCACAGATAGCTGATACTTCTCTTATACCACTCTCCCTGGAACTTTTCTCCCACGAGAAATACAGCACTGACAATCCGTTCCCTGCACAGATCCATGGCGATGGAGAGGAATTTCTCATCCTCCTGCGCTCTGGCATCCTCGTAGATCTTTTCTTCCACATAGGAGACCATGGGCACAGTGTGTTTATTCACCTCCAGGCAGTAGGTCTTCAGATATCCCTGTGTGAAATCACAGATGCCTGTCTGAAAGCTGCGCAATTCTTCCGGCTGGTTCATAATGTAATAAAATGCACTTTCCTCATGGCTCTGAAAAAGGACGGTATCTTTTTTCAGATTCAGATATTCCGTGGCTTTGGTCAGCACCTCCACCATCCTGGCATCCAGCCGGTCCACCGTGATCATGATCGCCGCAACATTATTCATCGTGGTGACCATACCCAGCATGGAAAAGCTCTTTTTCATATACAATGCCAGTAACTCTACAGGTTCGATCTGTACCTCCTCCACGGTGATCATCTCGCCGGTCTTTGCCTTTTCTATGAGATGGTCGATAAGGATTCCCTCTCCATTCTCCCCGTTGCGGTACGCTTCCCTGCCATAGAACCACTGGTTCACTTCATTTCTTTTACATAATACGGTAGGAATATTGAACTGCTCCTCCCCCGCTATGGTGGATAAGGTGATGGGTTCTTCCCCGTTCAGATGGACGATACTGATCTGGGAAAATTCCTCTCCCAGGTCGTATCCTACCACAATTGACTGGCTATTCAGTTTATTTCGAATATTTATTTTATCAAAAAACACCTGCGCACCATCCTGTCAGCGGATCCTAAATAAATTCTCCACCATATACTCTTTTTTATATAATTCCTGAAAAAGCTGCTCCACCGTATCATAATCCTGGAGCGTCTTTGCCGTTGCAATGTCATTTATGATCATGAACTTGCTGTCTCCGGCATCCTCTGACATGACAGTATTCTGTATGGTTCCACTCTCTGTCAGTTTCTCATGCCCGCCTATCTCTTCCGTAATATAATACTGGATATTCTCTCCGAAAAAGAGCACGAATCCTTTTAAAAATACTCTGCCATAGATTCCCCTCAGCTCTTCTTTCCGATACTCTGAGGATTGTTCCTCGCCCTCCCTGGAGAATACATAATGCAGGCAGACCTTGCATCTACTGTTGGACTTATATTCCAGCATGACACGATCCTGCATCATGGACAGCTCCGGCACCAGATCAATAAATTCCATATAAAATGACAGATAGAGCTGTAAGCCTATCATTTCTCGAATGATCTGTTTTACCAGGATGCCTGTCCCCTCATCCAGCTGATCTTTATTCTCTGCAAAATGTTTCAGGTAGGCAAATTTACATACTCTGCTCACTTCCACACCGTTCTGCATCATATCGGTGAGATAACGGAATACGTTGGTATTCATCACCTTGTCATCCGCAAAATATTCATAGGCACAATGTGCCAGAAAAGCCAGTTTGATTTCCGAATCCGCACCTGTTTCCACATAATGCATGAAGATCTCGATGCCCTCCGGGATAAAGGAGCAGCTATACAGCATCTGTATGATGATCCGCTCACTGAGCACCCGAACGTCCAGTCCGAAATTCACCGCCGCCTTCCAGATATCTCTCAGTTCTTTCGTGTTGCCTTTATAATGATTCACCAGATATTGCAATACATTTTCATCGTATTTTTTAGATACAAATGACACATGACATAACTGAAGCAGATACTCATCATAATAAAATTCATTTCTCTCCAGCAGTCTGCTGCACAGCCGGAATAGGACTTTCCCTGGAATATCTTCCGCACCGCAGGCTCGTATCCATTCCATTGCTCTGTCATACATCCCACGATTCACCATATACTGGATGAACTCTGCGCGTTCCCTCTCATCCATTCCATCCAGGGATGCCCGCTGTAGATACTCATCCAGTTCTCTGATCATATCATGCTCAAAATAGTACTCTGCCAGTTTGACACGAATCTCCCGCTTATACTCCATACGTACCTGTTCCGAATCCACCAGCCGGGCAAAATGCACATAATTATCCTCCGTGATAGTGACATAGTCACTGCTGCTCTCACAAATATAGATATCAAGACCCAGATCATCCAGGTTCATTTTCTCCATGACCCGAATCAGTCTTCGTGGAGAAATGAATTTGATCAGGGTATATCTGTCCTTATCCCTGTAACGGTTGCCAAACCCATCCTGCAAAAATATCTGATATCCTGCGCTGTAGATGGCAATGGTAGCCTTCCCGTTGGATACAGGATAGCGAACCTCTCCTTTTAATTTGTCGTGGATGACCACGACCTGACGGATATTGGCATCCTCCACCTCCACCTGGTGCAGGAACAGCAACGGTGCCAGTGCATTTGCCACAGTCTCATTCATCCCCGCCGGGGAGATCAACTCCACATAGAGGTAGGCAAGTTCCCGATTCATGTGATTTTTCTGTAATTGATCCACCACAAAATGATTCATCTGCTCCCCGTAGGAGCGCACCATCTCCGGAAACATATCTCTGTGCCGCAGCAGATTGGCATATAGGAATGCCGTTCGCTCGTAGGGCAGATTGCAGGCGTAAGCGAAATACATCATGACAATCTTAGGCAGTTCTCCCACATAATCCAGAGAGATGGACAGCATGAAATACTCGTACAATTTCGTCACACGAATCTGCTTTTCCACCCCCAGGGCATACCATTTGAAATAGGCGTGATCTGTCTTATTTCCTTTCATGAGCAGTTCACAGATCTCCTGTACGGACTCCACATCCCTGGTCTGTTCATAGCAATACTCCAGGATATGATATAACCGATTGGAGAAATTCTTCATACGTCCTGCCAGATAGTGAATCTGCGGAATCACATCAATACCCAGCAATTCTTTTTTCACAGCAAAGTTCAATATCTGTATCTCAAATTCCCCCAGCTCCTGCAATAAGGAAGGGTTGGCATTCATGAGATAGGTCGCTTCTATGTATAGTACCGGACTACAGTTTCCATAGTGGAACTGTTCCTCCAGAAGAATCCATTTCCTGGCAGGATTTCTGCTGTACTCCTCGCGAAGATAGAGCAGCAGCCACGCGATTCTCCAGTTTCCACGATTTTGGGAATAAATCGTCTCAATGGTCTCCGTCTGTTTATTCACATAAGTTTCTTCCCGCTTATATAATGTCTTCAAATAGAGATAGTAGCAGATAACCTCCGGTGGATAGTCCTCGTCCTCCAGCATATCTTTCACGTGATCCAGCACCCACTTTGCCTCATTGTACCGCTCCTGTGTGATAAGGATCTGGGCATGGAACAGCCGGTATACCGGAGTCTTATCATCACATTTGATCAGTTGCTGTATGATATTCTCAGTAGCACTGATCCAATTCGCTGTATTGACGCGTTTCATCCTGAAATTCATATACTGATTCATCAGTTGGACATTCAGTTTCCGCTGTTCACTGACACTTTTTTTTCTTTGATTGGTCCTGGTGACCTCAATGGGAAAACGCATCTCCCCATAAGGATATACGAAACGAATCGCTCCATAATTGATCCCACTATGAAGCTTCTCGCTATAAATGTAGAGATTCAACTGATAGAAATTTCCCAGGAACTCATCATCTGTGAGGTATTCTTTTTCCGCTGTGAGGAAATCTCCCTCGATGAAAATGTAGAGAGAGACATAGCCCCAGCCATTTTTCGTGATACCGATCTTCTCCCCGACCACACCCTCCGGGTCCGAAATATTCAACTGTTCCTTATCCAGCAGATACTCAATGGGCTGTTTCTTATTCACATCAATGAGAAATTCTTCCACATTCTGTTCGTTTCCAAAGTCTTTCGCCAGTCCCTTATAGACACTGAAATACTGCCTGTCATTCCCCACGAGGATCTTGGCAAAATCATTGGAATAGAAAAGCTGAAGTGCCTCCCTCCAGTTGGTCTTTGCCAGATTGGCAAAATGAAAGAGATTTTTGATATTGCCCAGAGACGTCTCCAGATTCGTGTGGGCGACGATGAATACGAACGGCAGGAAATATTCCCCCTTTTCCGACACCACATAGATCTCACCCTTAAGGACCTCGCCCTCCTCCAGTCCGGTGGCATCGAAAATGTAGTCTATCTCCACCTCATTCCCCTGAAACCGGTTATTCTGGAAATGAATGCGCATGTCCGAAGCGTATAAATATCCTTCATTTTCCCTGCTGCTTCCCTGGCTGCTGATATGAAAAGAACCTTTACATTTCTCATCCTTTTTCACGGTTTCTTCTAATTTTGGGCATGAAAAGTCCAGAGAAGCATTTTCCATATCAAATTGCTCATTCAGGTACTTTTCCAGCACTTTTTCCAAGTCACTCACCCACTTCATCTATATTTCTATAACATACATCGTTCTTCGTTCTAATCAAGAACAAGTATAACATTATTATGACTTTTTTCGCAACAAAAGGGTACTAAAGTCTTGACATTTTCTGCGCATAATGTATTATTGTATTAATTGTATAGTACAGATAAGCTGTGCCTGCAAAAGTTCATGATCAGGAAGGAGATAAAATGGCGTGGGATTTGGATTCTGACAGACCGATTTATGCACAAATCGTGGAAAAAATTCAGATGCAGATTGTATCCGGCTACTATAAGCCCGGGGACAAATTACCAAGTGTTCGTGAGTTAGCTGCGCTTGCCTGTGTGAACCCTAATACGATGCAAAAAGCATTTGCGGAATTAGAGCGAAGCGGATTAATCAAGACGATGCGAACCACCGGGAGACTGGTCACAGAGGATATCCACATGATCGAGGGGATACAAAAAGCTCTGGCAAATCAACAGCTACAGATCTTTTTCGAAAAAATGATGAAATTGGGGTATGAAAAGGACCAGATATTGTCTCTTCTGGAACAGTCAATTCGAGAACAGGATTCATAAACAGGATTTATAAAAATGAGGGGAGTTAAAAATGACAGCATTATTAGAAGCGAACAATCTGACCAAAACATATGGAAATGATACCGTCGCTGTTGATCACCTGACCATCAGTATCGGCAGAGGACGGATCATCGGTCTGCTGGGGCCTAATGGCAGTGGGAAAAGTACATTCATCAAACTGATCAACGGATTGCTGACACCAACGGAGGGAACTATCCTGATCAACGGGGCAGCACCTGGCGTCGAAAGTAAAAAAAGGATCGCCTATCTGCCGGAGCGTACCTATCTGCAAAGTAATATGAAAGTGAATCAGCTCATTGATTTTTTCGGAGATTTCTATGAGGATTTTCAAAAAGATAAAGCATATGCCATGCTGCAGTCCATGGATATCAAATCAAATACGCGACTTCGCACTTTGTCTAAGGGAACAAAGGAGAAGGTGCAATTGATCCTGGTGATGAGCCGCAATGCAGATCTCTATATCCTGGACGAACCTATCGCGGGGGTGGACCCCGCCGCCAGGGACTTTATCCTTAAGACGATTATCAGTAATTATAATGAGAATGCCACCGTACTGCTATCCACACATCTCATATCCGATATTGAAAATATTCTGGATGATGTGATCTTCATACAAGATGGTAAGATAAAGACACAGACCACTGTGGAAAATATCCGCGAGGACTATGGAAAATCTGTGGACGCATATTTTCGGGAGGTATTTGCATGTTAATCAGATCAATGAAATACTACTGGCAGTCTACCTATAAAATTATCCTTTTGATGAATCTGTACCTGCTGCTCACCACCGGTATCGGTGTGGCTACCTTAGCTGCAGGAGTATGGAATACCCACTCCGAAGGCATCACTACCCTGGGAGCGATCCTGTTCATCCTGTATGTGATTTCCATCGTATTTGTGAGTAATCTGGTGGTCATCTACATCGCCGTACATTTCTATCGCAATATGTACTCCGATGAGGCTTATCTGACTCATACGCTCCCGGTGAGCAAACATCATCTGCTGTTAAGTCAGACGATCATCGGAACGATCCACTGTTTCCTCACTTCCGTGATCATGTTAGCCTGTATCTTCGGGTTGATCTATTTCCTCTTCACCTGTCTGAATTCACAGGCCAAGGAAGCTTTACAGCTGACCTACGATCCGGGAATGGCAGCCGATTTGTACACTGCTTTTGCAAATGGTGCCTTTTTCAAAGGACTTTTAATCGTTTTCTATTTTCTGCTGAGTTCCGCCCACAGCATCCTGCTGGCTTTCGCAGCAGTCGCCATGGGACAATTGTTCACCAGACACAGGATCATCGGTTCCATCATCTGCTATATTGGTCTCTACACCATCATACAGATTGCCACCTCATTAGTCGTCATTCCATTCATGGGACTTTCTCTCTTCGGAAATGTTTCCATGGTACAATTGATAAACTGTGGCCTGCTGGTGGAGACCCTGTTTGCCCTTGCATGCTGTGTGATCTTCTATCTGATCACCTATTATCTCCTTAGTCGAAAATTAAATCTTGATTAAATATATCATGTCGTCCTGTCCCGGGTTATCGCAACTGGGATAGGTGTCTGGTGACTAGCAGTTGGTCATGATGCGGATGATCTCTTTATCGGTCTCTTTCATGCCGATCTTACCCAGTCGGCTGACATTCTGGATGGTATTCTCCACGCCTTTGGAAATGATTCCATCGCCGCCTTTAAATTCCTGTCCTTGGGTATACATATAGTACCCCAGGATACCTGCGTCAACGGCTGCTTCGATTTTCCCTGCACAGGATGGCTTGGCTCCATCACACACGATGCCGGAGACGATGGCCACGGCATTTACCAGGGTATGTATGATTACCTGATAAGTGCCTCCCAGGAGATAAGCGATACCGCAGCCTGCACCACAGCCTGCGCTGATGGCACCACAGTAAGCAGACATACGTCCGATTCCGGTCTTCTGATGAATGGTAATGAGGTTGGAGAGAATCAGTGCACGGTAAAGCTGCTCCTTGGATGCCTGTAATTCTCTTCCATAGACAATCACAGGAATGGAGGCTGTCATGCCCTGATTTCCGCTTCCTGAGTTGATAATGACCGGCATCTCACACCCGCTCATCCTGGCGTCTGAACCTGCCGCAGCCATGGCTTTCGCTCTGTTCCGCACATCATTTCCATATGCCTTTATGAGAACACTGCCCACATTCGCCCCATAATCATTTGTCATGCCCTCCTGGGCAATGGCCATATTACAATTGATCTGTCTGTCCAGTATTTCTGACACATCCGTCAGTTCTGCTGTCATTGCAAATTCATAGATGTGCTCCATATCCAATAAACTTCTATCGGTAAGGCTCACATTGGTAGCCGCCACTTCCCCAGCCTGATACAGTATCTCATCATCTTTTTCGATCAGTACGATATTGGTATGAAAACCGGATATACGCACTTTTGTAAAATGTGTTCCAGCGTATTCTGTCACCTGAATATCCAACTGTTCCTCCGTCTCCAGTGGTAAGACTTTGATATCCGCTGTTGCGAGAAATGATGCCATCTCTTCTTTCTGTGCTTCTGTCACATTGGCGATTACCTGCAATGCCTTGGCGGAATCTCCCCCTGTGATACCGATGGCTGCCGAAGCCTCGATTCCCTTTCTGCCCCCTGTATTTGGCACTACAACACTCTTCACATTCTTCACGATATTCCCACTTACCTCTATGAGCACACGATCCGGCTCTGCACCCAGCACATCCCTTGCCTTTGCGGCACAGTAGGCGATGGCAATGGGCTCCGTACATCCCATGGCGGGTACTAATTCTTCTCTCAGTATCTGTAAATAATTTTGATATAACACATCTTCTTTTTTCATCTGCACTGCGTGCCCCTTTATCATTTTTAATGAAACGTAAAGAACCCAAGACCTTCATCGGCATCTTGGGTTCTATCTAATTATCTCACTTTACCACATTTATGATACAGAATCAACATGTGGTCTATATTTTGAATTCGCTACTTTGACAGTCTGCACTTCTACCCCATTGACGGAGGTGGTGAGATAGGATGTGGCTGACAAATCTCCCGTTCTCTCTGACCAGAACCGATAGCTCCTGCCCTGTAGGGAAGATGTCTGCACATAGACTGTGATCGTCAGTTTCTTATCCACAGTCTGTGCCTGGATAACCACTGGTGTATCATAATCATTGCGGAATCTCATATCCAATGATCCCTGTGAAATAGCAGCATCCTGGCCAAGTGGAAGGTAATGAACCGGCATACTGTGTGGATGTCTCTCGATCACGGTCAGCCCTGCATTCATAACTGCATTATATATGGTAGAAGATACCTGACAAATGCCACCACCGATTGCTGACACTGTCTCACCATTTTCATATGCTCCTGCTTCCTTATATCCGTTAGCTGTTGTTCTGGGGAGAATGGCATCACTTACAGATACCACCTGTCCAGGCTGTACCACATAATTATTCAAATGCGCTGCTGCGATCTCCACGTTATTACAACGGTTGCTGGAGCTGGTAGAATAACTGGTCTCGCACCCGCCTGCCAGAGAGTAGCCTTCCATACTGGTCACCGCCATAGGTGCTATTATTATTTTCATGTGATTATCTGCAAGATCCACTACGATAGTACCAACATTTTCCATGGACAAACGTGCCTGTAAATTCGTCACTAACCAACTCCTGAATTCATCATTTAACTGATAACACATCTTACGAGTCGTACCATCCTCACCCAGAACATCTACCGTATATGCTGCAAGCTGCGTGTTCACACCGTTTAAAAAGGTATCCATCGCTGTGGGATCTGACAGCAGATTCACATTTAGCGCCCAGGTGGTTCCATTGATCTGAAGTACAAGCTGCTGACTGAGCCATGCAGGATTCACATTCTGAAGATCTACATACTCCGCTGTTGCTAACGCGCTGTTTGAGATAAGTAATGTGATAAACATCGTCATCACAAACAATCCCAGTGCTCTCTTTATTGATTTCTTTGCATTTACATATGCTTTTCCTATTCCATTCATTATCTACCGTCCCTCACATTTTATGGAACATCAGCCATCCAGAGCTGACGCTGTCTATCATAACCATCCTATTCTTGTATACTACAAAAATAGCACCTTTTTGAAAATTGGGCAACGGCAGATATAACGTAAAAATAATTACCTCTTCCATAAAAATTGTTCACATTTCACAGAATATTCACATTTTTCATCCAAAGCTTCCTGTTTTACATCTGTTTTATCCATATCGCTATCTGTTATAATCTATATTTTTATCTGTTATCTTCTATCTTTCCATCTCATATACTATGATGTAAGGGTCAAAAGGTGTTTTTCCCCTTGATACTTACGGATATGATAAAATCGCTAAAACACCAACTTGCAATGTTTTAGCGATTCAACCTAATTCTCTTTTCTTAACTGAAACTTACCTACCAGTTCTTTTAGCAGCTGTGCCTGTACTGCCATTTCCTCACTGCTGGCTGAACTTTCTTCTGATGTAGCTGTATTTTCCTCTACAACTGCAGCTATCTGTTCTACCGCCTGAGAGATTTGATCTAATGCATCTGCCTGTCTGATAGATGCCGTAGAAATATTTCCAATATTAGCTACAAGCTCCTGGGTTTTAGACGCTGAATCTGCTAATTTATCAGCAGTTTTATAGGCTAATTCCTTACCACTTTCTACCGCTTTCAAGGAATCCGCAATAAGCTGAGTAGAATTCTTAGCAGCCTCGGCACTTTGCGTTGCCAGATTTCCTACTTCCGATGCTACCACCGCAAAGCCCTTACCCATTTCTCCTGCTCTTGCTGCCTCTATGGATGCATTCAATGCCAACAGGTTGGTTTGGGATGCAATATCATTAATCGTATTAATGATGTTACGGATTTGATTGGATGTTTCCGCAATCAAATTCATGGCCGTTAACATTTCCTGCATCTCTTCATTGCTTTTATTAATCTCAGTCCCAACTCTACTTGCCATATCATTTGCTGCCTCAGAGCTCTTGGCATTCTTATCCACTTCCGCAGATACATCAGTCACAGTCGCCTGTAACTCCTCGATAGAACTTGCCTGATCCGTTGCTCCCTGACTAAGTGCCTGAGCACCCAGTGAGACCTGTTCAGCATTTGCAGATACCTGTTCCGAAGCCTCATTTATTTCTGTTAAAGTTTTACTCAGATTACGATTGATACTACGCATTGCCAGTAAAATATTTCTATACTGACCGACATATGCATCTTCCATTTTAGTAGATACTCTAAAGTTGCCTTGTCCCATCTGTTCAAGCAGATCTCTGACCTCGCCTATGATATTTTTTAATGTATCCCCTAATTGACGCATACTCGAAGCCAACTCTCCCAGTTCATCTTTGGAAGTATATGTAACCTCTGCATCATCCAGATTACCCAGCGTAAGCTGACGCATCGCACCCTCAATCTCATCAATAGGACGGGCAATGCTTTTGGTAATAGTAATCGTCATCATAATCGCCAGTACGATGGCTCCTGCAAGTACAATGACAACAACTAAAAATGCTATCGCATATCTGCTGGTAGCTGTCTTGGCCTGCTTTATTTCCAATTCAGCCACACTGTCTGCTACCGCTATAACAGCTTCGTTCATCTTATCTATTATAGGAAGGTACTGTTCAACATACATATTATATGCTTTTGTATTGGCTTCCGTTGTACTCTCTATGGCTATTTCCTGAATTTCCTTACGGATAGGAGCGGCTTCTAACATATATTTCTCAATAGTATCCGTCAATGCAGGATCAGTACGCATATTCTTGCGATATGTATCTAACGACGCTACAAGAGCAGCTCCCTCTTCATCAGCAAGATCTGCTGTTTTTTTCGATTCCTCTGATGATGGAGACGCAATTGTTCTTAAAATATAACGCTGTGTGGATAAAATATTTCTCCTGATCTGCCAGATATATCCTGTATTGACTACTGTTTTTTCAGAATATGTATTGATAACTGTCTTCATTTGCATCATTCCAGATACAGACGCAATACCTAATATAATAATCATGCCAATTACTGCACCGAAGCTTACCATTAATTTTTTTCCAATTTTCATATCTTTCATATGTTTTCCCTCTCATACATCATGTAGCTTATCGCTGATTCATGCATTTTATTTTTCTAGTATTTTTTAAAATTAATTTGGTACAGCCAGCCCTCCCTATAAAGTTTATTATCTTAGAACAGCGGGATCATATTATAGCACAGCATTTCTTTTTCTCTGCCAATGCACAGGGCAGCACTCTCTCTTCCACAGCTCTTAATACCTGCCATACGACTCTCCCAAAAGTAAAATGTAAAACCACAGAATTACGTACTGTTTTCATCTGATGCAGCCTTTCATGAAATTAGTGAAAATTCATGCCTGTTACTTAACGAGATATTTCACGAGTCTAGTAAAAATGTGTATGTTCATTATAAAGCATACTCACCATTATGTCTATATTTTCACATATACAAACCCTGTAACCTCTGCGGCAGTAGTCGCAATATGATCTGTGTGTGGTGGAACTGTAACCCATTACGTCCAGTGGAACAGGACGTAATGGGTTGAGTACAGTTTATACGCCTTTTAGGTTTAAATAAAACAGACAACAGGCTCCTGATAAGATAATCCACATAGGTCGTGTTTCTTATCAGGGAGTCTGTTGCCTGTTGCTTCAAAGACTGCCATTGCAGCCTCTTATAGATTCACTTTTATTTATTTTGCCAGAAGCATCATGATCTTATTGGAACGTGATACGAAGCTTGTCATGGCATCTGGTGATAATGGTGCCTGCTGCAGTTTGGCAAGATCGTATAACTGCTCGCAGATCATTGGTACATTCTCTCCATCTTTGCTGTCCAGGATATACTGTACTAACTGGTTGCTGGCATTAAGGACTAATGTCTCACCCTCGCCGTTGGCACCGAACATATTCATGTCCATGCCCGGCATAGAGTACATCTTCATCATATCCTGCATACGTCTGCTCTCTTCTGACAATGTGATCATGGAAGAGATGTCTTTATTTTTCAGCTTTTCTACCTGCACTTTTAACTCTTTTTTCTTCAAAGCTTTCTTGAATACTTCTGTGATGGTAGTGGTCTGCTCTTCTAATTCTTTCTCCGCTTTCTTGGAAGTCTTTGATTTCAGAGAATCCGTAAGATCTGCATCGATTCTCTGGAATTTTACATTTTCATTCTTGGACTCCAATTGCGTGATGAATGGCTGGTCAATATTATCTTTCAATAATACCGCATCCATCTTTGCTTTCTTGAACATATTGATGTACTGACTCTGCTGTACTTCATCAGTTACATAATAGATGACTTTTTCTTTTTTCTCTTCATTGCCATCCGTGTTATCACCACTTGCTGCCTGGTCTTCTGCTGTTTCACTGTTATCGGCATCTACCACGTTGCCATTCTCGTCTACCACTTCTGCCTCTACTTTATTACCTGACTCGTCTGTTGCTTTTTCCACTCCATCTGCATTTTCTACTTCATCAGGATCTGTCTTTTTCACTTCCAGACATTCCGGTAAGGTCATGTATTTGCCATCCAGGTTCTTGAATAAGATATAGTCGGTCATCTTCTCACAGAACTTATCATCCTTCAAGCAGCCGAATTTGATAAATGGATTGATATCATCCCAGTATTTTTCGTACTCTTCTTTTTCCGTCTTGCACATACCTGACAGTTTATCAGCCACTTTTTTCGTGATGTAATCTGATATTTTCTTCACAAATCCATCATTCTGCAATGCACTTCTGGAAACATTCAATGGAAGATCCGGGCAGTCGATCACACCTTTCAGCAGCATCAGGAATTCCGGAATGACCTCTTTGATATTATCTGCCACGAATACCTGGTTGTTATATAACTTGATCACACCCTCGATGGTCTCATACTGCATATTGATCTTAGGGAAATAAAGAATGCCTTTTAGATTGAATGGGTAATCCATATTCAGGTGAATCCAGAATAATGGCTCCTTGTAGTCCTGGAATACTTTTCTGTAAAATGCGATGTAATCCTCTTTGGTACATTCATTTGGATGTCTGGTCCAGAGTGGCTGTGTCTCATTCAACGGTACCGGACGTTTTACTATCTTCAGCTTCTCTGTGCGCGGTGATACTTCTACTGTTTCTTTTTCGCCTTTATCATTGGTCTTCTCTTCTGTTTTGGCTTCCTCTACCACGGTCTCGATCACCGTATCTTTGTCGGTTTTCTCTTCCGGTAAGATCGTCTCATATTCCGGCTCTGCGTTTGCTTTACTCAGGAAGATCCTGGTAGGCATGAAAGAACAATATTTTTCGATAACTTCTCTTGCCTTATATTCGTTACAGAACTCCAGGCAATCTTCATTGATAAATAAGGTGATCTCTGTACCGATGGTGGTCTTGTCACCATCTTTCATGGTATATTCTGTGCCGCCCTCGCACTCCCAGTGAGCAGGTGTGGCACCTTCTTTAAAGGAGAGTGAATCAATATGCACTTCATCTGCCACCATAAATGCAGAATAGAATCCCAGACCGAAATGTCCGATGATCTGGTCGTCGTTTGTCTTATCTTTATATTTCTCTACGAAATCTGTAGCACCGGAAAATGCGATCTGATTGATATACTCTTCAATTTCCTCCGCTGTCATACCAAGACCATTATCAATGATCTTCAATGTCTTTTTATCTGGATCTACGATTACCTGAACCTTTGCCTCATAATCATTTGGTAAGGTGCACTCTCCCATCATCTCTAACTTCTTTAGTTTTGTGATTGCATCACAACCATTGGAGATTAACTCACGGAAAAATATATCGTGGTCGGAATACAACCATTTTTTGATAATCGGGAATAAATTGTCACTGTTAATTGATAAACTACCTTGCTTCTCTGCCATCTTATTACACTTTCCTTTCTCATTCCTGTAATATTTTTGCTACAGCGTAACATTAAAAAATCCTATGCCATAAAGTGTAATGCTACAAAAATAAAATGTCAAGAGAAAATTAGCACTCATTCGTCATGAGTGCTAATAATGTCTCAAAAAGCCTATATTTCAGGCATTTTTGTAATTATAAAATTATTCTAAACTTCTGGTTTTATAGATTATAACTCTTTCAGTACAAATTGTCTTACCAGTGTGTCTAATGACTCTGCCTGTGCAGATAATTCCTCGCTTGTGGCAGAAGATTCCTCTGCTGTTGCGGAGTTCGCCTGAATGACCTCCGAGATCTGGTTGACTCCGGCTTCCGCCTGCTCCATGGCGTCCGCCTGTTCCTTTGCCTGCGCACTGCTGTCCTTTGCTGCCTCAGCCACCATATTTACGCCATCTACTACCTCATTAATGTTCTCTGCAGTACTCATGGCAGTGTTCGTACCGTTTGTAATCTCTTCCAGAGCACTCATAATAAGCTGTCTGGTGTTTACTGCGGACTGCGCACTGTCAGCCGCAAGCTTTCCTATCTGATTTGCTACAACAGCAAAGCCTTTTCCGGCTTCTCCTGCTCGCGCTGCTTCTATGGATGCATTCAGTGGCAGAAGATTGGTCTGTGATGCAATGGCTTCGATTTCAGAGATAATACCTTCTATCTTCTTGGATGTTTCACTGATATTTCCCATGGTTTCCACCATTTCATTCATCCTGGATCGGCTTTCATTTGCTTTTCTGGCATTTTCTCTTGACATTGTATAGGATTCTTCCGCATTTTCTGCTGTCTTTTGAATATTCGTTGTGAGATTAGATATGGTAGCCAGCAATTCCTCCACTGCGCCTGCCTGTTCTGTTGCGCCTTCTGCGAGACTTTGTGCTGCCTCTGCCAGATTTGTAGACCCAGCAGATACCTGCGTTGCTGATTCTTCAATCTGTTTTAGAGTTCCATTCATTTTTGTATTTACATCGTGAATAGATGAATGAAGTTCTTCAAACTCTCCCACATATTTTTCCGGTATCTGAGATTCTGCTGTATAATCACCCTCTGACATCTTCTCCAGCCTGTATTTTGCATCTCCGATAATCTCAGCGAGATTTTGTGCCATGGCACTTGCTATGGTTACCATATCTGCAACTTCATCCCCTGTATCCATCTTCGGAAAATCGCCTGCCAGATCTCCTCCGGCAAAGGTCTTTAACCGATTCGATAGCTGTAATAACGGTTCAGCGATTCCACCTGCTATATTTTTGCCTAAAAAGATGGATACAGCCAATGCCATGACGATGACAACTACGATTACCACAAACAGCACAACTCTCAATATGGCCAGACTGTTTTGCAATTTATTTCCCGTTGAGACATTGACGTTCATTAACTCCGCCAGGTTGGCATAGACCTCATCATAGATCGGTGACAACTCATTTGCCAATCTGCTCTGGGCCTCTGCACTTCTTTCCACATCTATCGTATTCCCAAGCTCGATGATATCATCCTCTTTGCTCCAATACTCTTCCATCAGACTTAACGCTTTATTATACGCATCACGCTCTGCATCTGTGGTCAGCGTTCCTTTTACTGTGTCCATATACGCTTTGCAGTCTTTTGCTTTCTCGTCATGCGTCTTCACAATTTTTGCTATAATATCCGCATCTGTATAACCTACAATAGCTCGGGTCGCACTTCGTGCATCTGCAAAGGTTACCATCGCCTTTCCGATATCTCCCTGTGAAAATCCATAATTTGTCAACGCATAATTGTATCTGGATGCAATATAATTCATTGCAATACAGCCTACGACACCTGATATACTGGCAATTATTGAAATAATAATAAATGCTTTTGTTAACCGTTCCTTTATTCTCATTTTTCTTAGTTTTTCCATCGCTTTTTCCTCATTTCATTTTATCTTCGTATATTAAAGATACATTACCCACCTTGTATTTTATTACTCTTTGGAAAGCAGCCTATCCTGCGCCTGTCCATACTCCTGCCAACTTTTCATATTCCAAATTTGGGATTGGGGGAGAAGAATAATAGTCCCACCACATATTAACTTTCCTCAAAAACAATGCATCATCCAACAGCACTACCCTTCTTCCCATACGCCTTCTCATTTCCATCCGCCAACTGAAAATATTGTATATTCCGCTCTTCCATAATAGCATTCGCATCCGGCAGAATAATTCCCTTATGTAAGAAAAAGCAGCTTACGAAGAATCAAGTGTAATTGATTCTTCGTAAGCTGCTTTTTCTTACACTATGATAAATAGAGTCTTCTCTTTCCAAAAATTATACCGTGTTTATCCATATATGTCAATCTTAGCGGAGCCCATAAATTTAAGTAAAATTCAAGCATATTATAATAAAAAAGCTACCATAATCGGTAGCCTCCAATGTAATATGTTTTCTCTATTGTAATATATAAATATTTTTTCCTGCCCGCTTTGTTTTTTCCAGATACTCCCTATCTGCCAACGCATTTAATATCTTTCCTGCTGTGGAAGGGGTTACTTTTAATATGTCTGCTGCCGTTGCAATACTGATTTCAGTTCCTTTTCCATGTTTCTGCATCTTTGATAAAAGCAGTTTTTGATTATCGGAAAGTCTGTTATCTTCTTTGATAGAGGTAACAATACATTCCTCCATGATTCCTAGTAAATAATCAATAAATGGAGTAATATCTATCCACCGTTTTCCATTTGCCTGAACTGACTCTGACTCTTTTAAAGAAGTATAATAACCAGATAAACTCTTATTGATTGTTCTCGACAATGGAAGATATTTTATCTTTTCTATCCCTTTATGCAATAACAATGAGTTGGTAAGTATTCTTGCCATCCTGCCGTTACCATCACAAAACGGATGAATGTATACAAAATAAAAATGAAAAATACTTGCCGTCAGCCACCCATTATATTTTGAAGTATCTGCAAAAACAAACAACTCATTCATCATGCTTTCAATCTGCTTCGCCTCTGCCGGTGTATGAATAATGTCCGTGTTACTTCCTACATAAACCATGCCTGTCCGAAATAATGTTCCTGCAAGGTGCTCATTCTCACAAACATTCTGTGTCACTATTTCCCACAATTCTCTGATGTTTTCTATCGTTATAGGCTTCTCGTATGCATAGTTCATACCATGAATGGTATTGACAACCATTTTGTCATCCTTGGACTTCGGCTTATCATATGTCTTTCTGACATTCTCTACTGTGGTTCTTGCCCCTTCAATCGTAGCCGAATGAAATGCATCTAACAAAATGATATCTTTGGCTTTTTGCTCATTGTTTATTTTCCGATATAAACTATCTATTGTTTTCAGTCGGTTTTGTATTTCTTCGGTCTGCACCAGATAAATCTCTGTATTTTGTAATCCATGCAAATCCAGAATTTCTTTATGCTGTTTCCGATACTGCAATTCATGAACTGCTGATGCAATTCCTGCTTTTTCTTTGATTTTTAGTGTTGCATAGGATTCATACATAGATTACACCTGCCCCTCTAATGCTCAGTTCATTGAATATCAGTATATCATAACCTATCCCCAAAGTCATTATCCATTCCATATAAGCCCATATATTTAAGTAAAATTCAAGCGTATTAAAAAAGCACCTGTAAGAGTTTTATCCTCCACAGGTGCATCTGTCTGCTTTCCAATCATACAAGTACAGGCACTTTTTAATCTTCCTCGAAATATTTGGTATACGTATCAAAAAAATTCTTCGTTGTCACCTTCTCATCATGAATGAACGCAATGTTCTCCCATAGCTTGTCATTCAGATGTCTCGTAAGTGTGGTCAGGAAATTATCATACTCTTCGTTGAAGACTTCCTTTTTTCTCTGCTCCACGATCTTCACTTTATTGGCATCTGTCTCATCCCGGTCAAAGGTGCTGAGACATTTCACTATATAATAGCCGTTATCGCTCTGGATCACATCGCTCACCTCATCCGTTCCCAGATTGAACGTGACCGTCTCAAAGTCCTTCTCCATCTCACCCTTTCCAAAGGAATAGGTGCCCACCTTGTCATCGCTGTATGCCTCTATCAGCGCTGAAAAGTCCTCTCCTTTTTTAGCTTTCTGACACACCTGCTGCGCTTTTTCATAGATTCTTTTCTTTTCGCTGTCTGATACCTGCTCTTTTTCCCCTTTTCCATTGAGCTTGTAGGTCTTGAACAGAATCTGCTGCACTGTTATGGTACGTGCTTCATCATCACTGATCTCCGGATTGATATCCTTGATGATATCATTGTAGACTTTATTGGCGAGGGCATACTCTTTATACATTTCCAAAATCGTGTCGTGATCCACATTCATTTTCTGGCGTTCCACTTCATTCAGGGATTTGTAATATTCCTCCGCGGCCTTATTCACCTTATCCAGATCCTCCCCGTCAAGGGTGATGGCATGTTCTTCCGCCAGGAGATTCATGGCTTTGATCTGCGCGATTCTAGCCAGCACATTCTCCTTGATACTGTTTTCCAGATTGGTGCCCTGCAGATCTTTTTCCCAGATTTCTTTCCCAAATACACTCTCGTACTGATTCTGGGTATTGGTAAGGTAGACCATGAATTCCGGCAGTCTGCAGGGTGTTCGATTGATACGGAACACCTCATCACTGCTAAAGCCAGTGGTCAGTACGATCTTTTTAGCTGTTTGCGTAGTCGCTGCAGCCGGTTCCCCAGCAGCTTCCTCACCACCGCTATTACAGGCAGTGAGGGTTACCATCATAAAGAGCAGGATGAAGAAAAGCATGGCATTCCTAAAATGTCCATGGTTTTCCTGGATACACGTGCATCTGGTTCTTTTATGATCGCTGTGGCTTCTCTTCCCGGTATTATTTATTTGTCTTTGATCTTGTATCTTATTATACGTGCTGTTATTCATAATCCTCATTTTCTTACTATCTGATTCTTCCAGTACCTGATTTTTCCAGTATCATGGTGCTTATTATTTATTTTATGTAACTATTCAGAGCCAAGCAAATTCATAAAAATATGCGAATCATGCTTGCATGAGTGAGCTGATTTTTGTGAATTTATTTGGCGAAGTAACCACATAAGCAAAAGGAAAGCTTCGAAGAAGCGATTTTGCGCATGGGGTTCTGAATCGTTACTATTTTACTTCTATTTTGCTTCCATTTTATGCAGGATGCTTCTGGCTACGCTGATTCCGTTTGCAGATGCCTGCTGTAATCCTCTGGTCACACCGGCACCATCTCCGATGGCACGTAAACCCGCAATACTGGTCTCGAAGTCTGTGTTCACCACCACTTTATTGGAATAGAACTTGACTTCCACACCGTACAACAATGTCTCCTCAGAAGCGATTCCCGGTGTGACCTGATCCAGTGCCTCCAGCATCTCAATGATATCCACCATGATTCTGTGTGGAAATACCAGGGAGAGATCTCCCGGTACCGCATCCTTCAGTGTGGGAATCAGGTTATTACGGCACAGACGTTCCTCAGTGGTTCGTCTGCCCCGTTTCAAATCTCCAAAGGTCTGAACTAAGATTCTACCACCGCAAAGCATATTAGACAACTGTGCAATTTGCTTTCCATATTCGATAGGGGTACGGAAAGGCTTCGTAAAGTTCTTGGAGACCAGCAATGCAAAGTTGGTATTCGAGGTCTTATGTTCCTTCGATTTATATGCGTGACCGTTTACCACTGCCAGTCCGTTGTCATAATATTCTGTTGCTACTTCCCCGGATGGGTTGGTGCAGAACGTACGCACCTTGTCATCAAAGGTAGGTGTGTGAAATACCAGTTTTGCCTCATAGAGATTTTCATTGAGGAACTGCATCACTTCGTCGCGGACTTCCACACGGACACCGATATCCACTGTGCCCACTGTAGTCTCTATTTTCTCTTCTTCACAGACACCATGGAACCAGTCTGCGCCTTCTCTGCCCACCGCTGACACGATCTCCGTTGCGTAGAAGGTCTCTCCTTTTTCCGTGATGACACCCTTCGCTTTGTTGTCCTCAATGATGATCTTGTCCACCATGGTGTTAAAAAGAATGGTCACCTGTTCCTCTTCCAGGTGATGCTGCAGACGCTCATAGATCTTGTAGCCTTCCTCTGTGCCCAGATGTCTGATGGGACATTCGATGAGCTTCAGGTTTGCCTTGATGGCTTTACGGCGGATCATCTGAATCTCTTTCTCTTTATCCACACCGTATACATCGGTATCTGCGCCGAATTTCAGATAGATGTCGTCAGACTCATGGATCAGCTCCTCCGTCCTCTCATATCCCAGAATCTCTGGAAGATTGCCTCCCACATCCGGTGACAGGGAAAGCTTCCCATCTGAAAATGCCCCCGCTCCGGCAAATCCTGTGGTAATGGAGCAGGGACTGCAGCCTACGCATTGCTTCGTCACACGCTTGGGACAATTTCTCTTTTCAATGGATCGCCCTTTCTCCAGCATGAGGACCTTTAAGTCCTTGTTCTTTTCCATCAATTCATAGGCACAGAAGATTCCTCCCGGGCCGGCTCCTATTATGATTACGTCATATTGATTATTCATCTTTATTTTCCTTCCTATTTTCCTCTCTATTTTTCTTCCATTCATTTTATCCTAAATAGCGTGGGGACTCTCTCTTTTCCTATACCACAACGTGCACGGTGCTGCCTACATTTGTCTTGGATACCACCAATTGTTTGGGGATGCGTTCCTGGAGCTCCGCCACGTGAGATATGATTCCGATGAACCGTTCCCGATCTGCCAATGACAACAGCGTCTCGCATGCCATATCCAGAGATTCATGATCCAGAGATCCGAAGCCTTCGTCTATGAACAGGGTCTCCACCCGGATACCGCCGTCGGATGCCTGGATGATATCGCTCATACCAAGTGCCAGCGCCAGGGATGCCTTAAAAGATTCTCCACCGGACAGGGTGCGTGCCAGACGGTATTTTCCTGTGTAATTATCCAACACCTGCAATTCAAAATTATCTTTGGTCCTGCCATCACTGACGGATTCCACACGGGACAGAAGGTATCTGCCCGCCGTCATTTTCTGTAATCTGCTGTTGGCAGCGTGAATCACCTCGTCAAAATAACTGATGAGCACATACTGTTCAAATACCAGTCTCTTTCCATTATTTCCCATGGTGAGGTTATCCAGATCCTTTATGATTCCATAGGAATGCTCTAACTGTACACAATCCCTCCATTTTTCTTTCAGAGAGTTTTCCGCAGATTTTAACTGTGCGATCTGTATCTGTATCTTTTTCTGCTCTGCACTTCTGCTTTTCTTTTCCGTCTCTGCTTCCTTTTGTGCAAGCTGCATTTCTGTTATCTCTACGCGGCTTTTATTTTTTAATGTCTGTTTCATACGTTCCACATAATCATCACACGCCGCTTTTTTCTGCGCATATCCATCGATCTTTTTCTGTAATCGCTGCACTTCTGTCTGGGTTTTCCTGCCAGCTCGATATTGTTCTTCTGTTTCAAATCCAGCCTTCCTCAATGTTTGTTGAAAGTCCTTGTTGACTTTACAAGTCAATTCTTGTTGTTCTTCCTGTTCCTCTTTCAATTGTTGTAAGGTCTGGCTTTTTGCTTTTTGATCCGCCAGGATCTGCTGCATCTCATGGCAATGTCTTTCCAGATTCTCCCAGGCTTTCTTACAGGCATTCTCTCCCCTGTTACCACTGGTAGTTACGCCCAGTCTCTCCAGCAATTCTCTCATTATATCAGATATTCCGGAGATTTTCTGGAATTTCACATCCAGGTCCTTCCTCTGCCGCCCCAGCTCTTCCCTCTCTGTGTGCAGCTCGCCGTGAAGGGTAGCTGTATCCCCGTGAAGCTCCATGAGCAGTTGATTCCGGTTCTCATATTCTGTCTTACACTCCTGAACCTGAGCCTCTCTGGGAACACTGTCTGAAAGTGCTGCCACATGGGGATGGTCCAGCGCACCACATACCGGACATGGTTCCCCTTCCACGAGACTTTCCGCCACGATACCCGCCATGGCATGGCGCATGGCACGTTCCATGTTCTCATAGCGCTTTTTCCATTGTTCCACATCCTGTTCCAGATTAAGGTATTTCTGTTGTTGTATCTTTAATGTCTCTTCTTTTTGACGATAATTTTCTATTCGCTTTTCATACTGAGCAGCAAGTTCCTGATGTGCCTGCAGAACGGTGAGTATCTCCCGTAATTCCTCCCGATGCTCATATTGTACCCTATAGTCTGCCTCTTTTTCACACAGTTCCCGCAGTTCCTCCTGAAGGAATTCTTCCTTTTCCAACAGGCTTCGCTCACGCTTACGGGCTTCCTCCCGAAGGGCGAACACGCCATCCACCTTTTCCGCCCCTCTGGCAAGAGCAATGGTCTCACTGGCAGTCTGGATATCCCCCTGCTCACCGGACAGGCGTTCCTGTTCTTGCAGCCCTTTCTCATATTCATCGAACTGCTGATTCAGGGTACGTGCCTGCTGCATCTTTTTCTCCCAGGTGAGGAGTTCCCTGTCCGCTTTCTCCACGTATTTATCGATGACTTTGCCTTTTTCTCTGCTGATCTCCCCCGCCTGTTCCACATAGGCTTCCATCTGCCCATACTTTTTCTTATAGGAGATACCATCCTCCACAAAAGCTTTCCATTCCTCACTGTCCAGGCACTGCTCCAGCACAGGAAATACCGCATCTATGGTCTCATCCATCTTATTGCGATAGGTCATGATCCTGCCGTAGAGTTCCTTGGACTTCTGGCCGAGGCTCATGGCGAACCGTTCATATTTATAGGTGCTGAAAATCTTACGAAAAATCTGCGTCTTCTCTTTGGAACCCGCTGTGAGCAATCGCGCGAACTCTCCCTGGGCAATCATGGAGAGCTGTTTGAACTGCTCATAATCCATCCCCAGAATCTCCTGCATCTTGGCATTCACTTCCCGATTGCCCTCTATGGTCTTGTCATCCGGCAAGTGGAGAACCGCATTTTCTCCCTCTTTTGTAAAAGTACTCTCCCCCGATTTTCTCTTCTTCGGTCGATTATACTGGGGGTTTCGCTGGATCACATAATGCTTATCTCCATGGGTCATGGTTAGGTCTACATAAGTCTTCGTGTCCCCGCTGGCGAAATCACTTCGAACGCCGTCCTTTGTGCGCATACTGCCACTTACCTCCCCAAAGAGCGCGTAGGAAATCGCATCAAAAATAGTGGTCTTCCCCGCACCGGTAGGACCGGTAATCAAAAACAAACCACTGTTTCCGAACTGACTGAACTCTATTTCCACTTTATCTTTGTAGGGTCCCCACCCACTGATTATCAATAATTCTGGTTTCAACGCTCGCTCCTTATAGGTATTGCCTCTTATATATTCTCTTCCTCTTTTACAATCTGTAGCACGATTTTCCTGCGATCCTCGGGTAGTGTCTCTCCACGAACGATCTGGTAGAATTCTTCATATAATTCCAGGATGGTCTTGCTCTTCTGGATATGGGTCACATCTATGCCTCTTCCCTGAATGTTATTTTTTGCCAGGATCAACTGCATGGTGTTGGGATATACGGAGCGCAATGTGCCGATGGGATCAATGAGTTCCTCCTCATTGGACAGGGTCGCCTGGATATAATCTGATGAATCCGCTGCCTGTACCACTTCCGGTGCGATCAGTTCTTCCAGTCTGCCTGTAATCTTGCGCATATCATGTAACAGTGTTAGTGGCAGTCGTGTCACGGACACTTTCCCCGTCCGTTCATTCTTTTCCATTAATTCACTGTTTTCTGTCATGTATTTATTTTCTGTTTTCTCTTCCATACAGATGAGATTTACGCCCTTTTCCTGATTGGTCTCTGAAAAGGAATATTTCATAGGCGTTCCCGCGTAGTAGATCTGCTGTTCCCCAATCTGCTGTGGCTTGTGAATATGTCCCAGTGCCACGTAGTCATATCCCGCAAAAACAGACGCCTCCACATTATCCAGACCGCCTACATTCACCGTGGTCTCAGAATCGGATAATTCCGGTTCCTTCCCTGCATTGGTGACAAAATAGTGGGTCATGAGAATCTTACAGGCATCCATTTCCTGTAATTCGGGGTGTTCTTCCTCCACTTTTTTGAGCATGCGTTCCACAGCTTCCTGATTGGTCTTTACCCCCAGAACAGAGGGCTTCACGTAAGGCATCAGGACAATGTGCACCTGTTCAAGGCGCGCTTTGGTACTTTTTGACAGATTCTTGACCGGTTCTTCACCGCCTGTAGAACCTTCACCGTTTTGGGGCACACTTTTGGTCAAAGTGACACACTTGGCACCCTCCAGGGGATTACTTGCGATATAAAGCCCTTCCTTTTCCAGGATTTTCCCTGCAAAACCCACCCGCTCCGGTGAGTCATGATTACCGCTGATCATCAGCACTGGAACCTTCCGTTGAATCAACTCAGACAAAAATCCATCCAGCAATGTGACCGCCTCCGCAGATGGGATAGAACGATCGTACACATCTCCCGCGATCAGTAATCCATCCGCATGCTCTCTCTCCACCAGTTCTATGATCTGCCGTAGAAAATACTGCTGATCCTCTATGAGTGAAAATTCATTCACTGTTTTTCCAATGTGGAGATCTGCGGTGTGTATGAGTCTCATGCCTGCACCTTTCTCTGATTCAAATAGGTATTCATCTGCGCCTGCATTTGTTGAAATTGTTTTCTGGTCACTGGATTCTTCGTGGGAAAATGAAGTAGTTGATCCAGATAACCCTGCTTTTCCGTGATTTCCAGACTCTTTAGATACACCAGACCGTAGGTTAATGAAATATGCCCTACCATGTGATCAATGGCTGTCTTTTTCAAGCTTTTCAGGATCGTCTTCCCCTCCATAAAGTTCTCCAGAACCTCCGGTGTCACTTCATCCTGTTCAAATCGTTCCATAGGCAGATTATAGATCTCACTGATGGAACCTTCCACGTTCACCTTCAGAATGTCTACTTTATCAGCATCTCTCAAAATGTTGGAAAATACCCTTTCCCGCTCTGTTAATCCTTCTTGAATCATAAAACGGTTATGGTTGCGAATGGCTGCTTCTATGGTTTTGTCCTCACTGCCATTCTCCACAAAGGTTCGAATACTTGTGGTATTTTCATGGGAAACATCACCTTCGCCATATTGCAATACGTCTTCTTTATTTAATTGTTCTATTTTCTTCGGTGGAAACAGAATATCTGCCCCATACTCCGCATGATCCACAGAGTCCGTATCTATAAAGGTATTGTAGATCCGCACCTGCTCGAACCTTCCAATGTCATGAAGCAGCCCTATGAGCCATGCCAGATCCACATCCTCCTCACTGAGAGGCAGGCTTCTGGCGATCTGATCACAGATGCCTGCTACCCTGTAGGTATGTTCCACTTTTACTCTGATTTTTTCATCATTAATGTCATAAGGGCTGACATACTGTTGAAAAGCTGTCAGCCCCATTTTTCTGTTTATCTTCACGTTACTGTTTATCCTCACGTTCCTATTCCTGATTACAGGTTATAAAGTCACTTTGGGCTGGTCGATACGCTGATATTTCAGGAATACATACTCAATGTCAAAATATGTCTGTTCCTCACTGTCGGCTGTGATCTTCCAGTTCTTCATCTCATCCAGGTTGGGGAAATAGGTATCCGCATCATATATATGATTGATCTTGGTGATATGTGCCGTATCGCAGTAAGGAAGCATCTGTCTGTAGATACTCTCACCGCCGATGATATAGATATCCTCACTTCTGTAATTTTTCAAGGTCTCCAGCAATTCCTTAATGGAATGCACTACGGTAGCATCCTTCACCGTATAGGATGGATCTGTGGAAAGAATAATATTGGTTCTCCCTTTTAATGGAAGTCCCTGTGGAAAAGTTGCCAGGGTTTTTCTGCCCAGCACCACCACCTTTCCTGTGGTCTCCTGTCTAAAGTGCTTATGGTCATTGGGAATGCTCACCAACAATTCATTTTTATTGCCAATGGCCCAATTATGATCAACTGCTACGATAAGATTCATATTGCGTCTCCTAATTTTTATTTTTATGTCATATTAAATCGCAATGGGGATATTGGTGATCTGTTCCCCCGTGATATAATCCTCCACCTTTACATCATCTCTGGTAAATTGATAGAAATCCTTCACTTCCGGATTCAGCCAGAACTTGGGTGCCGGATAAGCGGGTCTCTTGATCAGTTCCTCTATGATAGATACATGACGGTCATAAATATGGGCATCCGCGATCACATGTACCAGTTCACCCACATACATATCGCATACCTGTGCCAGCATATGCATCAGTACTGTATACTGTACTACATTCCAGTTATTTGCAGCTAACACATCCTGGGAACGCTGATTCAATATGGCGTTCAAAGTCAGCTTATCCTCGCCCTTTTTCTGAGTCACATTGAAGGTCATGCTGTAGGCACAGGGATACAGATTCATCTCATGAAGATCCTGATGCACATAGATGTTGGTCATGATACGACGGCTGAAGGGATTATGTTTCAGATCATAGATCACACGATCCACCTGATCCATCATCCCTTCCCGATATTCATGCTTCACACCCAGTTGATACCCATACGCTTTTCCTATGGAACCGTCCGCATCTGCCCAACTGTCCCAGATGTGGCTGTGGAGGTCGTGGATATTATTGGACTTCTGCTGCCATATCCACAGCATCTCATCCGTAGCACTTTTTAATGCAGTCCTGCGAAGTGTTAAAAGGGGAAATTCTTTTCTCAGATCATATCTGTTTACCACGCCGAATCGCTTGATGGTATAGGCCGGTGTACCGTCCTCCCATTTAGGACGAACCTTTTCTCCCTCCGTGCTGGTTCCATTTTCCAGAATATCCCGGCACATATTTATAAAAGTATTATCTGCTAAGCTCATCTCTCTTATCTTTGCTCTTTCTTTTTTCTATGATTTATATTATCTGTCCCATTTGTCGCAGAGGGAATTGATCTGATCGGCAAACTTTGCCAGTTCCTTATTGGCACAGCCTTCATTCTTACGAATAACTGCCAGCAGACGCTGTCCCGCTGCCATAAGTCTGGTAAATACATTACTGCCTGTTTTGGTCTTTTCTTTAATGGGTACAGCTACCGACTCGTATTCACAGGTATTGGTCAGCAGGTCAAACCTTGTACCGCTGTAAGGGGCAAATGCAGAAAATCCGTGTTCCTTTTCCAGACATTCTGTAAAGCTGACGCACACCTGATCTTCCCCATGGACTACGAATACCCGCTCCGGCTTTTTCTGGAATCCTTCGATCCATTCCAGCAGTCCATTCTTATCCGCATGACCACTGAGGCCTGCCAGAGTCTGTATCTTCGCACGCACCTCAATGGTCTCACCGAACAGCTTCACTTCCGTGGCACCATCCACCAGGATACGTCCCAATGTGCCGAATGCCTGGTATCCCACGAAGAGGATGGTGCATTCCGGTCTCCACAGATTATGTTTCAAATGATGTCTGATACGACCTGCCTCACACATACCGGAGGCTGATATGATTACTTTTGGTTCATCATCAAAGTTGATTGCCTTGGATTCATCACTGGTAATGGACAGGTTCAGTCCCGGAAATGTGATGGGATTGATTCCCCTGTTGACCAGTTCCATGGCCTGCTCGTCAAAACACTCGTAGATATTTTTCTGAAAGATTCCGGTGGCTTCCACTGCCAGAGGGCTATCCACGAACACCTTGAACCTCGGGAAATCCTTCACCAGATTCTGTTCCTTGATCGTCCTGATAAAATAAAGCATTTCCTGGGTACGTCCCACCGCAAAGGAAGGAATAACCACGTTACCACCCTTTGCAAAAGTCTCGTTGATCACCTGTGCAAGCTCCGTGACATAATCCGGTCTTTCCGTGGTGTGCAGGCGATCCCCATAGGTAGATTCCATGACCACATAATCTGCTTCCACTGTTTTTGCCGGATCTTTGATCAATGGCTGATTCAGATTACCGATATCTCCTGAAAATACAATCTTCTTTTTGTTACCGTTCTCCGTCATCCATACTTCTATGCTGGCTGACCCAAGTAAGTGTCCGATATCTGTAAATCGGATCTGAATGCCCTCACAGAGATCTATCCTCTGATTGTAATGACATGGTACGATCCTCCGAATCGTGCCATCTGCGTCCTCCATGGTATAGGGCGGTTCTATCTTCTCCGCGCCCGGACTTCTCTGTGCCTTACGATTCTTCCACTCTGCCTCCTGCATCTGAATGTGCGCACAGTCACGCAACATGATACTACACAGATCCGCTGTGGCATCCGTCGTTAATATCTGTCCCCGAAATCCTTTTGCATACAGTAATGGTAACATTCCGGAATGATCCACATGGGCATGTGTCAGAAGTACATAATCGATCACCGCCTCATCCACCGGCAACTGTGCATTTTCAAATACATTCACGCCCTGTTCCATACCATAGTCTACTAAAATGTGCTTCCCGCAAGCCTCCAAATAATGACAGCTTCCTGTTACTTCATGATCCGCTCCGATAAATGTTAGTTTCATGCCAATCCCTCCATTGCATTTGGTGGTGTTATGTCTTTAAAACTCTTTCCTTTAGTATAGCACGATTCCATCCTATAGGCAATTTTATCAAGGGTAGATTCCCTATTTCAGTTCATTTGCCGTGGTATAAAAATGATAGTAGATTCCCCCCTGCTTTAGCAGTTCTTCATGATTTCCTTCCTCCACGATTCCCTCCTCTGTAAGCACCAGTATCCGGTCAGAATTTTTGATGCTGGATAATCTGTGGGCAATGGTCAGCGTGGTTCTTCCACGGGATAATTTTTCCAGCGATTTTGCCACTTCAAACTCGCTCTCGTTATCCAGGGCGGAGGTCGCCTCATCCATGATCATGATAGGGGGATTTTTCAAGAATACTCTGGCGATACTGATTCTCTGCTTCTGCCCTCCGGACAGCTTCACACCACGCTCCCCGATATAGGTATCATAGCCATCTTTTAATTCTCTGATAAATTCATCTGCTCCTGCCATCTTCGCCGCTGCCATCACCTCTTCTCTGGTGGCCTCCAGCCTTCCATATATGATATTATCATAGACACTTCCCGAGAAAAGATACACATCCTGCTGTACCATTCCAATACTGTTTCTCAGGCTTTTCAGGGAAAATTCCTTGATATCCCTGCCATCCACCATGATTCGTCCTTCCGTCACATCATAAAAACGTGGTAAAAGATTGCATAGTGTCGTTTTCCCTCCTCCTGATGGTCCCACAATAGCTACCTTTTCTCCCGGTTTTATGTGGAGGTTCAGATGTCTGAATACCTGATTGTGGTCATCCGGATAGGAAAAGCTTACATTCTCAAATAAGATATCTCCTTTCGGGTCTTTCAGTTCCACGGTATCCGGCTCATCGAAGATCTCAATATCCGCATCCATAATCTGCAGGAAGCGTTCAATTCCCGTAATCCCTCTCTGGAACTGTTCTGCAAACTCTATAATCCTGCGAATGGTTGCGATGAGTGTGGTCACATAGAGCATGTATGCCACCAGATCACCTGGCTGAACCAATCCTTTTATCATGAAAATGCCCCCTGCAACTACCACAGCAAGGTACATGATTCCATCAAACATTCTGGTGGTAGTCTGAAAGGCTGCCATATATTTATAGGTTTCTTTTTTGATCAGATAAAATCTGTGATTGTCCTTCTGAAACTTTTCATTTTCAATGGATTCATTGGTGAAGGCTTTTACTACTTTCTGTCCCAGCAGGCTATCCTCTATACGGGCGTTCAATTCACCAATCTGGTATCTTTGCTTACTGAAAGCAGAACGCATCCTGCGATTCAAGGTCATACAGGTGAGGATCATTATCGGTACGATGATAAATATGATCACCGTCAATAACACATTGATACGTGCCAATATGATAAAGGAAATCACCGCCTTCAATGCTCCAATAAAAAATTCCTCCGGGCAATGATGGGCAAATTCTGTTACATCAAACAAATCATTGGTGATACGCCCCATAATCTGACCGACTTTTGTATTATTATAGTAAGTATTTGATAATTTCTGCAAGTGGACATAGGCATCATTTCGCATCTGCGTCTCGATTCCCGCCCCCATAACGTGTCCCACATCTGCCATATAGAAATTCGCAATACTGTCAATCACACGCAGACCCAGATAAAGTATGCCAAGCCTCAACACCGTCTGCACTGTCAAAGTCATTGTACTTGCTAATCCCGCGTTGGTAATGTAACGCATGATCAGCGGCAGCACCATCTCACAGATCGTGGTGAGGGATGCACAGAAAAGATCTGTGAGTAACACTACTTTATGCTCCCTGTAATAGGGCAGAAATCGTTTTATTAATGTCCCTGTTTTGTATTCTTTATTCTCCATCATTTGATATCCTCTATCATATTTCTATCGTATTCTTCATACATTGATAGAATTCCGGTTTTGCACGTTTTACAGATACGAATTTTCCTTCTTTGTCGATAAAACAGTGTTCACTGTTTCCCTGGCAGCGAAGTTCATTGGTCTCACTATCATATATATGATACCCCAGGGTCAGTTTCACACCATTAAACTGTAATACTTTCACTTCAATCCCCACAGTTTCTCCAAATCGCGTCATCGATTTATATTCCGCCTGCACCGATATCACCGGGCTGACAATGCCTTCCTCCTCCATTCTCTTATATCCATACCCCATCTGATCCATGTAGTCTACACGTGCTTCCTCGAACCATCTAATATAGTTGGAATGATGAACGATCGCCATCTGATCTGTCTCGTAATATTGCACCTTATGCCTGTATGGTTTGATTTGTGTTTTCATGATATATTCCTTCCTCTCTGTTGTACATATTTTTTCCCAATAATTTTCGTACTATAATGACACTTCTGTCATAATTAACGTCATATTATACCTTGTACTCTATGGGCACTCCAGGATGCAATGCCATATCTCACACAATTTTTTCAGGGAGTACGCTGCATTGGCCGGACTGGTGGAGGGTAATAATATGGCCTCCCGGCATATCTGTTCCTGCACATATTTTTTATAATATTTTCCGGCAGTGGCTCCATTTACATAGATTCCGGTAATCCGGCTGTCACTGATCAGCTTACTGATATCGTTGGCTTTTACATTTCTGATGCTGCTGTCACTGGATCCTATAATATCACACTCCGCGATCACATCCCATATAGCGATCTGATGTTCCAGCAGCATCTTCTTTTTCGCTTCAATGTTCTCAGGGCAAGGGCATTGACACACCTTTGCTATCACTTTCCAGAATCTGTTCTGGGGATGTCCATAATAAAAGTTATTTTCTCTTGACTTTACTGAGGGAAGGCTTCCCAATATAAGTATTTTGCTGTTTTCGTCGTAGATTGGTGCAAATTCATGGGTGATATGCTGATATTCCCTCATTAAAACTACTGCCTTTCTTATTCATATATTTGTAAGTTTGTAAGTCTGCAGGTTTGCAGGCTTTCTTGTTTAATAGGAAATCCTCTGAAATCTATATTTTCAATTATATGGTCTTCCTCCTCCACGTGTCAAACCAGAAGCGAAAAACCGCTAAGGATATTTTACTACCCCTGGCGGTTTCTGAAAAGCTAATATTTTATTTGACAGCATTCTATTCCACTGTAAATTTCGCAATCTCTTCTTTCAGACGGTCAGAACTCTCCTGGGAAGCTGCTGCCTCTTCCAGTACCGTGTGTGACTGTGCACTGACTTCCAGAACTTTCTCTGCGATATTACTGGTGCCCGATGCACCCTCATTGGATGCTTTCGCAACTTCGTCCACTGCCTCCATGATATCATTGATGGAAGTCAGTAATGCTGCGGCTGTTTCACTGAAATCTGTTACTAACTGACCTATATACTCTGCATCTTCATCATATTTCTCAGCCACTCCGCCAAAGTCCTGATAATCTTTTACGATGTCCTCTGTAACAAATGACAGCAGGGCATGGGCGCTTTCAGCCAGATCACTCACCGCTTTTGTCACATCCACTGTAACTTTCTGGATCTGTGATACGGTGGACGCCGACTGTTCTGCCAGTCCGCCGATCTCATTGGCTACCACTGCGAACCCACGTCCGGCTTCCCCTGCTCTGGCTGCCTCGATGGAAGCATTCAGTGCCAACAGGTTGGTCTGAGAAGTAATTCCCATGATTGCATCAGATAAGACATCGATCTGTCCCACTACCTTTGCATCCTCCAATGCTTTCTCCAATTTTTCCTGGATTTCCAGACGAATCTTTCTCGCTTTCGCCTGCGCATTCTTCACATTTTCTTTGGTTGATTTTGCACGTTCGCTGATCTCTATTGCTTTGTCTGCACCATCTTTTGACTTGTCTGCAATATCTCTGGTCGCCGTTTCGATCTGCTGGGAGGTAGCTGTCATCTCTTCCGCGGAGGCTGCTGTCTCCTCCATGCTGGCCGCCAGTTCTTCCGTCGTAGATGATACATCTTCAATATTACCATTCAATTCTACGACTTGTGTGTTAATATTGGAGACTACACCCACGATATTTTCTGCTTCTATCTTGGCATTTGTGATCAATAATCCCACGCTTGCACGCATCTGATCCAATGATTTCCCGAACTTTCCAAACTCATCTTTTCTCTTTAGGAATTTCTCATCCATAGTAGCTGAGAAATTTCCGGCTGACATATTGTCCAGTACTTTATCCACCTGTGTAAATGCCGAGGTTATTCCTCTGGCAATTACAATGGTAAGGAATATTGACACTATTGTCAGAATCAGTATAAAGATCTCATATGTACGTACGGACTTCTCTAATGCCGTCTCATAGCCTGCCTTACTTTGTACCAGCAGTTCATCAATATCATTGGTATAATTACCTGTACTTACAATCCAGTTATAGGGTTTAAATAATGCTGAATATGCTCTCTTCGGAGCGATCTCATCAGAATTAGGAAGGTTAAAATAGAAATCTGTGAAACCTTCTCCAGACTCTGCCGCTTTCACAATGTTCTGAATAATATAATTGCCTTCCTCATCCTTCGTCTCTGTCCTGTCATTCCCCACCTGCTCCGGTAATGTGGGATGTGCAATAAGGATGCAATTGGTATCATCGATCCAGAAATAACCGTCCCCATTATAGCGAAGTGCACAGATCTGTTCTTTCATAACTGACTTACATTCTTCCTCTGTCATAGTTCCTGTCTCCTGTGCCGCGTAAGTGGCCTGCATAAGAGTGATTACATTTTCCACCTGATTCCTGATATTTTTGTCATAATCATTACGTACATTCTGCTCCAGAATAGTCATTGCCTCTTCTGAAGCTGTGATCTCATGACTGATTCCCATCACTCCAAGCCCTATGGCACTCAATATTAACAGTAATGACAATATGACTATTTTGGTTCCCACTTTAATGTTGTTCATCTTTTGCCCTCCGCATCTCATAAATCATATTTTATGTAAAATAAGACCGTATTATTGTACCAATATTTTACAGCTTTTACTATCTTTTTTGTTTTAGGTATGTTAAAAAAAACAAAAAAAAGCCAATACCTAACGGTCTCTACCGTATAAGCACTGGCTTTTCTGTAAAAGCGATAGACGGGACTCGAACCCGCGGTCTCGACCTTGGCAAGGTCGCGCGTTACCAACTACGCCACTATCGCATTGCTGCCCAACTTTTCAGTGGGCAAGAATTAGTGTACTAAATATATAGATTTTTGTCAACATATTTCCCTCATTTTATCAAAATAATTTTATGATGAAATATCCTATTCCGCAGTAGTCTCTGTTTCCGTCTCCGGTTCTGTCTCTGGTTCCGTGGTATCTGTATCGGAGCCTTCCGTATCCAGATTCTGTGACTCTCTGTATTTTACGCGATAAATTCTGTGAAGCGATTCATCGATGCGCTCCTCTGTTATGGTGCCTGCCTTCACCGCATCCAGTACGCCCTGATATGCCTCCTTAAAATTATCTGGCATGAGAATAATGTCTACACCTGCCTGGATGGACTGTACCGCCGCCTCTGCTGAGGAATAATTGTCTGAAATTGCCTTCATGTTCATGGCATCTGTAATCACGATTCCATTATAACCAAGTTCTGTCCTTAACACATCGGATACCACAAGACCGGACATACAACACGGTGTATTGTCCCCGGTCACCTGTGGTGCTGACATATTGGATATCATGATCATATCCGATCCTGCCTCAATTCCTGTGATATAGGGGATAAGGTCACATTCCCTCATATCTGCAAGGCTTTTCTCTGTGGCAGTGGTCTCCTCATGGGGATCTGTGGACACATCGCCCAATCCCGGAAAATGTTTCATACAGGCACTCACCCGATTATCCTGCAGTCCCTCTATGGCAGACTGTACCATGGTTGCCACTACCTCCGGATCTGAACTGTAGGATCTTGTCCCGATCACTTCATTTTCCGGATTCGTCACCACATCTGCAACCGGTGCAAAGTCCAGATTAAATCCGTATTCTGCAAGGTATCTGGCTATTGTCTCTGTCGCTGCATAAGCCTTGCCGGAATCTCCTGTGGCACCAATTGCAGCTGCCTCATCCACCTTATCCACGCCCAGCTTGCTGTTTCCCAGTCTCGCCACTTTTCCACCCTCTTCATCCACGCCCATGAAAAGTGGATACTTACTGTACATGATCGTATTCGCTAACATCTTTTTTAACTGGTCTGCATCTATGATATTCTGTTCAAAATAAATGAGTCCGCCCACTGGATACTGTTCCAGTGCCTTCTTCGTGCCATCTCCTGCCTGTATGGCTTTGCCCACATCTGTGAGCGCCTCCGGCGTAATCATGAACAGCCCCGCCACCTTATCTTCCAGGGACATCCCGGAAATATTAGAATCTACCAATGTATCCAGATCGTCTGTTTCCTCTGCCACCTCTTCTGTAGATGGCTCTGATATCTCCACGTCTGTGGGAATTTCTTCCGTTTGCTTTTCTACAAGTTCCTGGCTTTTTTTATTTTCCATATATTTCACGATTTGTTTCATTCCGAAAAAAGCCCCGATTCCCACTACTAATACGAATATCAGCAATACGATAAAGGAAAGTATCTGTGCTCTCTTTCTCCTTCTTCTACGCGCTTCTCTTCTTGCAAAATTCCGATCATCTCTATTATCCATACTATCCATACTATTTCATTCCCCATCTATCCAAATTGTAAGTTCGTTTGTAGTTATTTCAATGAATCCGGTGCCAATGTCAAGCTTCCCCATGTACTGTATCCTGCTGTGTCTGCACCGCACAGGAACCACCGATTAGAAATGTAAGCTGCCTGATCATCCCAGGTGCAGTCAATGTGATACCACTGCCCGTCCACATTGACAATATTCCACATATGCGGACCTCCGTTGCGAATACCCGCCGCTGTGGTGCATGGAATCCCCAGTGCATCCATATATCTCTGAAACAGCAGTGCATATCCCGTACATACCGTCTGGTGTGATACGATTGCATCATAAGGGCTCCTAAAATCTGCCACATTTGCCACCGTCTCATTGGAATAGCCTGTCAGATTACAAATGTAATCATGTACTCTTCTGATGGTTTCCTTCGTACTCCCGCCGATGAGATTTCCCGCTGTCTGCTGTACATAGGCATCTGATGCCTGGTCTTCCTCTATCGTTGCGAGATATTCAAACGTAATGGTATAATTGTTTTTCTCTCTATTCAAATGATATCCGTTACAACTGTGCGTGCTGTAATCACCATTTTGTCCCGCGAGCAATGACTGTATATAGTTCGCTGTGCTGCTAAATATATTTGCTCTGCTATTGATACTCAATGTATAAACATGCATATCCAATGCCTGATCCACCAGACTCTGCATCTCATCCTCACTATTTACCGTGGCAGATACCGCCGTCTGATACGTTCTGTTTATGGGAATAACGCCTGGTACTGATGAAGTTAATGCTGGCTGATCTGTGTCTGTCAGCTCATTTCCCGGTACGTAATATACTCCACTTACATCAATCTGATACCATCCGTTGGACGTGATTCCTGTCACCTGAACCGGTATACCGGAACCTGCTGCCAATACCGGTACCAATGTGTTATCCGGTTGGGTATATACCTGTGTATTCTCTGTTGTATACATCATCTTGGACACGGGTGTGGTGGTAAACGCTATTGCAAATACCTCCATAGAAAATAAAAAGGAAAGTACAAGTGTTGTAAAAAATAATGCAGTTTTTCTCATGAATATCTTCTCCCGTCCAAAATTCATTTCACTCTCAAATAACCTGATTACCTTTATTCTACCTTGTACGGCATGTGAATTCAACTGTTTTGTATGTTTAAATTATATTCCAAAGACTATTTTCCTCTTGTATTTCTGTCCAGCAGTGCTATAATTCTTTATGTAACAGAACTCACGGAAGTATAGCTCAGCTGGGATGAGCGTTCGCCTCACACGCGAAAGGTCACGGGTTCGAGCCCCGTTACTTCCATTTACTATCGGAGAATCATAAACGCGAGTAAATAGGTAGAGATGCCTATTTACTCGCGTTTTCTCTTGTATCCTCCCAAATACAGCTGTATAATATGATTATCTATATAAAGGAATTTATATAGGGACATTACTTATGAGAGGAAGGTATTTAATATGAAAACAATCATGAAACAAATCGTAACTCTGTGTCTGGCAGTCACTCTGACTTTGGGTGTCACTGCTCCTATCATCAGCCACGCGGCTCCTGGCGATACTACCGTATATATTACCAATACTGGTTCAAAATATCATACGGATGGCTGTAGATATCTGGCAAAAAGTAAACATGCTATCTCTCTTCAGGACGCCATAAATTCCGGCTATACTGCCTGCAGCAGATGTGGTGCTTCAGCATCCGTTGAAACGGCTCCTGTCTCTGCTCCTGCCACCGAAAGTACCGTGAGTGCAGCGGCAGCCACACCTGCCACTGCTGTTGAATCAGCAACGCCCGAATTCGATGCCGCATTTTATGCAGCAGCTTACCCCGATGTAGCAGCCACCTATGGCAATGATCCCACGATTCTTTATCAGCATTATGTTCTATACGGTGCTGCCGAAGGTCGTTTTCCAACTATGAATGCATACCTCGCAGCGGTTCAGACTGCCCAGACAGTTGCACAATAACGATACCTATATGAAGATCCTCTGCTTCTTATTTTGTCGGAGCAGGGGATTTTTGTTCTTTGTTCCATAATTTGCTATGTATCATTTTCCTCATTTATGTTAACATTATTTATATATTTTCATTATTTCATACTTGTAAACAATACAATATTATGATCGGAAAGGTATTTATCCTATGAATTCTATGAAGAAATTATTGAATGGTGCATTTATCATAGCTGCCATCCTGACAATGTTAGAGTACTATTTTATCTGTGGCATGTTTACCGGTCCCTTGATGATTGCTGTGATCCTCATCATCGGCATTGCAAATCTGGTCTATTCCGCAATCCAAAAGAATCTGAACGAGACACTCCTGTATGCCATCGCAACGATTGCCCTCTGCATGGGATATTGGAAGATCATGTAATTTCTATTTGACTCTATTTGACTTTTGATTCATGTGAATTAAAAATTAATTAAAACATACAACGAGGAAGGGCGTATCGATTATTTTTGCTTAATCAACACGCCCTTCTAAACTGCTGAGTCCATTGGACTACTACCTCCATATACTCTCGTTTGTTCTTTCCATTTTTCCTATTTGTACTCATTGTACTGTAACGGCTGATAATCTGATGTTATCTTTTTTACTACGTTACTCATTCAAATGTACTTGATTACGACCTTATATTTTATATTCCTTATTCAATTATATATTTTTTTTTCTGCTAATCGCCCATATATCTGTTGATGTTGCTTCTAACTATATGGATAACTGCAATTTTTGTTATTCCAGATTTCTTTGCATCTGTAAAACAAATTTCATATTTTCGATTTACATCTACTCATATTTTTTCTTTTGTACTTTAGATTTCTTTACATCTTTGGTACTTATGTACTGCCGATTTCTTTACATCTTTGGTACTTTTTATTTCTTTTGTTTCCTGCTGATATTAATCCATTTCATTAATATCTCTTTGGTATTTCAGCTTAAGTTTCTGGTGGTCTCTCCTCCTTTTCTTTTGTATTTTTTATTTATTCTTTTTCTCTTTTGTTTATGTCTTTATTATAGCATTGATTTTTTAATTGTCAACACATTTCGCGTATTTTTTTAATATTTTTTATTTACTTGTTGGCAGAGTGGTTAATATTAGTTTATTTGTCAGATTTTTCCAATTAATCAGTTATGTTGTCGCTTGTTTTTCGACAATTATATACAATTTATTTACATTATGCATACCTTTTCATTACTTATTCCGATTCACTGCAAGTCGTGCCGATTACTCCTCTTCCGTTTCTGCACTTTGTTTCAGATTATAGCACCATTTTGCGATTGCAGAGCCAATGATGATCACATAGCCTATCATACTGTACACATCCGGCAATTGATCCAGAAACAGCATTCCCAGAATTGCTGCAAAAATCACCTGTGAATAATCAAATATGGATATTTCCTTCGCCGGTGCTTTGGTATAGGCTGCTGTAATACACAACTGTCCTCCTGTCGCTGCTGCTCCTGCCATGAGCAAGCTCGTCCACTGTGCCACTGTCATGGGATGGAAATCGAACAGCATAAAGGGAAGTGTCAACAGACAGGTAAATGTGGAAAAGAACAGCACTATAATGATGCCCCGCTCCCCCTGTTTTCCCAGTTTTCTCACAAAGGTATAGGCAATCCCTGCACCAAGTCCCCCCAGCAGTCCAACCACTGCCGGCATACATGCCAGGTCAAAGGAAGGCTTCACCACAAATAAAGCACCGATAAATGCTACGATAACTGCCACCCACTCATATTTATTTACCTTTTCTTTCAGGACAAATATGGAAAATATGATTGCAAAAAAGGGGGACAGTTTATTCAGCATATTCGCGTCTGATATGTCTAAATGATCAATGGCATAGAAATTGCAGATCATGCCCAGTCCTCCAGCAGTGGCTCTGATCACCAGATATTTCCAGCTATCAGGCAGCACCCGAAGCTTCTCTTTGCTGTGCAGTACCATGTATCCCGATACGATAGCTGCCACGAAATTGCGGAAGAAGCACTTCTGCATCGTGGGAAGATCTCCTGATATCCGCACAAAAAATGTCATCAAGGAAAAGAAAAATGCCGCGCCCAGGATAAAGAAAATCCCCTGGACATGGCCATTCGTGAATTTTATCTTATTTGATTGTTTTCTATTATCTATCCTGTTTTTATCCGTCTCTTTTTCCTCTATCTTATTTTGAATGTTTTTATTTTCCATTATTTTACTTTCTGCTATTTTATTTTGTTTTCCGTTATTTTACTTTCTATTCTTATCCATGATGAATAACTGCTTCTTTTATTTTTCTACAGTCTTGCTGCATGGTACATTGCGACAACTTTTCCCTGGAGAAATATGATGAAGCTTTGATAGTGAAGTACCTTTTTCAGCAAATCCATCACCACTGATATCAACAGACTGCATACCAATAGTAGCAGTACGATGAACACTCCATATTTGACCCCATAGATAAATTCCTTTGCATAATAGTAATATAGGAAGGTATGAGTCAAAAAGATAGTCATGGAATGTTGACCAATATAGTCAAATATAATATTCAGTAGTTTTATCGGCGAGATAAATTCATAACAGGCATACGTCCAGGTCAATGCCGCCACCGCAAAATACCAGGAGGCGCTGACGCTGTGAAACAGCAGTTGAAAGCTTAGAATACATAAGATCATGCACCATGCCGCCTTTAAAAATTTGATATAGAGGTTTCCCTTTTTATAAGTTCTAAGTTTCACGAACAGATCCACCTTCGCTGCGAATATTCCCAGCACCATACTAAGCAGGCACATGCCATAGTAAGTAGTCTCCATCTGCAATGCCCCTGGCAGAAAAGCTGCTGCCACTACCAGAATCATGCCACATTTGTCATATAATATGTATAGCACCGGAAATAAACAGATAATGATCACCGCAAAGGACATATACCACCAGGTCACGTTCAAAGTCGGGGTATGAAAAAAATCTGCCATCCCCAGTCCATCAATGATGCCATATCCCAGCCAGCTCTGCTCCCCATTGCTGTACAGTGCTCCCAGATCCTCCTTCATGAGCAGTGCTGTCAGTAAAGAGAACACGTACACGAACAAGAAAGAGCCCTGCAGACTGATATACTTTTTGATGGTCATGGGAACGACCTGGCGATTCAGTTCCAGTCTTGGAATGGACATATATTTTCTGGTCATACCATAGAAGGTCAGGAACGCAAAACCTGCAATACACAGCTTAAAGTACTGTGCAAGTACCACCACCTGATGTTCGCTCAATACAAAAAAAGAGACATTAAAATTGCCAAAGGTATCGTAATCATAGAACAAATGATGCACCAGCATCATCACAATGAACAGACCTTTCGCAATATTCGTATCTCTTCTGGTAAATTCCATTCGCTCACTTCCCACTATGGGCTGTTTATTTATCATGAACATCTGCCTCTCCTTATGTACCATTCCTCTATGTGCATTCCCTTATGTATTTATTCATTTCTTATGCCTTAGCAAGTCATCAGACTTCGTCTAATGACATTTTAGCATATTTCTACCAAAACTCGAAAATAATCCTTCAACGATGCTTTTATACTCCGCCACCCTCTGTGCCTTACGAATCAGTTTACCTTCTTTTTCCCCATTTGGGAACAGCGGCAGGAAATAGACCCATAGCTCCTTCATTTTAAATAAGACATTCCTGTCTCCTGACAGTGCATTCTGATAGGCGGTGAGAATTGTATCGTGAAACTCACGAAAACATGTCATGTCCTCGATTCTGACAACAGTGTCAGATATGATCCTGTCCTCTTTGTCAAGATTCAGAACGCCTGTATCCACCTTTTCTCCTGACAGTTCCCAGGTACGAATCTGCTGGACGAGCCACGGATTTCCCAGCACGCCTCGTCCCAACATAACACGCTCCAGATCTGGAAACCTCTCCTTTATACTAATATAATCTTGTAGCGTGAAAATATCTCCATTATAACAGACAGGATTGCTGCTCTTCTCCACCGCATTGGCAAATACAGACAGATTGGGCTTATTTCCATAAAAATCCTGCTGGACTCTCGGGTGAATGATCAATTGTCTGATGGGGTATCGATTAAAAATCTCCAGTAATTCTTCAAATTCCTCCGGATCATATTTTCCGATTCGTGTCTTGACAGAAATGTCCATCTGTCCCCAGGAAAAGACTTTATCCAGAAATTGATCCAGCTTTTCCGGTTCTGCCAGGAATCCAGCTCCCCGCCCCTTCGCCACCACCGTACCTGACGGACATCCAAGGTTCAGATTGATCTCCTGGTATCCCATATCATGGATCGCACTGGCAGTCTTCACGAATGCGGAAGCGTTATTAGTCAATATCTGGGGTACCAGTGACAGACCCTGGTTATGTTCCGGCAGGATATCTCCGCTCTCACGCTTTGACATGGTGCGCTGTTCGCTCGCCACCATAAAAGGTGCAAAATACTGATCCATGGGTGCAAAATATTTCTGATATGCATTTCGGTAAATATAGGTAGTGATTCCCTCCAAGGGTGCCAGATAAAGCTGCATGTGTATATTATTCTCCATTGTTTCTGATTTGTTACTTGCTGTTTTTTATTTTTATCTTCTATTTCTTATTTTCTATTTCTTATTTTGTTACTCTTTATCTGTTACTTATTATCTTTTTTTCTGATCTGTTATTTCTGATCTGTTATTTCCGATCTGTTATTTCCGATCTGTTATTCCTTCCACCGTCTGTCCTGCCTTTTCTCTTCTGGCACTGTCATCCCTGATCATCTGATACACAGCCGCCGTCAACGGCACACCTAACAGCATCCCAGGGATTCCAAGTACACCGCCACCGATCATCACCGCCGCAAATACCCAGATACCCGGCAGTCCAATGGATGAACCCACCACTTTGGGGTAGATAAGATTTCCTTCCAACTGCTGTAATACTGCGATGAACACCAGAAAGATCAATGCTTTTATGGGAGATTCAGTCACAATCATGACGAATCCTACCACCGCACCCAGATACGCTCCCACCACAGGTATCAACGCGGTGAAGCCTATGAATGTTCCCACCATCATGGCATAAGGCAAACGAAGCAGGGACATCCCCAAGATACACAGAGTTCCCAAAATGACTGCCTCGGTCACCTGACCTACGATAAATTTATGAAAACTGTTATTTAATGTGGACAGAACATAAGAAATCTTTTTCGTCCACCTGGGGTTCAGATAGAGATTGGCTACCTTTCTCAACTGTCCCCCAATTTTTTCTTTTCCAAAAAGCAAGTAAATAGAGAAGATCAGTGCCGTAAACGTCATCAGTATCATGGATGCAAAAGAAGAAATCCATATCACGATATTCCCCATGAGACTGCTGAGACCGGCAGCGATATTCTGAATTTCTGACATGAACTTCTCCTCCAGATTCAGTTCCATTCCACTATTTTGTAACAGCTGATCCAGATACCAGTTCAGGTTCAATTGCTCTAATGCCCCAGGCACCTGCTGGATTAAAGTCTGTATACACGAGATAAGTTCCGGCAAGATCAGATATACGATGCAAAATAAGATTACAATAATACTGATAAACGCCATCAACACAGACAACAACCGTTTTGATTTTTTCAGATGTTCAGCTCTGGCAAATACTTTTTCCTCATATACCTGCATCAATATATTGACTACATACGCGATCACTGCACCCAATAATAACGGACGTGCTGCCTGCCCCCCTCTGAGCAACAGTTCTGCCAGCATATCCCAGTAGGAAATGAACAAATACACTCCCGCCAGGGTAATTCCTATCATTACATATTTTCTATTTTCTGATTTCATCCTATATTCCTTTTATATTTGTGAATCAGCCCGACATATCCAGACCATGTTATGGTGTTCATCGTGTATATTATGCTAGATGAATACCAGTTGTACCAATATCATATAGAGAACAGTGCCCCCACCGATGCTGAGAAGCACATTATCTTTCCATTTATGAAGTATAACGATCGCCACAATAGCGATCAACTCCGGTAATCCGTGTGGTTCCTCCACCACGGACACTCCCTTTAGACAATAGATGACCAGTAATCCCATCATGGCTGCCGGCAATACATTTCCCAGGTAAGTGACCATTTTAGGCGGTTCCTTTGACTCCGGGAACAGTAAAAATGGCGTAAAGCGGGTAATCATGGTGCCCACTGCCACCGCCAGTATGGTGATGATGATCTGTATGGGTGTCAGCATACCTGCTCACGCTCCTCTCTTGGGGATACACTTGTTGGTGTTCCTTCCTCTGCTATCATTTTGCCAGCCACTACACCTTTCGTGTTTATGATATTCTTTCCGTCTATTGTATTTACTCTGCCTGTATCCATCTTGGGTGTTTCCTTCACTTCCAACTTTCTGCGCCCCAATATCAACACTGCCAGAATGACCAGCATCGCTGGAATGACCAGATTCTCTGCCCCGAAGATCTGTAGACTGATCAAAGCGCCCGCCAGACCGATCGCCCCCGGCATCCAGTTACTCTTTTTCTTCATCTGCTCCAGAAATAATACGACAAATAAAGCGGACAAGGCAAAGTCAAGTCCCTTGGTGTTAAACGTGATAAAATTGCCAAGTATGGCACCCAGCACCGTTCCCATACTCCAGTAGCAGTAGTCCAGCACGGAGATGGTCAGATAGAAATACTTGCGATTCACATCCCCCGGTGGGTCAATGCTGGAGGAGATAGAAAAAGTCTCATCGCAGAGCATGAAGATCAATATGGCTCTCGCCTTGCCCAGTCCCCTGTATTTATCCAACATCGAGATTCCATAGAATAAATGTCTTGCGTTTACCATAATACTCAACAGCAATGCCTGTAACGGATCGAACGTTGTGGTCAATAAGGTGATTGCCACGAACTGCATGCTGCCGCAAAATGCCACAAGGCTCATCAGTAACGACCAGACTGCGCCATATCCTTTTGTCTGCATCAATACACCATATGCGATTCCCAGTGCCAAAAATCCTGTCAAGACCGGTATGGTGTGTGGAAATGCTGCTTTCGCGGCTTTTGTAAATTCGGACTTTCTAATTTTCGTTTTTTGATTTTTATTTTCCATTTTTTGATTCTCTAAAATTTTATTTTCCATTTTTCTTTCTACGAATTTATTGTTTTCCATTCTCTTCTGTTCCACTTTTACTGCACATCTTTCTTTTCCAAGTCCTATCCCTGCTTATTTATCTTATCTAATCTTAGCTTATCCCCATGGGAGAATCCTAATCATATGGAGGATTCTGCGATTTTTTCATCAAAGACAAATTTCTTCTTTCAAAATGTATCTCTCCGACCCTGGATAGTTATCATATTACAGCAAAAAAGTCCTGCATACAATCGAAAATCATATGAAGGACAATTTTGTTTCCTATTTCATCTTATCAGGAATATTACCATATCACCATTCTGCTTTGATCGTATTTAGAAGTATGGAATTTGATGATCCCTTAATAGCAGAAAAAGGTCAGCTTTACACTAACCTTTCAGGCGTTATCTGCCTTTGTGCTTTTGCAGCCGCTTCTGTTGCCGCAACTTACACTGACACTCTTTCTCCGCTTCCTGCTGTTCCCGGACTACCTGCCGGACCGTGCTTTATCTATATTTTTATACGTTAATATCTTAGCATATTCCTAAGATTTTTCTATGAATAATCAGGAGATGACAACAGGTAATCGTAGATGATAACCCTGGCAGGTGAAACCGAATCACAGCTATGACAAATTCTGACTAGCTCGGTCAATTACCAATTCATCCTCCCCAACCTGACATCCAAGACACAGCGCCTTCACCCCTGCTGCCTCCGCTTCATCCAATGCCTGACCAAATTCCGGATGAGTCTCCCTGTTGGGATAGACCTGATCTACCCCTGCCATCTGTATCACGAACGCGATGTAGCAATCGTATCCCTTCTCCAATGCTTTCGTCAGCTCATGAATGTGCTTCACGCCCCGCAGTGTGGGTGCATCAGGGAAATAACAGATACCATCCCGCTCCAATGTAACGCCCTTCACTTCCATCAGTGCCCTGCGCCCATCCTTTTCAAAATAAAAATCAAGCCGTGAATCTCCATATTTATATTCCGGTTTTATATAAGAGCATCCTTGCTCTGCCAGCCATTCACCCACCACTTTATTGGGTGCCTGACTGTCCATATTGATGAGACCAATACCATCTTTCCATACCCCGATGAGGTCATACTTTGTCTTACGATTGGGATTATCACTGATCTCCAGGACTACTTTTGCACCCGGCAGCAGCAGCTCCCTACAGCGCCCTGTATTTTTCACATGTACGGTCTCCAGCACATCCGCCACGTATACATGGGCGATAAACCGGTTGGGACGTTCCCTGAAAATACCGATAACGGTATGATGATATTTCATCAGCGCCTTCCCTCGATATCTCCCTCAGTGGCAAATTCATGTACCAGTGTGGCGTTGATCTCTGCTATTTCACGTTTTCCATTGATATAATCGTCATACATGTCCCACAGCTCCATGCCACTATCCTGAATACCATCCTCGTCCGGAATCCATGCCTTGATCAATTCAATTCTCTCTTCTTTTGTGGTGTCTTTGATTAATGTACTTTTCATCTTCTACAGCTCCCTTAATATTAATTCTGTAATTCCCGGGTTATTGCCCATACTGATTCTCTTTACCTTTGATTCCCTCTCATATCCAAATTCCTCCTGAATGCCATCCCGTATCCGGGTTCCACCATGATATCCATGGATCACTCTGATGCGATATGTGGCTGACGTAGCTCCTGCCAGCTGTCTGCGAATTTCCTTTATGGCATCCTCTGTGGTCATGCCATGGACATCAATCTCCACCACGCCTACGACCATGCTTTCCACACCTCCGGCTGATACCCCACCGTTGCCTGTTTTCCATTTCTGACCATCGGGGTCTTCAACACCTGGGGATTCATGAGCAGCTTTTCCTCCCGCTCATCCTCCGCAATATACTGCACCAGTGCAAGGGCATCCCGATCCTTACAATTCCCGTCGATCATCTCATCCATGCCACCCACCGCCTGACACACACTGCGAAATTCTCCTTTGCTGATCTCCTTCTCATTGAGATCAATGAACTGGAACTTCATGTTCCGCTCCTTGAAAAAACGTTGTGCCTTCTTTGTATCATTACACTTTTTTGTCCCAAATATCTGTATATTCATCTGTCACCTGCTCTACCTATTATTGATTTATCTATTTTCCACATTCCATATGGACTGTCCGTGTCTTACAAAGTATCCCTGTTCCATGTTCTGTTTTCCATTTATATTTCTACTTCTATATCTCTAACGATTATTACAGCGTAATCCAGACAACTATTACTCACATTTCTCCAGCAGATTATTATTCAGGAAAATCTCATCGCCTTCCTCGATTCTGACTACCTTATATCACTTTCCATATGATAAAACGTCCGTTTCCCCACCACCAGATCATAACTCTCCGCAATCATCCGTTTCACATCTTCATCCGGAATACTGTCATCGAGAATTATCGTATTCCAATGCTCTTTATTCTGGTGATACCCGGGGATCACCGATGCAAAAGCATTTCTCCAGAAATCACGCCACTCCGGGTCCACTTTCACATTGATTCTCATCTGTCCCTGATATTCGTATGTCCATAGAAATGCTTTTCTATTTTTACCATATCGCATCAAGATCCAATTGGGATCACGAAAAGGCATATCCTGATACACCCCTTGAAATGATGCTCCATACCTCAATGCTTCTTCCCTTGTTTTCATATGACTATCACTTTCTCTTTGACTTTCTTTTCATGACAAGTTCTTGCCTATATGACTGCAGCGATTTATTCTTTATAAAACTCTTCAAATGCTCTGATTCCATACGCTGTATCCTTCGCACCTGCCGTCTCCACTGCCGAGTGCATGGCTAACTGTGGGAAACCAATATCCACACTGGACACTGACACATGGGCTGTGGATATATTTCCAAGCGTTGATCCGCCAGCAATATCTGAACGGTTAAAATAAGTCTGATATGGTACCTCTGCCCGATCACAGATATCCTTCATGCGGGCTGCAGACACTGCATCTGTGGTATATTTCTGGCTTCCCTGATATTTCAGTACGATGCCACCATTCAGGTAAGGCCGATTGGTGGGATCTGCATATTCCGGATGATTGGGATGTACCGCATGGGCATTATCCGCAGAGATCAGAAAACTGTCTGCAATCATCCGCAAATATTGTTCTCTGGTATATCCCATGCCATCCCTTATTCGCTCCAGCGTATCCTGCAGGAACGTAGAATCAGCGCCCTGTTTCGTACCGCTTCCCACCTCTTCATTATCAAACACGGCGCAGACATTCATATAAATAGTCGGTGTGCTTTCTGACATCGCTGTCATACTTGCATATACACTCTGTAAATCATCTAACTTGGGAGATATGACAAAGTCGTCATTCCCACCAAATAACCTGCCCTGCTCTCTCACATAGAGATACAGGTCAGACCCTAAGATATCCCCTGTATCTACCTGTAATTCCTGTGCCAGCAGCTCCCGGAATCCCTGTTTTTCCTTTCCCATCATGAATAAGGGACTGAGATCCGTTTGGGGATTATACGCAATCCCTTTATTCATCTCATAATTCATATGAATTGCCACACTGGGAATCACCATAAGATCCTTATCTATGTTGACCAACTGCTCCACCAATACACCATTTTTCCTTACGATCACCCGTCCTGCAACGGACAATAGCCTGTCAAACCAGGTAGACAGAATCATACCGCCGTATTTTTCCACATTTAATCTGATATATTTCTCGTCCACCACAATCTCCGGATTCTCTTTCACTTTAAAAGTGGGGGAATCGCTATGGGAAGCCACCATCTGAAATCCCCGTGCCTCTCCCTTTGGAATATGAAATGCAATCAGTGAGCTGCCATTTCTGGTCACATAATATTTTCTGTTCTTCTGCAATGCCCAGCTCTCTTTTTCGTCTAATCGTTCATACCCGGATTTTTGCAGTACCTCTTCCATATTGCTGATTACATGGTACATACTGGGACTTTTTCTGATAAATTCTATCATTTTTTCTGTTTTATTCATATCTTTCATTCATTGCTGCCCTTCACATTTTAGCTTTCTTATATCGCAATACCTATGATACTACACGCTTTTTTCAATAGGATTCTCCTTAATTATACTGATGATTCATATGCAATACAAGAAGTTTGCAAAAGAATCCCAGGCAATATTTATAATATATTTCATCCAGTATACTTCATCCATTTATTTTTTCCCTTGACAGTACTATTGTCTCATGGTAGCATACATACCAACAGTATGTATGCAAGCGAGGTGAATCACATATGTCTAGAAACAAATATCCGGAAGAAACCGTTAATCTGATTTTAGATCAGGCTCGAAAACTTTTTATTGAAAAGGGTTACGAGGGAACGTCCATTCAAGATATTATCAATAACTTAGGTGGACTTTCCAAAGGTGCCATTTATCATCATTTCAAGTCTAAAGAGGAAATTTTCGAAGCAGTCTGCCAAAAAATTGGTGATGAAAATATCATTTATTACAATAGAATGCGTGATGATGAAACGAAAAATGGTTTTGAAAAGCTGAAGGTAATAATTCGATCAGCCTATACAAATCCAAACAATAATGCTGTTATTGCAATGCAGGAGAAAATTACATCTGACCCAAAGTTTTTAATGAAGCAAATTAAGGAAAGCTATGAGTTGGTCGCTCCTCTGTATATCGAGCCAATTATTCGAGAGGGAATTGCAGATGGTTCTATTAGAACCGATTATCCAAAGGAACTTGCAGGTGTACTCATTACACTGCTGAATGTCTGGATCAACCCAATGATTGAGAAAGCCACACCAGCACAAATGCAACAAAAGCTTGCATTTTTTGGAGCGCTGTTCCAGGGAATCGGCATTGACCTGCTGGATGACGAAATTATAGAGGAATATTCCAAATACTGCGCACATTATAATCAATTTAAGCAAAAATAACTGCTCGTAGTAGAGCAGATTATTTTTAAGAAAATACATACCGTCGGTTGGTATTAAAAGGAGAAAATTATGAAAATGAAATATGGAAAAGACTTTATACTTATGGTGATTGGACAAATCATCTCTCTGTTTGGCAACGCAATCCTGCGCTTTGCACTTCCCCTTTATCTGTTACGGGAGACAAATTCTCCTGCACTCTTTGGGGCTGTAACTGCCTGTTCTTTTTTGCCCATGATATTTTTATCATTTTTAGGTGGAATCTTATCCGACAGAATCAATAAGCGAAATATTATGGTTGCACTGGATTTTCTCACCGCTGGAATTGTCTTTGTGTTTTTCCTATCCATTGGGAATGTTCCACTGGTTCCTTTAATGATAGTTGTTTTAATGCTTCTATACGGAATTAGCGGAACCTATCAGCCAGCGGTACAGGCAAGTATCCCTGCTTTGGTTGCAAATGAGAACATATTGTCAGCCGGTGCCATTGTAAATCAAGTTGGATCTTTTTCTGGACTTCTGGGACCGATTATTGGTGGAATGCTCTTCGGTGCATTTGGCATTATGCCAATTTTAATCATTAGTATCCTCTGCTTTGCAGCCTCTGCAATTATGGAACTTTTTATTCATATTCCATATGAAAAGCGAAATAATAGCGTCGGGATACTTGCCATCATAAAGGGAGATTTTTATGACAGTGCAAATTATATGAGGAAAGAGAAACCGCTTCTCATTCGGATCATTGTATTGATTGCCATTTTTAATCTCATTCTGACTGCAATGCTGATTGTTGGCACACCCATTTTAATAGTGGAAACACTTCATTTGAGTGATGAGTTACTGGGGCTTTCCCAGGGAATATTGGCATTAGGGGGACTTTGTGGTGGAATAGTGACTGCCATACTCAGCCCCAAATTAAAGGTTGCAAATTCCCATATTTTATTATTGTTATGCAGTATTTTTGTTGGAATCATGGCGGTTCCGCTTCTTTTCGGAATGACACACAGGATGAGCTATGTGATAATAACCGTGTCTTGCTTTGCAATCATGGGACTTGCCACAATGTTTAGCGTACAAATGATTGCAACTGTACAGACAGAAACACCACCTGAATTGTTAGGAAAAGTAATTGCATTGATGATGTCCGTTTCCATGTGTGCCCAGCCTATTGGTCAAGCAATTTACGGAGTTGTATTTGATGTTTTTCAAAATGATACGGGCATTATTTTGCTCTGTGTTTCCATATTGTCTGCATTGATTTCCCTTGCATCAAGGAAATTTTTAAAAAATATGTGTAACTCCTGCCCATAAAGGGCATCTCATCATCTCCCGGCTCATATTAAATATTTTCCATATCTTTTTTTAATTCTTCATAGATCATATCAGCACCATATTCCGGTGTATATTTGGAAGCTGCTGCACAAATCTTTTCGATGATGTCCTTTTCTTCCTCCAGCATTTCAGCAATCTGACTGGCATCATAGTTCTTCTGCAATTTTCTGCATACCTGGGAAATTAATTTTATATATTCTCCCTCATTGCGTCCTTTTAATTTTCCTTCTTCCAGACCTTTTTGCTTTCCTTCTTCCAGACCTTCCTGATATCCACGCTTTTGTGCATCCTTCCGGTCAATTTCCCGTAGTCGTTCCTCATCATATTCTTCAAATATCAACTCAGTCACCTCCGCTCGATTCTTCATTAATATTTCCTTCAATACATCATTTCTGATACACCATTCAGCCGCAGCATCGATTGCCTGTGCAAGCTCCATGTCATTTTTTAGAAATTCCCGTACCTTCTCTATAAAATGGGCATATTCACCCAATTTTCTACACTGTTTCAGTAACTCGCTGTTATGCCCAACGTTAATATTCAGCATAATTGCCTTTACCTCCACACAATCCTTTTTCTGATCCTTTTTGATATAGGAACTGGATAGCCTAAGTTCCCTCTCATCCTGCTGTTCCTGGACACCATTATAGAACACAATATATCTGGGTGCCGGAAGCATAATCAGCTGTTCCCCATATTGATTGTATTCATGTTCCGTAATATAAGCTGCATACAGCTTGGAAAAATAGAATAATCCTCTTAATGGCATATTGGGGTTCACGGAACTTTGATGCTCATACAGATTCATCATACTGTTGATGATAAACGAGGTATCATTTTTCATACCAATATAGACCACATCCTCCAATGTAGTGATCTCTAATACGCTTTCATCCCTGTAATCTGTTCCGTTAATTGCGTTATAAAGCTCCAGTAAATCCTTTTTCTCTTTAAAAATGAATCGAAATAAACGATCCTTGTACTCTCTTTGTGCTTTTACTTTTTTCAATACAGCTCTCCTTAATTATACTGATGAATCATACGCAATACAAGAAATTTAAAAAAGAATCCCAGACAATGTTTGCAGTACGCTTCATCCGTTTTTATTGAATTGTTTGTGTGAAATAATTGGCAGAAATGCCAAGAATGATTGTCATCCGTTATGTAGATTAATAACTTGATACGCTCTTTAACAGAATATCCTATTTCGATAAAATATTCAATACTATTTTTGTTTTACGTTTGTTTTTCACTTCATAATACTCTTGATAGCCCCAAATTCCATCATATGATCCCGGACTATCAAGAGCAAGAATGTTTAAAATCCAAAGCTGGCATTCACAATAGAATGATATGAATTCCGCCTGTCAGAGACATTCTCTTCTTCATAGAACACCCCGCTGTTTTCTTTATTTAATGTACCTGCCAGCTCCACCATGAGAAACTTCGTGAGATTTTTCACCACGGGACGATGTAATGTATTCTTCGGTACCACCGCGAGCTCACCCTCATGTAATTCCGTCAATCCCTCTTTTGTTTCCAGTTCAAATGCACCATCAATGACAAAGAATAATTCGTCTGATTTCTCGTGTACATGAAAATTCAATACTCTGTTTTCCACCTGCACCACACTTAGCACGTTGCCATTCATATCGGCGACTTTCTTATAGCGGTAGAGACCCTCCACCGTGTTCACTGCATCCAATAAATTCACTTTTTTCATACACGCTTCCATTTCTCGCTCCTCCTTGTTGAACATCAGCCCCTCTTAAATTTGTCCTGTTAGGGAACTATCGTTCCTTAATCCCTTTGGGATAACCCTTCCTTCGGAAGCATTACATCAGATAAATGGACTGACTTGCTTTTTTCTACAACAAATGTTACCATTCACTATGTAATATGTAAAATAGATAGTTTGTATAATATTAATCTGTTTTATAGATTAATCATAAAAGGAGGTTCTATTCTATGGATTTAAAACACTTAAATGCATTTCTGGTGGTCAGCCATACAAGAAATTTTACCAGAGCCGCTGAGTATCTGAACTATGCTCAGTCCAATGTGACCACACAGATTCAGCAATTGGAAGAAGAATTAGATGTGAAGTTATTTGACCGGATTGGCAAAGGTATCTGTCTCACTCCAGAGGGTGAGCGGCTGATTCCCTATGCGAAAAAAATGTTATCACTGTCCGACGAGATCAAACATCTGTATCTGAATACCAAAGACAGTGGCCGTATCGTAATCGGTGCTTCGGAGTCCCTCAGCATCTACAAACTGCCACAGATATTAAATCAATATAAGAAAGAATTTCCAGACGTGGACATTTTCATCAAAGTAGTCGGTACTCCTGATTTTATTCCCGCTCTCGCCAACAATGAAATAGATATCGCCCTCGCCATCGAACCCCTGATGCAGGACAAATCCATCTCCTGCGTCTTCCGGAAAAGGGAACCCGTCTGCCTTTTCGCGCTGCCCAGTCATCCACTGGCAGCACAAAAAGACATTCGACCCACTGATCTGATGGATATGCCCCTGATCCTCACTGGCCCCGACTGCTGTTATCGAAAGCTGTTCGAGCGGAATCTGCTGGCACACAATATCCAGCCAAAGATCATCCTCGCTACCGGAAGTGTCCCTGTCATCAAGATGAGTACCCTTGCGGGACTGGGCGCCTGTGTAATACCTGCACTGGTCGTACAGAAAGAACTGGAAAATAAAGAGCTGGTTCGCCTGGACTATGACATTGATTGTCCCGTCTATGCCCAACTCCTGCACCACAAAGACAAATGGATCTCGCCCAGCCTGCAAGCCTTCATAGAAATCACGACTCAATACTACCAGACTGTAGCTGCACCTTGATACTTACGGGTCCCAAATTCATATCAATTACAGTCCATAGAAAATTTTCATGGCACGTTCCACATCCTTCTGCATTGCCTGTTGTGCCGCTGCTGCCAGGTCGTGAAAAAACGTCACTTCCTGTTTTCCCAGCATATCTTTCACCGCAAAGACACCCTCTCGGGACATGTAGGAATAGTAGTTGATCTTACGCACGCCATTGCTGATTGCCTGGATATAGTCATTCTCACTGCACCCTGAACCTCCATGCATGACAAGTGGAATCTTTACCAGTTCCTTAATCTTTGCGATCCGTGGAAAATCAAGCTTTGGTATGGTCTTATAGATTCCATGGGCAGTACCAAAAGAGCAGGCAAGTGCATCGATGCCTGTCTCCTTTACGAACTTCTCCGCAAGTGCCGGGTCTGTATACATGGATTCCGGATCAACGGATGCTGTTCCTGCGGTCTCTCTGCCACCCAGAACACCGATTTCTGCTTCCACGCTGGCACTTTTCTTCTTCGCCATGGCTACTGCCTGTTTGGTATTTGCCACATTTTCCTCATAGGATAATGAGGAACCATCATACATGATGGATGTAAAGCCCAGTTCCAATGCCTGCTCCAGATAATCCAGGTGCTCACCATGATCCAGATGAACGCATACCGGCACTTTGGCTTCCTTTGCTTTTTGTATCATGACAGGACCGATGACGGACAGTGGCTGCACCGATTCATGCAGTTCCGCATGGGCAATGATCACAGGAACCTTATATTTCTCAGCGGATTGCAGCACCGCTGTGAGGCATTCCAGATTTGGCGTGTTAAATGCACCTACTCCATAGTCCTTCTCCTCAGCTATTTTCAATATTTCTTTTAATGTAACCAGCATTCTGTGATTCCTCCCGTAATTCCTTATTTGTATTTCCTTATTTGTATTTCCTTATCCACATTTCTTACCTGTAATTTCCTGATTCTTTCCAAATTCGTAACTATTCAGAACCCCATGCGCAAAATCGCTTCTCCGAAGCTTTCCTTTTGCTTATGCGGTTACTTATTGTAATTTTTTATAATCCTCTTCCGAATCCAGCATGGTAACCTTCACTTCATAATGAATCTCGGCCTCCGGCATCAGTTCCACCAGTTTTCCCGATTCACGCATCTTATCCCTGCCATCCGGATTACAGTTACCCGGCTCTAATCCCAGTACGTAATCACGAACGCCCATCATCTTCCATTCCGTAAAAAATGGAAGCTTCTCCGTATCAAAGGTAATTGCCAGCCCCTGATGAATGTCAGGATTATAGATGGCTGCCAGTCCTTTTCTCTCTGCATTTTCAAATTCATGATAATAACACTGCTCCTCAAAATCAGGGGTTGGTGTCAGCATCTTATCCCATTCCTTGATTCCCTTTTCTGCCCAGCTTGTTCTGGGAATCACCCTGTCCGACGAAATATGGACCCTGGATTTCTCACTGAGCAGTGGATACCCCATATTCATATGGTACAGGATCTGTACCGGTGTAATCTTATCTCCCACATTTTTAATGCAGTCAGATACGGTAAATTCGTTATTTTCTTTTGAGATGGTAATAGTCCGGTGCAGTTCCAGCTTCCGTGAAAAAATACCACTGTCATTTACGATTCCCTTAATGACGATCTCTTTTTCATTGGTCTCATACCATACCCGTTCCGCAGGGGTATTGTTGATGCTGCCATGCAAGGGAAGTTCCTCTCCATTGTCAGTGCATGGCACGCCCACGGACTGCAATCCGCTGGTGGTAAGGAATCCTGCTGTAAAGGATTTCAGAAATCCATCTTTTTTGTCATCATAAAAAGTGGGGGCTACGTAACCACAGGGGGAAAAATAGCTCATGTTCATGCCCCGATAAGTCAGCCTGGCAATATCACATCCTCTGTCCTCGGAGATGGTTAGCTCCATTCCCTTTCCATTAAAAGCACGGAGCAGGCGCATTCCTTTTCCTTTCCCGTTCATCAGCTCTGATTCCTCCACACCGCTTATCTGCGTTTCATGTCCTATGTACTTGTTCATTTTGTAATCCTCCTATTCTTCATCAACCCATTTTAAAATTTTCTACGACCTATCTCTTTATCTTAATATAATTACATTGTTAAGTACAGAGTGCTTAATCCCTTTGGAACAACACCTATCTCTTTATTCCTCTAGCACAGTGGTCTCACTGCATCATAGACCTTTTTATAGCGTTCATAAATTGCCATGTATTTTTCATGATATTCCGGTCTGGGTCTATAGGTATCCACGGTCTGTACCATGTGGTCCGCCGCATCTGCCAGATCCCGGTAAACTCCTATGGCGATGCCTGTGAGCATGGCACTTCCCACCGTCCCCGCTTCCTCCGATGCAAGGGTGATGATGGGGATATTCAGTACATCCGCCTTCATCTGCATCCAGATCCGGTTATTGGCACCACCGCCTGTTGCGCGAAGTGACTTCGGTGCGATGCCTGCCTTTCGCAGATGCTCCATATTTACCATCATCTCATAGGTGACACCCTCCATCATGGCTCTGTGCAGTTCCGGTGCGGTATTGCTCACCGTCAATCCCAGTATAGCACCTTTTGAATCACTGTCCATATACGGCGTTGCCGCTCCTGCAAAATGAGGCAGCACCAAAAGTCCCGTTGGTTCATCCGGCAGATTTTCTTCCAGTAAGCTGTAGACATTTCTGCCTTGCTCCTTCGCCTGAAGCTTCTCCAGCTTACAGAAATTATCAATATTCCATTTTACCAGTGCTCCACCTGTAAAGGAAAAAGCGTAACACACATATTTTCCCGGTATGATATAAGGTACGACGGCATAACTCCCCTGATAGAGCACATCATTGTCCGGTATTTTATCCAACACAGGGGTAATGCATTCCACGGTTCCGGCTCCGTCCGCCGCCACATCCTTATGAAATACACCTGCCCCGATTGCCGCAGACATCTGATCCTGGCTGATGGAGATGATCTTCGTATCCTCACGTAACCCCGTTGCAAGGGAAATCTCCCTTTTGACTGTGCCCGCTGTGGTTCCCGTAGGTACCACGGGACTCATCCGCTTCATATCGATTCCCGCCGCCCGGAAAATTGGTTCACTCCACTGCAGGGTACGGATATCAAAAGCCATGGTACGCGTCGCCAGAGAATAATCGATCTGACGCTTTCCGGTCAGTAAGAACACTACAAAATCTTCCATTTGAAAAATATATTTTGTGTGATGGTACACCTCCGGTCTATGCTTTTTAATCCACATCATCTTGGAGATACCATACATACAGTGTGGATTTAATCCTGTAATTTCAGCAAGGTTATGTCTACCAAGCTTTTCCACCAGTTCTTCACATTCTATTGCACCTCTGGGGTCTGTATACAGCAGAGAATCCAGCAGAGGATTTCCCTCCTCATCCGTGCACACAAAAGTCTCTCCGAAGCTGGTGACACCGATTCCTGCAATATCCCCATACTTTTCTGCCATCGCCCGGATCACTTCCATGACCCCGTCTCTGATCAATCCTGCATTGATCTCATGCTCACTTTTATGCCTGGACACCTGATATTCCCCATAGGCTTTGTCCAGATACTTTCCCGTCTCATCAAACACAGTCAGTTTACACCCTGTAGTCCCTATATCTAATCCCGCAATTTTCATGATACTTCTCCTTTAGCCCTTAGCCCTTAGCCCTTAGCCCGATATTTTCCCAATCGGGCCAACACAGACTTCCACATTCCAAACCCAGTTTCTAATGCATATCTGTCCCGTCGGGCCAAACACATCCTTCCGCATCCCAAACACAATTTCTAATATATATTCGTCCAATCGGGTCAAACACAGACTTCCACATCCAAACTCAATTTCTAATATATATCTGTCCCGTCTGGCCAAACACAGACTTCCACATCCCAAACCCAGTTTCTAATATATCTGTCCAATCAGACCAAACACAGACTTCCACATTAACTCATATTCCCAATTGAATCACACGCTATCTACTCAATGGATGTGACATCGTAGTGCAGATATGTGGTGAATGCTTCCGTCAATATGTCTTTCATGTGTCCCACACCGATGGTGGTGTGATGCTTGAATCCCCCCCTTGCCAGGCGAATCAGTTTATTTTGCAGATCTGGAATCTCCGCCACTCCGGCGCATCCGAAATATGTATCCTCGATCTCATCCGCTGTAAATTTTCCTTCACTGAAGTAGATCTTGATCTTTCCATTCTCCGTCATGCAGTTGGAGAAGGTCATATCCATGGCTTTGATCCGTCCCTCGTTGGTGCCCCAGCCCGATCCCGGATCATTTTTCGCGAACATTTTGTGCTCCGTCACGGTTCCCTTACCGGTCATAAGACTCTGTGCCGTGGAACCACAGTGGAACAGGATCACCTTATTCTCATCCGCTCCATAATTATTGTTCCAGTCCAGACATGCCGTGGGCTCCTCCGCTGCCAATGACATGGCGCGCATGGTGATGGCGGAGCACATATCGATCTCACAGGAGGCCGGGATTCCCCGATCATTCAGTTCTGAGATCAGGACACAGGGACATACCCGCAGGATGGTCTCCATCTCATTCCAGCACCGCAGTGCCAGTGCATCCAGATGATAGTTTTCTATGTATTCATCAATGACCACACTGATCTTTGCCAGCGTCTTTTTATTCTGCTCCGGCATGATGGAGAAGTCCGCGTAGTTCATCAATCCCTTTTCTTTTTCCAGGACCTTTGGATCATCATCTTCCTTTTTATTTACGAAATCCACCAGTTCTGACAGATCAAAGCTTTCCACATTGATGCCATGTCTCTGCATGGTAAGTTCGTCAAAACGAACCGTCTTAAAAGCGGTGGTTCTGGCACCGATACAGCCCAGATTAAATCGTTTCATGCCATTGACCACACGACAGATCGCTGCGAAATCTTTCAGGTTCTGTTGAAATGCCGACGTGAGCGGATGTACCACATGGGGCTTTCGCACGGTAAACGGAATATCGTACTGATAAAATACATCTGTCACGGAGAATTTTCCACAAAATGCATCCCTGCGGTGCTTAAAATCCATCTTGCCGATCTCGTCAGGGTAAGCCTGCATGAGAATCGGCACTCCTGCATCCCGCAGAGCGTTGATGGCACCATTTTCATCCACGAAGATTGGCATGGAGAAGATAACTCCGTCGTAAGTTCCCTCATGCTTTTTCAGCCATTCCCCATAGAGAAGTCCTTCCTCTCTGGTCTCCACCGCACCATACCGGGTGGCTTCCTCCTCCATGATGATATAGTCATAGCCTGCATCTGTGACGGCCTTCACCATATCCTCCCTGGCACCCAGAATCAGTTCCCCCGGCATAAATCCTCTGTTTCCAAAACACAATGCAAATCTCATTTTCTTCTGTTTCAAGGTAATGTCCTCCTGTTGTTTCTCTAATATGTTCTTCATCTGTAACTATTCAGAGCCAGGCAAATTCATAAAAATATGCGAATCATGCTTGCATGAGTGAGCTGATTTTTGTGAATTTATTTGGCGAAGTAACCACATAAGCAAAAGGAAAGCTTCGAAGAAGCGATTTTGCGCATGGGGTTCTGAATAGTTACCTTCATCTCTTCTTTTATAATTTCCTGCAATTCCTACACGAATTCATCCCGCTGCAGATCCAGCCATTGGGACTCTTTCTCGTTAATCTCGATACGCAGTGCTGTGAGATTGCTTCTCATTCTGTCCGGGTTCGTAGATGATACGATTGCAAAGGTGTTCATTTTCTGGTGTAACACCCATGCCAGGGACAACTGTGCCACCGTACAGCCTTTGATCCCGGCTAACAGCTCTGCCCGTTTTAGACGCTCAAAATTCCGTTCACATACATATCCCTTCATCGCGAAGGAATCCAGGATCTGTTCTGCTCTGTGAATATCCCCGGATTGCAGCTTTCCTGAGAAAAATCCCCTTCCCAGACTGGAATAGGAAAGCACCGGCATCTGACTCTCTTCGTACCAGACGCGATCGCCGGCACGGTCCTTACCGGAGATAGACACACCTCCACCACCCCACATATCCGTAATCTGCTCTGCCAGCCCAAAGTTGGGACTGCTGGCTGCAAAGGGGATAAAAGCATGGCTCTTCGCATAGATATCCGCCTCTTTTATCCGATCCACCTCCCAGTTGGAACCACCATAAGCCCGAATCTTTCCTTTTTTGACCAGTTCATTCATGGTCTCCACCAGTTCTTCCACATCCATCTCCGGGTCATCCCTGTGAAAAAGATAGAGATCAATATAATCTGTCTGTAGCTTAGCAAGGGATCTCTCCACATCCTCCAAAATACCTTGTCGATTCACTCTCTTCGTGCCATCCGGCATGGGATGACAACACTTCGTGATGACCGTGATCTGATTCCTGTTATTTCGCTCCCTGATCCAGTTGCCCAGGGATTTCTCGCTCTCCCCATACTCCCTTGCCGTGTCAAAGCTTGTAATCCCCATATTTACCACTGCATCCAACAAGGTATTCACATTTTCCCCTGCCAGCATGGGGTCGCTTGCCGTCCCGAAGATCAGCCTGGAAACCGGTAGTTCCAGCCCTTTTATGTTTCTGTACTCCATATGATTTTCTCCCTTCATTTCTCCCTGTTCTTATAAAATGATGTAAGGGTTTGCCCCTTGATACATACGGATTATTTCGCACTTCGTGCTTTCATAATCCTAAAAACATTCGAAATCCGCCCTGATCGGGCTACTTTCTCATGTTTTATGGGTCCCAAATTCATGCTTTTTCGTGTGAGCACGAAACGCATGATCTTTTGACCCTAGTATCATAAAATATCTTAAAATATTTTCTCTCCATTTTATAGTCATATTTATTCATTTATGGTAAATTCGTCCAGATATTTATCTTGTGTTTTTCATTGGAAAAAGTTACAATATTCTTATATTTTATAATGTTCTAAAAAGATTTTGAAAAAACTGATTATTTCACTTATTTCTGGACAAACGTCCGCATGAAGGGTTCCCATGTATTCCACGCTTGACAATAAACGCCTGTTACAATTAATGAAGGATTTCTACACCCTGACCAATATCAAGATCGTCATCTTCGACGCAGACTATCAGGAGATTCTGGCATATCCCGACAGCCATTGCAGCTTTTGCGCCCTGATGCATCAGCATAACAGCACCAGGAAATACTGCCTGCAAAGTAACCTACATTCCTTTGAAAACAGTAAGAAAAATAATGCACTGGTGCTCTATCGCTGTCATGCCGGCCTGATTGAAGCCACTGCTCCCCTGAAGGAGAAAGGACATATTATAGGATACTGCATGTTCGGTCAGATCACTGATACCCCAGACCATCCAAAGATATCACGCCATCTGACAGAAATATGCAGCCGATATCACATTTCCCCAGCCCTGCCAAATCCTTTCTCTGGTTTCTCCGACGTCGTATACAAACATCCTGAGCAGATCAGTGCCGCTGCCAGCATTCTGGAAGCCTGTGCCTCCTATGTTCTTATGAAAGACCTCATAGAAATCGGTCTGCCACCCTTTGTCTCACAGATTGATCACTATATTGCCGCACATATGCAGGAAGAAATCTCTGTGCAGGATCTCTGTGCGTCATTAAGTATCAGCCGGAGCAAGCTCTATGAATTGGCTGATAAATATCTGGGCATGGGGCTGGCACAGTATGTACTCCTGCAGCGTATGGATCTTGCCAAAAAGTGCCTGACAGAAACTTCCCTTTCCATATCCGACATCTCTTCCAAAGTCGGATTTTCTGATTACAATTACTTTTGTAAGGTATTTCGAAAGAAGACAGGCTATACAGCAAAGGAATACCGTCGACTGCATAAATCCTGATTGTTCTTTCTTGATACAAACAAAAAATGTATTTGTACCTTGCATTTTTATGTGTTACTATTTCTTTGGTAGTTTTTTACAAATGAATCAGATAAAGGAACTGAAATTAAATGAGAAAAGTGTATTTACCTGACATACAACCTCATATGTATTTAGCCAGAGATATTTATCATTTCAATGGACTGCTGCTGAAAGCAGGCACGGGCAATCTGAATCGATACCTGAACAGTCTGTCCAATCTTGGCATTGCTTTCCTGTATATCAATGACGACCTTTCTGAAGGCATCGATATTCCTGATGCGGTAGCCGAGGAAACACGAGTCAAATGTAAGGATGCTTTACAGGATACGTTATTTCATTTTCGCACGGAAGGCAGTCTCGACACTGCACATATCACAGAAGCAGTAGATTCTCTCATTGATGATCTTTTTACCAGAAAAGATATCCTGGTCAGTCTCAGTGACATCGCTACTACAGATGATAATACCCTGGTGCACTCCATCAATACCACCATCTATGCTCTGCTCATCGGAAAGCGCCTGGAGCTGAACCCCACTGAGATGCACGTATTAGCTGAGGGTGCCATTCTCCACGATATTGGAAAGACCCTGTTGGATCCGAAGATTCTCTTTAAGACCACACCTCTTACCAAAGAAGAGTTCGCTCACATTCAAAATCATCCACTTCAGGGATATCAGGCTTTGCAGCAAAATCCTTTGCTCTCCGAATTATCCCGGTTACTTGCATTGCAGCATCACGAGCGTTTGGATGGTTCGGGTTATCCTTATCATTTAAAAGGAAATGAAATTCACCGTTTTTCCAAGATTCTGGCAATTGCAGATATCTATGATGCCTTGACCTCCGAGCGCTGTTACCGCAAGGGTATGTCCAATTACCAGGCCTATGAGACGCTGATGGCTGAGTGCGGAGATAAGATCGACGCGGAGCTTCTGCATATCTTCTTTAACAGCATAGCAATCTATCCAAACGGAAGCATTGTGAATCTCTCCAACGGACTGCGCGGCATCGTCAAAGCTCAGAACGAGAAGGCCCCTTTCAGACCGATTATTCGCGTCATCGATGATGTGCACTATGAGGAAGTAAAATTATATGACCTGGATTTATTGCAGAATCTCTCTGTGATAATCATGAGATAATTCCATCGGTCTCAACATAGAATCAACTCCTGATTAACTGCCCTGACTTTCTCCTGTATCCCTTTCTCCATATCCTGATCTGTGAGAATATAGGAATAGTCCTCCAGTTTATTACATAGCAGGGGTGCATACTGTTGAAATTTTGTGTGATCTGCCAGCAGGAAACTTTCCCGGCTGTTTTCCCACATGATCTGTTTCTGATAGCAATCCAACTCATCAATTGCCATGACACCGCCCTCCGGTGAGCACGCCAGCGCACTGATAAAGCTTTTTTTCACATAGTATTTCTTTAGATATTCTATGGTATCTATGGATAGGGTACCGCCCGCATCTCTCCGATAGATGCCCGGTGCCACCACCAGTTTGATCTTGCTGTTACTGCTGAGATATTGTACTACCGGAATGGATGTGGTGATGACAGTGGCATGGATATCTGGAAAATACTTGGCAATCTGCAGCACTGTGGATCCGGCATCCAGAAATATCACATCCCCTTCTCTCATAAAAGACCCTGCTTTTCTGCCGATGGCTCGCTTATTGCTGATCATCTGCTCATTTCTGGTGGAAAAATCCGGTGATTCGATCCTCTCCTGTGGCAAATGTGCACCTCCGTAATTCGTTTCCAACGCACCCTGCTTTTCAAAAAAATAAAGATCTCTTCGAATGGTCATGGCAGATACCTGAAATTTCTCTGCCAGCGCCGTCACGGACACGTTTCCTTCCTCCTGCAACTGACGCAGGATTTCCTGCCTTCTTCCCACACCTGTGAGCGTTATATTTTCTCTATTATTTTCTTCTTTCTCTGTTTCCCGATTTTCTTCTATGCTTCCATTATTTTTATCATTGATATTTTCGTTGATACCTTCTCTTATCGTATCTCCCATCGTCCCATCTCCTTTATTCCTTCTGACATCCTATTATATCTTTTCTCTCAATTCATGTTCGATTGAACACCTATTCCTTTATTTTTCTTTTGAATCGAACATTTTCAAACATATGAAAAGTAATGTTTATGTGATATTATACTCTACAAAGGAACAGTTCACAAGCGCTTGCTAACATAATCAGCATTGATCAGAATAGATCAAAATAAATTAAAATGAATTAAAATAGAAAGGGCGGATTTCCTATGAAATATAAAGCAATCCTATTTGATATTGATGGTACACTCCTGGATACGGAGCAAAAGGTAATTATCTCCCTGCAGCACGCTCTCCTACGCATGACCAACACATTCTATCCAGAGGAATCTCTCTACTCTTGCCTGGGTCTTCCAGGGAAGGACGGCCTACGCAAGCTGGGAATTGCACCAGAAAAGATTGACTATGTTCATTCCGCCTGGGAAGAATATGACAAAGATTATCCCGTTCCCTCCCAGCTCTTCCAGGGAATCAAGGAACTGTTAATCTTACTGAAGGCATCCCATATAAAGCTGGGCATCGTCACCTCCCAGACCCACCTGGAATATGCGTATACGTTTCGTGATTACACTATCGCAAAAATTTTCGATTTCTGCATTTGTTCCGACGACACCGAACATCCCAAACCTTCACCTGATCCACTTTTGAGAGTGATGAAACAATTCTCCTACACACCGGATGAACTGTTATATATTGGTGACACCATATATGACCTGCAATGTGCCTGCACCGCCGGTGTAGATTTTGCTCTGGCCCTTTGGGGCGCACATGATCCTGATAATACCCCCGCAGAATACAGGCTGACACATCCACGAGATCTCCTGCACTTCCTGTAAGCTGTCTTTACATCATTATTTGTCATGTAAGGAATTTCCTATCAAATGAAATAAAATCCCCGTAAGCAGATTTGAGCATTTCTCTTATCTGGCTACGGGGATTTCTGTGGATTACTTATTTATTTTTTTATGCCTTTTTATTCTAATTTATTTTCTGTGTCTTTTTGTTCTTCTTTATTTTTACAGATGTCAGCATTCTTATAGATCTTTTTATTCCGATACATATCTTCATCCGCGCATTTTAATATTTCATTCATATTCCTGCACTGATCCGGATACGTTGCTACTCCGATACTGAATGTCAGTTTCGTATCTCTCAAGATTTCATCGATAGTAGATTTTTCCAAGTCTGTTCGTATCTTTTCGAAAAATTCTTCCACCTGTTTTCTATTATTTTTCCCCTTAAATACCAATACAAATTCATCTCCACCTACACGGGCAAACAGCTGTCTGTCTGTTACCTGTCTGGAAATGATCCTTGCAAATTCCTGTAACACCTTATCCCCCACATGATGTCCGAACTGATCGTTGATGCCTTTAAACCTATTGAGATCCAGAAAACATAACGTGAATGCAGATCCTTTGGTGTTTACCATTTTATCCAGTTGTGCAATCATTCCCCTTCGGTTGGTAATTCCTGTCAGCTGATCCACATATGTGAGTATTTCCAGCTCATTTTTCAAGATATGCATATGGTATGTATTCAGCGCGAAGCCTGCTAACACCAGACTGATGAGTATACTGCCTGTGATGTAGAACCATATCATGCGATAATTAAAGACTATTTTTATGGGCATGATGCGAAAATGCCACTTTGCATTCTGTATCACCACATCCTTTTCCACATATTGTGCCGTTTTATCGTAGGCGTAGTCGCTTGCAGCGATGACCTGCCTTTCATTGGTATCCGGGCTGATTCTCCATATTTCATAAGCATACCCGTGATTATGAAGCTGTTCCAATCCAACATCGTCCAATATCTGTGGGTAATTCAATGTTACGGATACCAGTCCCCAGAACTTCTTCTGCCCCTTACCGTTTGACGTGTATACCGGCAATCTGCCCACCAGTGCCTGTCCACCCTGCACTAATTCAAAGGGACCGCCCAGCACGAGGGAACCTGACTTTTTAGCCTCCACAGCTTCTATATTACCATCCCCTTCTGCAAAAAAGTCCAGTCCTATCACCTGTTCATTTCCTTCTTTGGGGTATACATCTGATACCACGCCTCCTGGCGCTAAAAGCACATTGCGAATGACGGTATCCCTGCTGATCGACTCTGCCACTTTGGCAAAATCATCCACAGTCCCATCATCACATATCACAAGTGTGGCGAGAATCTGTGTCTTATATAATAGGCGATTGATCACATCACTGATCTTGCCGCTATAAATCAACACTTCCTGCTCCATTTTCACATACTCTGTATCCATTTTATTGTTGGTATAAAGACTCGTACCTGTCATAAGCAGACAAAAGGAGATAAAAAATACAATGATTGAAATTACAATACCTTTATAACTTTTCAAATGCATAAGTGATTAACTCCTTATCTTTTTAAAATTTATTATATCGTAATATTCAATCATTGTCATTTAAGATAAATAAAAATCTTCTTTTCCTTCAAATATTTTACTTAATACTGCACATGCGCAGCCGAGAATATGAGCTTCTTCCCTGAAATAAGGCTTGCAGACTCTCACATGGCGGTAATTTGCCGACAATTTCTGTGCATTGATAAGTTCCTCCAGCCTACGTAAATAGTAATCTGGAATATTACATCCCGCGTGACCGATGATCACCGCCTCTGCATTCAACATATTGACCGCACTGGTAATGGCACACGCAAGCTTCTCCATCATATCGCTGTAGATTTCCTGTATCTGCAATGCACGTTCTGTCCCGGACTTCTGATCCACTGCCCGTGCCGCCTCCTCACAGAATTCACGGAAACTTTTGTCCTCCCCTGTGACCTGTACGAGCCTCTTGCGTATCACTTCTGATCCTGCATAGGTTTCCAGACATCCACGATTTCCACAGGAACAGTGATTTCCATTCCATGCCACACTCACATGCCCTAACTCGCTGGTAAATCCGTTCACAGAATGAAAAATCTTATCATCCGAAATGATTCCGGAACCAATACCCCGGGCGATTCCAACGAACAGCAGATCATGAAATGATTTCCCCATTCCGTAATATTTCTCAGCAAGGGCTGCACAGTTATACTGACTGTCCATGTAGACAGGTCTGTGATAATGCTCCCACAGAGCCGTGATAATCTCCAGGTCATGAAGTCCGTGGAAATCAGGGGGATTCAGAATAATCCCTCTCTTAATATCCAGAGGTCCGGAGCTTCCTACCCCGATGCCCAGGATATTGCTCCATTCCTCTTCCACCATGACCTCATCCATCAATCGGAAGATCAGCGGGTAGAAGTCTCCGCTGTTATCATCCGTCAAAGGAGTCCGGGCAATCCGCTGTACCTGTAGCTGCAGGTTACTTAATACTGCCACGCACTCTGTTCTATGGATATTCAGTCCAATGATCTTAGGTGCTCTCGCCGTGATGCACAGACTGATGGGATTCCGTCCCTGTCCCTCCGTCTTCTCCGTCTCCTGCTCACAGATAATACCCCGTTCCATAAATTCACTGATAATATTGGATACAGACATCTTGGAAAGCCCCGTCTTTTTCGCCAAATCGATGCGGGTACTGCATTCTCCCGTAGCAATCTCTTTCAAGATCAGACCTCGGTTCTCCTGTTTTAAGTTCGTGTTGTTCAGACCTTTTTTGCTCGCCATGGCACTCCTTTATTTACAGAGACTTCCTCTGTTCTCCAAGCCTGCCTACACCCGCAGAGACTCGAAAAGACTTCGTCTTTCCTCGTTCGCTTCGCTCGTAAGATAGAATAGAACTCTCTTTAGCAAGTAAACTTGCACAGAGAGTTTTATTACCTTACTCTGTTCACTGCAGCCTGCCTACACCCGCAAGCCTGCCTACACCCGCAAGCCTGCCTACACCCGCAAGCCTGCCTACACCCGCAAGCCTGCCTACACCCGCAAGCCTGCCTACACCCGCAAGACTGCCTACACCC
>JAQVCT010000030.1 GCA_028689655.1 Lachnospiraceae bacterium
CGAAGCACACCCTCTTTGATTGCATTTCCAGCCTCCATGGAGGTCAGGCTCCCCTTCAGGGAATCTATTGCCACTACTACCTTCATTCTCTTCGCCTTTCTATTTCTTAGATTTCCTTATCTTTTTTATCTTTCTGTCTTTTTGTCCTTCCCTATCTTTCTCTTTTCCTGTCTTTTTGTCTTTCCCTATCTTTTTCTCTCTGTCTTTCTTTCCTCATCTGTCATTTGTCGTAATGCTCTTTCATTCCCTATGATCAGACAATATCCAGATACTCTTTTCTCACAGGTGCCGGAAAATCTTTACTGAGAAGTGCTATATCCTCCTCTGTCAGTAAGAGATCCATTGCCTTGCTGTTCTCTATCACATGACTTTCCTGGGAAGCCTTTGGAATCGCTATGGTTCCCGGGTGTGCCAATACAAATGCGATCAGTATCACTGCCGGGCTGACCCCGTATTTCTCACTGAGTGTCTGTACCGATGGACTCTGGTAGATTCCTCTCCCCAGGGTACCTCCCTGTGCCATGGGACAATATGCCATGAGGGGCATCTGATGTTCTGTAAGCCAGGGCAGCAGACTGTACTCTACGCCTCTGGATGCCACGTGGTACAGTACCTGATCCAGTTGACAATGTGTTCCACCTGACAGTGATGTCAGTTCTTCCATCTCATCCAAATCCAGATTGGACACACCCCAGCTCCTGATCTTTCCCTTTTGTACCATCTGTTCCATGCACTCTATGGTCTCACGAAATGGAATACTGCCTCTCCAGTGCAGGAGATACATATCCAGATACTCCATCTGCAATCTTTGGAGAGACTGATCCAGACTTTTTTCCAATTTTCCTTTTCCTGCATTATGAGGATATACCTTGGATACCACAAATAATTTTTCCCGTTCCTCATGACGCAGTGCTTCTCCTATGAGTATCTCACTGGCACCATCTCCGTACATCTCTGCGGTATCGATCAGTGTCATGCCCCGTTCGATTCCCGTTCTCAGTGCCGCGATCTCTTCCTTTTTGACGGTGCTGTTCTCCCCCATATACCAGGTTCCCTGTCCCAGTCTCGGCATAACCATTCCATTTTTTAAAATCATATTTTTATTCATACGGGTTCCTTCCTCTAATGTAACGCCCCCTCACATTCGTTCGGCGGCAGGTCGGCGGAACCATTTTTAATATGAGTCTTCGACTCATATGGGTTCCTTCCTCTAATGTAACGCCCCCTCACGTGCGTTCGGCGGCAGGTCGGCGGAACCATTTTTAATATGAGTCTTCGACTCATATGGGTTCCCTCCTCTAATGTAACGCCCCCTCACGTGCGTTCGGCGGCAGGTCGGCGGAACCATTTTTAATATGAGTCTTCGACTCATATGGGTTCCCTCCTCTCAAAACTTCCGGGGATGTTCATTTCTTCTCTGTATTTTGCGATTACTCTGCGTGAGAGTTCGATGCCCTGATCCAGCAGAAGTTTTGCCAGCTTCTGATCACTGTAGGGCTTTGCCTTATTCTCCCCCGCGATGAGCTCTTTCAATAATTCTTTGATCTCCATGGCTCCCACTGCCTTTGCCACAGAACCGGAGAATAGATTTTTCATGAAAATAGTGCCCTTGGGACATTGGATATATTTTCCCTTGATGGCTCTGCTGACGGTGGATGTGTGAATATGCAGTTCCTCCGCAAGGCTCGCCATGGTCATGGGCTCCAGGAACCCTTTTCCCTCCAGAAAATTCATCTCGTGGGCAAGGACTGCCTCCGATATGGACTGAACGGTCTGTCTTCTCTGGGCTATGCTGCTCATGATAAATCGAACGCGATCCAGCTTCAACTTAAAATAGGATGCAAGTTCTCCATCCTTTGATTCATTCATCATGCGCAGATAGTAGTCATTCATATGGTAGTCTTCCACCCAGTTGTCATTCAGTTCCACTTTCCACTTTCCCGCTTCATCTTTTTGGAAAATGATATCCGGCACGATGTAATTGGCATGTACACTGATAAATTCATTCATCGGTCTTGGATTTAACTGACATATGATCTCAATATACTGACGCACTTCCAAGGTGGAAAGCTTCATATCTCTGGATATGTTACTGATCTTTCCATCCGCCACATCCTCCAGATGATTTTCCACGATCCTCCATAGATCTGTGTCTTCCAATCCTTTTACTTCCAACTGGCGCAGAAGGCAATGTTTCAAATCTTCCGCAAATATTCCAAAAGGTTCCAGATGGCGAAGCCGCTCCAGCACACCCTGAACTGTCATCAAAGGCATCTTTGTCTCCGCGGCTACCTCTTCCTCCGATAAGGTAAAAAATCCCGTCTCATCCAGACAATCGATGAGATATTCCATCAAAGCCCATTCCCTGTCTGTAAAATCATTTCTGGAAAGCTGATCCATCAGAAAAGTTTTAACAGATTCCTCCTCCTGATCGGGAATGTCCTTTTTTCCCTTGTCCTCTTCCTCTCCGTATTCTTCACTGCGGTTTTCCCGCGGAGCATTATAGTCATAGGTATTGTGTAGTGCCTCCATCCCTGCACTTTCACTTTTTCCACTGTAGTCAAGTAATGGATTCTCCAAATATTCTTCCTGTAAAAACTCTTTCAGTTCTCCACTGTCCATTGCAAGAATTTCCAAAGATTGAATCTGTGTTTGTGAAAGCAGCTGACGCTGTTCCAAAAACATCCCATTCTTTACATCCATTCCCTTTTTCTCCTATTGTTTCTCTTCACTTTGTTTTTTTGCCATTCGCCACAAAGTCGTTCTGCTGACTCCAAGTTCTTCCGCAAGTTCTTTCTTTTTCTTTTTGGATTGAAGCTGCCTGTATATGTTCTCCACTTCATCTTCCGATACAGTGGAAACAGCTTTTTTCTGTTCCTTTTTCTCTTCCATTTTTCTGAAGATCTTTAGCTGTTTTAACAGGGACTCGCTGATCTCATTGGTATCATTTAACACGATTAGTCTCTCGCAGATGTTTCTCAATTCTCTGACATTTCCATACCACTCATATTCCTTCATCATGCGTGCTGCCTCCGGGCTCACTGTTGGAATACTCTTACCCATCTCACAGGCGAACTGGGATAAATAAAAGTCCACCAGTTCCTGAATATCTTCTTTTCTTTCACGGAGGGGTGGAATATTAATATCCAGCAGATTCAGACGATAATACAGATCAGAACGGAATTTTCCCTCCTTGATCTGTTCTTCTATATTAATGTTGGTGGCTGATATGACGCGGACATCAATGGGATGTACACTGGTGCTTCCGATTCGTCTAATCTCTTTCTCCTGTAACACCCGTAAAAGCTTTGCCTGTAATGCAATGGGAATCTCTCCGATCTCATCCAGGAAAATCGTTCCTTTATGTGCCAGTTCGAAAAGACCGATCTTCCCTCCCTTGGCGGCTCCCGAAAATGCCCCCGCTTCATAACCGAACAGTTCGCTCTCCAGAAGATTCTCCGGGAGTGCGGCACAGTTCAACGCCACAAAAGGCTGATCACTTCTCATGCTTGCCTGGTGAATACTATGTGCAAAAAGTTCTTTTCCAGTTCCAGTCTCTCCGATGATCAGCACATTGGAATTTACCTTACTGTAACGATCTGCCTTCTGAATATCCCCATGGATAGCCTCACTTTTACCCAGAATATCTTTGAATGTATATTTTGCTGTCAGACCTTTCTCTGCCAGTACACGTCTGATCTTGCTTTCCTCTTCAATAATACGATCCGTATTTTTTACGAAAATAAGTGCTCCCGCCTCCTCATCATTTTGAAGAGGTTTAAAATGCACCAGATAATCTTTATCATGAATCCTGAGTACTTTTTCCTTCTCAGAATTATTTTCTAATATTTCCATCCATTGTGGCGACTTGATCAGACTGGACGCCTGTAATCCTTTTACGTCTCCGATGGTGGAGAGCTGCAGGGTGCGATATGCCTGATTATTAATCGCCTGAATACAGCGGTGTTGATCCACCGCAATAATACTGTCTTCGCTGTTATTCAACATGGTGTTCACCAGACTTGCCCGATTACGCTCCTGATTGATGGTCCTTGCAGTGCTGAGCGCTTCCATCATGGCTGCTTCCACCACTTCCTGTTTCGTATGGATATGTACACGACGTAACCCCAGCTTGTCACAGATACCGCACATGGTTCCTGCACCTACAAAGGTATCCGCCCCATCCGCTATGGCTTTCTTAATGGCCTCCTCTGTGGAATGCTCATCTGTCACATCATACACACGGATCTTTGCGCCACACAGATCTTCCAGATCTTTTAGATAACTGATCTCTATATGATGGAGAAAAAGCGCTATGTTTCTCCCAGCAAGTGCACGGCACTGTACCAGAGCGTCCAATATATCAAAACTGCTGAACTGTATCTTGATCATGTGCTTCAACGGGAATAAGTCGTGGAGTACATCAGACGTCATTCCTCTTGCCACCAGGATATCTGCATCCATATTTTCCGCCAGTTTTTCCGGTGTGCCGAAAATATAGGTGGTTTCTATTGTTACATTTTCATATACTGGAAGTTTTTTCACAACATTTTCAAATACTGATTTCAACTCCAAATGCGGGATAAAAACCCTGATCTTGACCATGTCCGCTACCCTCTTTCTTAATTGAAATATGCTCGACTATGATACGTCATGCTCTTCGAGCATTCCTGACACAGATCACTTTGTAATCTGGTCATATTGACGTCAGTCATTTCATGACTTCCTGACACAGATTACTTTGTAATCTGGTCATATTAACGTCAGTCATTTCATGACTTCCTGACACAGATTACTACGTAATCTGGTCATATTGACGTCAGTCATTTCATGACTTCCTGACACAGATTACTTTGTAATCTGGTCATATTGACGTCAGTCATTTCATGACTTCCTGACACAGATTACTTTGTAATCTGGTCATATTATATCATAGTTGAGCATTCCCAAATAGGAGCAATTAAGGTTTGGCAATTATTGCTATTACGTAACTATTCAGGACCCCATACACAAAATCGCTTCTTCGAAGCTTTCCTTTTGCTTATGTGGTTACTTCGCCAAATAAATTCACAAAAATCAGCTCACTCATGCAAGCATGATTCGCATATTTTTATGAATTTGCTTGGCTCTGAATTGTTACGTTATTACTTATTTACTACATTCACAGGGGCACCTGCGATGAATGCTTTTACATTCTCAACGGTGATGTCCATGATTCTCTGACGGGATTCCTTAGCTGCCCATGAAATATGTGGTGTGATGAGGCAGTTCTTTGCTTTTAATAATGGATTCTCTGCTTTGATGGGCTCCGTGGATACCACGTCGAGTCCTGCTGCATATACTTTACCGCTGTTCAGTGCATCCGCAAGATCCTGCTCTACTACCAACTGTCCACGGCTGTTGTTGATGATGATAACACCATCTTTCATCTTCGCGATGTTCTCTTTATTGATGATGCCCTCTGTCTCCGGGAATAATGGGCAGTGGAGGCAGATCACATCTGACTGTGCCAGTAAAGTATCAAGGTCTACGTATTCTGCCAGAGCTTTTCCAGCATCACTCTGGAAGCTGTCATATGCGATTACTTTCATGTTCATTGCTTTCAAGATCTTAGCCGTGGTCTGACCGATACGTCCCAGTCCGATGATACCTACTGTCTTGTGTGCCAGTTCGATCATGGGGTAATCCCAGTAGCACCAGTCCTGGTTATTCTGCCATTTACCGGCTTTTACTGTCTGGTCATGGTATCCGAAGTGAGAGCAGATCTCCAGTAAAAGTCCTGCTGCATACTGTCCTACAATATCAGTTCCGTAGGTAGGTACATTGACCACAGGGATTCCTTTTTCCTTGCAGTAGTTGTAATCTGCTACATTGTAGCCTGTTGCCAGGAATGCAACCAGTTTCAGATTGGGGCACTGATCGATGGTCGCTTTTGTCAAAGGTGTCTTGTTGGTGATTACTACCTCCGCATCGCCGATTCTCTCTGCAATGATGGGTGCCTCCACATAGGATGTCCTGTCATATACGGTCACTTCGCCTAATTTTTCAAGTTCTGCCCAGCTTAAATCTCCAGGGTTCTCTGTATATCCATCTAATACTACGATTTTCATGATTTAATCTCCTTTTCTTTTTCCAGTTCCTATTTGTTTTATGATCCTTTAGCTGCTTGTCTGTTAGTCTTCCAGAAGTGCCCAGGCTCTATTTACCACTCTCTTGGTGTTGGCAAGTACGATGTCTTCATCCTCGTCACCTATGAGCGTCACTTCCATGGATAATACAAGCGGATTCTCCGCATTGAAAAATCCTTCCTGTTTTAATACGGTAAAGTAGTCCAAAAGTTCTGCTGTATCATTGGCACTGTTAGGGAATCCCATTCGTGGGTGTTTGTCTCCGTATCCCTCACAGTCAGGCTGTACCACTGCATTGCCAAAGTGAAGATGTGTGATGTATGGTTTTAAAGTCTGGATGACGAATTTGGATGTCTCGTATGTGGTAGGGAAATGGGAGAGATCCACCAGCAGACCAAAGTTATTGTTGGTCATTCTCATATCTGCTGCAAATTTTGCCGCATAGGGTGCCGGTCCGATCAATGCTGCTTTATCCATATCGAAATCAAACACTTCTAACTCTACCATCATTCCTTTGCCAGCCGCATAATCACAGAGATTGCGTGTGGTCTTTAATAACTGTGCATAAGCCTGATCCTTGGTGGCTTCTTCCCATTTTCCAGCCAGAAATGCAATTCCTTTTGCCCCAAGCTCTTCCGCTTCATCGATTGCTTCCAGTAAAGTATCTTCCGCTGCTTTTCTGCCCGCTTCATCGATATCATTTGGATTTAATTTGGGTCCTAATAATCTTGGCTGTGCACCGTAGCAGACCTTCATGTGAGACTGTGCCAGTAATTTCTTCACCGCTTCTCTCTCTTCCTCATCCTTGCATTTGGTGATCTCGATTGCATCGAAGAAATCATCGGATGCAATTTTTTTGATGGATTCTAACACCCCTGATTTTGGAAATGACATCCATCTGATGGTACCTACCTGAAAATATTTGTGAATTGATTCTCTCATTTTTATAATTCCTCCTGTCTTCTATTTCGTTTTTTTATCTAATTTCTTTATCTGATGATACCAGGGTCAAAATATCATGCGTTTCGTGCTCCCACGAAAAAGCATGAATTTGGGACCCACTTACAGCCCTGGGATTTCTGTGATTTACACAAGTTCCCAGGCAAGGTCCAACGTTCTCTTTGCCCCTGCCATGGTAACGTCCGCGTCTTCCTCTCCGAAAGGCTTTACCTCGAAGCTGACGATAGGTCTGTTCTCCTCATTCAGGAAACCGATTTGGAGCAGCAGTCTCAGATATGCTGCCAGCTCCTCCACATCATTTTCACTGTTGGGGAAACCGAATCTTGGATGCTCATCCCCATAAGCCGGGCATTCCGGACTTTTGATCACAGTGTTGCCCATATGGGCATGTCGGATGTAATCCTTCACCGGGAGCAGATTTTCCTGGATGGTCTCATGAATCATGGGGATGTGGCTCAGATCCACCATGAGTCCAAAATTATCATATTCCCTGCCCATGGTCTCCGCATATCTTTTCACCAGCTCCACGGGGCCGATGAGGGATCTCTTTGCGATATCATAGTCAAAAACTTCACAAAGTACCGGCATATCCCCTTTTGACCGGGCATAAGCACAGAGCTCTCTGGTGGATTCCAATAACTTCTGGAAGGATTCTTCCCGGGTCTCTTTCTCATAGGTTCCTGCCAGAAAGGAAAAATCTGCGGCACCGATCTCATACGCCTCATCGATTCCTTCCTTCAGGGATGCGAGGGCTTTCTGTCTGCCCTCTTCGTCCAGGTCGTTGATATTCAGCCCTGCTCCCAGCATCCGTCCCTGACCGCCGTATGCAGATGTCATATGGGCACAGGCAATCATATCCGCCGCAGCCCTGCGGGTAGCAGGGTCTTTCATACGCGCCACTTCCACTACTTCAAAATAAGGATCTGTCACTATTTTTTTCAGACATTCCAGTATGGGACCTTCTCCACCTGCCAGTCCACCATATGCAACGTGAAGAATCGTTCCTACTTTCATATACCGTCTCATTGGTTTATCCATCTTAATGACCATTCCTTTCTCGTTCCGTATGAATTCATTATTTTCTTGAAACTGCTTTCTCGGCTGCTGCTGCAACTGCATCTACATCCAGACCATATTTTTTCAGAATCTCTGCATATGCGCCTGATTCTCCATGGCAGTCCTGCATACCGATCATCTCGGTAGGAACGGTGCATCCTGCCTTTGCCATCACTTCTGCAACTGCTCCCCCCAGTCCACCGATGATACTGTGCTCTTCCGCTGTGACGAAAGCACCTGTTTCCTTTGCACATTTCTCGATGAGTTCTGCATCGATTGGTTTGATATAATACATATCTACCACTCTTGCGCTGATTCCCTTTGCCGCAAGCTTCTCCGCTGCCAGCATCGCTGTGCTTACCATCAGTCCGCAGGCAATGATGGTCACGTCAGAGCCTTCTCTTACTACCATTCCTTTTCCTCTTTCAAATACTGCGCCCTCCGGATGACAATCCGGTGCTGCATCTCTGGAAAGACGGATGTACATTGGCTGATCTAATTCTATGGCGTTCTGAATCATCCAGTCTGTGATCTGTGCGTCGCTGGCCACCATGACGTCAACGCCTGGCAGAGTTCTCATCATGGCGATATCTTCCAGTGCATGATGTGTGGCTCCGTCATAAGCATCTGATAATCCGCCGTAAGCACCCATCATTTTTATATTTAATCCTGAATAGGACATAAAAGTTCTGGCTGCAAGAGAGCCGATCGTTGTAAGGAATACTGCAAATGTATTGACAAAAGGAATCTTTCCACTTTTTGCCATACCTGCTGCCATACCCATCATAGCATATTCAGAAATACCACAGTTGTAGAAACGATCCGGATATTCCTTTCCGAACACTGCGGATTTTGTAGAACCTGATACATCGGCATCTAATACCACAATGTTTTCATTTGTGGCGCCATATTTTTTGATTGAATCTCCATATACCTCACGAATTGCCTTTGCCATTACTGGATACCTCCTAACTCTTTCATTGCTGCTTCATAGTGTTCCTCTTTAATGGGAGCCCCGTGCCATATATTCTTCCCTTCCATGAAAGAAATGCCTTTTCCTTTTACCGTCCTGGCAAGGATGATACTTGGAACACCTTTTACAGATTTTGCTGTTTCAATCGCTGCGCTGATGGCGGATACGTCATGTCCATCACAGACAATTGTGTTGTAACCGAATGCTTTGAACTTCAATTCAATATCTCCCATAGGCATGATATCCTGTGTGGTTCCGTCAAGCTGCACGCCGTTCCAGTCAAGGATCGAGATCAAGTGGTCTGCTTTGAACTTGGATGCATTCATACAGGTCTCCCATACGACTCCTTCGTTGATCTCCCCATCTCCCAGAATAGCGTAGGTGTAAGCATCAATGTCATCCTGTTTATCAGCCAATGCAATACCCAGAGCCAATGGATAACCTGCCCCAAGTGGTCCTGTGGAAGCTTCTACACCTGGTGTCTCCTTAGAGCACGGATGTCCCTGGAGACGGCTGTTCATCTGCCTTAATGTCTTCATCTCTTCCATTGGGAAGAATCCTTTTTCTGCCAGTTCCATATATAACATAGGTGCTGCATGTCCCTTGCAAAGAATGATCTTGTCACGGCTCCTATCGTTGATATTCTCCGGTGTCACATTTGCCTCATTAAAATAAAGTGTGGTGAGGATCTCACATACTGAAAGTGATCCTCCCGGATGTCCTGTCTGGATGCTGTGTAAAGTTTCAATCAAATTTTTTCTGAACTTGAGACATAATGCATCCAACTGCATTTTCTTTTCGTTGGTCATTTTTTCATTTCTCCTTTTCCTCATGAATGATTAATTGTTTAATGTATCTTTCACCTGCTCCAAACAAAGTGTTGGACTTGAAAGAACAGGAATTTTGCAGATTGCTTCGATCCGGCTGTCAAGATGTGCCATGGATGCCTGTGCAAGTACCACACAGTCATATCCCGAGATATCCTTTGCAATCTCCAGTAATATGGCATCGTGTTTGTCCATATCCATCGCCTTCATGGCTTTGAATGCTTCCACATCAGCACGAAAATCTACTGTGATTTCTTTTCCTATGGCTGCCGCCTCTGTCATTAATTTATCTGTGAGGGGCTCTCTGGTACTTTCCGCTGTTGCCAGGATCAGTAACCGCTCTCCATACGTCACGGCTTTTCTGCCCATGGCATCGTCTATGGCGATGAGCGGCACCCTGATAAAAGGGCGGATCATATTGACTACCGGAGTCAGTGTAGAACAGGTCACCACGATCATATCAGCGCCTGTCATTTCAGCAGAAGTAATATCATTGTAGAGACGTTTCCGATTTTCTACGGTAAATTCTCCTATTTCATTGGGATTGTTCGCCAGGAAATCGTCCCAGAGATTATGTATCTTCACTTCTTCTCCCAGATATTCTCTTAATGTCCGGTCAAAAGAGTTCGCTACTGTTTTAACTGTATGAATCAATGCGATACTTTTCATTTGATTTCGCTCCTTCTTAATGTAATGCCCCCTCGCCTTCGCTCATCGGCAGATCGTCGGAGCTATTTATAAAATGAAACTTCGTTTCATTTCGCTCCTCCTCCATACACCTTACCGAGGATTGGCTGCAGGTGGGCGATGGCATTCTTTGCTGCTTCCTCCATGGATGGAATCTGGAAGATCTCTGTGCAGAACGCGCCATCGTACCCGCATTCTTTGAATGTGGATATGATTTTTTCAAAATCCAGTCCACAGTGCCCTGGATATCTTCTATTATTATCTGCCAGATGGACATGGATGTTATAAGAACTATATTTCCTGATTGCCTCTATGACATTTTTTTCTTCCAGATTCAGATGAAATACATCCATCATTAATCTGAAATTTTTCCTGTCCACACAGTCAACCATGGCTGCACCCTCTGCTAAAGTATTAATGAAATTAGTCTGCATGATGGTCACTGTTTCCAATGCAATCATGACATTCTTCGGTGCCGCATAATCCGCAAGTTCCCGGAATGCCTGCACTGCATAGCTTTCTGTCTCTTCCCTGGTAAGTTCTGCACAGTATTGACCGCGCACGCGTCCAATGTTGATATTTGCTCCAAGATATGCTGCGAAATCAATGATTTCCTTGCTTCTGGCAATAGCCTCAGCTCTGATCTCCGCCTTTGGATTGGTATAGCTAAGTCCCAATTGACCGAAGATCTCTCCGGTACATACCAGCACTACCTTCAGATCATTTTTCTCTGCTTCCCTCTTCACAAACTCCCAATCTAATTTCGATGGATTTAAGGTCATCAGTTCCACGCCCTTGTAGCCAAAAGATGCCAGATCTGCAAAGCTTTTCTCAAGTGGTCCCTGATATGCCGTTACAGAATCTGCGATTGCAACATCCGGTGTAGCGACTTGATAACATAGTCTCATAAACTCACTCCTTTTCCATATTAATGCTTTCTATTTACATCTACATAATTAATAAGCAAATTCTGTGCCAACTTTTTCCCTACCCTTTATTTTATTTAAAATAGCTGTTTTACCTTTTGATTTTTCTATGTGAAACATTTTTCTCTCTATTATTCCATATTTGTTTCATTTTGTTTCATTTTGTTTCTCTCGTAATGTTCCAAATTGTTTCATAATTATATTTCATTTTATGCATCATTTTTGTTGTAATCTGCAACATTTTATGTCATAGTTTGAAATAAATAATATACATGAACAGGAGTGTCCTACTATGATAAAGCTTGTTTTCATACTTCCCTATGCTGAACTGTTCCATGACGTAAAAAACGCATTTCTTCAGTTAGAGCGCCCTGACGTTAGTTATGAGATTCTCACAGTCACAGACAGTGAGGAAGATCTTGTGGGTAAGCTGCAGGGAGACGCTGTCATTGCACGTGGGTTTGCATCTCATTTTTTTCAGTCCCGTAAGCCATCAAATATGATTAACGTTGAAATCGCCACCTCCGGTGTAGACATCATCCTTGCCGCACAGGAATGCCTCAATCTATATCATAAGAAAAATATTGCAATTCTTGGCACCAAAACAATTATTGACAGTTGTCATCACCTGGAAACGCTTTTCAAAGGTATCCATTTTCAATATTATTTAATAAAACAACGCTCTGATGCATACGCCTGTATACAAACTGCTGTGACCGATGGTGCTGAAGCTGTCATTGGCGGAAGAACCGTATGTCGTGCCGCTAAACAGATAAACTTACCCTCTGTATTAATCAAAACCGGGCCGGAGGCTATATCGAAATCTCTCGGCATAGCCATTCGTCTTGTAGAGGAAACCAGAAAAGAGCATATGCAGTATGACCGTATTTCTAAAATCATACAGTACTCCTACAGCGGTATTCTATCAACAAATGCCAATGGTATCATTAACAGTATTAATGAAAAAGCCTGTTCCATATTCCATACCTCTCTGCAGGAATCCATCGGGCAGCCTTTCACAAATTTACTTCCTGCCTCTAACATTGTGAAACTTATTCATAATAATCAGACGCGGATTGACGAAATCTGCAAAACCAGATATGGTATGCTCACTGTCACTTACGTACCGATTATACACGATTCAGAATGTAATGGTTGTGTAATCACCTGTATGGAAGCCAACGAATTGCAAAAAACGGAGGCAAAATTACGAAAAAAAATTCTGGATCGAGGTTTTATCGCAAAATATTGTTTTGATGACATTATTCATCATGATCATTCCATGGATCTCGTTATAGAAAAAGCAAAACGTTTCAGTCGAAATGAATCTAATGTCTTCATTCATGGTGAAACCGGCGTAGGAAAAGAACTCTTTGCACAGAGTATTCATAATGCCAGTCGTAGAAAAAATGGACCTTTTGTGGCTATTAACTGTGCCGCGCTTCCTGAACAGCTTTTGGAGAGTGAATTATTTGGTTATGTGGAAGGAGCTTTTACCGGTGCTTCCAAAAACGGCAAGATTGGTATGTTCGAGGCAGCTCATCATGGTACAATCTTCTTAGACGAAATCGGTGATATGTCTTTGAAGCTGCAGGGCAGACTTTTACGTGTTTTACAGGAAAAAGAAATTGTCAGACTCGGGGGCGATCATGTTATCCCCATTGATGTACGTGTTATTTCTGCTACAAATCGCGACTTGAACCATGAATGTGAACTTGGCAACTTTAGAAACGATCTCATGTATCGCCTCGATGTCCTGCATATTGTAGTTCCTCCTCTTCGGAAAAGAAAGCAGGACATCGTCCCTCTCTCCCTCACTTTTATCGAAGAGATCTGCAGGCAGGAAGGACAAGCAGCTTTTTCGCACATCGAACCTGAGGCTCAGACTATGTTGCAAAGCTACGCGTGGGATGGAAATGTCCGGCAACTTTATAATATCATTCAACGAATCTGTGTACTCTGTGAAGACAATACAATAACAAAGGAACTGGTCGCCGAAGCTCTTGAACTTCACACATCTGCCACGCAGATGCCTGTTGACGTATCTGCTGAACCATCAGTACCGTCCGACATCTCCTTTTCAGACCTTTCTGAGCAGGAGATTATTTCCCATGCATTAGAATTCAATCATTTTAACAGGGGAAAAACTGCAGAGGTTCTTGGCATGGATCGCTCCACACTATGGAGAAAAATGAAAAAATACAATTTACTGTAAGAAAAAGCACTGCCTGAACTTTCTTATCAATATCATTCAGCAGTGCTTTCCCTTTATTTTTTGTAAATTATTCCCTCTTTCATTATGAAAGAAACTTCATTCAATGCACTGATATCCTCCACAGGATTTCCCTTTACGGCTATCATATCAGCCGAAAAGCCCAATGTCAGGCTTCCTGTAATCCGTTCTACCCCGCACAGTTCTGCACCATGAACTGTAATTCCCATAACTGCTTCTTTGGGAGCAGCTCCAAGTTTAACAGCACATTCTGCTTCCAGAGCCATGCTGGCGTGAAGTGCATCACTTCCAATTGCATATTTCACACCCGAGGTTACAATCTTCTGCATAACCGCAGTCACCTTTTTGCGGACAATATCCGTATTTTTCTGTGTTGCAGGAGGATTATTCAGATTTCTTTCCTTTGACATGAACACACTCGGTGTCAGGCAAATCCATCTTTCCTTCTCTTTTATCAATTCCAAATCTTCTATTGTCGCACAATAAGCATGATCAATCACATCAATACCTGCTTTTACAGCATCTCTTAATCCCTGACCTCCTATGCAATGTGCACTCGTACGGATTCCCATACGTTTTGCCTCTCCACACACTGTTTCTATTTCTTCATAGGAAAGGAAACTAGGGATATGAGTTCCATTTACAGGAGGAGCGCCTGCTGTGATGAACACCTTCAGCCATTCTGTCCGATGAAGCATGTTCTCTCTTGCTGTATGACGGAACTCCTGGACTCCGGTATGCGGTACTCCCACAAAGCCATGTCCATGAATGCTTCTCATCCCAATACCCGCTACTACAAGTCTGGGACCTGTGAGCCCGCCTTCCCGAATAGCATTACGCACAGTAACATCTACATATTCCTTGTCTCCAAGTACCCTTGCCGTAGTAATCCCGGACATCAGATCGTCCTTTACATAATTAACAGCACGAACCGTAAGTTCAGGTGCCGGATCATTCATACGATCCAGATGCCCCGGAACACGTGCATCCATTGACGTATGTGTATGACTGTCAATCATACCCGGCATCAGGCATACCTTGCCCAACATCAACAGCTCTGCCTTCGGATATTTTTTTATCAATTCATCCTGTGTTCCTACATCTGCAATCTTATCCTCCGCGACAACAATTGCAGCATTTTCAATCTTTTCCAGATTGTTTCCAATCAATGCTTCATCAGCACACACTACATATTTTGCCATTTTCACTTCCTCCTAAATTCTTTCTGATGTATTCTTTTCCTTACTGCCCTTACGAATCTTCTGAAAGACTGGCCATCCAAATGCTATTACGATAAATAGTGTAAATACGATTGTAATAGGTCTTGTAAAAATTGCCAGAAAGTTATCCGGATACATAACTGTTGTCTGTGAAATAGATTTTTCCAATAAGGAACCCAGCAAAAGTGCCAGCGCAACCGGTGACACCGGGAAATCATTTTTCTGTAGCAGATATCCCACAAATCCCGCAATAAACATCTGATATACATCAAACATATTCTTTGTAATAGAATATGATCCCACAACCGCTAAGACAACAATTGCTGTGGATAAGATGCTTTTGGGAATAATAACGATTCTACCGGCAAATTTGCAAAAAAGAATTCCTGTAAAAAACAACAGAATGTTAATCACAGCAAAGCCAACCATCATGGTATATGTCGTGGCTGCGTTGGTAGTGAAAAGCCCTGCGCCTGGCTGCATGCCATGTAAGTATAATGCACTCAAAAACAAGGCTGCCGGTGCACTTCCCGGAATTCCCAGAGATAAAAGCGGGATAAGTGATCCTCCTGTCACAGCATTATTAGCCGTTTCCGATGCAATGATACCTTCCACGCTTCCAGTTCCATACTCCTCTGGATGTTTGCTGCTCTTCTTTGCCTGATTGTAAGACAAGAAAGCTGCAATATCAGGACCTGCTGCGGGAATAATACCGATACCAATTCCAATCAGGCAAGAACGGATGAGATTCCCTATATTATGTGCAAAATCAGAAAACTTTGGTAACAGGCGTCCAACCGTAGCACATTCTACCAATTTTCCATCTGGCGTTTCCAACATCTCAAATACTTCTGGTAACGCAAAAATACCGATCAGAATAGGAACCACCGATACGCCACTTAGCAGATTCAGTTTCCCGAAAGTAAATCTTGCATACCCATACAAGGGATCCTGGCCAATCGTTGCCAGTAAAAGTGCAAATGCTGCAACCAAGAGCCCCTTAAAAAACTTATCTGGACTCAACATACATACTACACTAAGTCCAAAGATTGCAATCATCATAGTCTCCGGTGGTCCAACCCGAAGAGCTACCGCTGCCAAAAGTGGAGATGCCATAAGTAGTGCAACAGCACTGGCAAACCCACCAATACTGGAAGCTGTGGTGCAAATACCCAATGCTTTTCCAGCCTCTCCTCTTTTCGTCAGCGGACGTCCCTCAAATGCAGTTGGAGCAGAGGCGGGTGTTCCCGGAATACCCAGGAGAATGGCAGGAATCGATCCCCCATAGACACCTCCACAATATACCCCTGACAGAAGAATCAGTGCTGTTGCCGGATTCATGCCATATGTAATTGGCAAACATACCGCAACTCCCATAGTCGCCGAGAAACCTGGAAGTGCGCCAAAAATAATACCTACAAATAAGCCGAGAAACATAAACAGAAGATTCAGCGGCATAAAGACGCTTTGAACGCCTGCTAAAATATTCGCTAACATTTTATTCCCTCCTAGTATAGTGTCATTTAAAGCATGGACATCAGTCCCTCGAACCAGATACCAATCGGAAGGGTTACATAGAGTAGATTCTTAAAAATATAGAACATCGCAACCGAACAGATCAATGGTAAAAGGATCAGCAATAAAATATTTTTCTTTTTTTGATAAAGCAGGGATGCTGCTGCAAAAATAATGGTTGATACAACATAACCAGCATATGGAATTAGCAAAATGTATATTAAAACCATAATTACATAGCCCGCCACACGCATGACATTTGCTTTTTCTGTATCTGTTTCCTCCGCTTCTCCCATCTGCGTCAGAACTTTCCCTGCACGAAATGCCTCGATTATCACCATCGCCAGCAATGCGAAACAGATGGCAATCAGTACAATAGGATAAATTCTTGCCTGTGCCTGAACTTTTGGAAGCTGCGTACAAATCACAATGATAGACAATGCAAATAACCCACACATGATAAAATCACCGTATTTTTTTTTCATCTCAAATTCTCCGTTCATCATATTTCAGTATAAGATCGCCATAAGACACAATTCCGTGAGCTTTCCTATGACTCACGGAATTGAATAAATTATCTACTTGGTAACAGCTTCCACAGCTTCTATGATACCCTCTATATTAGCATCATAAGTTTCCTGCATATAAGCTGCTGCCGCTTCTCCCACATAATTAATTGGTGCAAATCCCCCCTCCTGAAGACTCTTCTGGAATTCAGCATTGTCTAAGACTTGCTTGCAAATGTTGTCATAGTAAGCAACAACTGCAGCATCGGCATTTGCTGGTATACAAATAGAGCGAATCTGTGAAAATGTAGTATCGTATCCGCTTTCAATCATAGTAGGGATATCTGGATAAGCTTCCATACGCTCTTCGCCCGTTACAGCGATTGGAACAATATTTTCATTGGTCTCCATCGTTGCATATTCTGACGGAAATACAGATGTTACATTGCAGTTTCCACCGGCTACTGCAGCAAGAGAGGTTGCACCACCATCAAATACCATATGTCCAAAGCTCTCTCCTGTCAGAGCTTCCATAGAAATACGTGGGTAAGTCTGTGAAGAAAATTCTGGTCCGCCCCATGTAATATTCTGATTTTTAGCAAGTTCCATTAATCCCTTTAGATCTGTAACACCAAGACTCTTATTTACGACAATAATACTTGCATCTGCTGTAAATGCACATAATTGTGTAAATGAATCAGCATTATACGCGACCCCTTCTGTGGTAAATTCATCATAATAGCTTAGATTATGAAACATACCCAGAGTCTGTCCATCTGGTTTTGCAGATGCAATTGCTGTATTTCCAATTGTACCAGATCCTCCTGTCTGATTATCTACCACAAAAGATACCCCTGCAATTTCTGTTGCATACTGTGCAAATAAACGGGCTGCCACATCCTGTCCGCCCCCTGCTCCGTAAGGGCAGATAATTGTAACTGCTCCTGATGGTTTCCAATCTGATATTGAGGCACTCTCTGACTGACTCTCCTCGGATGTATCACTTTCTGTTGTTTCCTTTTTATCATCTGTCGGGCTTGAAGCACCACCTGTACTACTTCCACATGCCACCAGCGAGAATGCAAGTCCTACTGACAATAAACCTGTTAATACTTTTTTCATCATTTTTCATTTCCTCCATTTTTATTATTTTCTTTATAGTTTCCTTTTATCATTTTTAACGTTCCACAAAAGTCTTCTTTCATGGAGTTTCTGCGTATCCCCTCCCCTTTATTCTCTTCTCTCTCATGTGCTTATATCTATATAAATAGCAATGTCCGTGCCAACCTTACAGTTTATAATTTTTTCTTCTCTCTTTTGTCAAATAGCGATAAATACTGGCTATTCTATGACCATAAAATATTAAAAATCATTCCTTGGGCATTTAACTGCAACATGCAATGTTGCGTGTTGCAGTCTCATTCAACAAAATGTCTTCCTGCTGAATTAATAATCTGCAAAATAATAATATCCTAATAGAACCTATTTATTCCCACTATTTTTCAAAAAACAGGATTCACATCGGCGAATACCAACGTGAATCCCATTTTATCCGGAACCTGTTTTACGGTCCTTTGTCTGCATTGTGATAATGGCTCTTATAGTCCGTGTCTTCTCATCTGACTATGAAAGTTCCAAGCCTTTCCTATAAAGCTTATAAATATCCAGTCCTGATAGCTCCACATCATCCAGTGTTATAGGCTCTCCCTCCTTAACATCCCTTAAAAGTGTCGTTCCATTCAGAAGATAATACGGTGCAAGATTTTCTACTTTTTTCTTCTCCAACAGTTCCGGTACAAGTCCTATGATCTCATGGTGATGTCCTGTAACCATAAGCTTTGTTCCCTTAGGCAGATTCTTCTGCGCAACACCAGACAGCACAGATACCTGACGACATTCAGGATGTGTTCCTATCTTCTGAAAATCACCCAGTAAGATCGTGATTGGTGATTCCAGTCCCATAAAATGATATGGATAATAAATACACGCATATTTTTTATTGCGACTCTGCACATGTCCTTTTCCTCTTAGCATATCCCATACCTTATCATTATCACACTTCACGATAATAAATTCTCCACCACTGAAGCTTGCTTCATCCGTTCCTCGCAGATTATAGAATACATCTACTACACCTGTCTTTTTGAGAATGCCTCCATCCTCCTCCGGAATAAAAATATCTGCAAGTTCGCTAGGTTTTGCAATGGGATAATCTAACGTAGGTCTTGCCGGGACAAGTCCTGTTACATTTGATACCAGATTCATCTCGCAGAGATCAGCGCAGATAACCTCCGTGTACTCTTCTAATAGTCTACGTCTATGTTCAAGCGTCTCAACTCCCTTAAATCTCCAGCAATCCAGCATCTCCAGGAGCTTTTTCTTAGCAGATATGCCATCCGTGTAGCTAAGTTCTCCTGTTTCTCTATCCCATACAAAATCATATTCACTGGATTTTCCTGCTGCAACAATTTCTAATCCAAGTAACATTGCCCAAGAATAGAGATCCACCAGATTTCTTGGCTGGTCTCCATTTACCAGTGCATACACAGCATCATTTTCGATTGCAAGCTGATTCAGTGCCGGACCGCATACACTGTCTGTCTCCTTAGATACCATGTAGACATTAATTCCTCTTGTCAGAGACATGACTGCCACGTCTATGCTGACTCCAGTATTTCCAGTACACTCCACCATAGCTGTAATTCCACATTCTACGATCAAACGATAATCACGCACGACGATAATCCCATTCTCATCGACTTGATTGATTTCTTCTCTACTTTCACATGTCACGATACAATCTTTATCATAGCCCAGCTCCAAGAGTACCTCAATGCACTCTTCCGGATGTCTGGAACACACTGCCCTCAATTCCATAAGCTTTACCTTCGGAATCTGTGCCAGTAATGTATATCCATATCCTCGTGTTGCACCAACGACTGCTACCTTTGATTGCTTTCCTGTCTGATCTTTAAATAAATACGTATAATCCATTTTTCTCTCCTTTTGTTCCATTTTAAAAGTATGTAATCTCTAAAGACTTTCTCTTTAATGTCTATACTTAAAAAAGAGCAAAAGTTATGCCAACTTCTATTACCCACTATTTTCCCATATACGGTATCTAAATTTCTTTTATATGCAACATGTTTGCAACATTTTATATTAATTCAATACAATTTATTGCATTGAATATATTTTGTGTCTATAGTTTTGCCTTAATACAATAGCAGATCGCTTTTTATATGAAAACAGGATTCACATCAGCGAATGCCAACGTGAATCCTGCTTTGCCCAGAACTTATTTATAGCTCTTTGATTCTTCTAATTTTTTAAGTTTCATTTTTAATGTTTTCAGCTCCCGCATTGCTGCGTCCGCTCTTTGCTTTTCCTCTTCCGCTCTTCGTTCCGCTTCCAGTGTCTTTCGGTGCTCTTCCGCAATTACTTCTTCTCTGCCCTGCTCGATCAGCATCTGTTCCCGTTCAAATATTTTCATATATTTAACTGACACCTCCTCATCTCGCTTTACCTGTTCTACCATATCCTGAATCACCTTTAGTTCAGCATTACTGGCGTTTTGATCATTCGTATGTTCAAAATAATAAAGCAGATCCACAAGCTTCTTTTCTAAATTTCCTACTGTTCCTTTCGTATACAGAAACAATGTCTTTGCCCCATCTTCATAGGGCATATCTGGTTGTTCCAGACATTTGTTCTGCACTGTATATACCATACGTCTATATCCGAAAGGATCATATGGAGTAATCATAATGATGACTACATTTTTCAATTTTCCGTATTCTTCCCCTGCCTGTAGGCATTTTCCATCTGCTTTTGAATGGTAGAAACGTACTCTCCTGGGTAATTGCCTGATATTCCTGTGTTTATCGTTCTGATCCGGTTCAATATCATAAACCGTGTCCGGCTCTAATTCCGCTTCTGTGGTGCTAATCCTACCGGCATCCATAGATAAGATATCTTCTTTTGTTCCATTCTGCTCTGCTTCTTCCAGATACACGTCCATTCTAATTCCATGACAATCCGTATCACTTCCATAATAAATCTTCTGCGGAACCACTCGTAGTTCCTCAATGTCTTTTCCCGTGATAATCTTCAGCAAAATCCTGCTGAACTTCTCCGCAATTCCAGGATAGGACATCATCGTTCCAAATAAAAAATCATCCAGTAGATTCATCTCCACCAGTCTTTTTCGTGCGTCTTCCTGACTCACTCTTTGTTTCTCAATATTCATTTTCCTCCTTCGCAGGAGCATTCGTCAAATCTCCTGCTTATTCATATGTGATTATAAGCATAGATTTTCTGAATTGAATTAGATAGATAAGATGATCTTTGAAGATCTAGAATCATAGAAATATGCTTGAAATGATTATATCATAGGATAACTATTTATCACAACCTTTTTATTGTTCTGTCTAAAAGACCTAAACGATAAAATGTTGCAAACATTACATCTATTTTCATTATTTCTACGTATCAATAGCTTCCAAAGAATTTTCCTATTAAATGAAAGAAAGAGTGTGCAACTGATTTTGATCTCATCAACGTTTCACACTCTTATATAGTAATTTAGTTACAAGCTACTGCTGCCATCTGGGAACACTGTTTGAGTGCATTTTCAAAAGATGCCGTAGTCACGATTCCTTTTCCTGCAATATCATAAGCAGTTCCATGTCCACAGGTCACTACCGGAATAGGGAATCCTCCTGCTACCGTAATACCACCTTCAAAACCGATGAGCTTTAATGCAATCTGTCCCTGATCATGGTACATGGTCACGACACCATCAAATTCCTTTTTCACCAAAGCTTTATGGAACACGATATCTGATGGGAATGGTCCCATTGCATTAATTCCATTTTTCTGTGCCTCGGCAATTGCCGGTGCGATCACATCGATCTCCTCACGACCGCAGTCTCCATTCTCACCGCAATGTGGATTCAGAGCTGCAATACCGATACGTGGATTCTCAATGCCTGCACTTCTCAGTGTCTTATAAGACAGACGGATTGCCCTTCCAATGGTATTCAGGGTAAGATTCTCGCTTACTTTTGCAATTGGAATATGGCTCGTGGTTCTTGTGGTATACAGACCGTTGGTCACATTGATTTCTCCAAATGGTTCTGTATGTCCTAAAAGCTGTGCCAGATAGTGGTGTTCGCTCTCAAGCTTCAGTCCTGCGTCATGCATCGCTGCCTTATTCAGGGGTCCGAATACATATCCTCCGATCTTACCTGCCTGCCAAAGTTCCACACCAAGTTTCAGCATATCCAGGCATGCCTGTCCACTTTCTACTGTTTTGGTTGCAAATGGTACAATCGCCGGGTCCAGATTCTTCTGATCCAATACAGGAAGACCCCTTTCCCAATCAATTTCATCCACATCGGACACAATTTGTAAATCCATTTTTCCACCGATCACATCTAATGCTCTCTCTAAAACTCTCACATCTCCTATGATGACCGGTCTGCAGAACTGTGCGTAATAATCGGATACTGCACATTTTGCTACAAGTTCTGGTCCAACGCCTGCTGCATCTCCCAGAAGTACGCCTATAATTGGTTTGGTTGACATACTACATTTCTCCTTCTTCTATGAATGTCGTTTTATTTCCTATTGAATTCCGTTTGCTTCCATGTATTCTTTTTCGTACTCTGTTACGAATGTTGTTGCCTCTGCTGCTCCCAGATAATTAGGGATTAATTTATTCTTTTCAATGTACTCTGTTTTCCACTGCTCTGACTCAGATACTTTTTTTAATTGTTCTGTATAGTAAGCTACTGCTGCATCGCTCATAGCTGCCGGTGCTGCAACACCTCTCCAGATAGGTACTTCAACGTTCTCATAGTCACCAACTTCACTTAAGGTAGGTGCACTGGCAAGATTACCTGTGTATCTCTCTGTAGAAAGTGCCAATACTGGGAACAGAGAGCCTGCCTCCACATACTCGGACGCTGCTGCCGGTTTTGAGATAACGAATTCCACATGTCCGCCAAGCGCTGCTGTGATAGCATCACCTGTGGAATCATAAGTAATATATTTCATCTGATCCTGTGTTACACCGATCTCTTCGATCATTGCTTCGTATGTTGCGATATCATCACCCTTGGAACCGCCGATAACAACTGGTGTACCATTTTTAGCTGCTTCGATTGCCTCTGCGAAATCAACATATGGTGTCTGTGTACCTTTGAAAATAAGCTGTTTGTCAACTGCCATAATTGCGATGATCTTAAAATTCGCGGAACGGTTCTTTGTGTTCAATACCATTGGCATTAAATCGCCACTGTTGAATGTTAATAATGTATAATCAGCTTTCTGTCCTTTTGTATTCGCTACTTCATTTCTACCAATTTCACCGCTTCCGTCCGTTTTGTTGGAAACAACGATTGTCTCATCTGTCATACCTTCTTTTGTCATAACATCTGCGATCATTCTGGTGTAAATATCACTTCCGCCTCCCGGGCTGCTGGTTACTGTCCAGTTAATGGTGTCCTCCGGTGTAAATGTCCCGTCTGATGCTGCCTTACTTCCACATCCTGTTACAACTGTTGCGAATGCCATAATCCCCGCTAATACTAAAGCTACCTTCTTTTTCATTAATTTGTACCCTCCGTTTTTTTGTTTTTATTTTTATTTATCATTGATTTTATGATCGGCGTTGCAACTACCGCAAAGAACACCACCATAAGAACACACGTAATTGGTCTGTTAAAGAAAATATTCAAGCTTCCCCCTGAGATAATAAACGCTTTTCTCATATTGGTTTCCAGTAATGGTGCCAACACGAAAGATAAAAGCATTGGCGCTGTAGGGTAATCATTCTTGCTCAGGAAATATCCCAGCAGACCTGACAGGAACATGATCAGCACACCGTACATGGAGTAGCTGGAGCTGTAGGAACCTACCACACATACTACTGTAATAATAGGAATCATGTATTTTACCGGTACCGATAAGATCTTTAACAGGAATGGAATGACTGCCAAAGCAATGATCAGCGTCAGTATATTGGATAAGAACAAGGATGCGATCAAGCCCCATGTGAAATCCGGTTCATTGGTGAATAGCAATGGTCCTGGGTTCAATCCCCACATCATCAGACCACCCAGCAATACTGCGCCTGTTCCTGATCCAGGAATGCCCAGTGCCAGAAGTGGTGCAAATGCGCCTGCTGCTGCTGCATTATTGGCTGCTTCACAGCTTGCGATACCTTCAATGGCTCCTGTGCCAAGTTCTTCTTCTGAGTGCATCTTTTTCTGTACTGCATAACCCAGGAACGATCCTGTGGTAGCTCCTGCTCCCGGCAAAACTCCTACGAATGTCCCGAGGAATCCCGAACGGATTGCCGGTGGCAACAATCTTCTAAAATCATGCTTTGTCAGTAAACTTCCTCTGATGGTCAATTTCATATCTGAGTTCGACGCGCCATTATCCTTCGTTCTGTCGTTGATCAGCTTAATGACTTGCGAGAAACCAACTGCACCGATGACAAATGGTGTAAATGGGATTCCTCCTAATAAGTGCATATTGCCGAAATCATATCGCGGTGCTCCAGACAGCGTGTCCATACCCATACTGGCAAGTAAGATACCTACTACCGTAATGATAACTCCTTTGGTAGGATTCTCTCCTACCAGCCAACTAATGGAGGTCATGGCAATGAGTAGTAATGCTGTCATTTCAGATGGTCCGAATTTCAGACCTAAGTTTGCAAGTGCCGGTCCTGTAAAAGTAAGAATACAGATACCAATGGTTCCTCCGATAAAAGAAGACATATTTGCCGTAAAAAGTGCCTGTCCCGGACGTTTTTTCTTCTTCGCCATAGGATAACCATCAATGGCCGTTACAACTGCCGGTGAATCGCCGGGAATGTTCAGCAGGATCGCACTGAAACTTCCTCCGTACATATTGGAGTAGTATAATGCCCCCAGCATGATGATCGCTGTGGTTGGATTGAATTTATATGTAAGAGGCAGCAGCAATGCCACACCTGCCAGACTTCCAATTCCTGGCATAGCTCCTACAATCAGTCCAAGTATGGCGCCTAATAATGCTGCACCTACATTTTGGAATGTTAATGCAGTTTCAAAACCCTGCAAAAGTAATTGTATGTTTTCCATTTTCTTTTCTGCCCCTTTCTATAAAATATATTCAAATAATCCCATTGGGAACTGGATGCCTAACCACATGCCGAATACCCCAATTACGATAAATGCGATGACTAAAAGAATAATGATCACGTCTTTCCATGGTGCCTTCTCTAAAATTCTTAACCACAGTAATACAAAGACAAAACATGCCGGAACAAGTCCGATAATAAAAGTTGCAAGAATAATTCCTGCTCCTGCCGCTATGACCAGCAGTTCAAATTTGTTATACTCTGCTTTTTCCGTTTCCTTGAAGGACTGTGCAAATGCCAGTATACTTGTGAAGAACATTACCACTGCCATAATACTTGGAAAGAAACCAGGCATTGGTCCCGATGCGGCATCCCAAAACCCTAATTGGAATACTCCCACCAACCCGAATACTAATGCAACCGCTGCCATTAAAACCGGTATTAATTGTTTGGATCCTATCTTTTTCATTTTTTTACTTCACTCCCTTTCGATTTTTTCTCATGTCTAATTAAAAAGCAAATGCCATGCCAACTTCTTGAATATAATTGATTTTCTATTCTGTTTTTTGTTTTTTTCACATAATTCATAGTTTGTACGATCTGTTTTTGTGCATAATGTACTATTTTTTTACAATATTTTATATTTCCTATCTATTTTGTATTTTTATTTTTTCTTTATCTGTTCCAAATGTTTCATTTTGTTTCTTCCATCCCTATTTGTTTCATTCTGAAACGTTTCGTTTCAATACGTTTCAGGATCTTAAAATCCTCCAATAATAAGTCCCAATATCGCCGCAATGATGATGATCTTCACCACACTGATCTTCGGAAACTTTATCATCACCGCCACGATCATACAGCCGACGATCATACTGGGTATGGAAATGACATACCCCGGAGCATAATTACTGATACCAAGAGTGAGCATCGTTGCGAAGATCAACCCGATTCCCGCAGGTCTGATTCCATATAAGATGCGCTGCATCATGTTACTGTCCTTGAACTTCACATAATAGATGGCTACGATCAAGCATAAGGTAAAGGTAGGAACCAGCATTCCGAAGTTCGCACTCAGTGCCCCTGCCATCCCCGCCACTCTGATCCCGGCAAAGGTGGCACAGTTCAATCCCACCGGTCCAGGTGTCATCTCCGCAATCGCTACAATATCAGATACTTCCGTCTGTGTCATCCATCCATGATTTACCATCTCTACATTGATCAGTGGTACCATGGACAATCCGCCAAAGCTGGTGAATCCGATTTTCGTAAAGGAGATAAATAATTCAATTAATTCCTGTATCATCCCTCTCTCCTTTCATTTTATCCTGATTGAGCAACAGCCCCACAATCGCTGCCCCTATGATGATCCACACAATATTTACCGATGTAAAAGCACATAATACAAAAGCCACCATCATGATCACATAGCACAGTCGATCCTTCAAAGCCCCGCTCATCAGTCTGATTCCTGCGCTCCCTATGATAGGTGCAATGGCGGCACGGATTCCAAGCATTGCCCTTGCCACATAGGTATTGTCTCGAAACGCTTCATATATATAGGTAACTACCATTAATACGATCAGACTGGGACATACGATCCCGAGCACCGCTGCCACTGCACAGACCACTCCGCCCATGCGATACCCGAAGATCAGGCTCACATTCCCGATCATGAGCCCTGGAAGAGATCTTCCCACCGATACGATATCTAACAGTTCTTCCTTTGAAAGCCACTTTTCTTTTTCAATGAATTCCTTTTCCATCTGTGCGATAATACTCCAGCCACCGCCATAGGTAAAAAATCCGATTTTAAAAAAGAATCCGAATATTCGCCATGCCAGTTTCAGTTTTTCTTTTATCCTCATATCTCTTTACTCCTTGCTTTACATATAGTATAGAGCAAAAAATGTGCCAATCTAAATGTTTTTTCAAAAATAAAGGCAGAGCCGGTTAGCTCTGCCTTTAAATCTTGTGTGTTGTTTAGTTCGTCCGAAGCTCCACTATCTTGTGGATGTTTTACTTCTTGGTGTCCGGTACGACGGCATCAATCCTGGTGCAGATACCGTTGCTTCCAAAATGGTAGGTCGTGCCATGGATGGCTTTGGCGCCAACGAACAGCTTGCCGTTTTCATAGCAGACAATCCTGCCGCTGTCGTTCACATCCAGTCCCTGCGCGGTGGTGCGGTCAATGACCAGCTCCACATAGCGGTGCAGGACCGCGGAAACCTCGGCTCTGGTCGCTGTGCCTGTTGGGTCGAAGCGATTGCCATCCTTGCTCATAATTACACCAGCCATCTGCATCTCTTTCACAGCCGCCCCGCTTCCAATAGAAGCATTGTCCGCAAAGGTGACCTGGGTGCGTGTTTTGGGAACGGTATAGCCCATCACCTTGGCGTAATTACTCATAATGACTGCCATTTCCTGACGGGTCACTGCCTGATCCGGTGCAAACTGGCCGTTTCCAATGGCGCCTACGATCCCCTTGCTTACCGCCCAATTGACATAAGGCGCGTAGTAAGCGTCGGCTTTCACATCGGTGAAGCTGCCGGTTTTGTAGCTGTTTGCATCAATATGAGCCATTCTGCCGAGGGCGGTGACGAACATTCCCCTTGTCATGGAATTGTTCGGGCTAAAGGTGGTTGCGCTTGTGCCGTAGAGAAGTTCTCTTGCCGCCACAAATTCAATATCTGCCTTTGCCCAATGGCCTTCTATGTCGGTAAAGCTGGGTGCATCCGCCTTGTAGCCTATGCCATAGGTGGAGAAATGGTTGGTGGCGAACAATACGCTCTTGCTCTGCGCATCGTAGCTGGAGCCGGTCATATAGCTTACCTTACCGTTTGCATCCACATAGACTGTGTAAATGTTCCCGGCTTTTTCTCCTGCCTGCAGGGTGTAGGGAAGTGCAACGGACACGCTGCCTGCCCCAAAGCTGCTGATGGTCTTGCCACCGCCATAGTTTACCGAGAGGTCAAACACCGGGCGGTTTCCGATGGCTGCTTTGGCTTCGCCTGTGAGCTTGCCGTTATCCCTGCGGACAGCGGTGATGTTTACATCGGCGTTTGCCTGCTTGTTGATTTCCTTCATGGTAGCCAAATCCATGCCGATTTTCACATCAGGCTGGTCAATCACCACCACGGTATTCACGATCTGCTTGCTGATGATGGTTTCCTGCGCTGTTTTCGGCAAATTCACCGTGGCGCTGTTCACCGTCTTGTTCCCTGTATTCACGTTGAACACAAGGGTGATGCCATTTGCTTCGTTTCCGTTTTTCTTTGCGTCTGCCAGTGCCTTGTCAAAGGCGTCGGTCACGTTTTTGTCGGTAATATTGATGGCTGCATTGCCGCCATCCACCTTGGCATCCACCTTGATTTCGCCCTGTGTTGGGATGTTGGGCTTATCGGCGGGCGGTGTGGTCACGGTGATGTTGCTGTCATTATTGGAGCTTCCACCGCCGGAGGACGAACCGCCGCCGGAGCCACCTGAGCCGCCGCCTGTATATGTCCAGTGGGCATAAATGGTGCTGTTTTGGTTGAATATAGTTGCCGCCGTCACCTGTGTACCGCCGCTTGCCGCTGTGTACCACCCGTCAAAGCGGTAGCTGCCGCCGCGGGTGGGCGTGGGCAGACCGGTCAGTTTGCCGTCCGCACCTGTTGTGGCGCTGGTCGGGGTCACGCTGCCGCCGTTTGCGTTAAAGGTGACGGTATAGGTGGTCACCGGAACGGCATAATAGGTACAAGCCGCGCCGGTGTTATTGTCCCACGCGGCGGTGGTGTCGTCGTGGGTCACATTTGCACCGAGTACAGGCTGATTTTTAAACGGTGTTTCGCCGGAGCCCGTTTGGGCGGTCACAGTACCACCGTTGATGGTTACGTCGCTCGAAATGCCATACCCGATGCTGCCTATACCTGTCACAGTGCCGCCGTTTACAGTTACACCATCTCGAGCGACAATACCGGAGTATCCACCGGTGGAAGTTAAAATACCTTTGTTGATGGTGATAGTGCCATTCATCATGTCGATTGGATACCCTTTGTTAGTCGTGATTGTCAGAGACGCGCTGTCACCGGCACCGGCGAGAATTACTGAGCCGCTATGAGAGTGTATGCCTTCCACGATATAAGCGGTGGTCGTCACTTTGATGGTGTTTGTGCCGTTCCAGTTGACGGTGGAGGTCACGCTGTCTGGCAGCTTGATGCCGTATTCTGCGCCACTTCCGCTCACATCAAGGTCAATATTGTTCAGTGTGAGGGTTTTACTTGTGTCATTCCATGTAAAGCATTTGTCGCCGTCGTGGTTGTGGTTAATGGGTGAAGCGTGGCAATCGGCTGGCTTTGCGCCGCTGTCGGTAAAATCCAGCGTTTGAGTGATTTTTTCGCCGGCGGGGATGTTGGTGGTTCCGGTGACGGTATACGTTGCGACTATCTTCGAAGTGCTGCCCTTGGAGGTCCTGGCAGTAATATTGGGTCGATTGCTGTCGCCAGGGAAAGTTGCGCCGGAGCCAACACAATTATAGGTATAGCTGTCCGCGCCCCGGGCTGTGACAGTTATTGCCAGATCACTGCCCAGCTCTTCTGATGCGAATACATCGCCGCTGCTGATTGGCTGCCCGGCATAAGTGGCGGAAATGGTGCTGCCGCTGGCAGTTCCGGCATCGACAACCGAAAAGTTGATGCTGACGTAGTTCACCGCCGCTGTTTCGTTCGCGTTGGTGACAGTCACATTGCCAACCTCATTGCTGCCTTCCATTATCTTGTAATATCCCGCAGGCACGTGCTGCAGGTCGGTGATGGGTGTTTCGCTGTCCTTCTGTAGCGTGAAGGTCTTGCCATGATCCGCCCATGTGGTACCATCCTTGTTTACCTGAATGGTCACCGCATAGGTCGCCGTGCCCTGCTCTATTTTAATATGCTTGTAGGTGGTAAATGCGCTAAGGTCGTTCACCACGCTCAAGCTATCCACGGCTGTACCCGCCGAAAGCTTTGCCGGTGAAGGGGTGTAGCCCGAAGTGACCGGCGCTTTGTTCACCGCTTGGGCTGTGCCATCTGTGTCAGTAGTTTTCGCCTCAAAGGTGCCGCCGTCAACGATGATATCGCCGCTGCTGGTATACGCGCCGTAGCTGGTGCGATAATTACTCGTACCGCCGGTAGCGGTGAGCGTGCCTATGTTGGAAACGGTGATGTTGCCTCTGGCATACACGCCGTAGCTGTTAGCGCTCGCGTTCCCGCCGGTGGCAGTCAGCGTGCCTGTGCCGGAAACGTTGATGTTGCCGCTGAAGACCCACACGCCGTAGCTGCTGCTGGCCGCACTCGTGCCGCCGGTGGCGGTGAGGGAGCCGCTTCCTTCAAAGGTGAGCTCATCCTCCCCATAGATGCCACAAGTGATCTCGCTGCTGCCGGAATAGCCGCTTTTTACCGTGCTGCTGCTGCCTGCGGCGCCCATGTTTACCGTTGCGCCGTTCGGCAGATTGATGGCTACTGTAACGTCGGTGGGGGTTTCAAGGTTTAGATTGTTCAGGGTGAGGGTGCTGCCGTCCCATGTGAAGCACTTTTCGGTGCTGGTGTGGGTGTGGCCGCCGCCGTTTGCCGCTGTGCAGTCGGCGGGCGGTGTATTGCCGCCAGTGGTCGTGAAATCCAGCGCCGTGGTGATTTGTGCGCCGTTGTCGGTTTCGCTCGCTGTGCCCTGCTCAATTTTAATGTGCTTGTAGGTGTTGATTTTGCCAGCTTCATACGCACCCAGCGTGCCGTCCGCAGTGGTACTCGCCGAGATCTTGACATTGGCATAGTCTGTGGTGACAAGCGCATTATTCACCGCTTGGGCTGTGCCGCTGGTGTCGGTGGTTTTCGCCTCAAAGGTGCCGCCGGAAACGATGATGTTGTAGAAGCCACTCGCGACGCCGTAGCTCTCGCCGTTTGTACCTGTCGTATCACCGCCTATGGCGGTCAGCTTGCCGCCGGTAACGGTAAGGCCTTTGTCGATATGTACGCCGTAGCTCTTGCCACCCGCCATTGTCGCATCACCGCCTGTGGCAGTCAGGGTGCCTGTGTCAGAAACGATGAGGCTTCCGAGGTAGACATCCACGCCGTAACTGATGTAATCACCCGTGCCGCCTATGACGGTTAGGATACCGCTGGAAACGGTGAGGGCGCCGTTTACGACACGAATGCCGTAGCTGTTACCACTCGTAGTCGTGCCGCCTGTGACGGTCAGTGTACCGCTTCCGTTGAAGTCAAGCGCACCTATGCCAAGGATGCCTTCGGGATTGCCTGTGCCAGTATAGATGCTTTTCACCGTGCTGTCGCCGTTCATCACTACCTTTGCATTAGCCGGCAGCTTGATCGCTGTTTCGGCGTTGGTTTCAAGGTGCAGGTCGTTCAGTGTGAGGGTGTTAGTGCCGCTGTCCCATGTAAAGCACTCTTCACCGCTGGCATGGCTGTGGTTAATAGGTGCTGCTTTACAGTCGTCGGGCGGGCTGGTGGTGAAATCCAGCGCCGTGGTGATTAGTTCGCCGTTGTCGGTTTCGTTTTCCCACGAGGTTGTGGCTTTTGGCGTGGTGCTATCAATAGTCAGCGTAATCGTTCCCCCGCCGAGAGGTGCTTTCGAGATGTCGATGCTGTGAAACTCATACTGATTATGACTACTGTCATCAAGTCTCACATCAATAGCTGTATCGTCAGTGGGAATTGCAACCGTTGCAAGGAGGGAAGCGTTATTGTTAACTGTGCCAAGAGTGTTTCCCCAATCTTCACGGTTTGCAGAAGTCGTATAAAGAGCAGCTGCATCGACCCCGGTCTTATTTGCAAAGGTAAACGAATACTCGGTGTCGGTGCTGCGCAGCGCAGTCAGTGGTGTGGGCTGCTCGCCCTTGCACGCCGCCAGGTCCGCATTTTCCGCACCGCAGACAGGGCAGTCAGCGTTGATTGCCTCTTCCACTCCATTGTCCGCATCGGCGGCAACACATTTCACGGTGCAGTCGCATTCCGGTACTTCCGGCTTTGCGGGTTTCTCATCCTCAGCGGGCTTGCACAGTTCGCATTCGTGGGTGCAGTCCGCGCCCTCCGCCGCTTCGGTATAGCCGCAATCATCGCTGTGGTCGCAGACAGTTTCCGCATCACTTGGTGTTACCTCATTGCCGCTGACAGCGCTGTCTAAAACCGGTGCACAGCTATAGCTGCCATCCTCATTCAAGTGATTGCAAGGAACGCCCTTCACGGCTTCTGCATAACCGCAGTCCTGATTATGCTCCTTATGGTTTTCGCAGATAGCAGATGTACCGCTGTCCACGATGCTGCCTGCGCCGATTGAGATACCGCTCTCTGTGGCGAACACATTGACGGTACTCATGGTGAATACCATCGCCACTGAAAGCAGCAGCGCAAGACCTCTCTTGATTTTTTGTTGCTTCATCTCTGTTCCTCCTCGTGTTTTCTATTGATTTGATTCTGTTA
>JAQVCT010000031.1:0-25452 GCA_028689655.1 Lachnospiraceae bacterium
AAAGCAATACAATTTTCCATCTCATCAAAATTTCTGCTTTTTCCACAAAAAAAGAACTCCCCTTGGGAGTCCTTAATCTTCATTTCATCAAAGATTAGTCTACAGAAATGATTTCTTTTTTGTTGTAGCTACCACAAGCTTTGCATACTCTATGAGGCATCATTAAAGCGCCACATTTGCTACATTTTACTAATGTTGGAGCACTCATTTTCCAGTTTGCTCTTCTTTTATCTCTTCTACCTTTGGAAGATTTATTTTTTGGACATATAGACATCGTTACACCTCCTTATTATTCGCATTAAAGATATCTTTTATTGCTGCCATTCTTGGATCCGGTACGAATGTATCACAATCGCATTGCCCAAGGTTCAAGTCCTTGCCACATATCTTGCAAATTCCTTTGCAATCAGATTTACACAGAACTTTCAATGGCCAGTTCATTAACATTTCTTTGCTTATAAGGCTTTCTACATTTAGCTGATAACCCTCCATGTAGATATTCTCATCTGCATCTTCATCTATCTCTTCAGAAGGTGCATGAACATCTATGGAAAAAGATAAATCAAATGCATGCTCTACATCCCTTAAGCATCTATCACAGCTCATCAACAATGTTACAAAAGTTTTCACCTTCACATGCGCCTTGCCATTTCCAGTATTGGAGATATGCAGGCTGACGGGATCTTTTCTCACGACTTTATAAGTACCAAGTCGGCAATCATAGGTCTCCATCTCCAATGTAGCAGTAACATCTTCCGTCTTATCTGCTGTTGTAAGTACATCTGATAAATTCACTAACATAGTAAACTCCTATTCACACCTAACCAATTATACATACAGGGATCATTATTGTCAACTAAATTTTTACATTATTTTCTATATGATTTTTACTTTATTTTCTGCTGCTGTTTTGCTTCAATTTCCTGTCTATGCTGCAGTCTACAGGATTCATGAAATGATGGTATCTCTTTTATTACTTTATCAGCCTGTAAGTCTCCCTTGCAATAGCCAGTTCCTCATTGGTAGGGATTACCAGGACATCCACATCGGAGTCTTTTGTGGAGATGATCATATCCTCGCCGCGCTTTTCATTCTGTTTCCGGTCGATCTCGATACCCAGATATCCAAGTCTCTCACAGATGAGATTGCGAATCAGTGAACTGTTCTCTCCAAGACCTGCGGTGAAACAGATGGCATCCACACCATTCATGGCTGCCACATAGGCCCCGATATATTTTACCACGCGATATGCGAAAGCTTTCAAAGTGCGGACAGATGCCTCCTGCCCTTCCATATAGGCATCCTCCAGATCTCTGAAATCGGATGAAAAGCCACCGGACAGACCAAGAACACCTGATTTTTTATTCAGGATATTCATGATGTCATTCACATCTTTTCCCTCTTTATGGGCGATGAATTCCATGATAGAAGGATCGATATCTCCCGAACGGGTACCCATGATCAAGCCCTCCAGAGGGGTCAGTCCCATGGAAGTGTCAATAGAATGTCCCTGCTCTACTGCTGACACGGAGGCACCATTGCCCAGATGACATACGATGATCTTCATATCTTCATATTTCTTTCCCAGGAAATCTGCTGCTTCCCTGGATACAAATGCGTGGCTGGTACCGTGGAATCCGTAACGTCTGATCTTATATTTCTCATAATATTCATATGGAATACCATACAGATACGCCTCCTCCGGCATGGATTGATGAAACGCGGTATCAAATACTGCTATCATTGGCGTACCCGGCATTAATTTCTGGCATGCAGTAATGCCGATGAGGTTTGCCGGATTATGTAATGGTGCCAGTTCATTACAGTCTTTGATGGCTTCCATGACTTCCGCTGTGATAATGGTGGCTTTGGCAAACTTCTCACCGCCATGCACGATACGATGTCCCACCGCACCGATCTCATCCAAGTCTCTGATCACGCCTGTTTCCGGATCGGTCAGTGCATCCAGCACCAGTTGGATCGCCTCCACATGACTTGGCATCGGTGCCTGCGTCTTCGTCTTCTCTCCACCTGCCGGGGTGTATACGATCTGACTTCCGTCTATTCCGATTCTTTCGCACAGACCTTTTGCGATCACTTCCTCCGACACTGCATCGATTAATTGAAATTTCAAAGATGAACTTCCACAGTTCACGACTAATATTTTCATATTCCTTCCTCTCCTAACGAAACTAGACTAACTGTGCCTGTACGGCTGTGAGGGCTACGCCACCGACGATGTCCTGCCAGCTGCATCCTCTGGACAGATCATTGACGGGTTTTGCGATTCCCTGGAGCATTGGTCCGTAAGCTTCTGCTTTTGCCAGTCTCTGTACTAATTTATAACCGATATTTCCTGCATCAAGGTTGGGAAATATCAATACGTTTGCTTTTCCGTTCAGTTCACTGTCCGGTGCTTTTGATTTTGCCACGGCTGGTACGATGGCTGCATCTGTCTGTAACTCCCCGTCCAGGGTAAGTCCCGGATACTGCTCATGTGCGATTCTGGTGGCTTCCACCACCTTATCTACCAACGGATGTTTCGCACTTCCCTTGGTGGAGTGGGATAACATGGCAATGATTGGCTTCACGCCTACCAATGTCTTGAAACTCTTTGCGCTGGTGTCTGCGATGGCAGCCAGTTCCTCTGCGGTAGGGTCCTGATTCAATCCACAGTCTGCAAAGAGGAATGTTCCCTGCTCACCCATCGTACAATTTGGCACGTCCAGAATGAAGAATGCAGATACCAGTTTCACACCCGGTGCTGTTTTCAGAATCTGAAGTGATGGTCTCAGTACATCTGCTGTTGCATGGCAAGCCCCTGCCACCATTCCGTCTGCATCATTTGCCTTTACCATGATCACACCAAAAGTAAGATAATCCTCCTTTAGAATCTCTCTCGCTTTTTCCTCTGTCATGCCTTTGGCTTTTCTTGTCTCATATAAAAGATTCACATAATCATCCAATTTTTCCGTTGTCTCAGGATCGATGATCGTCACACCGTTAAGATCCACTTCCAGCCATCTTGCACCGTCCATGATCTTTTCTTCCTTACCAATCATGATAATATCGGCGATGCCTTCCTTTAAAATATGGGAAGCAGCTACCAAAGTTCTCTTATCATTTGTCTCCGGTAATACAATTGTTTTTTTGTCCGATCTTGCTTTCTCTTTAATTGAATCGATATACGACATTTCTAATCCCTCCGCGTTTTGTTGATCAGCACTTATTTAGCGCAAAATTGCCCTATAAGTTCTTTATGTACTAAATTGATTATATCCTTTTTATTTCGTGTATACAAGTCAGTTTGTTGTTAATTATTGTGCTAAATGAAGTGCAAAAAATCGTTAATTTAATAACAATATTTTATGAATGGAACATTGTTTTATAAGCACAAACATGATACTCTGTCTTATATAAAAAAACTTCTCTGTGAACAGTCAATTTGTTAAAAATTTATCTATGAAGTTAATCCGTGAAAACACATATTAAAAAGGAGTCCCTATGAAAGTGTTAGGTATCGTTGCAGAATATAATCCATTTCACAATGGTCATGAATATCAGATTCAGCAGGCTAAAAAAATGACTGGTGCAGACAAGGTCATCGTCGTGATGAGTGGAAATTTCATGCAGCGCGGCACCCCCGCTGTCATCCATAAATACGCTCGCACGAAAATGGCTCTGTCCCATGGTGTGGATCTGATAATTGAACTGCCGCTCTATTATGCCTGTGCAAGTGCCGAATATTTTGCCAAGGGTGCCGTCTCCCTGCTGGATCAACTGGGCGTAGTGGATTATCTGGCATTTGGAAGTGAGTGCGGAGATATCGATCTGCTGACAAAAATAGCCCGCGTGCTGATAGATCCCTCCGAAGCTTTCGAAGAGCGTGTAAAAGCATATAGTAAAGAGGGCAACACTTATCCCAAGGCACGTTCTCTCGCCCTCCTGGAGCACTTTTCCAACGGAATTCATTTTCAGGCAGAAAAATCCATGGAAATAATGCCGTCTGATGAACGCTCAAAGCTGGAACAGATTCTCACCTCCCCCAACAATATTCTGGGGATCGAATATATCAAGGCTCTTCTAAGCCGCAGCAGTAAGATCACACCTGTGACCATCAAGCGTCTGGGGGGTAGCTATCACGCCGAGGATCTCACCACTCTGCACAGTTCCGCCAATGCCATCCGCACTGCACTCCATCATGCAGGTACGAATTCATCAGGAACTGTTCCCGCTCCTAATGACTCCGTCACCCACTCTATGCCTGCTGCCACCATGGCTTTCCATCACGTTCAGGAATCTCTGCGCTCCCAGGTGCCTGCCGTTACCTATGACCTGCTATGTGTGAATTTTCAGAAATGCTTTCCCATATTTTCCGACGATCTCTCCGCGCTCCTGCAATATAAGCTCACCCTGGAATACACCAGGGGCTACGATGCCTATGTGGATGTGTCCTCGGATCTGTCTGACAGGATCAGGAATAAATTGCCGGAGTATCAGGACTATGAACAGTTCTGTGGTATCCTAAAGAGCAAAGACATGACCTACACCAGGATCAGCCGCTGCCTCCTGCACATCCTCCTGAACATTACCAGGGATAATCTGCAGCGTTACCTCTCCTGCAATCCAACACCCTATGCCCGTATGCTGGGATTCCGCAGGGATTCCTCCGAACTCCTGTCCGCCATCAAGAAAAAAAGCACCCTTCCGCTCCTGTCAAAATTGGCAGATGCAGAAAAAGTGCTGTCACAGTCCTGTGATTCTCCATATGGTGTTGAAATGCTGCAGGAAGAGATCAACGCTTCCCATATTTATAATGCCCTTATTTCCCAGAAATTCCATGGTGCTGTGAAGAATGAATACGAACAGCCTATGATCGTACTGTGATCTCATCCCGCTGTGTATCTCATACAACCGATATTCCATGCCTTCCTGTATGATCATAGTGTCCATCACTGATAAAGACCTTGTCTGCCCTCTTCAGCTCTATGCTCATGCTTAGTTCTTAAAACTGTGAATAGGAGCAGGGATACGCCCGCCTCTGTTAACGAAATCGTCACAGGAGAACTGGTTTACGGGCATGATAGGTGCGTATCCGAATAGTCCGCCGAACTCAACAGTCTCGCCTACTCCTTTTCCGATTACCGGGATAAGACGCACTGCGGTGGTCTTCTGATTGATCATACCGATTGCCATCTCATCTGCGATCATACCGGAGATGGTGGTTGCCTTTGTGTCTCCCGGGATAGCGATCATGTCCAGACCTACGGAGCATACACAGGTCATCGCTTCCAATTTCTCCAGAGTCAAAGCTCCCGCCTGCACTGCATCGATCATTCCCTGATCCTCGCTCACCGGGATAAACGCTCCGCTAAGCCCCCCTACATAGGAGGATGCCATGACGCCGCCTTTTTTTACCTGGTCATTTAACAGAGCCAGGGCTGCCGTGGTGCCCGGCGCACCTGCATATTCCAGACCGCACTCACACAGGATGTCAGCCACACTGTCACCAATTGCCGGTGTGGGTGCCAGGGACAGATCCACGATACCAAATGGGATATGTAATCGTTTGGATGCTTCCTGTGCCACCAGCTGTCCCACACGTGTTACCTTAAATGCAGTCTTTTTGATCGTCTCACACAATACTTCAAAACTCTCTCCACGTACTTTGGAAAGAGCTGTCTTCACCACACCCGGTCCACTGACCCCCACATTGATGATGGCATCCGCCTCTGTGACTCCGTGGAATGCCCCCGCCATAAATGGATTGTCATCCGGTGCGTTACAGAATACCACCAACTTCATACAGGATACGGAATCCTGTTCCTTTGTCAGCTCCGCTGTCTCCAATAAGATCTCTCCCATGAGTTTTACAGCATCCATATTGATACCAGTCTTTGTAGATCCTAAGTTCACGGAACTGCATACCCGCTCCGTCACCTTTAACGCTTCCGGAATAGAGTGAATGAGCAGTTCATCCGCCTTGGTCATTCCCTTGGATACCAGTGCAGAATAACCGCCGATGAGATTGACACCTACTTTTTTGGCAGCGCGATCCATGGTCTGGGCGATGGTCACAAAGTCCTCCGGTTTCCTGCAGGCAGATCCGCCGATGAGGGCGATGGGGGTCACCGAGATTCTCTTATTGACGATGGGAATCCCAAATTCCTTCTCTATCTCCTGTCCCGTCTCCACCAGATCTTTTGCCACTGTGGTTATCTTGGTATAGATATTATCATTTAATTTCTTAAGGTCAGAATCAATACAGTCTAATAAGCTGATACCCAGTGTAATCGTTCTCACGTCCAGGTTCTCTTTCTCGATCATCTTATTGGTCTCTGCAACTTCATACATATTAATCATTTGCTCTGTTCTCCTGCTATCTTCTTTATTATGTTTATTCTATTACTATTTCCTGCGGTACTCCTAGATACGATGCATTTTGTCGAAGATGTCTTCTCTCTGGCATTTGATAGATACGCCGATATCTTCCCCCAGCTTATCCAGTTCGCTTACAATCACATCAAATTTCTGTGTTGATTCTTCCATATTCACGATCATCATCATGTTAAAGTACCCCTGTACGATTGTCTGAGAGATATCTAAAATATTAATCTTGTTTTCTGCAAGATACGTACATACCCTTGCGATAATTCCTACGGTGTCTTTTCCTACCACGGTGATAATTGTTCTTTTCATAATTCCTTTTTCTCCTTTTTCTTCCTCTGTCATTCATATCGTATTTATTGTATCTCAGACTATCCTTCCTAACACCAGCACAGTCTCAAAATCTACCATTTTTCGCTAACGCTTATTATATCATAATACGCACCTTCGATGCTTGCCGTTGTTTCACCGCTATCGTGATTGTCATTCGCCGCCGGCTCTGAACAAGCTTCGTTTGTTCCAGTTTTCTAACGCTCATTATATCGTAACGACCTCAGATACAGTATCCCGCTTTGCCACGACGATAGGGAAATCATTTCCTGTATAGGGCACGTCTGCTGCCGTCACTTCCACTCTCACAGTCTCATATGCCAGCTCTGCCAGGTTATTCTCCTTACTGAGATGTCCTAATATGATCTTTTTCATGCCGTCATGGAGGATACGGCTCAGAAGTCTGCCGGAAACCTCATTGGACAGATGCCCCCGATCTCCCAGGATTCTCTGTTTCAGATAATAGGGGTATGGTCCCACCTGCAGCATGTTGATATCATGGTTCGCCTCCAGCAATACGGCGTCCAATCCCTGTAAATTAGCTACGGTGTAATCATTAAAGTTTCCAAGGTCTGTGATGATTCCCACCTTTTTATCCCCATAAGCGAATCGATATGCCAGAGGCTCTGCCGCATCGTGGGATACCCTCATGGGATGTACTGCGATCTCCTTGATGATCAGCTTCTCGTCCGCTGATACCGGATTGAAAAGAGAAGTATCTATCTTTCCCACAGATTTGGTGTTCTTGATAGCGTAAATGGTTCCCGGTGTGGCATAAATGGGAATCCCATGTTTTCTGCTGATGACCCCCAGACCACTGATGTGATCCGCATGTTCATGGGTGACCAGTATCCCATCGATGTCCCGCAGGCTCACACCAATCTCATTCAAGCCCTGCTCCGTTCTCTTTCCACTAATTCCTGTATCCACCAACAGATGTGTTGCCTCTGTTCCCACGTAGATACAGTTACCACTGCTGCCACTGGCAATACTGCATAATCTCATTTATTTTCCACTCTTTCCTGTCACTTTCGTACGTCATTTTATTCCATTTTTATGTTATGACCAGTAAATCTCTATCACATCACCCTGGGACAATTCTTCCATATACTGTGTGGGCACGCCATTTTTCCTGGTAACGATTCCCTTTCCCTTTACGCTGGAAAGGTCAAAATCTATATACTCAAAGATATCTACGAATACATAGCTGCTCTTGCCATGCATGGTAATGGACTTTCCATTGACCACGACGGACAGATCCAATTCTTCTATATCTGCATGCTCTGTATCTGCATTCTCTATATCTGCATGCTCCATATACTCTTCAACATCTTTCTCCTGGTCTGTCGAATCTGTATCTTCCTCCAAAAACTGCTCCCCACTCTCTATCTTCCAGTCCGTTTCACCATGGAACTGCTGTTCCTCCAGTGTCCATACCACAGAGAAATTCTCGAATACCTTTGTATCCTTGTCCGCTCTCTTATTATTCACATAGATATAGTACTTCATATCGATGACAATGTCCATGAACTCCGCCACCTGTGCCACGGTATAGTAGTTCAGCATCTCGATCTGATCCTGATCCTGAATCTCATAATAGCCGGACTTCAAGGTGCCGTTCACGCTGGCGAATTTGGGCAGCATGATCTTCCTCTCATTGACCCACACCTCCAGGGTCGAATGGAACTCCGGAAGTCTCTGAATCTCCATTCTGGCAGGCTCTCCGTAGGTGGACTCCGTCACTTGTATCACATCATTTCCATGGATTTTGGTAGAAATATCAGTTTTCTCACCATTGAGGTTGATCTCCGCCGGTTCTCCCAGCTCACCACGGATGATCCTGTTCTTTCCATTCACCAGGATATTCAGCTCTTTTCCTCTTCTGGGGAAGAGTGCTTCCTTGGGGAAATCAGCCTGCATCGCTGCATCTACAATGGCAAGTTTACTGTTATCGTATAATTTGATCCGCTCCCCGTTAAAGGTCACATAGATAAAATTATTGCTCTGCTCATAGAAATTCAGACAGATACCAATGGGTGTTACCAGCAGGGAATCCTTCTCAATGCCTTCCTCCAGAAATTCGATGGACTGCATGACCTCCTTGCCGCGAAGTGCCACCCTCTCTTTCTGGATGCCAAGTTCCATGGCAATCTTCTCTGTATAGGTGGCTATCTTACCGCCACCGCCTACCACGAATACCGCACTGACCGGCTTTCCACCGTTCAATTCCTGTATCTTATCTGCCACCTGCTGTGTCATGGAGTCAATGATGGGTGTGACAGTATCCAGCACTTCTTCTCTGGTGATGGTCTGTGGCAGCATCATGATGTCCTGATATTCCACCACATCCTGATCCATGATTCCCCGCTTTATATGCTCTGCCATGGCGAAATCCACCAGACAGTGCTGTGCGATGACTTCCGTCAGTCCATCGCCCGCACAGGGCAGCATGCCATATGCCACGATACTGCCGTCCTTGGTGATGGAGATATCGGAGGTTCCCGCTCCCACATCCACCAGAGCGATGTTCAACATTCTAAAGTTCTCCGGAATGGCTACCTGAATGGCTGCGATAGGTTCCAGAGTAAGATTGGCTACTTCCAGTCCCGCCAGTTCCACCGCACGATACAGACCATCCACCACCTCGTCCGGCAGAAAAGTCGCGATGAGCTCTTCCCCGATCTTATGCGCCTTATGTCCCTCCAGATTACTCATGAGATGTCCATTCATATAGTAATGAACGATGGAATATCCCACACAATAGAACTTTTCTTCCAGTGTGTTCGTATTCTGAAACTCCTCATACGCCTTTTCCATACCTGCGGAGTCCAGAGCATAGATATCTTCCTGACCAATAACCTTGTCTTCTCCCAGTTCCACTTCCACAGTGGTGGTCACGGTACGAAGCACTCGTCCGGCGGCAGCGATACACACTTCCGACAATTTTCTGCCCGTCTTCTTCTCCAGATATTCCTTCACTTCCCTGATGGTGTTTCCCACCTTGTGTATGTCATGAATCTGTCCATCCAGCATGGCTCTGGTCTCATGCTCTCTGGTCACCTGTGACACTACATAAAATTTATTATCCGTCTTATATCCCACGGTACCTACGATACTTCTGGTTCCGATATCCAGTCCGAACACCAGTTGTCCCGGATACTGATTTACTTCTAACATAGATAGACCCCCAATTTTTCATCGATTTGTCTGTATGCATCTTCTATCTGCCCGCTGTTATCTATGACTACCTTACAGAAGCCGCGAAATGTCTCTTCCGGCAGCTGCTTTTTCATGATCTGTTCTATTTTCTCAGAGGAATATCCGCGAGACTCCCTTAACCGCTGCGCCCGTATTTCTTCCCTCGTATAAATATACCACAATTCATCCAGGATTTCCTCATAATGTTCTTCAATCAATAAAGCTGCCTCCAAAAAAAAGAAATCGTGGCTCTGACTTGCTTTCTCTTTCTCCAGCTCCCGGATGATATAGATCCTCACTGCGGGATGTACGATATGATTTACTTTCTGCAGCAGAGTATGATCTGCGAATATTTTCGCCGCCATCCGCTGTTTACAAATGGTTCCGTCCTGGGACAGGATCTCATCCCCTAACAGCTGCACCAGCTTTTCATAGCATACTTCTCCCGGCTGCTCCAGCTTATGGGCGGCTTCATCCGCCAATATCATTCTACAGTTGTAGTGTTCCTTGATATATGCCAATATGGCTGACTTTCCCGCACCTACGCCGCCGGTAATTCCTATGGTTCTCATGGATATCCTTCTCTCGATGTTTTCTCTATTTTTGTCTTTATCTTTTGTCTTTATCTTCTGTCTTTATTTTTACTTCGCCTCATACCAGTTATATCCCGTATGAAGATCGATCTCCAGCGTGACTGCCAGGTCTGCTGCCGCTTTCATTTCTTTGGTGAGAATCGCCCGCACCTGTTCCACTTCCTCCTCCCTGGTCTCGATGAGCAGTTCATCGTGTACCTGGAGGATCAGTCTGGATTGTAAGCCCTGTTTTCGCATCTGCTCCCACACACGGATCATGGCGATCTTGATAATGTCCGCCGCGGTGCCCTGGATGGGTGAATTCATGGCTACACGTTCCCCGAAGGAACGCTGCATAAAGTTGCTGGATTTCAACTCTGGAACAGGTCTTCTCCTGCCGAACATGGTGGTCACGTAGCCCTGCTCCCTGGCATCCTCCACCAGCTTATCCAGAAAGATCTTTACGGAAGGATACGTGGCAAAATACTGCTCAATGTAGCTGGCTGCCTCTTTTCTGGTGATGCTTAAGTCCTGGCTCAGTCCAAAGGAACTGATCCCGTAGACGATGCCAAAGTTCACTGCCTTGGCATTTCTCCTCTGTAAATCCGTCACTTCATCAAAAGGAATGTGAAATACCTGAGATGCGGTGATCCTGTGGATATCCTGCTCCTGTTTATACGCCTCTATGAGCTGTTCATCCCCTGACATATGCGCCAGAATACGAAGTTCTATCTGGGAATAATCCGCATCCATGAACACACAGCCATCCTCTGGGATAAACACCTTTCGGATCAGTCTGCCCAGCTCCATACGCATGGGAATATTCTGTAGATTGGGCTCCGTGGAACTGATACGCCCCGTAGCGGTGATGGTCTGATTGAAAGTACTGTGAATCCGCTCATCCGCCGCGATGCAGTTACCCAATCCATCGGCATAGGTGGACTTTAGCTTTGCCAGTCCTCTATATTCCAGCACATCAGCCACGATCTGATATTCTGCTGATAATTTCTCCAGTACCTCCGCCGCAGTGGAATATCCGGTCTTTGTCTTCTTTCCACCTGGAATCTTCATAGCCTCAAACAGTACTTCTCCCAACTGTTTCGGAGAATTGATATTAAAGTCCACCCCTGCTGCCTGATGAATGGCTTTTTCCAATTCCTGAATCCTGTCCACCAGGGCATCCCCGTAATTTTTCAGTTCTGACCGCTGGATCTTCATGCCGTTTTGCTCCATCTCGTACAGTACCAGGGTCAGTGGCATCTCCATCTCGTAGAATAGCTGCTCCATACCCGTCTCTTTCAACTTTTCCTGCAGCACTGGCACTGCCTTCCAGATCACATAGGCATAATAGCATGCATACTGAAATAAAGCCTGCTCTTTCTCAGCGGCGGCCTTTATATAGGTGTCCTTCCCCAGGGCTTCTCCCCTGGCAGGAATCATCAGCCCCAGATGCTCCCTGGCAATATCTTCGATCTCATAATCATTTTTCAGTGGATTCAGCAGATAGGCGGCTAACTGTACGTCATACAGTCCCTCCACCGATTCCGGCTTTATCGCCCCGTAATCCTTTTTCAGGGAAAATCCTGCCAGAACAGCACTCTTTTCCTGCTGGATAGCCTGTGCCATATCCAGCAATTTCCCGAGAAGATAGTCTTTTGTGACAAATCCCTGGGCTTCCAGATAATAGACTTCTTCCTCCCCTGTGCACAGGGTCAGTCCGCAGAAATCTTCCGCTTTCCCGCTGTCCTCCAGGATGGAAAAGGAAACCCTTGATGCCTTTTTGGCTCCCGCAAATACCGCTTCCACCTGATCCAGTTCTGTCACTTTCCGAAAAAATGCTATCTGGGTATTCCCCGTTGTCTCCTTATCCGTGAACCGTTTTAACAGATTCTTGAACTCCAGCTTTTGAAACCACTCGTAGGCTTCCTGTGTATATAGATCCCCGATCTTCGCATCCTCGAACCCATAATTAATATCCGCGTTCACTTCGATGGTCGCTAAGACTTTGCTCAGATCTGCCAGGTCTTTATGCGCTTCCAGAGATGCCTTGATACTCTTCTTGGTAATCTGATCCAGGTTTGCATAAATATTCTCCATGGAACCATAGGTGGTCATCAGCTCCGTGGCTGTCTTCTCCCCTACCTTTGGCACGCCGGGAATATTGTCCGCCGTGTCTCCCATCAGTGCCTTTAACTCGATGAACTGCACTGGGGTCACCTGGTATTTTTCCAGCACATCTTTCGCATAGTAATCTTCGATCTCTGTTCTGCTTCCCTTGGTCTTTGGGATACGGATCTTGATATGTTCTGTGGCGACCTGCAGCAGATCACGGTCACCGGACACCAGCGATACTTCATAGCCCGCCGCCTCTCCACGCTTTGCCATGGTTCCCAGGATATCATCTGCCTCCAGACCTGCCTGCTCCATGATGGTCACACCCATGGCTTGCAGGACTTCCTTCATAATCGGAAGCTGTTCCCGCAATTCCTCCGGCATGGGCTTTCTGGTTCCTTTGTATGCCTCATACAGTTTATGGCGGAATGTGGGTGCTTTCACATCAAAAGCCACCATCAATAATTCTGCCTGTTCTTCCTCCAGAATCTTAAATAAAATATTTAAGAAGCCGTAGACTGCATTGGTGTGGGTTCCCTCCCCGTTGGTCAGATCCGGCACCCCGTAAAATGCTCTGTTCAATATACTGTTTCCATCAATCAATACTAATTTTTTATGCAAAGTAATTTCCTCTTTTTCCTATATATTTATCTCACAAAGAACCATATGACTGCCGCAATGGCACACAGCAACAGCAGAATAATGAGACCCTCCAGAAAATCTTTCAATTTTCTCAGTTGTCTGAGATGCCTCTTTGACTGGCGCAGTTTTTCCCCCAGTTCCTTTTCCACATCCAGAGTCTTCCCATCTTCCAGTCTCTGTACACCTTCCGTGATGAGATACTGAATGGTCATCTCCTCCTTACATGCATTGCAGGAAGCGGCATGCTGTATGAACTGTGCCAATTCCTTTTCCTTCAATTCATTCTGTAAATATCCTGGTATCATTCGTTCAAAATCACTGCAATTCATCTTTTGTACCTTACCTATATTGTTGACTCTACCTATTGATGATATAAGATTTTTATGTTTTCCGCAAGGTTTTCGCAAATAAATATACGCAAAATAAGCAGGGACTCATGAATAATCCCCGCTTATTTCACAATTTCACTATTCTTTATTCCATCACGATCAGGCACCATAGATTTTACGAAATACTTTGATGGCATTCTCTGCCACGAGGCATTGGCACTGTTCCGTGATATATGCCAGGCGGGTCTCACTGCAGGAATCCAGCACACCAAACTCCAGTGCCAGTCTGCAGGTAAAGAGGTATTTTACCTTTTTGCATCTGCCCTTTTGAATGATCACATAATAGATTCCCTGTTTCGTATCCTTATAGATACTGCTGTCCACGAAATATCTCATAGGCACCTGCATACAGAATCTTCCGATATCTGTCATGCTCCTGAATTTGCAGATGTACAGATCCGGGACACTGCCCATCGCCGCTTCGTTCTTTCCCTTGACTGTGGATTCTTTTTTGCTCTTACCCAGCTTCCCATTCTTAGATCCATTGGCTTCCTGAAGTGCATTTTTCACCTGTTCGATTGCGGAGGTCACTTTCTTGATCTCCTCCAGAGTATCCTTTGGTTCCTTATTATATTCTTCCATGGACTCTATGGCATCGGCAATCTTTTCCTGGCGTTCTTCCTCGGAGAGACCATCCATGGAATCCAAAAAGGCATCTGCCATCTCATCCCCCATGCGCGCTGCGATCTCTGAGGACAGTTCCTCCGGTGTGACCTCACGGCTGGAAAATGTGATTGCCAATCCGCGCTTTGGCAGCGGCTGGAGCTGGATCTGCATCATTCCATGGGCATGCTCATAGCCCACCTCGTCCTCTGCTTTATCGATAAGCAGTTCCACGAAATCTTTTACCTTCTTACTTTTTTTTACAAAATCTTCTAATTCCACATCGTAGGCTTCCATCTCTTCCTGGGAAACGATGCAACGTACTGTATTCTCATCTATTTTTGTAAATTTCATATGCTCATTTCTTTCTCTCACGTAGTGTGTTATATGCTTTTTATTTCCGATTAATGCCTACAGTATAGCAAAACATCCAGGAAAATGCTATGATTTTATTTTTTTTTAATAGGAAAAAAATGGACATTCCAAATCTCACGTTATATACTGTTATTACATATGTAAGATTTAATTAGAAAGAAGGATCAATATGTCCACACTTCCACAGATATCAGAAGCAGAATATGAAGTGATGAAGTTGGTATGGAAATATGCACCCATCAGCACCAATGAGATCACGGAAAAATTGACACAGACCACCTCCTGGAGTCCCAAAACAATCCAGACACTCATCAAGCGTCTGGTGGATAAAGGCGCACTTACCTATGAGAAATCCAGTCGTGTTTTCGTGTACACGCCCCTGGTTCAGGAGCAGGCTTATATCAATCAGGAGAGCAACAGCTTTTTGAATCGTTTTTATGACGGCAACATCACCAGTATGATCTCCGCTTATCTGGAAAATGACCAGCTTTCCCCAAATGAGATCAGTGAACTTCGCAATCTTCTCTCCGGCAATTCGGGCAAAGGAGGCAAATAATTTGTCTGCATTTATCATACGTTTTCTATTCTGTAATGTATTGATCACCCTCATCATCGGTGCTATCACTCTGCTAAAATATGGATTGCGAACTGCTCTCCCCGCCAGAACGCAGTATCATCTGTGGTTCTTAGTTTTGGGGATGATGACCGTTCCATTTCTCCCCTTTCAGTTTTCCGTGTTTTCCACACTTTCGAAACTGCTTTCCATTCTGAAGTCTCTGCCGTATTTCTGGAATGCGGGCATGAATCAGGCGGATAATCTCACAACTTCCTCATCACGGGGATACGCTGCCCTTCTGGCGGATGATTTCGCTGTCTCTGTCACCAGAGGGTTTTCTACTATATTAGATTCTTCTCTAGGCACCATACTCTGTGTTCTGTGGTGTGCCGGTATGTGCGTCATGATCTTTTCCATCATCCGCTCTGTCAGACATCTCCATGCCCTTCGAAAATCTGCCCTGCCTTTACAGCATCCGCAGATCCTTCTTTTATTGCAGGGTTGTAAGAGCATACTGGGCATTACAAAGGAAATCAGGATCTACAGCACCCCTTTTCTCAAATCCCCCATGACCATTGGCATCCTGCATCCCCGGATCTATCTCCCCACCCACCTGATCTCAGACTTTGCCCAATCTGACAAAGAGTCTGCGACACAGATACAGCACATTCTATTACATGAATTGCAGCACCTTCGTTCCATGGATGCACTCCCCAATCTGTTCATGAACATCCTTGGCATTCTGTACTGGTTCAACCCCGTTGTGTGGTATGCATTTAGATCCATACGGGCAGAACGTGAGATTGCCTGTGACTCCGCCGTACTGCAAATGCTCTCTCCCGCAGAATATGAATCCTACGGAATGACACTGATTCAATTTGCAGAGAAAATCTCTTCCCCTTATTTTACGGGGAATTCTATGGGAGGCAGTTTCCGGCAGATACGGAAACGGATTGTGAATATTGTTGCCTTTCATCCCATGAGCCGCGGAATGGTGCTTCGTGGCAGATGTCTCTATGGACTGGTCACTGTACTTTTACTCTGCCTCTCTCCCCTGCTCTCCACCTACGCCGCAGTATCTGAGACGTATGAGACCTATCAGTTCGATACCTCTGGAAAACAGATGAATTTTATAGATGCTTCCTCCTATTTTCAGGACTACGAAGGCAGCTTTGTGTGCTATGACGCTGCCACTGATTCCTGGACCGTCTACAATGAGGATTATGCCCTGAGACGAGTCTCACCGGACTCCACCTATAAGATTTATGAGGGATTGATGGGATTGGATGCTGGTATTATCACACCTGCCAAATCTATCCTGCCCTGGGATGGAACAGCGCAGCCTTTTGACGCCTGGAACGCTGACCAGGATCTGCGTTCCGCCATGCAGCACTCTGTGAACTGGTATTTCGAAGATCTGGGCAATAAAATGGGTACTGTCCACGTACAGGATTCTCTGACACGAATGCACTACGGCAATGAGAATCTATCCGGTGGCAGTGATTACTGGATGGAATCCTCCCTGAAGATCTCTCCCATGGAACAGGTGGAGCTGCTGGAACGCTTGAATAACCAGGAACTATCCGCTCACAGCGACAGCACTGCTGCCATCAAGGATGCCATGCTGCTTTTCTCCGACTCCACCTTGACTTTCTATGGAAAGACCGGCACCGGACGTGTGCAGAATCAGGATATCAGCGGCTGGTTCGTGGGCTTTGTCGAAAAGGGCACGCATACCTATTACTTTGCCACTCATATTCAAGGTTTGGAAAATGCCACCGGCACAGAGGCTGCCGCTATAACACGTGCCATTCTGTCAGAATTACAGATTCTTTGACACACTGCCTGATGAATGATTTGATTCGTCATTTATGGTGTTCCTGTCAAACGATATTGATAGTCCGGTATTGTTTCCAATTCAGACGTAAGTACGCGGTTACTGAGAAACCGCATGCCTGTTTTTCCATCCGGTCTGACTTTCAATACATGGGAAAACATCTGATCCTCCCCCGTCAGCTCACAGACCGCATCCACCACAAGTTCCATCGTACCGTCCGTGTTCTTCGTCATGGCCACGATCTCCGGAATGGATGTTCCGAAAGCACTGGGACCGTAATTTATGCATCCAAGACCAGACCATGGGAATCTCCCCGTGTCTTTCTCATACATGGCATACTGTTTGATCTGTTCCGTTGGAATATCCAGGTAACTCTGTATCACTGTAATGAAAAGTTCCTCCGGTATTCCCTCCCTGAATCGTTCCTCGTCCACGCGTTTTCCATATTTCATGGCATATAGATACTCAAAGAGACCATTATAATCAAGTCCCTCCAGATGATCCATATCCCAGTCTGAACAGAATAAATTATTTCCCTGATATCCGATTGGATTCAGATACTTTACTGCCATTTCTCTGTAAGTGGGATTCATAGGAAGAACCCGTATCATTTCATCTCCGTTCACCACCTCTGTCACCACAGGCGGCTCCGGTACGCATAACTCGTAACAGAACCAGCCCTTTTCCGTATAGCGCCATCGTTTCACCTGATGATAAGTAGTGGAAGCAATCTTCATCTTCCCTGCATCCGTTTCATTTACTTTGGTACAGCGCTCATACATGTCTCTGCCATCAAAATAGAATTCTTCCTGGGCAAATCCCTCATCGTACACCCGATACAGGACTATCTTTCCCGCCTGATTCTTCTGGGCATTCTGGAGAAATTGCAGTACCTTCTCATAATGGTGAAGCTCTGTATAGGCCTCCGACCGATATACCGGATGTCCTTTTTTCTCTATGATCCCCAGGAGGCTGTCCATCTGCTTTTCTGTTGTATTCTCATCTTCTGTATTTTCTGCCTTCCGATCCGTCATCCTCCTATCTGTTGTTTTCTGATCTGTTGCTTCCTTATTTACTGCCTCCTGACCTGTCGCTTTCTGATCTGCTATTTTCTGTCCTTTCCACGTGTCATTTGGTATCCGGTCCGTGTACCAGATTGTCTCCACCTGATTTGGGGTCTCTCTCCTGTGGTTAGATACATACGCTGCTCCGCCGTCAGCCTTCGGGCGTACCACCACCTCATGGACGACCGACTGGTCATTGTTGCCCCATTCCCACACAGCATGCACGGTAAGTGTGATGGTGCCATCTTTATTTTCCTCATATGCCACCACCTCCGGCTTTGGAAAATCCGGTGTACACAGTTCATCGAACCCTCTGGGGCGATACCGATAGCAGTTCCTACTGCTGTCATATACAGTATGTTGCTGCAGCGTGGCACTGTCTATGTCGAAACAGGACTGGATCATATCCTCGAACTGCTTCTTTGGAATCTCGTAGATCTTTTCCGACACATTGACATCCATCACTTTGGCGTATCCAAACTCCCGCTGATACAGTATCTCATAGATATCATAGAAGCTCAGGTCACGAAAGTCCTCCTCGCTCCAATCGGTGAGGAACATATTATTGCCGTAATATCCCAGGGGCTCCAGATACGCCCGGTTATAGGCTCTGCATTTTTCATCCAGGGGCTTTACACGAATGGCAGTGTGCCCCGAGTCCCCATCATATCCAGAGGGATAATATTGCTCGAAAAAAAGATAGCCATTTTCCGTATAGTTCCAGAAACACGCCTGAAATGCCTCCGATACTTTCACCTGTGGCTCCATTCCCCGCCAGGTCAGGAAATAATTTCTGATCTGCACTTTTCCATCACAAGTCTGAAATTCATACCGCCAAAATCCACCATCGTTTAAGACCGCCAGAATGGTGAGTGCTCCCTTCTTTTTATCGGAGACCTGCTGGCAGAAAGCTTCCACCTTCTCATAATTTTCCATGTTTATCTCATTCTCTTTATCCACCACCGCACAGCCATCCTGCCCCAGTCGTTTCACGATTTTCTGCCTCACTTCCAGTGTGCCGATTCTATTGCCAGTGTATGCCTGCTGATAGATGTCTCTGTAGGTCTCAGCCGTTTCCTGCATTTCTTTTATGATCTCCCTGTCCGTTACATCTGTTTCTCCTGTGTCAGTTTTCTCCGTACATTCTGCGCCTGTCTTTCCTACATCTGCCATCTCTGCCTCTGTCCCGTCACGGTATGCATCCCTTATATCTTCTTGCTCGATATCTGCATGTCCCGTCACACCTGCACATCCACCGATATTTACACTCACTAAGATCAGGCACATCATCCATTCTATTCTTCTCATCTTTTCCTCTCATCTCCCTTCTTTTTCTTACATTTGTAAGATTTCTTCTTAAAAATTAGCATATTAACATTAACGATGCAGATATTCCTCCAGCACACTTTTATCCTTCCGCACCACATATCCACTGCCGCCTATGTCTTTCACGTCTTCCACCATGCTGATGAGTAAGATGGGATTTTCCTGTGCTGGTTCTGCTGTAAATACGGCGAACCACCCCAGTTCTGTGCCTGTCGTATCTGTCTTTGAAGCCTTGATCTCTGCGGTTCCGGTCTTTCCGGCTAATAATGTGTCATCCATGTGCGCCGCATATCCCGTTCCATGGGGATTGTTCACCACCTCTTTCATCCCCTCCCGGACTTCTTCCGCCACTTTTTCGGGAAATGCATCTGCGATCCATATTTCCGTTTTCGGTTCCTCTTGGAATAGCAGATAAGGCTTTATCATCGACCCTTTATTGCAGAATGAAGTATAGATGGTGGCAAGATGTAACGGATTGATCAGCACCTGTCCCTGACCGTATCCACTATCTGCCAGTTGAATCTCCGTTCCGATCTCCCCGGTGTTGGAGTATTGGGAGGCAGCCATGGTAATCTCGAAAGGAAGGCTCTCATCAAAACCCAGATTACACAATTCCTCTTTTAATCTCGTCCCGCCAATCTTTAATGCCGCCTTCGCAAAATAAATATTATCCGAATAAATCAATGCATTTTTAAGAATGACCGGCTCATAGGCATGAAGCGTGGTAATCTCATAAGTCCCCCAGGATTCATCCTTCTGCCAGCGAAGTCCCACATTACCAAAATCCTCATCCGGATCAATTGCTCCTGTCTTCAGCCCGATTGCAGCGATCACCGGCTTAAAGCTTGATCCGGGGCACCATTTTTGTCTGAATCGATTGTACAACGGTTTCGACTCATCCTTGTTCAGAGACTCCCACTTTTCAGCGGACATTCCCAGAATGAAATCATTGTCATCAAAGGACGGGGTGCTTACAAGTGCCAGCACTTCCCCCGTATCCGGGTTCATTGCCACCGAGCAGCTCTTATCCTGCCAAAACTGGTCATACAATGCCCTCTGAAGTGACGCGTCAATGGTCAATTTGATGTCTTTCCCATTCTGTACCAGCTCATTTGCAAGCTCCTCTTTTTTATTTCCCCCTTCATCCACGATATAGATACAGCATCCATCCTCTCCTTTTAGTTCTTTCTCATAGAGACCTTCCATGCCACTTCTTCCGATGACGCTGTTGGCAGAATAGCCTTCTCCATGATGCTTTTCCAGATCCTCCGCTGTCACATTCTGTACATACCCCACCAGGTGGGCGGCGGCTTTCCCCAGCGGGTACTCCCTCACTTCCGTATCCGTTATCATGACCCCTGGAACATCCAGTAACTGTTCCTGTAGTGCCTGTTCCTCCAGCACAGAATCCTCAGGAATCGGTGACTTTACTGCCAGCTCATTCAATTTTGGAATCATCTTGATCGGCACAAATGAGTCCTCTTTCACCCACTTTGCTGCCAGTTTCCGCTCAATGCTGTCAGGCGTCACCATCAGTAGATCTGCCAGTGTGTCAATGGTCTGCTCCCGGTTCTCCAGCTTTCCCGGGACTACGCCCACCATGGAAGCCGTTCCCTTCCCAGCCAGCACATGGTCATTTCGATCAAGTATTTCTCCCCGTCTGGCAGCAGTTGTGGTAACTCTCACTTTATCTCCCGCCTCCAAATGGGGAAAGATCAAATCGTCATGCCAGATCAGCTTATATCCATCCTTCCTCTTCACGAAGCGGGCCTGATTATCAAAACTGATTTTTCCTGCTGCCGTATCAAAGGAAGTATGATAGGATACCTCCTGCTGTTCTTTATCATATGCCGTCACTTCTATCATCATGTTTCTGACTTCTATCCCCTGGTAAATACCTGCATTGCGTTTTTTGAACTCCTCCATACTGATCTTCTCTGACTGCTCCGTGTCCAGCATTTCATACATACTGTCATACTTTTCTTCCAGGATATCATTCATATACCTCACCAATAATTCTGTTGGCTTTTCCAACCGTATCTCCTTTATCACACGGAGCGCACCCAATGTAGATCCCCCTATGAGCAGACTTCCAAACAATACCGCCAAAAGGAGTATCCTCCTGTTTCTTTTACTCCTTATTTTAATTCTTCTTATCTTAATTCTTCTTTTTCTCCCGTTCATTCCCTACACGCGCCTCTTTTTACACTTTATGGATTATTTTCTTTTCTTCCGTGTCTAAATATTACGCTTGTAAGATTTGAAAGTCAAGGATAAATTATAATTTCTTTTGTGATCTGGCAATCCATTTTTGGGACAGAAACCGGATTTCCATCCTTGGTAATATAGATGATGGAGTCCAATCCATACCCGGCCCTTGCAATTTCCTCCATTTCAAAGTCCAGTATTTCCTGTCCCTGTTCAATGGTATCCATACTTTTTACCAGAGGGTGGAAAAAAAATCATTGTCCATTTACTTCGTCATTAAGATCTGATATCCAGATATTCCATGACAAGTTGCACTGCCCCTTCGACCCCGATTTTACTGGTATCAAAAGTCAGATCATAATGTTTTGACCTGCCCCACTTTTGGTTCGTGTAATAATTGTAATAACTGGCTCTCATCTTATCCTGCTTCTCGATCATATCCTGCGCTTTTTTATCGTCCACCTGATATCGCTGGCAGATCCTTCTAATACGGGCATCCAATGGTGCATGGGCAAAAATATTCACTGTATAATCCGTTTCCCGTAGAACATAATCCGAACATCGTCCTACCATCACACAGGATTCCCTGTCTGCAATTTCCTTGATGGTATAGAACTGTTCCAGATAAAGCTGTACCGATAAGGGGCGTGAATTGGAATAATTTCCAATCCCTGTCACAATGGAGTAAATGAGGCTGTTCTTCGCTGTCTCATCATTCTTCTCAAAGAGTTTCTCGCTGAATCCACTCTTTTTTGCTGACTCTGCCAGAATTTCCTTATCATAGCAATTTACCTCCATTTTCTTTGCCAGTTTCTCAGCGATCTCATGACCGCCGCTGCCAAACTCTCTTCCAACTGTGATAACTAAATGATTATTCATTTTTCGTTTCCTCCATTTTTATTTTCTATTTGTTCTTTATTTATGTTTTTTCTCTTTACCTTCTACGTTTTTTAGTTTCCTCATCTCTGTGATAATGAAAAAAATGGAGACCAGGAAAGATAATCCATCTCCCACCGGTGCTGCCCAAAGGATTCCTTCTACTCCCATAAATCGTGGAAGAATCAAAACCGCCGGAATGAAGAATATGATTTGTCTGGACAATGACACAATCGCTGCTTTCACCGGCTGACCGATTGCCTGAAGGAATATTCCTGATACGATCTGGAAACTTGTCAAGATACAGAAGCACAGGAAAATACGAAAACTTTTTATGCAAAATTCCATATAAAGTTCACTTTCAGAGCCAAAAATGTTTACCAATACCTGTGGACAGCATTCAAATAATACAAACCCTATGGTACCTACGATTGCCGCCATTAGAACCGAAAGTTTAAATGTTTTCTTCACACGGTCATATTTTTCTGCTCCATAATTGTACCCTACAATGGGCTGTGCTCCGGCAGCGATACCAACCAGAAGTGCCACCAGGATCTGATTGATCTTCATGACTATTCCGATTGCCGTCAGTGGAATCTCTGCACCGTATTTTGATGATGCACCATATTTGGCCAGAAGGTTATTGGAAAGGATCACTACAATTACAATGGATATCTGTGTGATAAAGCTTGAAACACCTAATTTCAGTACCCCTGTTACGATCTCCCCTCTCAGTATAAATCCATGCTTTTCCAGCTTTATATTCTTGCAATGGAACAGGTATCGGATGGATATAATAAATGAAATGATCTGTCCCGCTGCTGTTGCGACACCTGCTCCCCATACACCCCAGTGAAATACAAAGATGAAAAGTGGATCCAGGATACAGTTGATCACTGCTCCTGCGAGCATTGTCAACATTGCAAATTTGGGACTTCCATCTGCACGGATAATGGAGTTAAGTCCTGTAAGTATCACCAGAAATGGCAACCCTATGATAATGGGATATCCATAATCAAGAACATAGGGCATCAATGTATCCGTTGCCCCAAATACTCTGGAAAGTGGGCGAAGCGCCACCAGGCCGATGACCAGCAATGTAACTCCCAGTATGACAAGCACCGTAATTGCGTTTCCAACACCTTTCGCCGCATCCTTTTTGTGATTCTCTCCAAGTTTTAAACTGAGAAAAGAAGCTGCCCCATCTCCCACCAGCAATGCCAGTGCTGAAGCAGCACAAGTGAATGGAAAAATAACACTTGTAGCGCCATTTCCCAGATAGCCCACACCCTGTCCAATGAATATCTGATCCACAATGTTGTAAAGTGCTACAACAATCAACGATAGACATGTAGGAATTGCAAATTTCGCAATAAGCCCTCCAATGGGTGCTGTAGCAAAGTAAGAATTATCATTTGTCTGTTTCATAATTTTATGCCTCCTTCTTTTGTTGGTATGCCAACTTTATACTTATAATTTTGCACCCTTTGAAGGGTGCGTTTTGTTGGTATGCCAATCAGTATAATCATGTCTTTTTTAATTGTCAACCCCTATATTGTGAATTATTTGTTGACAAACGCTTTTAAAATTCCTATAATATTTGTTGTCCGACCAACGATTATCATAGTTCTGACGTTTATTATTCTTACAATAGAAGGGGGCATAGGACAATGGATTTACCAAAAGGAATTTCAACCCTATTCCGGAAAATGCAAATGAATCTGAATATCCGGTTAAAGGATCTCTCTCTTACCAGTACCAAAGCAATGTTTCTCTTTTGTCTGGCTGAGTATGAGCATTTGTCTCAGATAGAAATCTGTAGAAAATTAGATATGGATAAAAGCACCGTGGCAAAGATGTTAGTGCGGCTTGAGAGCGATGGACTGATCACCAAGTCCACTGACCCTGACGATATTCGCTCCTATATTGTATCTCTCACCCCTAAGGCTATGGAACTGATACCCCAGGCAAGAAAAATTCAAATGGACTGGGTAGATGAAGTGACTGCAAATTTATCTGACCTGGAAAAACATAATTTTTGTGAACTGGTAGAAGCGGTGGCTGAAAATGCAAATCGGCTTTGTGATTAGTCTCCCCTCATAGACATGTATCATTTTCCTTTATCTTTTTCTCTTTCCCATCAAAAAAGACCATCCTATTATAGGACAGTCATACTATGTTGCACTCGTATAAATTTTTTTCACTTTTGTTCATCCATTAAGACGATGTACTTAAACCACATGTTTGCATAAGTAACTCTCCCACAGAGAAATTACAATTAATGTAGCAAAGCCATTAAAATCCGAACCATGTTCGGATGGACTTTGCGTAGGTGATAAGGCATCCTCCCAGCAAGCTGGGTCCCTCCTTACCACAAGTAATGCAGGAAAAGGGACTTGAACCCTCATGATGTCACCATCGGTGGATTTTGAGTCCACTGCGTCTGCCATTCCGCCATTCCTGCACATATAATGATAAGAGTCATAATAATTCACACTCTTATGCTGGAACAAAACTAACCTTTCACAGCCGAAATATATAATACCATATTCGGCTGTGATTGGCAAGTATAAATTTTAAATCATATACACGCAGGCTTCGTATGGCTTTAATGTTCCATCCTTCAGTTCCCTGCCTCCTGCATAGTTACCAATAAGGAGCGTTGCATTGCTTCCATCAATACCTTCCGGAAGTGTAAAGTCCACCTCCTCCTCTGTGAAGTTCAGCACCACGAACATCTTCTCATGTGCAAGCGTTCTCTCATAGATATAGAGTGACTCATTTTCCGGTTCGTATTCCTTGAAATCTCCATATACCGCAATTTCATTTTCTTTTCTCATACGAATCAGGCGTTGCATATAATAGAAGATAGAATCCTCATCCGCCAGCGATTCTTTTACATTGATCTGCGTATAATTGGGATTGACCTTCAGCCATGGCTTTCCTGTGGAAAATCCCGCATTCTCTGTGTCGTCCC
>JAQVCT010000031.1:25552-31913 GCA_028689655.1 Lachnospiraceae bacterium
CGTTGCATATAATAGAAGATAGAATCCTCATCCGCCAGCGATTCTTTTACATTGATCTGCGTATAATTGGGATTGACCTTCAGCCATGGCTTTCCTGTGGAAAATCCCGCATTCTCTGTGTCGTCCCACTGCATCGGTGTCCTGGCATTATCTCTCGCTCTGTATCTGATTCCCTCCATCAGCACTTCCGGATCAGCATTTCCATGTATCACCCGTTCATTCCACAGATTGCGGATCTCCACATCGTCAAAATCCTGAATCGTGTCGAACTGTGTATTCGTCATACCGATCTCTTCTCCCTGATAGATGTAAGGAGTTCCCTGCATGGTCATCAGCATGGTGTATAGCATCTTTTGACTAATCTTACGATATTCCTTATCATTTCCCCGGCGTGAGACAGTTCTTGGCTGATCATGGTTCGTCCAGTACAGAGAATTCCATGCCCTGCCATCCAGTTCTGTCTGCCATTTGGAGAAACATGCTTTCAGTTCTGGCAGGGGTACTTCCCTGTGACTCCACTGATCCTCTCCAAAATCCAAATTATTCTGCTCAAACTGGAATACCATGCTCAGTTCACTTCCATCGTTAGCTGCATATTGCAATGCCTGTTCGATGGTCACATCCGGTGTCTCACCTACCGACATACAATCATATTTGGACAATACTTTTTCATTCATTTCCTTGAAAAATTCATGAATTCTTGGACCGTCTTTTACATATTCCATCCCTACGACCTCGCTTCTCGGTGCTCCATCCGGAAGTCCCGGTGTCTTGGAGTAGAGACTGCATACATCCATACGAAAGCCATCACAACCCATATCCAGCCAATATTTCATCATATCATACACTTCATTCCGAACCTTCTCATTTTCCCAGTTCAGGTCCGGCTGCTTTTTGGAGAACATATGCAGATAGTACTGGTCTGTAGTCTCATCATACTGCCATGCGGACCCTGAGAAAAAGGAAGTCCAGTTATTAGGTTCCTTACCATCTTTTCCGTCACGCCAGATATAATAATCACGATATGGATTATCCTTGGATTGTCTGGATTCCACGAACCATTGATGCTCATCTGAGGTGTGATTTACCACCAGGTCCATGACCAGCTTAATGCCTCTGTCATGTGTCGCCTGCAATAGTTCTTTGTAGTCTTCCATGGTACCGAACTCATCCATGATCTCCCTGTAATCTGATATATCATAACCATTGTCATCATTCGGTGACTTGTAACAGGGTGACAGCCATATTACATCAATTCCCAATTCTTTTAAATAATCAAGTTTACTTGTAATTCCTTTTAAATCTCCGATTCCATCTCCATTGGAATCCATGAAGCTTCTGGGATATATCTGATATATCACCGCTTCCTTCCACCACACTTTTTTCATGCTGTGTCCTCCTGTCTATTCTTTTACTGCGCCATTGGCGATTCCTGCAACAATTCTCTTCTGGAATAGCAGTACGATGAGCAATGTGGGGATTACTACCACCACCGTTGCCGCCGATATCTGACTCCAGAATACGGTAAACTGATCTTTGAGATAACTTAATCTTACTGGCACTGTCTGCACTTTTTCATCGATATTCAAGGTACAGGACAGCAGATATTCATTCCATGCGGAGATAAAACTCATGATTGCAGTGGTAAATACCCCCGGTGCTGCGATGGGAAATATAATCTTCCACAGAGTCATCCATGTGGAGCATCCGTCAATCTTCGCAGCCTCCTCCAGTGCAAGGGGCACCTGATTAAAATGTGCCACCATGATCCACACAGCACTGGGCAGGGTGATCGTGGAGTAAGCCAGGCATACCCAGTAGGAATTTAAAATATTCATTTTGTAGAACATATTAAAAATAGGTCCGATTACGATCATCTGCGGAAACATGGCAACTGCCAGAATCAATCCCATCAGAATACTTTTCCCTTTGAACTTGAATCTGGAAATAATATATGCCGACATGGATGCCACAACTACTACATATATGGTGGTAATCGCTGACATGGCAAAACTGTTTCCAACAGCACGGATCATTCCTTTTTCAAATATGACTACCTTATAATTATCCAGGGTCGGATTCTCTGCAATAATACGATAACAGTTTGCACCAAATATCTCTGCTTCCGGTTTAAACGAACTGATAAATATCCAGAAAAATGGAAATACGCTGACCACCAGGAAGGCAATGATGAATATCCAGCAAACAATGTTAAACACTTTATTTTTACTCATTTTCATCCCTCCTAATTATTCGATACGACATCAGCGCCCAGAACTTTCACGTAGATAATCGCGATAATTGCAACACATACTGTCATTCCCATGACGACCACCGAACCATACCCGTAATTGCTCTGATTGAACATTAATTTATAAGCATACACGGATAAAGATTCTGTTCCGTTTCCAGGACCACCGCCTGTCAAAATAGCGATCAGATCGTACACTCTAAAAGCATCCAGCGTACGGAATAACAGTGCCACCAGAATGCTCGGTTTGATCAGTGGCAGGGTAATACTGAAAAATGTTCTCACCGGACCGGCTCCATCGATGGAAGCACTCTCATAGAGACCTCTGTCCACCACCTGCAGCCCTGCCAGTAACAATAATGCCATGTAAGGAGTCGTCTTCCATACATCCGAGATAACGATGGAGGCAAGTGCTCCCTGGGCAGTCAGCAGCATGGCTGACTGTTTGGAAATAAGGCCTATAGACTCAAAAATCTTGGAAATCACTCCGTAGCTTCCATCGTACATATAACTCCAGATCATCGCCGACACAGCCGTAGGGATTGCCCAGGGAATGAGGGCTATGGTTCTCACCATGCCGATTCCCCTGATCGCCTTATCCATCACCAGTGCCAGGAGCATGCCCAGTACCAGCTCCAATGTCACTGAGATCACGGTGAACAGTAATGTGTTCCCCAATGCCTTGGAAAATCTTGTATCGTGGAGAAGTTGGGTAAAGCCTGCCGCCCCGATAAAGTTTGATTCCACAATGGTGCTTCTCATATCCTTAATGATCTGTGGCAGATTTTCTGCATTGTAAAACTCCAGGTCAGAATTTCTCTCATAGATATCACTGGTTCGTTGTTCTACGCTGTCTATGTATGCGGTAATCTCCTCCATGACATCTGAGGATACCTTTGTAACTCCTGTGGCATTCTCATACTTTGCCATGATTGCTGTGGTATCTGCTTCCACATCTTCAAAAGTCGCCAGATCCTCATCGCTGAGACCTTCCACTGTCTTGTCTGCATCTATAAAATAATTGATGTAATCACAGTCCTCATAAAATAACTTTTCATTCAACTGTTCTGACAGATAAAATCCATTGTGCTGTTGATCGTTTGTCTTATAATCAAAAAATGTGTAGCTGAGAGAAACAACAATGGGATAAATGGAAAAAACACCAATGAATACCAGCAGCGGAAGAATAAACAGAAACTGTTTAAACGTCATTCGCTTTACCATACTTTTTCCTCCTGCTTTTCCTTAAAAGATTATTATTTTAATAATCCTTCCACTTCTGTTACTGTTGCATCCAGCTCTGTCTTCCCTGATAAGTATTTGTGCATGGAGATCTGTAATGCATCTGATAATTCCTGATAGTTGTCCGATGCAGGTCTTGCAATGGTATTATTTAGAGCCGTAATGAACCCCTCTTTTGACAACAGTTGATTGGCTGCCAGTACGTCTGCATCCTCCACGTATGCGGTATATCCAGGTACATAACCTCCTGTGCTGGTAAATAACTTCTGTCCTTCTCCGGCTGTGATGTAATCCAGGAATGCCCATGCGCCCTCTTTATGCTCACTCTTCGCATTCATGGCCACCAGCCATCCACCGATACATGCACCTTCCGGTAATGGAGCAACGTTCGTTTGATCCTGTGCCACTGCGGAGCCCTCTGTTGCTAAGGTTCCCCATACATAAGGCCAGTTACGTGAAAATACGGTCTCACCATTTACATAGCTGTTGCAGGCTTCCGATTCCTGATAGACCAGAATATCGTCCGGTGTAGCATCTGAATCCACAAATTTTTTCATAACTTCCAGTCCGTCTTTTACCTTTGTGTAGTTGGAAGTAAATTCATTGGCATTACATACAAGACCTTCGTACTGATTTGCCTGGAAGGTGATACCTGTCTTTGTTCCACCCTCTCCCTTATATTTCTCAGCCATTGCAAGAAGTTCATCCCATGTGTAATCACCACTTACCAGTTTTGCGGAATCCTCCTCTGGTACAATGTCACTTCGAAAGAACAATACACCAAAATCCGGGTACAATGGAAGTGCGTAGGTCTTGGCATTATAGGTCCCTGCCTGAATGGAACCTTTGTTATAATCTGCCACGCTTCTGCCTGCATCCTTCATATAGCTGTCCAAAGGTTCTATGTAGCCTGCTGCCGCCATATCGCCTGCCCATACTGTATCGATAGATGCCAGATCATATTCCGAACTGCCTGCTGAAAATGCTGTATTTAACTGACTCTTTGTCTGATCCGTATCATTGGTAGCCACTACCCAGTTGACTCCGTATTTGTCCTGTGACTCCTCAAATCCCTTTATCGCCGCTTCCATGGCTCCGTTACCATCATCTGAACGGAAGATCGTGATCATCTCACGGTTTCCATCACCTTTATTCTCCGCTGCGTCGGTCTTTGCTGCCTCTGCAGTCACCGCTGTGTCCGAAGTTTCAGCGGTGGTATCCCCTGACGTGCTGCTAGAATTTCCACAAGCAGTAACTCCCATTACCATAGTTGCACTTAACAATAACGCCAATACCTTTTTTTTCATTCCTTTTCCTCCATTAAATTGTACGTTTTTTCAGTTCCATATGATTATGCTTTGTAGGTTTTGTATAACACCTTTGTCTGTAATTTATATTTTATGTGTATTTTCACCTTTTGTAAATAGGTTTTGTGCAACACCTATTTTATATACAACTTTTCAAATTTATTATTGTGCACATTGTATGTTTATGATAGAATATGACTTAGTTACAAAGTAGATAAGTCAGGAATACGAATTACGCATGACGTTAATAGCACTGCATATAAGTTATATATTACAGAATAATGAAAATGATAAACTGATTCAGACGGGAGATACATATGATTACATTAAAGGAAATCGCTGATAAAATGAATGTAAGCCCTACCACAGTGGCAAACGTCTTACATGGAAGAAACACAAAAGTGTCAAAGGAAAATATTGAACGCATTCAAAAAGCGTTGAAGGAATATAACTATGTACAGAAAATGGGACTGGAAGCACTGGCCAAGGGAAAGACCCGTATCATAGCTGTGGTCATTCATACCTGCAAGTTATATGACAACACCACAGTCGGCGATCCCTTCTACTCCCTGACCATCGGTACTCTGGAAGAGAAAATACGTAATACAGGTTATTTTATGATGCTTTATATCAACACAGACCTGGATAGCATCTTTCAAATGGCAAGCTCCTGGAACGTTGCGGGCATCATCACAGTTACCTTTTCCCAGAAAAATTTTCTAAAATTGAAAGCCCTGGTGGAATGTCCGCTGGTAGGTATCGACACTTACAATGAGGACTCTCACCCTCTGGAATGCGAAGGCTGTCATGTGACCCTGGACGATATTGATGCCGGGTATCAGGTTGGAGAATATCTCATTGAAGAACATTTTGAAAATATTCTGGTTCTCTCTGATGATAAATATGGCTCCTCTGCACTCCGTGCCATTGGTCTTAAAAAATCCATGAAAAAACACGGGCTTCCGCTGTCTCAATACTGGAATATCATTCTGAATCCCCAAAGGCGGAATCGTACCAGTCAGCTTGATTCGCTCCTGCACCTGGCAGGCAGACATTATGCCATCTTCTGCACCTCAGACCAGCTTGCCATGGAGGTCATCAGCCATCTTTCAGAGCATGGACATCGTATTCCTGACGAATACTCTATCATGGGATTTGATGACAATCCCATTGCCCGCTACGCCGTGCCGAAGCTCACCACCATGAGACAGGATATTGTCCTGAAAAGTGAAAAAGCTGCAGCAATTCTGCTGCAGCTTATCAATGGTGAAAATGTGCCCGATCAGATTGTGCTCCTACCCGTATCTCTTGTGGTACGAAATAGTGTCGCATATCATTAGGCTTATTCTATTTTTGTTTATGTTACTGATTCTATGCCTGATATGTATCACTGCCAAATGCAAGAATCCCTAAAAAGATTATGCTTAAAAGTACCAGACCTACTGTAAATCCTGTACCCTTACCAAATGATTTGGACAATTTATTCATTGTTATAATCCATACTACGATGTTTACTATTGGGATAACCATTAATAAGAAATACCAACCGTTTTTCCAGGTA
>JAQVCT010000059.1 GCA_028689655.1 Lachnospiraceae bacterium
CTGTTTGATTGTTATTTTGTGGTGATTTAACAATACTACTTTTAGGACTTGGTTGCCACTTCTTTTAATTGTAGAAAAAAACTGCGCCACAGCCTTGGCAGGCCGTCGCGCAGCGACTTGGTTCAATTCAAATTTTCCTACTTGTAATTCATTCTTTTTTGCGTTCTCTCATATTGGACCATGAGCTATAGTACATGGTGCTCTGTCAAATTCTCCAGCATCTGCTGCATGGTCTGATTCGTGACTGGATGGCGAAAATAGGGGGCGATCTCGCACAGTGGTCGCAGTACGAAATCACGATTCTGCATATCTACATGAGGAATCGTCAGGATCTCCGTACTCATCACCAGATCGTCAAAAAAAAGGATATCCAGATCCAATGTTCTGGAGCCCCAGTGGACAGTCCGCTGGCGTCCGGCCTCCGCCTCTAGCTCATGAAGGACTTCCAATAATTCTTCCGGTGTGAATAAGGTTCTTATCTGTAATACTCCATTAAGAAATTCTCCCTCCGCCTGTCCCCCATAAGGAGTGGTGCGTAAAACAGAAGAAACCTTTTCTGTCCTGCAAAGTGGGTGTTCCGCAATGGATTGTAAGGCATTGGCAATATAGGTATCCCGATCTCCCATATTGGATCCAAAGGCAATAAATACCTTATGCCAGCCACGTGTTATTTTTATAGATACCGATGTAAAAGGAAGAGGAATGGGCGCATTGGGTTTTCGAATCTCCAGATCAAGTTTCCTGATCTTTGGAAACTGTAACAGAATCGCTTCTGCCAGACCTTCTGCCACTGTCTCCAATAATTTACAGACACGCTCTGTCATGTAATCCTGAATGAACAGGCACACTTCACCATAATTTGTGGAAAGTTCCAGATCGTCCTGCTGTCCCGCCTTTCGGGTATCGGTATAGAGAACTGCATTTACATAGAACTTCTGTCCTTTTCTATTTTCCTCCGGGTACACCCCATGATGGGCATATACCTCCAGATTATCGATTCGTATCTGATCCATTTTGTTTCTCCTATACGCTATGTCTGTATTTGACACAATCCTTTATTCAGTCATACGTTATCCTCATGCGTTCAGGATTGCTTCTGTCATCCTGATGGCACGGGCATTCTCTTTCACGTCATGTACTCTCACGAACACACATTTCTTCATTACTGCCAGCACACTGGTGGCGATGGTTCCTTCCACGCGCTCTGTGACCGGAACATCCAGGGTAAGTCCAATAACAGATTTTCTGGAAGTACCCAATAAAAGTGGATAACCAAACACATGCAGGCTCTCCAGGTTATTAATGACCTGAAGATTCTGCTCATAGGTCTTCCCAAACCCCACCCCTGGATCCAGAATGATCTTGTTATCGGCGATTCCTGCCCTCTCAGCAATCTGTATGGTCTCCGCAAGGTCTGCCGCCACATCCTGCATGAAGGACTGATAATTCGTATTGTCACGATTATGCATGAGACAGCAGGGCAGCTGGCTGTTGGCAATGACCTTTGCCATCTGGTCATCATATTTCAATCCCCAGATATCATTGATGAGATCCGCCCCCGCATCTATCCCCGCCTGTGCCACTTTACTCTTATAAGTGTCCAGAGAAACAGGTATATCAAATCTCGATTTAACTTTTTCTATAGTAGGGGTAACACGGGCAATTTCTTCTTCATCCGATAATAACTCATATCCCGGTCTCGTGGATTCACCGCCGATATCCAGAATATCCATCCCGTCTCCGATCATCTCCTCCACATGATAAAGTGCCTGGTCCATATGATTATATTTGCCCCCATCAGAAAAGGAATCGGGAGTTACATTCAGTATCCCCATCACATATGTATGTTTGTGCCTATCTGTATCAAATTGTCTGTTTCCTATCTGCATTTTTCCTCGCTCCTCGGTTTTATCTTTTACTGTAATAACTGATGATTTTTCTTATCCCCCTTCCAGTTGCAGTCCTTCTCCGCCTTGCAGGCAAAGCATGCTCTACTCAATTTATCTGCACGGTACAGGATGCCATCCAGATTTCCTTGCTCTTTGATCTCGACTGTCCTGTGGTGCCGGATCGCTCTTAAGATAACATCTGTTTCTTTTTCATCGAATCCGCATTGTGGCAAGATATCACGGGCAATTACCGCACTGGCCTCCTCATGTCTGATACCCTTTCGATATTGCTCATGTCTCCCGATATCATGGAGCAGTGCCGCTGCATAGATCAGTTCCTCCGATACCAGCAGTTCCTCTTTCAGATTGATAATCTGCGCGATGCGGGCAACATCCAGAAAGTGCACCATGTCATGTTTGCAAAAGACACGATCCACTTCGCACTCCTCATTTTTATAATAATTTTGTTGATATTCTTCATTTTGTAATATTTGATTCACACGATCTGTCATACTGCACCTCACATTCTGTCATCCTCTATCGGTCTAGCATGTGGAAAAATGTATTCTGCAGATTGGTATCATTCATAAAAGCGCCCCTCATGGAGGTGGTGACTGTATTACTTCCCGGCTTTTTGATTCCACGCATGGTCATGCACATATGCTCCGCTTCCAGCATGATCATGACCCCTTTGGGATTCAGATATTCCATAATGGCATCCGCGATCTGACCAGTCATCTTCTCCTGTATCTGTGGCCGCTTTGCAAACACCTCAACAGTGCGGGCAAGTTTACTCAATCCCACCACCTTGCCATCTGGAATATAAGCGATATGTGCCTTTCCGTAGAAGGGCATAAAATGATGCTCGCACATGGAGTAAAAGGTAATATCTCTTACCAGCACAATTCCCTGATTTTCCCTGTCTTCCACTGTAAATGTTTTCTCCAGATGTGTTTTCGCATCTTCATCCAGTCCCGCGAAGATCTCTGCGTACATTCTGGCGATTCTATCGGGCGTTTCTAAAAGTCCTTCCCGGAAGGGATCTTCTCCGATGCCCTCCAATAACAGTTTAATTGCTTCCTTAATCTTGTTCTGATCTACCATGGGTATCTCTCCTAATGTCATCTCTGTGTTCCACGATCCTGATCAGTTCCCCCAGATAAGAGAGAGAACCAAATGCGATGATCACGCTGTCCTTATCAGCCAGTAAATAGCTCATCTCCACAGCCTCCTGCAGACTGTCAGCGACAGTCACGCTGTTATGATAGGGCTGAATCTCCTGTGCCAGTTCATATGCCGGCATGGCACGTGGATTTTTCGGTGTAGTCACGGTAATAATATGTGTCCCGTAGGAATAAGTCTCCTGAATAATTTTTCCATATTCCTTATCTTTCAATATTCCCATTATATAGATAATCTTCTTATTTGTAAAATAAAACTCTATGGTATCCCGAAGCTGTCTGGCTGCATCCTCATTATGTGCTCCATCCACAATGAAAAGCGGGTTCCTGGCAATGACCGTAAATCTCCCAATCCACACCGTCTCCAGCAATCCTTTCCGCAATGCTTTTTCCGATATGGAATAGCCCAGCTTCTGCAAACGCCCCAATACCTCAATTGCCAGAATCGCATTTTTAATCTGATAGGTTCCCAATAAAGAAATCTCCATCTTTTTATATAAAATATGATTGGCAGACTCATAAGAAAAGCTTTGCTTTGTCAGGGAAGATTTTACAGATTTTATGCCCGCCTGATTTACTACGGTAAGCGCTGCCTGCTGTTCTCTGCAGACCTCTTCCACCACCTGCATTGCTGTGGTTTCCTGTTTGGCGCTAATAACATAACACCCGTTCTTAATGATTCCCGCCTTCTGATAAGCAATCTTTTCCAGTGTTTCCCCCAGAAATGCCATATGATCCATACTGATATTGGTGAGCACCGCCACAAGAGTGGTGGTGATAATATTAGTGGCATCCTCCCTTCCACCAAGTCCTGTTTCCAGTACCACGATATCACATTTCTTCTCCTTAAAATAGAGAAAGGACAGTGCCGTCTCTATCTCAAAGGGAGTTGGATGTGGTAATCCCTCCTCTGTCATCTGCTCCACTGCATCTTTAATACGGGTCATATACGCTGCAAGTTCCACCTTGGATATCATCTTTCCATTGATCTGAATCCGTTCCCGATATTCAAATATCGTGGGTGATATGTAACGCCCCACTTTATATCCCGCACAGGTCAGAACCGTGGATATAAAGCTGAGTGTAGAGCCCTTTCCGTTGGTTCCTGCTATGTGTACGAATTTCAGTTCCTCCTGGGGGTTGTTAAGGCACTGCAGCAGATTTCTCATATTTTCAAGACCAAGTACGCTTCCGTATTTTGTCATCTCTTCTATGTATTCCATGGTTTCTTTATAATTCATGTATTTTGTGCCTTTCGATAATTTGAGACCCGTAAAACTTCGTGACTTCGTGACAGGATTACAAAGTAATCCTGTCAAATTATACCTACGTCACTTCGTGACTTCGTGACAGGATTACAAAGTAATCCTGTCAAATTATACCACACTCCGGTGATTTGAGTATGAAAAGGAATAAAAAAATCAAGATTGGGTATCCTAATGTCTATGAAAAAATATATAAAGCTTTTTGCGGTCTGCGGTGTTGTGGGGTGGTGCATGGAGATTCTCTTCACTTCGCTGCATGCTCTTCAAAGACACAATTTCACATTGACTGGATCTACATCTCTTTTCATGTTTCCTATTTATGGAATGGCAGTGCTGCTGTGCCCGCTCCATAAATGCCTGAAGCACTGCTCCCTTCTGTTTCGGGGATTTTGCTATGCCTGCGGTATCTTTTTCGTGGAGTATCTCTCAGGTTCTTTTCTCATGCGCCATCACTGCTGTCCCTGGAATTATGAACGTTCTCCATGGAATATCCGCTCTGTCATTCGACTGGACTTTTTCCCTTATTGGTTCGCAGCAGGGATTCTGTATGAAAAAATATTATCGCATTTGGAACAGTAGGTACTTATGAATGAATGAGGGAAAGCGTCATAGTGTAGATTTCACCATGACGCTTCTATCAATTAATATAGACCTTTTTTCTTCCAGCTTCTTATCACGAAGAGATAGGCGATCCATAAGAATACACCTGCGGAGAGCCAGGCGGCTGCGTTCGCCATACATACACCCACGTAACTCTTGGATTCTGCTGCTACAAAAGCCAGTACAGAACGGCTTACCAGCTCCACCACACCGCCCATCATGGGCAAAAAAGATAATCCGCATCCCTGTAACAGATTCCGATAAACAAATATCAGACCCAGTGGAATAAAACAGGTGCTCACCACACGGATATACGTATTTGCCAGTTGAAGGATCTCTCCCGGATCTCCCGTCACAAATAATTGAACTGCATATGGCATCGCTTCTATAATTACCACTGCGATGACCAGGGCGTAGATCACATTCATAATATTTGCCACGAAGACACCCTTACGGATTCGATCGATATCACCGACACCACGGTTCTGTGCACTGTAGGTGGCCATGGTCATGCCAAGTGCCATGAACGGCTGCGTTACCAGCTGCTCCACCTTGCCCGCCGCCGTATAAGCTGCCACCGCAGTAGATCCCAGCATATTTAAGGCACTCTGTACCAATATCGTTCCCACCGCAGTGATGGAGAACTGTAATGCCATGGGTACTCCGATGGTCAATTGATTCTTCACACAGTATTCATCCAACTTCCAGTCTTCTTTTGTAATATGAAGCAATGGCACTTTTTTCATAATATAGAGCAGGCACAATACCCCTGAGACACCCTGGGATATGACTGTTGCCCATGCAGCACCCGCGACACCCATGTTAAAATTCACGATCAACGTGATATCCAGAAAGACATTCAACACTGCTGACACGATAAGAAAATATAGTGGTACCTTACTGTTTCCAACCGCTCTCAAAATACTGGACAATAGATTGTATAAAATATTGCAGCCCATGCCAAGGCAGATAACCACGATGTAGTCCTTTGCCATATAAAAGATGTCTTCCGGTGTATTCATGATCCGTAGCAGCCAATCCATGCCCATCACGCTGACGATTGTGGCGATGATCGTTATAATAATAGAAAGAACAGCCGCATTTCCCACTGTTTTTTTCATACCTGCACGGTCACCTGCTCCGAATCGCTGTGCCGTCAATACTGTAAATCCCGTGGTAAGTCCCTGCATAAAACCCAGGATCAGGAACATGATCGTACCGGTAGCCCCCACCGCTGCCAATGCCTTCACACCCACAAACCTTCCCACGATGATGGTATCGATAAGATTATAAAATTGTTGAAAAATATTTCCAATAATCAATGGAATGATAAATTTGCTGATTAATTTGAAAGGGCTCCCCTTCGTCATATCAAGTTCCATAGTAAACCATGCCTTGGACCTGTGTCAATACATTGGACACAAAAAGTTAAACTTTTTTATGCTGCCTGAGTAGCTTCGTCCTCCACTTGCTGAGGAGTTTTGTATCCAAGAGCACTGTGAATCCGTTGGCGATTATACCA
>JAQVCT010000060.1 GCA_028689655.1 Lachnospiraceae bacterium
CTCTGGAAGAGATTCGGGACATCAAGAAAAATGTGAATATTGAGATAGAAGCCTTTGTCCATGGTGCCGAGTGCTATTCCTATTCCGGTGCCTGTCTGCTCAGCAGTATTATCGGCGGACGCAGTGGAAACCGTGGCAGATGTGCCCAGCCGTGCCGTCTTCCCTATCATGTCTTACAGGATCATAAGAAGGTGACGCCAGAAGAGCAATATGTACTGAGCCTCAAAGATATGTGTACTCTGGAATTGCTTCCTGCACTGATAGATGCAGGAATTGATTCCTTTAAGATCGAGGGCAGAATGAAAAAGCCGGAATATGCTGCCGGAGTAACAGCGATTTACCGCAAATATATTGATTTATATGAGAAAGATCCACAGCACTATAAAGTCACCCGGGAAGATCTGTCCATGATCCGCAAGTTATATATTCGAAGTGAAATTCAGGATGGCTATTATCGAAAGCATAACGGAAAAGAAATGGTGACCTTATCGAAACCAAGCTATAGTGGCTCTGATGAGGCGCTCCTCACCAGATTGCGCAGTGAATATATCGAGACAACGAAAAAGCTGGCAGTGAAACTGCATCTGACGCTTCACAGCGGTCAGGCTATGGAATGTGAAATCACCCATGAAAATACAGGTACAACGGTCTCTGTGAAGGGAGATATGGTACAAAAAGCCACCAGTCGTCCTGTGGAGCGGGAATCTGTTGTAAAACAAATATCAAAAACGGGGAATACTAATTACAGGATATCAGATCTTACCATTGATATGGACTCGGATATTTTCATTCCTTTGAAATCAATGAATATCATCAGGAGAGAGGGATTGCAGTTACTGGAGCAGACGCTGCTGGGAGTTCCAAGAAAAAGTGTCGAAGAACCCATAAAAGATGTGAAAGAGGACTCCGGGGAAAAAGAGAACCCGCCCCGTGCATCCCATGTCACAAGATTGGACACTGTAATTCATACCATGGAGCAATTGACCCATGTACTTTCTTTTCCGTCCATAGACAGAATCTTCGTATCCAGTGACCTGCTGTACCGGAATGGAATCGAAGGTCTTCAGGATTCCTTTCGTGAGATTCGGGAAATGATACAAAGTCATCACAAACGGTTCTATTTTGTGCTCCCCTATATCATACGAGAGCGTTCCTATGCGTATCTGGAATCTATTCGCTGCTACATCACAGAACCAGCAGTGGAAGGTGTACTGATTCGCAATCTGGAATCACTGCAATGGCTGAAAGAGATTTCTTATCAGAAATCTGATGGAAAAGATGTGATACTGGATGCAGAGATTTACTGTTTTAATACGAAAGCAAAAGAATTTTTGTTGGAAAAGGAAAATGCCACAGAGTTGACCGCGTCCTATGAACTGAATTTGAAAGAATTGCTTCGCATGGGTCTTAAGCATATGAATATCCCTGTATATGGGCGTATTCCCATGATGATCACAGCAAACTGCATACGAAAGACGACTTTGCAATGTGCCAATACCATTTCATGCAATCATCAGTATGACCTGTTACTGGAAGACCGCTATCAGAAGAATTTCTATGTGAACACCAATTGCCTGCACTGCTATAATGTTATCTATAATGGTCAGCCCACCTCTCTGCATGGATATCTGGATAAATTTCTGCGTTATCATGTGAAAGCCATGCGACTGGATTTTACCACGGAGCAGGGAATGGAGATAGATGCCGTGGTGCACTTCTTTGAGAATGCCATTCAGCATCCGGAGGAAAAGATGACACCTCCATATACAGAATTTACCAAGGGGCATCTGGCAAGAGGCGTAGAATAATAAAATGATACTAGGGTCAAAAGGTCATGCGTTTCGTGCTCGCACGAAAAAGCATGAATTTGGGACCCGTAAAACATGAGAAAGTAGCCCGATCAGGACGGATTTCGAATGTTTTTAGGATTATGAAAGCACGAAGTGCGAAATAATCCGTAAGTATCAAGGGGCAAAATACCTTTTGACCCTTACATCATGAAATGGGAGTATACACATGGTTTGGTATATCAAAGAATTTTCTAAATATGGAATGGTAGTCTTCGCCATTTTATATACCTATGAAGCATTTGCCGTATTCCGCTACGAAGAACCGGAAACGAAAAATGGAATTTATATTCGTCAGGGCATTCTTCTGTTTCTGATACATGTGACGGGTTTTGTGACGATTTATGTATCTCAGAAGGAACCGGATATTTTATATTTATTCCTGGGGATTTTTGAGTTGGTGGTACTGTTTTCCGTGATGGTGCTTGCAAGGGCGATCTACACAAAAGTAAACAGACTCATCGTGAACAATATGTGTATGTTGCTGTCCATTGGGTTCATCATTTTGGCGAGAATATCACTGACTAAGGCAGTCAGTCAATTTAAGATCGTAATTGTATCCCTGATCATCGGTATGGCGATTCCTTATTTTGTCCATAAGATTCGATTATTCAAATATTTGACATGGATCTATGCCATGGTGGGTATCGCTGCCCTGACCATCGTACTGCTGGTAGGTGCTGTCACCAATGGTTCCAAGATTTCCTACAGGATACTGGGTTACACTTTCCAGCCCTCCGAGTTCGTGAAGATTCTCTATGTGTTCCTAATTGCCAGTTTGTTATATGAGTCAGATCGATTTATTCATATTGTGATATCGGCGGTGCTGGCAGGTGCCCATGTGATTATTCTGGTATTGTCCAGAGATCTGGGAAGTGCATTGATCTTTTTCGTGGTATATGTATGCCTCATCTTTATCGCTACGAAGAACTATATTTATCTGATCCTTGGAATCTTTGCGGGATGTACTGCCGCTATGGGAGCGTATCACTTTTTCAGTCATGTGCAGGTGCGTGTACAGGCATGGCAGGATCCCTGGAACGATATTGCCGGAACAGGATATCAGATTACCCAGTCGTTATTTGCAATGGGAACCGGAGGCTGGTTTGGGCTTGGACTTGGACAGGGAACCCCTTCCTCTATTCCTTTTGTGGAATCAGATTTTGTATTTTCAGCAGTGGCGGAGGAGATGGGATTGCTCTTTGCCATTTGCCTTCTGCTAATCTGTCTTTCCTGTTTTATCATGTTCATGAAAATTGCCTCTCAGTTGAGAGATGCTTTTTATCGGTATATTGCGGCGGGACTGGGTATTATTTACATTTTTCAAGTGTTCCTCACCGTTGGTGGCGGCACCAAATTTATTCCCTTAACTGGCGTTACCCTTCCTTTTATCAGTTACGGAGGCAGCTCCATTCTGACGACAATCATCATGTTCTTCATCATTCAGGGGCTATACATGATACGTTATGACGAGCAGGTGCAGCAGACCAAATCCATGAAGAAATTACAAAAAAAGAAATGAAAACTAATAATTGAAAATAAGAACTAAAAGTAAGAACTAAAAGTAATAACCAAAAATAAGAGCTAAAAACTAAAAGTAAGAAATAAAAACAAGAACTGAAAACAAGAACTGAAATATTAAGATAAGAAAATAAGAACTAAAAATAAGAAGTGAAAAAATGAAGGAACGAAAAGGAAAAAGAGCCGAAAAAATGGAGCATGATATAGAAGCGTATGAAATGGACGAATGAGTGGTGCAGGTTATGAAAAATAATAATAAAAATGAAAAAAACAATCCACAAATAACAGGAATCATGTATTTCTTTTCCTTTTTATTTGTCTGTCTGATCCTTTATATGGGATATTTTGTCTACAGTGACAAGGAAATGCTGATTAATAACGCTTACAACCCGAGACAGGCAATGCTGGCGGAAAAGGTCATTCGCGGGACGATCTATTCTAAAAATAATGAAGTCCTGGCGGAGACAAAGGTGTCGAAAAATAATGTGGAAACCCGCGTCTATCCCTATGAGAATCTATTTGCCCATGTGATCGGTTTCTCCAGCAATGGACGTATGGGGGTGGAATCCAATGAGAATTATCACCTGATCACATCGGATATTCCTGTGGACGAAAAATTGCAGAATGAAATAAAGGGGATCAAAAATCCCGGGAACAGTGTGGTGACCACATTGGATGTGGATTTACAACAGGTGCTGTCCGACGCACTGGGTGTTTATAAGGGTGCAGCCATTGCCATAGAACCTTCCACAGGGAAGATTCTGGCAATGGTATCCAAACCTGATTTTGATCCCAACGAGATACCTGAAAAGTGGGAGGATATCATTCATGACGATTCCAGCACCGTGTTATTGAATCGTGTTACGCAGGGATTATATCCACCTGGCTCCACCTTTAAGATGATGACTGCACTGGAATATATTCGGGAGAATCCAGACAATTATACTAATTATCATTATGACTGTAATGGTAAGTTCACACTGGGAGACAGTAGTATCCAGTGCTATCACAGGACTGCACATGGGGCATTGGATCTCAAAAGTTCTTTTGCAAAGTCCTGTAATTCCTCCTTTGCCAATATTGGCACCAATCTGGACTATGGAAAGTTCCAGGATACTTTGGACAGTCTGTTATTTAATCAGAAGCTGCCTGTGTCTTTTAACACAAAGCAGAGCAGCATTGCGGTTTCCCCGGATACCGACCCCAAAGACATGATGCAGATGGCGATTGGACAAGGTGCTACACAGATGACCCCCTTGCATCTGGCAATGATCACCCAGGCAGTTGCCAATCAGGGAACTTTAATGATCCCTTATATGGTGGATCACGTTCTGGATGCAAATCAGAATATTGTCAACCAATATGAACCTTCCAATTATGGCATGCTGATGACCACCGAGGAGGCGTCTATCCTGCAATCTTACATGGAGGAAGTGGTGCACTCCGGAACCGGCAAAAAATTGTCCGGGCTGTCCTATACCGCTGCCGGAAAAACAGGTTCTGCGGAGTATAACGGTGTAAAAGAGGATAGCCATGCATGGTTTACCGGATATGCACCCGTTCGGAATCCAGAGATTGTAGTCACCATCATATTGGAAGGTGCCGGCAGTGGCGGCGATTATGCAGTACCTATTGCAAAAAGAATTTTTAACGCTTATTTTAAGGAATAGTGTGGAAAAATAGAGCAGTGAATCATAATAGAGATCGAATAACGACAGATATTGGATTGGAGTTCCAGAATGATAGAAGCAGTGAGCTGTGGCGGGATCGTCATATTTCGTGGGAAGATATTACTCTTATATAAGAATTACAGAAATAAATATGATGGATGGGTACTGCCCAAAGGAACGGTGGAAGATGGGGAAGACCATGCGGACACTGCCTTGCGGGAAGTGAAAGAGGAGGCAGGCGTGACACCTGTTATTTTGAAATATATCGGGAAGAGTCTGTATGCCTTCCGCATTCCGGATAACATTGTGCAGAAAGAAGTCCACTGGTATCTCATGAAAGCCGATAACTATTACAGTAAACCCCAGAAAGAGGAATATTTTACAGATTCTGGCTATTACAAATATCATGAGGCATACCATATGCTGAAATTCTCTAATGAAAAGAAAATGCTGGAACTGGCATATAAAGAGTACCTTAGACTAAAAAAGGATCATAAGTGGTCAAATTAACCTACGCACTTCGTGCCGTACGCCTGCTGCGCAGCCTAGGCAAATTAACCTACGTCACTGCGTGACTCCGTGACATCGCCTGCTGCGCAGCCGAGTCAAATAACCTACGTCACTTCGTGACTTCGTGCCGTACGCCTGCTGCGCAGCCTAGGCAAATGTTAAAGCATTCCTGTAATTTCTATGTTGGGGGTCTTGCTCATATCCAGGAGTTGACCGGAATCTACGCATTTGACCAGGGGTTTGGTCAGGGCATGGTTATTGATCAGAATAATGTCTGCGGCTTCGCCATTGCTCAGGGATACGCGGTGACCCAGGTGAGAATTGGCAATATGCTGCAGGATGGGGAGAATCAATGGTGTTCCGTATCGTTCCAGTCCACCGACCTCAAAGTTTTTGATCACTTCAAAAGGGTGTAGTGAAGGGCGGTACGTTCTGGCAGAAGTCATCGCCTCATAGGAGTCAACGATTCCCATATATTTTGCAAAAAGATCTATTTCTTCATCTTTTAAGTGATTGGGGTAACCACTTCCATCACAGCGTTCGTGATGCATCAATGTGGCATTGATAATATGTTCATCCAGTTCTTTGTGTTTTATCAGATCATACCCGAGAATGGTGTGGGTCTGCATCCTGGTATATTCGTCGTTTGACAGTCTCCCAGGGGTCCATAATAAGGAATTGGGAAGTTTCAGCTTGCCGATATCATAGATAAAGCCGGACAAGGTGAGTATTCGGGTGG
>JAQVCT010000032.1 GCA_028689655.1 Lachnospiraceae bacterium
GAACAGAGCAGCAGTTCTTTACAGGGTGGCACAGGGTCTCCATACCGATGGTTGGCTGTATCAGCTCATTGGACTTGATGTAGTTGCCCTTTCCGCGGATGTTTTCCACCAGATTATCTTCCTGCAGCAGGGAGAGCGCCCGTCGCAGTGTCATACGGCTGACCCCCATCTGCTGTGCCAGCTCCGGCTCGGAGGGCAGAGGACTTCCCACAGCATAGAGCCCGGACTTGATCTGTGCATAGAGACGGTCATATACTTTTACATGTTTTAACTTCTTTTCCACATCTCTTTTTGAATCCATTGATTGAAATCCCTTCTATTTATTACGATTTACGATTGCTTTATGATTAAGATTAAAACGTAATAAATTGTTTAAGTATTTAAAAATAAGTAATGATATAAAATAAGAATTTATAAAATAGTAAAATATAACATTAAAAGCATTAAAACGATAAAAATAATAAAATCAAAAATATAGAATTATATAGTTACGAATATTTATTATACAAGTATATGATAAAATAGGATAACTTGTTTGTCAAATGCATTAACTTGTCTAAAAAGTAAATATTTAAAAAGATTATTTGGGAAAATACAGGAAAAGTCATAAAGTCAGATTCTTCGTCTGTTTTCATGGGAAATTCGTTGTTTATATTGGGGAAAGAATTCTAAAATAGTCTATTTTACCACTGCTTTATGGAGATTTATGTGGACAGTTGAATCCAATGCCAATCCAACGTGAACTGCAATTATAATGTTGCATAATAGCAGAAAAGATGATAGGATAAGGACATAAAAGACAACATGATAAGGACATAAAAGACAACATAAAAAAATAGACAAGTGATAGAACTTCACAGATAAGGAGTATATATGCAGAATTATTCAGGTGAAATCGGATTACAATATCATTTACAGATTCGCAAGGGTGATGTGGGACGTTATGTGATATTGCCAGGTGATCCCAAGCGTTGTGAGAAGATAGCAAGTCATTTTGATGAACCGATACTGGTGGCAGACAGCCGTGAATTTACCACCTATACAGGATATCTGGATGGAGAAAAGGTGAGTGTCACCTCCACAGGAATCGGCGGCCCATCCGCATCCATCGCCATGGAAGAGCTGGTCAACTGCGGTGCAGACACATTTATCAGAGTGGGGACCTGTGGCGGCATGGAGATTAATGTAAAGGGAAGTGATATCGTCATTGCTACCGGAGCGATCCGTATGGAAGGTACCAGCAAAGAGTACGCCCCCATTGAGTTCCCGGCGGTGGCTGATCTGGATGTGACCAATGCCCTGGTTCACGCGGCAAGGAAACTGGGATATACCTACCATGCAGGCGTGGTGGAATGTAAGGATGCTTTTTACGGACAGCATGATCCGGATTCCAAGCCGGTGAGCTATGAACTGCTGAATAAATGGGAAGCATGGCTTCGACTGGGATGTAAAGCCAGCGAGATGGAATCTGCCGCACTGTTCGTGGTGGCAAGTCATCTCGGTGTGAGATGTGGCTCGGACTTTCTGGTAGTAGCTAACCAGGAGAGACAGAAGGCAGGACTGGAAAATCCCATCGTACATGATACAGAATCCGCTATAAAAGTGGGAGTGGAAGCCATCAGAGAACTGATCAGACAGGATCGAGAGACGAAAGCGATGTACGAGAAGAAGTAACCACATAAGCAAAAGGAAAGCTTCGAAGAAGCGTTTTGCGCGTGGGGTTCTGAATAGTTACGATATTTGAGAGAAAGACATAGAAAATCATATATGACATGCCCAGGTGGGTGACAGGAGAGCGAAATGGATAAGAGAGAAATATTAAAAAGAGTCGATCACACATTATTGAAACAGACAGCAACATGGGAACAGATCAGGGAACTTTGCCAGGAAGGCATAGACAATCAGACTGCATCCGTATGTATTCCACCCTTTTATGTAAAGGCGGCAAAGGAATTTGTGGGCGATAACTTAAAAGTATGTACCGTAATTGGATTCCCCAATGGCAATATGACCACTGCCACAAAAGTATTTGAGACAAAAGATGCAGTGGCTAACGGTGGGGATGAGATCGATATGGTCATCAACATCGGCCTTGTGAAGGACAAGAAATATGATGAAGTATTAAAAGAAATCAAAGCGATCAAAGAAGCCTGCGGTGGAAAGTTACTGAAAGTAATCATCGAGACCTGCCTTCTCACTGAGGAAGAAAAGATTGAGATGTGCCATGTAGTAACGGAATCCGGTGCAGATTATATCAAGACATCCACCGGATTCTCCACCAACGGAGCAACATTCGATGATGTGGATCTCATGCGTAAAAATGTGGGCAAAGATGTAAAAGTAAAAGCTGCCGGCGGCGTATCCACTGTGGCAGATGCAGAGAAATTCATCGAGCTGGGGGCAGACCGTTTGGGAACAAGCCGTCTTATCGCACTATTGAAATAAACGCAGATGAAAAAATGTCCTGCTATAGAACAAAGTGTCTTCGACACTCTTATGTTACCACTACTTTAATGACACTTTGGGCAATGTTATGCATCTATAAGATGCATAATCCCTACGGGATAATACTTCCTTTGGAAGTATTACAAGCTTAGCAGTATCATTTATGATGCTGCCAATAGGAAATTTTGAAGGAATTTCCTATTAAACAAGATAACAGGCATATGCCTCCCTTGAAAAAGGAACATATGCCTGTTATTTTTATTTTTTAATAGGAAATTCTATTAGATCAGTGTGGTTACGCCGTTCACGTTGGCGTGCTCGTCCTCGTCCATGGGGATGACGAGACATTTCTTACCATTGATCATCTGTGAGGTGATCTGGGTCATCTTCTGAGGTTTTACTTTCAGGACCACATCGTATGCGGAGAGTGCCTGGGCATTTGCCATAGGATCGGAAGCATCGGCGTCTGTATCGTCCAAATCGCCGGAGTCTATGACCGTATCCATATCTGTCAGATCGTCCTCCATAGCATTGGCGGAATCAGTGATGGGAGATTCCGAAGCGGATTCCTTTTCCACCAGTTTTTGCTTTAAGGTCGCCACCTGTTTTACCAGTTCTTTTTTCTCCTTCTGCTGTTCACTTACAGCTAACAGCTTGGAATCTATCAGATGTTCTGCCACAGGAGGCGTCTCGCCGAATTCTTCTTCAAATTCCTCGGATATTTTCTGTGTAAGCTCCTGGGAAATACCACTTTCTGCGATGACTTCTGCGATGGCTTTGGAGGTGAGCACGATGGGGTCTGCATCTTTTTCACTGCGTTCCTTATGGTCTTCCACCATATCGTTGATATTTTCCTGAATCTCCATAATGATCTGTGTGGATTTTTCCTCGTCCCCGCCCAACGCTTTTTTTACGATGGTCTGGAAGGTCTCTTTCTGCTCGGTGGCTGTCTTTTTTGTGTTACAGCCCAGACCGGTCTCCATAAATTCAGGATGGGTATCCTTTGCATTTTTTGTGTAATAGACGACGGAGTGAATATCGGAACTTCTGTCGGAGAATGCAGGGAAGAGAAATCCATTTTCCGGCGGACTTACCACCCAGTCACGGATGCGTGCACCGATGCGGTGCTCGTCCTCACGGTATCCAAGTCCCGGCTTCGTCAGCTCCACAGGGCAGATGGCGCAGAGCAGATATTCATAGACTTCCTCAGATTCGTCCAGCTTCGCATTGTCGTTGGTCCGGGTGATGACATCATAGGCATCATGGAAGATCAGGATGAGATAATTGCCCACATAATCATAACTGTCAATGATCATCTGATAGAATCGATCCAGCAGATCCGTATTTTTTAATTTGCTGTCTTTCAGACCCATGAGAAACTGCTGGCGTCCTCCGGGGTTTTCCTCGGCAGCAGGAAATTCTAATTCCAATAGATTGTTACCAATCGTTCCGGATAATGTCTTCTTGGCAATTTCCAGATATTTGAAAAATTCCTCATCCTGTAGATTCAGGAATGTTTCCTGGATATGTACCACGATATTTTTCTGACCATCCACATAACATCCGCAGAGTTTCGTGAAGGTACATTCGTTCTTTTTAAAGCGTCTTTTTAATTCTAATACATCTTTTTTTGTCATGGGATCATTCCTCACCTTTTCGTATAGCTTAATATAAGAGATGTAAGGGTCAAAAGGTGTTTTGCCTCTTGATACTTACGAATTATTTCGCACTTCGTGCTTTCATAATCCTAAAAACATTCGAAATCCGCCCTGATCGGGCTACTTTCTCATGTTTTACGGGTCACAAATTCATGCTTTTTCGTGCGAGCACGAAACGCATGACCTTTTGACCCTTGTATCATATATGATATTATAGTTTGAATTTGAAATTGGGGCAAGTTCAAATTGCACAGTGATACAAAAAAGTGGTATAAATAATAATAGAAATAAGTAACAGTAAATAAGTAATAAAAATAAGAAATACAAATAAAAAATACAAATAAAAAATACAAATAAACGATATAAATATAAATGCAAACAAATTTGAGAATGGCTGATGCTGAATATGCGAGGGGGAAATAAAGATGTATGATGAGCTGACAGAAAAAGATATCAGGAAGATGGAAGAGGAGATTGAATACAGAAAACTGGTGGTGAGAAAAGATGCCTTGGAGGAAGTGAAGGAGACGCGCGCCCACGGTGATCTCAGTGAGAACTTTGAGTATCATGCGGCGAAAAGGGTGAAAAACCAGAATGAGAGCCGTATCCGTTACCTGGAGAGAATGATTCGCACGGCGAAAGTCATATCGGATGAGTCAGATGAAGATGAGGCAGGAATGAATAATACGGTCACTATTTATATAGAAGAAGACGGAACGGAGGAGACCTATAAGATCGTCACCACAGTGCGTCAGAATTCGCTGAAGGGATTAGTGAGCAATGAGTCGCCCATCGGCAAGGCGCTCCTGGGGCATAAGGTGGGGGACCGCGTCCGCGTGGAGGTAAATGCAAATTACGGATATGATGTAGTAATCAGAAAAATAGAGAATACCATCGATGACGGAAGTGACCAGCTTCGCAATTATTAGTTACGGTTCCTGGTCATAAAAAACCGGTCATAAAAAACATATGGGTTTGCTATTTCATTAAAATTAGGATAAACTATAAAGATAGATTACACATGATAGGGAGGACATATCGCATGTCAAAGATTATACTAACAGGGGACAGACCCACAGGAAAATTACACCTGGGACATTATGTAGGTTCTTTAAAAAGAAGAGTAGAGTTACAGAATTCGGGAGAGTTCGATGAAATATTTATTATGATAGCGGATGCACAGGCACTTACCGATAATTCAGATAATCCGGAAAAGGTAAGACAGAATATTATAGAGGTGGCACTTGACTATTTGTCCGTAGGAATCGATCCGGAGAAGACGCACATTTTTATTCAGTCCCAGATTCCACAGCTGACAGAGCTTACCTTTTACTATATGAATCTTGTTACCGTATCAAGATTACAGAGAAATCCCACAGTAAAAGCAGAGATTCAGTTGAGAAATTTTGAGACAAGCATTCCGGTGGGATTTTTCACTTATCCCATCAGCCAGGCGTCTGATATTACGGCATTTAAGGCAACTACGGTTCCGGTAGGGGAAGATCAGGAGCCAATGATCGAGCAGGCCCGGGAGATCGTGAGAAAATTCAACAGTGTATATGGTGAGACTTTGGTGGAGCCGGACATCTTACTGCCGGATAATAAGGCATGTCTGAGACTTCCGGGCACAGATGGAAAAGCGAAGATGAGCAAATCGCTGGGAAACTGTATCTATTTATCAGACCCCGCAGATGTGGTGAAGAAAAAAGTCATGAGCATGTATACAGATCCGGAACATATCAAGGTGGAAGATCCTGGAAAGATAGAAGGAAACTGTGTATTTACCTATCTGGATGCATTCAGTACACCGGAGGATTTCGCAGAATTTCTCCCTGACTATGAGAATCTTCAGGCGTTGAAAGACCATTATCAAAGAGGTGGCTTGGGAGATGTGAAGGTGAAAAAATTCCTGAATAACGTATTACAGAAACAGTTGGAGCCTATTCGTGCCAGAAGACATGAATACGAGAAGAATATTCCCGAAGTCTATGATATTTTACAGCGGGGTACAAAGATTGCATATGAAGCTGCGGATGAGACGCTGAAAGAAGTGAAGAACGCTATGAAGATCAACTATTTTGATGATGCAGAGTTGATTAAGATACAGTCTGAGAAATATGCAAGTGAAGAATAAACAGTGGGAATAACAGCCGAAATAGACAGTGAAGAATAAAAAGCCAGACTAACAGGCAGAACAACGGTCAGAATAAACAGCCAGAATATCAATCAGGAAAAGCAGCAGGAGAATACAGCAATTATGTTAGATCAATTTTCAAGAACCACCCTTCTGTTAGGAACAGAGCCCATGAAGATCCTGCAGGAATCTCATGTGGCAGTTTTCGGCATAGGAGGTGTGGGAGGCTATACCGTAGAGGCATTGGCCAGGAGCGGGATCGGTGAGATCACCATCGTGGATGACGATAAGGTGTGCCTCACCAATATCAACAGGCAGATCATTGCCACCAGGAGTACTGTGGGGCGTAAAAAGGTAGATGTGATGAAGGAGCGTATTCTGGATATCAATCCGGCGGCTGTCGTTCATACCCACGCATGTTTTTATCTGCCGGAGACAGCGGATGAATTTGACTTTTCACGGTATGATTATGTGGTGGATGCAGTGGACACGGTAACTGCGAAGATCGAACTGGTCATGCAGGCACAACGTACAGGGACGAAGATCATCAGCTCGATGGGAGCCGGCAATAAACTGGACCCTACCATGTTCGAGGTGGCAGATATCTATAAGACCAGCGTGTGTCCTCTCGCGAAGGTCATGCGAAGGGAATTGAAAGCACGCCATGTGAAGAAACTGAAGGTGGTATATTCCAGAGAATTAGCGAGAAAACCAATTCAGGAACCGGAAAACAGTTGCAGGGAAAACTGTATCTGCCCCCCGGGTGCAGCCAGAACCTGTGCACAGCGAAGAGCGATTCCGGGCAGCACCGCTTTTGTACCGTCGGTGGCGGGACTGATCATTGCCGGTGAGGTCATTAAAGATCTGTCAGGAGTTCGATAATTTGATAGATTTATAATAAGAGAGCGAGTATGGGAGCAGTAAAATCTACATGAACGATAGTTATAATGGGAGTAATAGAAGCATAGAGAACAGGAATACAGAGAGAGATCATGGCATGAAGAATAACTTGGATTATAATGATAGAAGAGATCCATATCATGACGGCAAAGAGGGCAGGATTTTCGGGAAACTTCGGAAAATTGTGCTAATGTTGTTGTGCAGCGGTATCTTTATGACGGGCTGTAGTTTCCTGCAAAAGCATGAGAATATCGATGCAGGGATGGCAGCGATCCAGAATCAGGATTATAATGGGGCTTTATCCAGCTTTGAGACAGCACTCTCCAGTGGGGAGGATCAGCAGTTGATCAGCCGTGGAGAGGGGATCGCCTATATGGGACTTACCAGGTACGATGAGGCCATCGATGCTTTTCTAAATGGGATCAGCTATAATAAGGTGGGGCCGGACAATATTACATATGATATGAATTATTATCTGGCCACCTGCTATTATAAGACCGGGCAGTTAAAAAAAGCGATTAATGTGTACGATTCCATCGTGGCGTTAAAGCCAAGAGATGCCATGGCATATTATCTTCGCGGCAGTGTAAAGTTGGATAATGATGAGCATGATGAAGCGGTCACAGATTTCGAGACAGCCATTGAACTGTCCAAAAAGGATTATGATATGTATATCTGCATCTACCAGAGTCTGGACAAAAATGGTTACGGAGAAGAGGGACAGACGTATCTTCGCAATCTGCTGGATCAAGGAGGCACAGATATGTCCAATTACGATAAGGGACGCATCAGCTTCTACCTGGAAGATTATGACAGTGCACGCAATTATCTGGAGGAAGCCAGGACGGAGACCAGCAGTAATGCAGATGTGATCCTGACACTGGGAAAGACCTATGAGATGCTGGGGGATTATAATTATGCGGCCAGCGTATATAATGATTATCTTCAGGATGATACCACTCAGGCGGAGGTGTACAATCAGCTTGGATTATGTAAACTGCATATTCAGGATTATCAGTCCGCATTGGAGACATTTCAGGCAGGACTTCAGATCGAGAATAATCCCATGATGCAGACCATGTATTACAATGAAATCGTGGCATATGAGTACTTGCAGGATTATAAACAGGCGGCTGTGGAGATGAAGAAATATCTGGCACTTTACCCGGATGACGAAAATGCAAAAAGGGAATATGAATTTCTACAGACCCGATAAAAAAACAAAAAAAGTACAATTTGAAAAGGTCATTAAAAAAACACAAAAAAAAGAGTCTTAAATACTATTGCAAAAAATAAAGTAAGGGAATAATACCAAATATTCCCTTCTTTTTTTATATAATTCTCACAGATATGATGCGGAAAATACACTATATATTATGGCAACTGATTTATGTAAACACTATATGTTGTGTTCCTCACATTGACTTTCATTTTGGGCGATGATACAATAACTCCAATGGTTTTTGTTGTAGGTAGGAGAAGGGAGAAAGTTGGATGTTCAGCGTTATTAAAAGAGATAGTAGAAATACGGACTTTAATTTGACCAAGATTAACGATGCGATCATGAAGGCGTTCAATGCGACAGATGTGCAATATAATAATGATATTGTGGACTTACTGGCATTGCGTGTGACGGCGGATTTTCAGGAAAAGGTAAAAGAGGGCACGATCCATGTGGAGGATATTCAGGACAGTGTGGAGAAGGTTCTGGAGCAGGCGGGGTATACAGAGGCGGCAAAGGCTTATATTCTTTATCGCAAACAGAGAGAGAAAATGAGAACCATGAGGTCTACCATTCTTGATTATAAGGATGTGGTCAATAACTATGTAAAAGTGGAGGATTGGCGTGTAAAGGAAAATTCCACAGTGACGTATTCTGTCGGTGGACTGATCTTAAGCAATTCGGGGGCTGTAACAGCCAATTACTGGCTTTCAGAGATCTACGATGAGGAGATCGCAGATGCACATCGTGACGGAGATATTCATATTCATGATCTGTCCATGCTCACAGGATACTGTGCGGGATGGTCTCTGAAGCAATTGATTTCAGAAGGGTTAGGTGGTATCACAGGTAAGATTACCTCCGCACCTGCAAGACATTTATCGGTACTGTGCAATCAGATGGTAAATTTCCTGGGAATCATGCAAAATGAATGGGCTGGTGCTCAGGCATTTTCTTCCTTTGACACCTATCTTGCGCCTTTTGTAAAGGTGGACAATTTGTCTTATTCCGAAGTGAAGAAATGTATTGAGGCATTTATTTATGGGGTAAACACACCCAGCCGCTGGGGCACGCAGGCACCGTTTTCCAATATTACACTGGACTGGACCGTACCCAATGACCTCGCAGAACTGCCGGCAATTATCGGCGGCGAGGAGATGGATTTCAAATATAAAGACTGTAAAAACGAGATGGACATGGTCAACAAAGCCTTCATCGAGACGATGATCGAGGGGGATGCCAACGGACGGGGATTTCAGTATCCCATTCCTACCTATTCTATCACAAAGGATTTTGACTGGTCTGACACAGAAAATAACAAACTGTTATTCGAGATGACTTCCAAATACGGAACGCCTTATTTTTCTAATTACATTAATTCTGATATGGAGCCAAGTGATGTGCGTAGTATGTGCTGCAGACTGCGTCTGGATCTGAGAGAATTGCGCAAGAAGACAGGTGGTTTCTTCGGATCAGGGGAAAGTACCGGAAGCGTGGGTGTGGTGACCATCAACATGCCAAGAATTGCCTATTTATCAGCAAATAAAGATGAATTTTATAAACGATTGAACAGAATGATGGATATTTCAGCACGTTCACTTAAGATCAAGAGAGGCGTTATCTCCAAACTGCTGGATGAAGGGTTGTATCCCTACACCAGGAGATATCTGGGAAGCTTTGAAAATCATTTTTCTACCATCGGACTGATCGGTATGAATGAGGTGGGCTTAAATGCCAATTGGCTTCGTGCAGATATGACGGATGAGAGAACACAGGAATTTACCAGGGAAGTATTGAATCATATGCGCAGCCGCCTGTCAGATTATCAGGAAGAATACGGGGATCTGTACAATCTGGAAGCAACGCCTGCGGAGAGCACCACATATCGCCTGGCAAAGCATGATAAGAAAAAATGGCCCACAATCAAAACTGCAGGACACCCGGGGGACAAGCCATACTATACCAACTCATCCCATCTGCCAGTGGACTATACGGTAGATATCTTCGATGCACTGGATATTCAGGATGAACTGCAGACCTTGTATACTTCCGGCACGGTATTTCATGCATTTCTGGGAGAAAAACTGCCTGATTGGAAAGCGGCTGCGAACCTGGTAAAGACCATTGCGGATAACTATAAACTTCCTTACTATACCTTATCACCTACCTACTCCATCTGCCGTGAACACGGATATCTGGCAGGAGAACAGATGGTATGCCCTATCTGCGGTGCGAAGACAGAGGTCTACAGCCGTATTACAGGGTACTATCGTCCGGTTCAGAACTGGAATGATGGAAAGCTTCAGGAATATGCCAACAGGACAGAGTATGATCTTGGAAAATCCTCCTTAAATAGACCGGTTTCCCAGGTGGTAACTTTATCTAATTATGACACGGATGTCACTGTGAAAGTGGAAGAACCCGAGAACATGAAATATTTATTTACCACAAGGACCTGCCCCAACTGTAAGCTGGCAAAGGAGTATTTGAAGGATGATAAATACGTACTCATTGACGCAGAAGAAAATGCAGAGCTTGCCATGCGCTACGGTGTCATGCAGGCACCTACCCTGGTCATCGTCAATGGAGATACTCATAAAAAATTCGTAAATGTATCTAATATTAAAAAGTACACAGAAGCACGTTGTATATTGGCGTAATCAATGTAGGACACCAGGACACAAAGTGTCGGAGATCCAGGATGCTGTGTAGTATAAAAGAGAAGACTGGCTGAATGCACAAATTGAAGTGCTCAGCCGGTCTTTTCTGCTTTTCGATAGAAAAACTTTTCCCAAATATAAAATTTATTTTGTCTGTTGACAAATACCCCCTATAGGTATATATTAAATATACCCGTAGGGGGTATTCGATGCTTCGAAGGAAATGAAAAAGTTGTGATACTGAAAATAGATTTAGGAATATATGACACTGAAAATGTGATAAGAAAGTTGCGACATGGAAGGTATCATAAGGAATAAATGATAAGAAAGTTGCAACATGGAAGGTATCATAAGGAATAAATGATAAGAAAGCTGTGGCATGGAAACTATCATAAGGAATATATGGTAAGAAAGCTGTGGCATGGAAACTATCATAAGGAATATATGGTAAGAAAGCTGTGGCATGGAAACTATCATAAGAAATATAGGGGTAAGGAAGCTGCGATACTGAAAGTATCACAGGAAAAAATAATAAGAAATAGGAGGAGTGTATCAGATGAAAAATGGGAATACACAGAAAATAGAAATAAGTACCGCGGGAACAGAACGAGAGGAGAAAGTGCAACAACAGGATGAGAACAATAGAAATAGAAGGGATAAAATAGCCTGTGCCTGTGAATGTAAGAAAAAATATCGAGATAAAGATGGAAGTGAGTATAAGGATCTCATCAAACGATTGAACCGTATTGAGGGTCAGATCAGAGGAATTCGCAATATGGTGGAAGAAAATCGCTATTGTGTGGACATACTAACACAGGTAAGTGCAGTGAGTTCTGCACTGAATGCATTCAACAAAGTATTGCTGGCAGAGCATATCAAGTCCTGCGTGGTGGAAGATATCCAGAGCGGCCAGGAGGAAGCAGTGGATGAACTCTGTGCCCTGTTGCAGAAACTTATGAAGTAATTGTCATAGATTACCTTGTAATCTATGACAGGAAGGCATGAAATGCCTGACGTTAATTGTCATAGATTACTTTGTAATCTATGACAGGAAGGCATGAAATGCCTGACGTTAATTGTCATAGTCTACGAAGTTAATCCATGACAAAAATGACACACAGCGTCAGCTCATTTAACATCTCGATTCCGTAAGAATCCAGGATTAAGATGATAACAAATTTAAGCTGGGCTGATATTCCATACAGGAAAAAGGAGGAAAACATGAAAAAAGAAAAATATGACATAACGGGAATGACCTGCTCTGCCTGCTCAAGCAGGGTGGAGAAATGTGTCAGTAAGCTGGAGGGGATAGAAAAAGTCAGTGTGAATCTGCTCACCAACAGCATGCAGATCGAATATGATCCGCAAAAGCTGGATCAAGACAAAATTATATCCACGGTGGAGGATGCCGGATATGGAGCATCCATTGCAGGAATAAATGCTGAGAGCAGTGGAGAAAATCACACGTCCTCCCAGAAAACGGGAAAAATGGAAAAGGAAAATGTAGCTGTGATGGAGATGGAAAAGATGAAAAAAAGACTTTTGTGGTCTCTTTTGTTTCTGATTCCCATGATGTACATTTCCATGCACCATATGATATATATGATGATCGGAATTCCGGTTCCGGGGTGGGTCAAGACATATATTCATGGAAATGAAAATGCCATCACCTTTGCATTTGCACAACTGTTACTTTTACTGCCAATCATGTATATCAACCAGCATTACTATAAGAATGGATTTCGCAATCTGTTCCATGGGGCACCCAACATGGACAGCCTCATTGCAGTGGGAGCGGGAGCTGCTTTTGGCTATGGCATATTCGCAATTTTCAGGATCGGTTATGGACTGGGGCATGGCAATGCAGATCTGGTAACACAGTACAGTCAGGATCTCTACTTTGAATCAGCAGGAATGATTGTCACGCTGATCACCTTTGGCAAATATCTGGAGAGCAAGTCCAAGGGAAAGACCAGTGAAGCCATCGAAAAGTTAATGGATCTGGCACCAAAACAGGTGGCTGTGGAACGGGATGGCGTGGAGCAGGTCATTGATGTGGAATCCCTTGCGGTGGGTGACATCATGGTGATCAGACCTGGGGAAAGCGTAGCGGCAGATGGTGTGATCCTGGAGGGTTCTACCAGTATGGATGAAGCAGCAATTACCGGGGAGAGCATACCTGTGGAAAAACAGGAGGGAGATCGTGTGGTATCTGCCACCATCAATAAAACAGGATTTATCAAAGCCAGAGCGGAAAAGGTGGGGGAGGACACCACCATTAGTAAGATCATTCGCCTGGTGGAGGAAGCCAGTGCCAGCAAAGCACCCATCGCCAAGATGGCGGACAAGATCGCTGGTATCTTCGTGCCCACAGTCATGGTCATTGCATTGGCTGCCACCATGATATGGCTTGTGACGGGAGCCGGATTTGAGTTCGCCCTGTCCATTGGAATCTCTATTTTAGTAATATCCTGTCCCTGCGCCCTGGGTCTTGCCACACCGGTTGCCATCATGGTGGGTACAGGAAAAGGTGCAGAGAATGGCATCCTCATTAAATCCGGGGAAGCATTGGAAACTGCCCATAATATTGATACAGTGGTAATGGACAAGACGGGTACCATCACAGAGGGAAAGCCAGTAGTCACAGATATCAAAGCGTTTTCCATGAGTGAATCAGAGCTGATGCAGATTGCCACAGCCATGGAGATGGGAAGTGAACATCCACTGGCGGAAGCGATCGTTTCCTATGGACGGCAGCATGAGATTGCGGCTTGTGAGATACAGGAATTCCAAGCAGTATTCGGAAAAGGCATCCAGGCAAAGGTAGATGGTGTTATCTGCTATGCGGGAAATGAAAAATTCATGCAGGAGAATCAGATCCCTATGGAAAAGGAATCTATTCAGTGGATGGAAAAACTGGCGGATGAGGGCAAGACACCTCTGCTATTTGCCAGAGAACGATCCATCATCGGTATCATTGCCGTGGCGGATGTGGAAAAGAATACCAGCAGGCAGGCAATCTCTCTTTTCAAAAAAATGGGAATCAACGTGGTCATGCTGACAGGAGATCATAAGAGAACTGCCAGTGCCATACAGAAGAGATTGCAGATACCGGAAGTCATCGCGGAGGTCATGCCGGAGGATAAGGAGCGTCATATCGCGGCACTCCAGGAGCAAGGGCATAAGGTGGCTATGATCGGAGATGGTATCAACGATGCGCCCGCGTTGGCAAGAGCAGACCTTGGAATCGCCATCGGTGCGGGCACGGATATCGCCATGGAAAGCGCAGATGCCATACTCATGCGCAATGACCTGTTAGATGCAGTAAGTGCCATCCGTCTTAGCAAGGCAGTAATCAAGAATATCAAGGAAAACCTGTTCTGGGCATTCTTCTACAACTGTATCGGTATTCCCATTGCAGCAGGATTACTGTATCCTGTCTTTGGAATCAGATTAAGTCCCATGATAGGGGCAGCAGCCATGAGCTTGAGCAGTGTGTGCGTGGTGTCCAATGCATTGCGACTGCGGTTCTTCAAGCCTAACCACCAGGCAGAGATGAAACACACAGAGAATATTGATAAAAAAGAACTGGTAATCAATGGAAATAGTCAGAACAAAAAAGAAACAGAAAGCAATGGAAATAGCCAGATTAAAAAAGTAACAGCAAGTAATGGAAATAACCAAAATACAACAAATAATCAGGAGGAAAGTAACATGACAAGAACATTAAAAATCGAAGGAATGATGTGTGAGCACTGTAAAAAGAGAGTGGAGGATACCTTGATGGGAATGAGCGGGATTCAAAGTGCAGAGGTAAATCTGGCAGATAAAACAGCCACCGTGATCATGGACATGGAAATATCCACAGCAGATTTTGAAAAAGCGATCACCGATGCGGGATACACCTTTGTAGGATAGGAATGCCATGGAGAAGGAAAATATGGTGGAATGTCTTCAATCCTGCAGGCTTTTCGGGGAGATGACAACAGAACAGATTCGTCAGTTGCTGGAAAAATACCCCAATGCGGTTCATTCCTACGGGAAGAAAAGCTATATTTTTCGTCAGGAGGATACGCCGGAGAAGTTATATATCCTGATCAAAGGCTCTGTAGCCATTGCCCAGGAGACCGTGATGGGGAGAAAGAGATCCATCGCCAATGTCACTGACATAGGAGAACTGTTTGGGGAAGTGTATCTGTTCATAAGGAAAGACAGATATGACATGTATGCCAGGGCACTGGAGGATACGGTGGTTCTGGAATTTTCGAAGACTCTGTTTTTACAGGAAAAGGCAGATAGTTTCCCCTGGGAGAACCAGCTGCGGTATAATCTGCTGTGTATCTTTGCGGAGAAAGCCTATCAACTGAATCAGAAAATGAGAGTGCTGGGAAGTGGCAGTATCAGAGAGAAGATCGTGCAGTTCCTGCTCTCATGTCAGGATCAGAAGGGCAGGATTCCGACAACCTTTTCCAGGGAGGCGATGGCAGATTATATGAATGTTGCCAGACCCTCCCTGTCAAGAGAACTGGGAAAGATGCAGTTCGAGGGAATTCTGCGATTCGAGGGCAAGGAGATCATTATTACAGATCAGGAAAAGTTTGAATCCTATATCTAATATGTGAGTAGGATATGTGCGTTACAGATAAAAGACGCAAATTTGATATTTACAGAGGCGTTGATATTTACGCTGCCCCATTCCGTGCCGTGGAATGGATAAAGATTCGACTTCGTCTTTTATTATATATGGAACAGCCAAGCATATCAGTAACACGAATGGCTGATATGATCCCCATTAAGTAGAAAATGCAAATACACAACATCTGCTTAATGGGATTTTATATCCAGGTAATAAGGGATGTTGATCACCTGGAACATATAGTAGAAGATGATCTGCTTTGCGATGAAAAGAAGCGAAAATCATAATTTTGAAATATCAAAAACCCCGGTAAAATCAACAGTTCACTGAATTTACCGGGGTTTTCCTATGGAAGCAGATAACGGGAATCGAACCCGCATATCCAGCTTGGGAAGCTGGTGTTCTACCACTGAACTATATCTGCAAAAATACTTTCGTGGAACATAATTACATGGAAGACAAGTTCTATTATAGTATTCCGGGATGGAAAATACAAGCCTTAGATAGAAGAAAGGTCAGGAAAAAAATCAAAACAATCAAAATAAGCACAAATAATATGACAGAAATAAAATTTATAATATTTTTTTGAAAAATGTAACAAATGTTACGGAATTAACAGGAATGATTTGATAAGATGGGAACTGTAAACAGCACAGCGACTATTCAAAATGTGCAACCAATTCAAATTCAACTCGTAAAAGGAGATCAAAAAGATGATAAGAAGAATCGTAGAGATTAATCAGGAACTTTGCAATGGATGCGGCGCGTGTGCCAATGCCTGTCACGAAAATGCTATTGCCATGATCGATGGAAAAGCAACCTTAATAAAGGATGACTACTGTGATGGATTAGGGGATTGCCTCCCGGCATGTCCCACCAACGCAATCTCTATTATAGAAAGAGAGGCAGCAGCGTATGATGAGGCAGAAGTAAAGAGACGTGCGGAGGGAAAACACCAGCAGGGTCATGGCTGTCCCGGATCAATGGTGAGAAATCCACAGGTGAGGCAGGCGGTAAATGAGATAGAGATGGAAATGGAAAGTCAGTCAGCATCTGAGAATCATGTGTCAATGAAAAGTAAACTCCAGCAGTGGCCTGTCCAGATCAAACTGCTGCCCATTCAGGCACCTTATTACGAAAATGCCAATCTATTGATCGCAGCGGACTGTACTGCATATGCTTATGGAAACTTTCATGAGGATTTTATTAAAAACCACATTACAGTGATCGGATGTCCCAAATTGGACGCTGGCGAATATTCTGAAAAATTAACGGAAATACTAAAGAATAATGCCATCAAAAGTGTTACAATAGTTCGTATGGAAGTACCCTGCTGTGGCGGATTACAAAATGCCGCGATCACTGCCTTGCAGAACTGTGGGAAGATGATTCCATGGCAGGTAAAGGTCATTAGCTGCACAGGAGATATCCTGGAGAATTGATACTCCTGATGATAGAGAGAAAAGATAAGACATGAAATGATGATGTGAGATAGTGTCAAGTTTTCCATGAAAAATTGACATGCAGCGTCAGCCCATTTGTGGTAGACAAACTTAAAATGGGCTGATGTTCAATGACGAGGAGGAGTGAAGATGAAAAAGATTGCTTTATTTGATGCAAAGCCCTATGACAAAGAGTATTTTGATAAATTAAATACCAAATACGAGATCGAATATTTTGAGAATAAACTCACAGCAAAGACAGCACAGCTCGCAAGGGGATTCGATGGTGTTTGCGCTTTTGTCAATGACGACATAGACAAAGCAGCCATTGATACCTTATATGATGGAGGGGTAAGAGTCCTTGCCATGCGCTGTGCGGGCTATAGTAATGTGGATTTCAAGGCGGCATTTGGCAAAATCAATGTGGTACGGGTACCGGCGTACTCTCCCAATGGTGTGGCGGAACATGCTATGGCATTGTTACAGACATTGAATCGCAAGATTCATAAAGCCTATAACCGTACCAGAGATTTCAACTTTAGTCTGGTGGGATTGACCGGGATCAATCTGCATGGCAAGACTGTGGGTGTGATCGGAACAGGTAAGATCGGGCAGGCATTTATCGACATTTGTCGTGGATACGGTATGCGCGTGATCGCCTATGATCTGTACCCGGCAAAGGACAAAGGTATCGAATATGTGGATCTGGACACGCTTCTTCGTGAAAGTGATGTGATCTCATTACACTGTCCATTGACAGAGCAGACCCACCATATTCTGGACAGGGAAGCTTTTCAGAAGATGAAAAAGGGAGCCTTTATCGTAAATACATCCAGAGGTGCGTTAATTGACAGCAAAGAATTGTTGAATGCCTTGAATAATGAGACCATCAGAGGAGCAGGGCTGGATGTCTATGAGGAGGAGGCGAATCTGTTCTTTGAGGATTTCTCAGGAACCATGATCAGAGATGATGTGCTGGCTCTGCTGGTGTCGAGACCCAATGTGATCCTAACGTCCCACCAGGCATTTTTGACGGAGGAGGCGCTGGAAAATATTGCGGAGACCACATTGCAGAATCTGGATGCCTTTTTCGATGATGAAGAGCTGGTAAACGAAGTGTGCTATCAATGCGTGGATGGAAAGGGAAAAGTGCAGTGTAAGGAAGAGGGGAAAAAACGCTGTTTCTGATTAAAAATATCCACTAGTGTATGACTCTAAAGTATGCTATATTAAAGTCGTTGGAACGTGAACGTATATGCGGTTCCAACGATTTTTTCGTTTGACAGGAAATTCCTATGAGATTTTCTGCCGGCAGCATCATATGATAAGAAGGGGATACACAGCGATGGAAAAGAGCGCGACAAAGGATTTGACGGTGGGTTCACCGATGAAATTAATATTGGAATTTTCAATTCCGCTTTTATTTGGATTTTTATTTCAGCAGTTCTATAGTCTCATCGATACCATTATCGTGGGAAGAACACTGGGGGTCAATGCGTTGGCGGCAGTGGGTTCTACGGGATCGGTCTTTTTCATGATCATTGGATTTTGTATGGGTGTATGCAGTGGATTTGCCATTCCGGTGGCACAGCGGTTCGGGGCGAAAGATGAATCGGGCATGCGCAGGATGGTGGCGAACAGCATGTGGCTCTGCATCGTATTTGCGGCGATCATGACAGTTGTCATATCTGCATTTTGCAGGAATATTCTACAATGGATGAATACGCCGGAGGATATCATAGAGAGTGCCTACGCTTACATTATTGTGATTTTTATGGGGATTCCCATTACATATTTATATAATATGCTGTCCGGCATTATCCGGTCTCTGGGGGACAGTAAGACACCGGTGTATTTTCTGGTGTTATCCTCCGTGCTGAATATTATATTGGACTTTGTCTGCATCATCAATCTACATATGGGCGTGGCTGGGGCAGCGGTGGCGACTGTGATCTCTCAGGGCGTGGCCGGGGTGGGCTGTCTGTTCTATATGATCTATAAGTTTCCCATCCTTCATCTGCAAAAGGAGGAGTGGAAAATGGACACACACAGTATGAAGATCCTGTGTGGTATGGGAATTCCCATGGGGTTACAGTATTCCATCACAGCCATCGGAAGTGTTATTCTCCAGGCGTCGGTGAATGGACTGGGTTCCATCGCGGTGGCGTCCATGACTGCGGGGTCGAAGATCAGTTTCTTTTTCTGCTGTCCCTTTGATGCACTCGGCGCTACCATGGCGACTTACGGAGGACAGAATATTGGTGCCAGACGGCTGGATCGTATCCGTGAAGGGTTTATAAAATGCAGCTATCTTGGAATTGGATATTCTGTTCTGGCATTTATTTTTATGCTCTTTTTTGCAGGAAAAATCACATTACTATTCGTAGATGCAAAAGAGACTGTCATCATTCAGCAGGCCAGTGAATATCTCATTATCACCATGGCATTTTTCATATTACTGGCATTTGTGAATATTATAAGATTTCTGATACAGGGCATGGGCTTTAGCAAGTTTGCCATATTGGCAGGGGTATTTGAGATGGCTGCCAGAATGCTGACAGGATTTCTTCTGGTTCCAATCGGTGGATTTACAGCGGCTTGTTTTGCCAGTCCCATCGCATGGATCTTTGCAAATGCATTTCTGTTTCCAGCTTATTTCTATGTGATGAAAAAGTGTAAGAGGGAATTTGGTGAATTACAAGAATTAGAAGAAGGATAGAGACCACAAGGTAGGTCGTTCAAGAGGACCACGGGGAAGAGTAATGAAGAAAAAACAGGAAAAACTGGAGTTCAGATATTATGAGATACCACAAAATCAACCGCTGTTGGCCTTATTAGGTGAAAAGTGGGTGCAGAATTATGGGCACGGAATTGACTTCCTGCATTTTCATAATTATCTGGAGATTGGATATTGCTACGGCGGGACAGGGGAACTGATTTTGGACGAGGTGAGCCGCCGCTTTGAAGGGAATATGTATTCTGTAATACCGAAGAATTATCCACATACCACCAACAGTGATGCGAATACCATCAGCCGCTGGGAGTATCTCTTTGTGGATGTGGAGAATTTTCTTCATGACGTCTATCGGGATAATCCACTATTTGCGGAGGACCTCATCAAGCGGATCAACAGCAGACCCAATTTTATCTCGGAAAAGGAAAATGCAGATCTGGGAAGAATGATCCTGAATATCTGCGATGAGATGCGGTATAAGCAGGAATTCTATGTAGAGACAGTGCGGGGCATGTTACAGTCCCTGCTTCTGGGCATCGCACGTATCAATAAGACGACGGGAACGGATAAGATCAGAAATCAGATGACCAGCATCACCCAGATCGCCGAGGCACTGGATTATGTCAGTTATAATTTTCACAAGGAAATTACCATTGGGGAACTGGCAGGTATCTGTCATATGAGCGAGACCCATTTCAGACGGTTATTTGAGCGAAATATGAATATGACACCTGTAGATTATGTAAATCTGGTGCGGGTGCAGATGGCGTGCGAATATATGAAGAAGCACCAGGACCCCATGGAGACTGTGGCCATCAAATGCGGATTCCAGACCACCTCCACCTTCAACCGCAATTTCAAAAAGACCCTGGGCATCACCCCCTACCAATGGAAGTCCCACCCCGAGAACTACGAAGGCAAACTCCTAAACTACAAAATCTCCGCACTCAAGGGATGGTAATACCTGTAACATGTCGTTTTCCAGACATATTACCCTCTTACATGCCATGCACGAAGTGCATTTCAAATGGCATGTGATCCCCTGCCATATGTCGCTTTTCAGACATACTACAGGTAATAAATTTTCATAACAAAATAGAATAAAGTCATAACACGCATATAGAACACGTAAATTCATGGTCGAATTTGCGTGTTTTTCAATTGTATATAATAACAACGGCAATCTATGACGTGGTATAGTTTGTACATAAAGAAAATGCATTGAAACAAAATAGTATACAAAATGACGAAAAAACAGGCAGAACGGAAAACATCATTTTGTTTTTATGCAAAAAAATCAAAACATATATGGGAGGAAACAAAACATGAAAAGAAAGATTTTAGCAGTATTATTAGCAACAGCTGTCACCGCATCCTTAGCGGGCTGTGGAAGCAAAGCTCCTGCAACTGATACCGCAGCCACAGACGCAGCAACAGACACTGCAACAGAGAGCGCAGGGGACACTGCAACGGCTGGTGGGGATAACAGCCTGACCGTATGGTGCTGGGACCCGGCATTTAATATCTACTCCATGGAGCAGGCAGGAGAAGTATACAAGAAAGAGAATCCGGATTTCAACCTGAACGTGGTGGAGACACCTTGGGCAGATATACAGACAAAACTTACTACAGCAGCAACAAGCGGTGATCTTTCCACACTTCCAGATATCATCCTTATGCAGGACAATGCATTCCAGAAAAATGTAATCTCATATCCGGACGCTTTCACAGATCTCACAAGCTCAGGAATTGACTTTACACAGTTTGCAGAAGCAAAGACAGCTTACTCCGTAGTAGATGGCAAAAATTATGGTGTTCCATTTGACAATGGTACTGTAATCGCATGCTACAGAACAGACATCCTGGAGGAAGCAGGATACACAGTAGATGATTTCACAGACATCACCTGGTCAGAGTACCTGGAAAAAGGAAAAGATATTCTCGCAAAAACAGGCAAACCATTACTTTCCTGCCAGGCTGGTGAATCAGATGTTATCATGATGATGTTACAGTCCGCAGGTGCATCTCTTTTCGATGCAGAAGGCAATCCTACCATCACAGATAATGCAGCACTGAAAACAGTGATGGACACTTATGCAGAGCTTGTAAAGGCTGGCGTATTAGTGGAAGTAAATGACTGGGATCAGTATGTAGGAACTTTAAATAATGAGACAGTAGCAGGTACCATCAACGGATGCTGGATCATGGCTTCCATTCAGACCGCGGAGGATCAGTCCGGAAAATGGGCAATCACCAATATGCCAAAATTAGAAGGTGTTGACGGCGCTACCAACTATTCAAATAACGGTGGATCAAGCTGGGCAGTGACAACAAACTGCAAAAATACAGATCTTGCATATGATTTCATGAGCAAGACATTTGCAGGCAGCACAGAATTATATGAAACGATTCTTCCAAAATCAGGTGCACTTGCAACTTACTTACCGGCAGCAGAATCAGACGTATACGGAGAGCCATCAGAATTCTTCGGTGGAGAGGCAGTATTCTCCAAGATCACAGACTTTGCAGGTACCACACCAAGCAACAACACAGGTGTATACTACTATGAAGCACGTGACGCTGTAGCGGTAGCGATCACAGAGGTAGTAGCTGGTGGAGATGTTGATACAGCCCTCCAGACAGCACAGGATACAGTAAGCTTCGCAATGGGAAATTAGTTCACGCACATTACAAATATGACATATGGGAAACTTATCATGAGTTTCCCATATTCTCTTTAAAGGAGGCACTACTGTGAGTAAGCCTAAGAAAATGAATTTGAATCAAAAACAGAATTTGTCCGGATGGTTTTTCCTGGCTCCAGCGACAGCATTTATTGCAATGATGAGTTTTTTCCCTATGTTCAAAGCCCTGATCCTTTCCTTTAAGACAGGAATCGGCACGAATATGACATGGACGGGTATTAGTAACTATGTCCGTATGTTTCAGGATGCAGTGTTCATGCAGTCTTTAAAAAATACGTTTTTCTATCTGATCATACAGGTTCCCATCATGCTGATCCTGGCATTGATTCTGGCGACCATGTTAAACGACAGACATCTGAGGTGTAAGGGATTATTCAGGACCATGATCTTCCTGCCATGTGCCACATCACTGGTATCCTATGCAATTATTTTCCGTTCTTTATTTGCGGTCGATGGATTTGTAAACACGATTCTAATAAAATTAGGATTTTTAAATACAGGCTATAACTTTTTAGGGCATCCCATGAGCGCCAGAATTATCATTATCGTTGCACTGATCTGGAGATGGACGGGATACAACATGGTATTCTATCTGTCAGGCTTACAGAATATTGAATATTCCGTATATGAGGCAGCAAAAATAGATGGTGCATCACCATTTAAGATCTTTACAAAGATTACAGTACCACTTTTGAAACCTACCATTTTACTCACGGCGATCATGTCCACCAACGGTACGTTGCAATTGTTCGATGAGTCTTGGAACTTGACGTTCGGTGGACCAGCCAATGCATCCATCACCATGTCACATTACATATATAATATGTCGTTTAAGTATGTTCCGAATTTTGGATATGCAGCAGCTATGTCCTATCTGATCTTAATATTGGTGGCTGTGCTGGCATTCATTCAGATGAAAGTAGGTGATAAACGTGATTAAGCTTAAAAGAATGGGTCAATATGTATTTTTAATAATTACTTCCCTGTTATCCATCTTTCCACTGGTGTGGATGGCGATCTCTGCTACCAACAAAAGTGCAGATGTGGTAAAGGGAGTGATGATGCCTGGCACCTATCTCCTGAAAAATCTGGAAAGCCTTATGAATCAGCAAAATGTCTGGAAAGCTATGGGAAACTCTTTTAAATATGCCATTATTCTCACAATTGTGTCATTGATCATCTGTTCTCTGGCAGGCTACGGATTTGAGATCTATCATGATAAAGGAAAAGATGTGGTTATGAATATCATCCTGCTGGCGATGATGGTTCCCTTTGCGGCTACCATGATTCCCCTGTTCCAGATGTTTTCTTCGGCAAACCTGTTGAATACTACCATGGGATTCATATTGCCCACAATTTCCACACCGTTCCTGATCATGATGTTCCGGCAAAGTGCCCGCTCTTTCCCACATGATATAATGGAAGCAGCGAGAATTGACGGATTGGGTGAGCTTGCGATCTTTTTCAAGATGTTTATGCCTACCATGCGCTCCACCTATGCGGCAGCTATGACCATCACGTTCATGAATGCCTGGAATTCCTATCTGTGGCCAAAGGTCATCATGACAGATGCCGAGAGTATTACCATGCCAATGCTGGTAGCCAATCTGAAGGCAGGGTACACCACAGATTATGGTGTTCTCATGCTGGCGGTATTATTGTGTAGTATTCCTACCATGATCGTATTCTTTGTGTTACAGAAGAGCTTCGCGGAAGGTATTACAGGAGCCGTTAAATAAAAAAAATACTGAAAAGCGATTACTGGAAAGTAAGTACTGAAAAGAAGGCAATTAGAAATAAAGGATTATAAACAGGTTTTGAATAATGAATAATGAATAATGAGAAATAAGAAGTGAGAAATCAGAAATCAGAAATAAGAAATGGAAAATAAGAAATAAGAAATCAGAAATAAGTAATCAGAAATAAGTAATTGAAAAATGGCTCGTAAGGGCCATTTTTTTACAAATGAATCAGGCATGATTTTCAGATCATAAAATAAGAAGATCATAAAATAAGAAGATCATAAAATAAGAAGATCATAAGATTAAGAAGATCATAAGATTAAGTAGATTATAAGACTAAGAAGATCATAGGATTATAAGATAAACAAAAGAAAGCCGAATGAAGAAGAGAAGAGAGGGGTGTATCAGAGATGAAGGAACGACTTACAGAGGGACATTTATTGTACGGTGGAGATTATAATCCGGAGCAGTGGCTGGACAGACCGAATATCTTACAGAAAGATATAGATTATATGAAGGAAGCGCATATCAATGTGGTATCTCTTGGCATCTTTGCGTGGTCGGTGCTGGAGCCTGCAGAGGGGGATTATCAGTTGGAGTGGCTTGCTGAAATCATTGAAGAATTATATAAAAATGGAATCTATACGATCCTTGCCACGCCCAGCGGAGCGAGACCCAAATGGCTGGCAGACAGATATCCGGAGGTACTGCGCGTGGATGAGACAGGACATCGTAATTTCTTTGGATTTCGTCATAATCACTGCTACACATCTCCCATCTACCGCAAAAAGGTGGCACAGATCAACAGGCAATTGTCCAATCGCCTGGGGGAACATCCGGGGGTGATCATGTGGCATATTTCCAATGAATACGGGGGAGAGTGCTATTGCCCCTTATGTCAGCATGAATTTCGCAAATGGCTGGAGAAGAAATATAAGAATATCGAGGTGTTGAATGACAAATGGTGCACCACTTTCTGGAGTCATCGCTATCAGTCCTTTGCACAGATAGAAGCACCCTCCAGGAGAGGGGAACCGTTGCTTCACGCACTGAATCTGGACTGGCGCCGGTTCGTGACGGATCGGACCATAGATTTTGCGAAAATGGAGATCCAGGCAGTGCATAAAAACGGAAATGACAAACCTGTCACAACAAATTTTATGTATGATTTTAAAGGGATGAATTATGCAAAGTGGAAAGATGTGCTGGATGTTATCTCTTGGGATAATTATCCCACCTGGCACAAGGGATCAGAGCGGGAAACGGCGCTGGACTGTGCCCTGGAGTATGACCGCATGCGCAGCATCAAGGGGGAGTCATTTCTTCTCATGGAATCCTGTCCGTCTGCCACCAGCTGGCAGAGTGTCAGCAAACTGAAACGACCTGGGATGCTCCATGCGGCTTCCATGCAGGCGATTGCCCATGGGTCTGACAGCATCCAGTATTTTCAGATAAGACAGAGCAGGGGAGCAGTGGAGAAATTTCACGGAGCGGTCATCGATCACTATGGCGGCAATGATACCCGGGTATTCCGGGAAGTGACGGCACTGGGCATTGATCTGGATGCTCTCCGGGAGATACAGGGAAGCAGGATTCATGCGGAGGCAGCGGTCATCTACGACATGGAGAACCGCTGGGCGATGGAGGATTCGGATGGTCCCAGAAATGAAAATATGTATTACCGTGAGACCGTGCGGAAAGTCTATGAAGGTCTACGTGCCATGGGAATCAATGTGGATGTCGTGGACATGGAGGCAGACCTCGCGTCCTACCGAATCGTGGCAGCTCCCATGAATTATATGTACCGCGATGGCTATGAGAAAAAGGTGCGGGAATTCGTGGCATCAGGCGGCACTTATCTTACCACCTACTGGTCAGGGGTGGTGGATGAATGTGATCGCTGCTTTATAGATGGCACGCCCTATCACCTGATGGATGTCTTGGGAATCCGCAGCAAGGAAATTGACGGTTTGTATGAGGGAGAAGTCAATGGCATTTGTCCGGTACCGGAGAATTCAGCAGGCTTGCAGAAGACCTACCAGGTGTCCCATCTGTGCGAACGCATCGATGTGACCACGGCAAGTACGCTCATGACCTATCAGCATGACTTTTATGGAGAGGAACCGGCAGTTACCTGCAATGCTTACAAAAAAGGAAAAGCATACTATGTGGGAGCGGACGCGGAAGGAAGCTTTTACAGAGATCTGTTACAGCATATCGTGTGTGAGGGCGGGATATGCAACGCAGCGAAGGAAAGCTTGCCGGAGGGCATTGAGATGACCCTGCGTGAGACCGAAGATAACAGATATCTGTTTATTCAGAATTTTAACAGAACGAAAACAAAAGTAGATTTATCCCACTATCCGGGGGAACTTCTGATGGGACAACGTGAGGACACCATCCCGGCACTGGGCACGATTATCATAAAGACAACAGTGTGATCCAAAATATTATAATTTTATGAAGTACTAGCGAATACCTACAGTATGTGATAGAATTAGCAAGGTATTTAATAGAAAAGAGGATTATATAAAATGTCTAGTGAAAAAGAAAGGCTGAAGCGCTTGCAGACAATGAGACGAATTGCACTGAATCTGATCGTCATTGTATTGGTATTTACAGTGGGCGTGGTAGTCGGTCGTCAGGCAGAGAAAAGATATTTGTCAACGAAGGATATAGTGGAAGAGGGCAGTACGGAAGTAGTGGAAGCAACAACAGAGGAAGTGGTAACGGAGGCAGTTACCGAGATATCCACAGAGGAGGCGGTGGACAATACAGTCTCAGAAAATACCGTTTCAGAGAATCGGACACAGGATACACCAAAACCAAAGTGGAATTTTGATTATGCAGCACCTGCGGATAAATTGAAGCTGGCAGATCATGCAGCCATTCGCAGCTCCTATGATGAGACAGTGGCATTGAACCTTGCAGATAAAGAAGTAATCAATAACAGTTCCCTGGATTTTTCTAATATGAAGATCGCTTGTCTCGGGGATAGTATTACCCAGGGGGTAGGTGGTGCAACACCTTATCCGGAATATCTGAAAGAGATATTGGGCGCAAAGGAAGTGGTAAATCTGGGAATCGGCGGTTCCACCGTATGCAGTGATCATGATGATGGTGTGCAGGCCATGTCGGATCGTATGGATCAGATTCCAAGTGATACGGATCTTGCAATCATCATCGGTGGCACCAACGATAACTTCTATCAGGCAGAATGGCAGTTTGGATTCCTGTACTGGGATTCCAAGGGAGATGGAACCTTCTGTGGGGACATGCAGTTATTGATGAGAAGATTTAAGTGGCTTTTCCCGGATATGCGGGTCATTTTCTTCACACCGCCATCCAATACAAAGATCGATGAACTGAAAGCAGAGAATCCCAGCTTACTGGATCAGTCAAGATATGCGGAGGCAACCACCTATATCGGAGCCGAGGAAGGTATGCCTGTTGTGGATTTGTTTAATGAGAATTTTCTGAATGCACATGATGCAAATGTATCCACCAATCTGATGCAGGATGAGGTTCATTTCAATTCCCAGGGAAATGAAATCCTGGCAACCCGTATTGCGAGTGAGATCATCAAGAGATATCAGTAAATAAAAAGTTAGTAACAGATGATAAATCATAATATGAAATGATTTTATTCAGAAATAAAAATGAGAAAATGACTGTATGGATGAAGGTTCATATGGTCATTTTTTCTTGTTTCATAGGAATGATCGGGGTCATTCCAGGCATAGACTGTAACATAGAGCGTGTGGATATCGGGTAGGACGAGATGCGGAAAAAAATAATATGTTTGGAACTGATATGTCTGACATTGCTGCTGCTATGTTATTCTGTGCAGAAGATACAGAGGGAAGACGTGGAAACGTCAGCATCAAAGAAGGAGTATATCAAATGGGTGGACTGCAAGGTAAGCAGTGAAGCTTTGGACTGTGCCTATGCCTATGACGTGGATACATATGGACAAAAGGTACATTTGAACTGGATCGAACTGATCGCTTATGCGGCAGCCAAAAACGGGGGAGAATTTCCCAAAAGTGCGGTGAAAGATATCAGAAGCGCAGCGGAGCAGCTAATCAATAAAGAGACCACCATGAAGAAACTCACCAAAAAATTAGAGTACTATCCCTATTTTCTGGAGGTGTACCATGCAGTACTGGATGGCTATGTGGGGGAATATGAGATGGAGAAGACCCATGAGAAAAAGTACGGGTTGAAAGCCTATGCGCCAATAGCGAAAGGATTCCCATACAGTGACTATGACGACTTCGGCGTGTCCAGGAGTTATGGGTATAAGAGAGAGCATCTGGGGCATGACATGATGGGACAGATCGGAACACCCATTATCTGCGTCCTGTCTGGAACCGTGGAGGCACTGGGTTGGAATCAGTATGGCGGCTGGCGTATCGGTATCCGCAGCAGAGATCATAAAAAGTATTATTACTATGCCCATCTGCGTCAGAATTATCCCTATGCAAAAGGACTGAAGGTGGGAGATGAAGTGACGGCAGGGGAGGTCATCGGCTACATGGGGCACACAGGTTACAGCACCAAGGAGAATGTGAACAACATTCAGACGGTGCATCTGCATTTTGGTATGCAGTTGATCTTTGATGAATCCCAGAAGGATGGCAACACGGAGATCTGGATCAATCCCTATGCAATCGTGCGTTTTTTACACCAGCATCAGGCGGAGGCAGCAAAGGTGGGGGATACGAAAGAATGGAGAAATGTGAATCCCATTCGGGATATGGATATGGAATAGATGGGAGAGAAAGCGTGGGATAAATTGAAAAATAAGGGAAAATGGGATATACTTGAGGAAATTAAGGAATAAAGAAGGCAATGAATAAAGAAGAAAATGAATAAAGAAGGAAATGGAAGAAGAAGGTAATGAAAGAAGACAATGAATGAAGAAGGTAATGAAAGAAGTACCGGAGATACAGATTGATAAACAAATAACAGAATGCCTGACAGATTGCTGCCTGTGTCCCAGAGAATGTCATGTGAATCGATTGGAAGGGAACATAGGATATTGCAAAGAAAGCGCCCGCATACTGCTGGCGAGAGCAGCACTTCATATGTGGGAAGAACCCTGCATTTCTGGAAAGGAAGGTTCGGGGGCGATCTTTTTTACAGGATGCCCTGTGGGCTGTGTGTTCTGTCAGAATGCAGATATTGCCGCAGGTGAACGTGGGAAAATGATCACACCGGAACGATTGAAATGCATCTTTTTGGAGTTACAGGAGCAGGGGGCAAACAATATCAATCTGGTCACACCCACTCATTATGTGCCGCTCATTATCTGGGCGGTAAGGGAAGCCAGAAAGGAAGGACTGCAGATCCCCATCGTCTATAATACCAGCGGGTATGAGAAGGTGGAGACCATCAGGCAGCTCAACGGCATTGTAGATGTCTACCTTCCCGATATGAAATATTATGATTCCGCCCTGGGGGCGAAATATTCCAACGCAGCAGACTATTTTGAAAAAGCTTCCGCGGCATTGCAGGAGATGGTGCGCCAGTTACCCACACCTGCATTTGATACACGTGGAATCATGCAGAAAGGCGTGATCGTAAGACATCTCGTCCTACCGGGACAAAAAGAGGATTCTAAGAAAATTGTTCGTTATCTGTATGAGACTTATCATGACAGTATCTATATCAGTCTCATGAATCAGTATACGCCGGGAAAAAATCTG
>JAQVCT010000009.1 GCA_028689655.1 Lachnospiraceae bacterium
GACTTCCTTTTCAAGGTTCGTTTCGCTTCGACTTTTCAGTCTCGGCTGTTCGTGTCTCGTTCAACACGCAACTCTGATATAATATCATGTGTGCGATGCTTTGTCAACACTTTTTTTATTTTGTTTTCGCATCTCAGTTTTTGATGTTTACTCATCTCTGTGACGCGAAAATTATTGTATCATTGTAAGATATAAAAGTCAACGACTTTTTTCAACATTTTTTTATTATTTTTTCTTACGTATTTTCTTATAAAAAAGGAAATAAATCTCAGCCTACTTCATGTCATATAATTATCTGTACACCACCAGGTATTTCCCCTTAATAATTATCGGCAATCTATGATTATAGACCTGCGCACCACCATGTTTTTCTTTAGAGGAAAATAAAATCCTCCTAAAGTAGACTTTGTCACTTATCCTGTCCACTTTTAAGAGGATCAAATAGTATCTTCTATACTTTACTGTAAGCTGATATCCGCATTCTGATCATTCAGTTTCACATGTAGCAATAAAGTGTCAATGGCACTTTGGACCTCATCTGCTGGCAGTTCCACCACCAAAACTACTTCTCTTGACTCTCCGGCTGTAACTGTGTCTTTGAACGTGGACAGGTCATCCAGTAATAATGTAGTAAGTGCGTTCTTATTGTCTCCACCATTTACGCTCACTCTGAATAGTGGATACTGATACAAGATATCAATATCCTGATCTTCCGAACTGTTATTCTGCAAATTAAAATGTAACACAAGAAGCTGATTTCCTTCTGTTGCATCCATGGCAAAGAATGTATCATCTGCCTCATCATGTGGATAAGAATCACAGATCTCATAGGATTGATAATCAATAGAAACGTCCTGCAAGCCTAAGAACTCTCCCAGACTTGCATTAGTAACCGTCGTATCCGTAGACCCTGTACCATCAGCGTCCTTCGTACTGTCAGATTCTGTATTTGCTTCCTCCGCCTTTGCTTCCTCTTCCCGCTGTTTCTGTCTGGCACGCTTTTCGTCATCCTTTTGAATCTCAGCCTCCGTGGCAATGCCTGTGTCGTATTTCTTATTGTAAGCAAGAATCTTATTTGCGGCATATTGCGCCACCAGTGTGGTCTCCTCATCGGACATATCGGGAATACTTTCCATCTGACATCCCGTCATTGCAAATAAACTTCCTATTATCATGATTGCTACCAAGAATCTTTTCTTCACTGCAATCCTCCTTGATGTTCTGTGATGAATTTTTTATGTGCTTCGCAGCCTAGTCATATATTCCTTCGTCACTTCGTGACTACATATCGTATCCTTACTTCGTAAGCACACGATATATATTACCATCATTTTGTGTCTAATTCAAACCAAAATTCTACACCATTCTCGTAATTGATGACACCGTAGCCCTGATTCATGGATTCCATGATTGCTTTCACAATGGACAGTCCTACTCCACTTCCACCATACTCTCTTGTCCTTGCTTTGTCCACCTTATAAAATTTCTCCCACAGATGTTCGATACTGGTGACCTGAATAGGCTCCCCTGTATTAAATACCGACACTCTGACTTTTGTATCATGAGTCACCAATTTCACCTGTATGATCTTGTCTCCACTGCAATGATTGATAGCATTGCTTAGGTAATTGCGAAAGACTTCTTCTATTTTAAATTCATCTGCCCATGCATAAACAGAATCTGCAGACTGGGAAAATTTTATTTGGATTCCATTTTGCTTTGTGAGGATACTTACAGACTGAATAGTATTACGAATCAGATCCGTGATACAGAATCGTTCCATGGTGACAGTGTCATTTCCGGATTCAAGGGAGCTCAGTGTCATGATCTTTTTAACCATATTATTCATCTTGTTCGCTTCATCTATGATTACTTCACAGTAAAATGCCTTGCTCTCCGGATCATCACTGATTCCCTCCTGAAGTCCCTCCGCATACCCTTGTATCAACGCAATAGGCGTCTTCAGTTCATGGGAAACATTGGCAATAAATTCTCTTCGCATAGCATCTACACGATCCTTTTGTGCGATATCATTCTGTAGCTCTATATTGGCCGTCTTCAACTGGGATATGGTCTTCTCCAGCGTTTCAGCCATCTGATTCATGTGTTCTCCCAGAAGTCCCACTTCATTTTTCACTTCTCCATGGTATTTTGCCTCAAAATCCAGATTCGTCATCTTCTTGGAAATTTCTGTAAGTTGCAGAATCGGTTCTGTTACTTTATTGGATACGTAAATAATAACGATAGCACCAATGAGAGCAGCAAAAATCCCCCCGTACGCCAGGAACTGATTGGCAATGGATGCACTGTCACGGATTCCCTCCACCGGGATACGGAACAAAAATAAATTCCCATTGTCAAGGATTCCCCACATCTCCATATATTCTGTCTGAGTAATATGATCAGTTGTAATCTCAATCATATAATTTTCTTTTTCTGTAAGAATGCTCTGCGTTCTGTTCTTTTTTCCGAAAAATTTGCTCAGTAACTGTTTCGTCATCATCTCGGGATTATTATTGGAACTCTTGATCGTCTCAGAGTCCGCGTCGATTACTACCATATTGATATTATATTTTCCACAGATTTTCTGTAGCTCTATGTCAAATCTTTCACTGATAATGCTGCCATCACTGGCGGCAGCGTTGATGGTGTCATATGCATGCAGCAACACCTGACGTCGTTTTTCAATGTAAAATCTGCCCAAAAACGTAGTATTAATAAACCAGCACAATAGAATCGTACCAGCCATCAATAGCACAAATATCATCGCAAATTGTTTTTTTATCGAATATTTCATGTCCGTATGATTACTCCACTTCAAATTTATACCCCATATCTACTATCATATCTAGTCCATATAGTTCAATTTTATCCATTTCAAGTCTTATATTTTCCATTTATTCCACCTAATTCTTTCTATTCCCCCTTTTCCTTTTATTATGACAGTATTTTGGCAGTTCCACCTAAAAACATTTTAACGCCCCATAATCCCAAAGGAAAGGCTTTTCTCATAGAACATATTTTATACATTTTAACACTAATTAAATTGTAATCAACATATTTCACACAATGTTCAGACTTAATATATCAGTCGGGAATATAATTTCCTTGGCACCATATATATTCACGTCCCTTTAATTTTGTGCCACTTTCTTCGTCCGTTACTCACTTGAAAAACTCTCCTACACATTTTACATAAAAAACAGGATTAGTCATATTTGCCTCATGTCCTTCCCAAGCGACATTGTCCTCCAACTTGTCAAAATCATGGTAACTCTCTGTTAAATACTGCATCTGTTTTTTCATTCTACCCATATAAGCACTATACTTTTTAATCTTTTCACTTTTTGCACCTTTTTCCAGTTCTGCATTATACTTTCTTTCAGCTACGTTATACTTTTCCATAAACTGCTCGTAAGTATCTTTAGGGTTGTAATCTGATTGTATGAAATAATCAATTTCCCTATAAGTATCTGCAAAATCTCCGTGAAACATATCCACCATTTTCCTTGCCATTTGCAGACCGTTTCCCGCAGGACGCCGACCTTTACAATATTATGACGACAAAGCCGGAGGAGGTAGTGGGTTCGAAATGAAAAATTGGGTTGAAGTATAAAAAACTTCAAATATAATTATTATAGGTGGTGATAAAATGTTTAGAATAGGTGCGTTTTCAAGGTTAACGCAAGTATCTATACGTATGCTCCGATATTATGATGAAGTGGGGCTGTTGAAACCGGCAGAAGTCGGTAAATGGACGGGACACCGAATGTATTCTGTATCTCAAATACCCTGTCTAAATAAAATACTATATTTGCGTGACAGCGGTTTTAATGTTTCTGAAATTGCTCTTGCGCTTGAAATGGACGATTGTTTACTTCTTAATACTCTTGAACAAAAGCAATTTGAAATCGAGCAGACTATACAAAATGAGCAGGAAAAAATACGGAAAATTGCGATAGGTAAAAACGAAATACAGGAAAACAAAGGAGAACTTCATTACAATATTTCAATTAAAGCGATACCAGAGTATCAAGTGCTTTCTTTGCGCAGAATTGTTCCTACATACTATGCCGAGGGTGATTTATGGAATGAACTTTCTGCTTTTGCCAAAGAACAGAAAATAGAGATTTCCAATCATACCTTTTCTGTTTATCACGACACAGCGTATAAGGAACAAAATGTGGATATTGAGTTATGCGTCCCCGTAGATAAACTATGCAAAGATATAGCCCCGTTTTGCTTTCGTATGATTGAACCTGTGCCTATTATGGCTTGCACAATGGTATACGGTGATTTTTCAAATATTAAAGAAGCCTATACTGCATTTGCGGAATGGCTGCAAAAAAACAGTAAATATCGAATTAGAGCCGGAATACATTCCCGGTCTGCAAGCATTGGAGGGATTTAGCCACATCAATGTAATGTGGTGGTTTAGTGATTGTGATAACCAGGCAGACAGAAATATATTACAAACCGAACAGCCCTATAAAAATGCACCAGCAGTAATGGGAGTTTTCGCCACAAGGTCGCCTGCCCGTCCTAACCCTATTGCGCTTACAACATCAGAAATTATCAGCATTGATTTTAACAAGGGAATTATTCGAGTTACTTTTATTGACGCGAATGGCAGTACTCCCGTACTGGATATAAAGCCTTATACACCAAGTTTTGACAGGGTAGAAACCCCCGGTATTCCCATATGGTGCAGCGAGTGGCCGAAAAGCACAGAAGCGTCCGGTTGCTTTCATTGGGAACAAGTATTCAATTTTTAAGGGGGCTTTATGAAACTTCAAGATTATGTTCAGAATAAACCAATACTCGAAACAGATAGGCTTCTATTGCGTCCTTTGCAATATGATGATGTTGCAGATTTGAAAGAATGGTTGAGCGACAAGTCATTGTATCAATATTGGGGGAAACGTCCCGGAAAAAGTGACGTAAACCCCGAGTTGCTATTTCAAAAAAAGGAGCGACCTACAAAAAGTTTTCATTGGGGTATTGTCCATAAAAAGGACAATAAAGTAATTGGTGAAATATGGGTATATCTCATAGAAAATGACCGTATGGCTAAAGTAGCATTTCGGCTCTCTCCCAACTATCAAGGAAATGGTCTTATGACAGAAGCCTTAACAGAGGCAGTGATCTTCTGTTTTGAAAAAACAGAATTACAACGGCTGTGGTCTGATGTTCACGTTCTAAATATCGCATCATATAGAACACTTGAAAAAGCAGGATTTAAGCAAGAGGGACATATCCGCGACGGAAAAATGGTGAATACCTATTGCGATTATTATTTATACGGTTTAACAAAAGCAGATTATATTGAAATAACAATCAAAGCCGCCGTTTTTCTTTCTTCAAAAAGCAAACAATCTGCTCCAGCACGATGTGCCTCTGTTATAAAGTGACCTCTTGTCAAGTGTTAATTTCAAGAAATCACTCTTTTTCTTTATTTTTTATTATTCCAATGCCTGGAGCATATGGATCGAGCCTCAGATTTAACAGTTCCCGGCCTTGACCACTCTGCCATGCCCTACTATTCCACCTCAAATTTGTATCCCATGCCCCAGATAGTCTTGATGAGTTCCCCTTTGGGTCCCATCTTGCTCCGCAGCTTCTTTACGTGGGTGTCGATGGTTCTGGCATCTCCAAAATAATCATAGTTCCAGACATTGTTCAGAATTTTTTCCCTTGATAGAGCAATCCCTTTATTTTCCATAAAGTAGGTTAGCAATTCAAATTCCTTGTAGCTTAGCTCGATCTGTTTGCCATCTATAGTCACCACGTGAGCTGCCTTGTCCACAGCGATACCGCCCATTTCCAGCAGTTCTTCCGCCTCTATTTGTAAGCTTCTCTTGAGGACTGCCTCCACACGGGCCACCAAAATCTTTGGACTGAATGGCTTTGTAATGTACTCATCCACACCCAGTTGAAATCCCTGGAGTTCATCACGTTCCTCCGCTCTCGCCGTGAGCATGATGATGGGTACTTTGGAATAGTTGCGAATCTCCTTGCACACTTCCATTCCATTCATCTTCGGCATCATCACGTCCAGAATAATCAGTGCAATATCTTTCACTTCAAAGAAAAGATCCAGTGCCTGACTGCCATCCTCCGCTTCCATTACCTCATAATTACTCTTGACCAGGAAATCCTTTACCAGCTTTCTCATCCTGCTCTCATCGTCTACCACTAATATTTTTAACCGATCCATCTTCATCTACTCCTCTTCCTCAAACCTGATACACTGCCATCACGGATGTACGCAGTTCCACTTCACATTTGCCCTTAGTATATAGAAGAAATATGTTAAAAATGTGAATTCTGCAAAATCTGCTTATTTTCCTCCATTATAGTAAGAAAATACCCGTAAATCAGATATATTATGTCCCACTTTTATGGTCTTCCACGGATGACTTCGTGGATTCTGGGGTAATATTAAGACTCTTTTCCTTTTCTCTGATGACTTTTTCCCGCTGTGTCAGTTCTTCGTCCCATTCTGCGTACCTATTCACTAATACATTTTCATAATTAAGGATATTGGGCGTCTCACCATTCATGGTAATGATGAACATAACTATGATGATCCCTGCCAGAAAAATGTTTAAAATATGGGCTGCTTTCAGTCTCTTTTCTGCGGGTTCCGGTTCTGCTTTCTTCGGCTCGACCCTCTGCCTTGCCGGAGATGTGGCACTCCGCATGGAATTGACATAATTCATGAACAGCGGTACGCTCCTGATCTCTTCTCCCGGCAATTGATCCTGCAGGTACTTCTGTAAAGTATGTAAATAAGTATAACCGATGGGTGTCTTAAAGATTCTATTTTGAATCGCTTTGTCGTAGATCATACGTACCTGATCCGGATACGCATAATCCAATCTGCTTTCCAGCAATTTTACTTTATCCTGTTCGCTCTTCGCTGCCTGTGCATCTCTTTCATTACTGAACTGAAATCCATCAACGATAAGTTCTTCTCTATCCTGTGTATTCATGTCTTTCCCTCCGCCGTACATTATGGGCGATATTTTCTTTATTATTATAATAAATATATCGAATCATTTCCATAAGTGCAACTGCAATTATTCAAGTTTATTTTTACTTTTCCACATTATTTATCATATTTATACACATTTACACATAATATATCTGTTTTTTCACGTTATTTATCCACATTATTTTGTCATTGTGATGTTTTTCCATATGTGTCAGATACATCTTTCTTAATCACAATAAATTCCATCAATTCTATTTTTATACCTACTGTGCACATCATTTCCCATCATTATTACAGTCCTTACAGACTGATATCATTTACAGGCATTGCTTGTGAACATCACGGCTTACTTTGTTAATGTTCTGCCAATGTTTATTCAATTTTTATATTTATTCCATCCTTTTCCCTATGTATAAAAATTTCTATCTAAAATAACTGATTTTTTATACCATTTTTTCAATATTTTTGGTACAATATGTATAAGAAAATCAGCTTAGAACAAAGTCTGATTTTCAAGGGATTTGAAATGAAAAAGTGCACGAAAGAGAGGAGTTTCTATGAAACAAAACAGTATGCTTGCAATGATCCTGGCTGGTGGCCGTGGTTCTCGTCTACATGACCTGACTAACAAAATGGCAAAACCAGCCGTTGCATATGGAGGAAAATATCGAATCATTGATTTTCCACTGAGTAATTGTGCCAATAGTGGCATCGATGTAGTAGGCGTATTAACACAATATGAATCTGTGCTCTTGAACAGCTATGTAGCAGCAGGACGTCGCTGGGGGCTGGATGCAAAAGACAGTGGTGTATTCGTGCTTCCACCCCGCGAAAAGGCTGATGCTAATCTAAATGTATATCGTGGAACTGCCGATTCAATTTCACAAAATATTGACTTTATTGACAGCTACGCACCAGAATATGTGCTCATTCTTTCCGGTGATCATATCTATAAGATGAATTACTCCAAAATGTTAGCGGAACACAAAGCGAACAACGCTGATGCTACCATCGCCGTGATCGAAGTTCCCATAAAAGAGGCAAGCCGTTTCGGTATCATGAATACCAATGAGACCGGACGCATCGTGGAATTCGAGGAGAAGCCCGAACATCCAAAGAGTAATCTGGCATCTATGGGTATCTACATTTTCAACTGGAAACAGCTTCGTAAAATGTTAGTAGCTGATATGAAATCTTCTGATTCAAGCCATGATTTTGGGAAAGATATCATCCCGGCTCTGCTGGATAATGACAAGACTTTATATGCATACAAATTCAAAGGATACTGGAAAGATGTAGGAACCATCGACTCTCTCTGGGAGGCAAATATGGATCTGCTCAACAATAACAATGAGCTGGATCTAAATGATCCCACCTGGAAAATCTATACGGAAGATGTCACTACTCTTCCACAATATGTGGGACCTGATGCCAATATTGGGTGTGCTTTCATCACACAGGGCTGTATTATAGATGGTGAAATTAAAAATTCTGTTTTATTTACCGGTGCAAAAGTAAAATCTGGTGCCAGGGTCATTGACAGTGTGTTAATGCCCGGTGCTGTTGTGGAATCCGGAGCGATGGTCACCCGTGCCCTGGTCGCTGATGGTGTCAAGATTGGAAAAGGTGCTGTCGTAGGAAGCCCTGATAGTGAAAACATAGCACTTATCGCAAAACACATAAAGGGGGTTGAATAATATGTACAGTGCATTTGGTATTGTGAACTCTACCGGAAAACGGATCTGGGTAGACGGACTGGAAGTATATCGTCCCATTGGCGCATTTTCATTTATGGGCAGATATCGCGTTATCGATTTCCCCATTTCCAATATGAGTAACAGTGGAATCGACAGGATTCAAGTCTATGTTGGCAAGAATCCCCGTTCTCTCACGGATCATCTGGGAACCGGACGTCATTATAACATTAACTCGAAGCGTGGACGTCTGCATGTCCTCTTTTCAGCAAACACAGATGAACATGACATCTATAATACAGATGTATCCTCCTATCTGGAAAATATGGAATATATCGAACGGATGCATAATCCCTATGTGGTGATTGCACCTGGATATATGATCTATACCACAGATTACTCCGAACTGATCGACAACCATGTGAAATCTGGCGCAGACATCACCATGATGTATCACTCTGTGGACAATGCAAAGGATACTTACCTGAACTGCAATATTCTGAATCTGAATAAGCAAAAGGGTGTCTTATCCATCGAGCAAAATAACGGAAGTGCGAAGAGCAGGGCAATCTCCATGGATACCTATGTGATGAAAAAAGAGCTCTTTATCGAGCTTGTACAAAAAGCAAAAAATACCTCCTCCCTGTACACATTAGCAGATATCATCAATGATGAATGTAGCGAAAGGGATGTGCACGGTGTTGCTCATCACGGCTTCTTTGCAACTATTACCGATTTTCGCAGCTACTACGATGCGAATCTGTCACTGATCGACTTTAAGACCGCCATCGACTTATTCCATGATGACTGGCCAATCTACACAAAGACCAACGATTCCTGCCCTACCCAGTACTTTGAAACAGCCAGCGTGAAGAACTCTATCGTATCCAATGGCTGTCTCATCGAGGGTACTGTGGAACATTCCATCATCGGACGTGGTGTCATGGTCAAAAAAGGAGCCGTGGTAAGAAACAGTATCGTCCTTGCAAATTCCATCATCGGTGCCAATACGCACGTGGAGAATCAGGTCGTGGATAAGCGGGCACAGATTCAGCATGTTAAGGAAGTAATCTCCGCTCCTGAAAAACCCGGTTATATCAAAAGAGGCGACGTTATCTAAACGCGAAAGCGGGATTTCCTACAGTGGATATCCCGCTTTTTCGTATTTTACATTTTATATTTCATATTCATAGACCCGCGTCTCAAAGGCGCGCAGTTTTCTGTTCTCCTGATCACTATCCTTATAATTGCAGAGAATCATTTTCCCCTGCTGCTGTCTGTACTTCGGTGGGAAGCGAACGGATATCAGATGTTCTGCAAAGGAACAGATCACCAAAAGACTTTTCCCCTTCCAGACTCTGTCATACATATAGATTTTCCCACTTGATCTGTAATATTCGTGATAAGTTCCCCACAATGCCACCTCACTCTGCTTCCTATAACACAGGCATCTGCGATAGAAATTCAGAATACTATCAGGCTCCTGCTCCTGCCTCTCCACATTGATTCTGGTGTAGTTGGGATTCACATAGAACCATGGCTTTCCCGTGGTAAACCCAGCATTTGCAGAGGTATCCCACTGCATAGGTGTCCTCGACGAGTCCCTGCTGGATGCATGAATCCTTGCCAGTCTCTTCTCGATACTATCCTTCAGATGAAAGGTATGGTAGTTATTTTTCGAGGACACATCCACATATTGGTCAATGGACTTCAGTCTGATATTGGTCATGCCAATCTCCTGCCCCTGATAAATAAACGGTGTACCCTGTAAAAATAAGTAGCACACTGCCAGCATGGTGCCACTCTCTCTGATATAATTCTCGCTTCCGTATCTGCTGATAATACGGGGGTGATCATGATTTTCAAGATACAGGGTATTCCATGCCTTTCCCTCCAGAGCATACTGCCATTTACTAAAGGCATGTTTTAGTCTCTTCAATTGGAACGGACGCTGGATATACTCCGTGAACATACAATCCGCCATCATATGATCAAAATGAAACATCAGATCCAGTGATTTGTGCTTTCCCGTCATATAGGACAGTGCTGATTTCGTGGTGGTCATAGGGCCTTCCCCCAGTTGAAAGCAGTCATAGTCTTCACAGACTTTTCGAAACTCTGCCAGATATTCATGAATGCGGGGACCATCCTTATAAAAAGGCATACCATTGGCAATGGGAAGGAAGGGAAGACCATCGGGCAGACCAGCTTTTTTGGATATGAAAGTAATCACGTCCTCGCGAAATCCATCCACACCCATATCCAGCCAGAAGCGCATGATTCCTTTTACTTCCTCCCGCACTTTGGGGTTATCCATATTAAGATCAGGCTGCTTCTTCGCAAACAGATGGAGATAATACTGGTCTCTCTCCGGTACATACTCCCATGCCTTTCCCTCGAACAGGCTATCCCAGTTATTGGGCAGCTTCCCTTTCCTGGCATCCCTCCAGATGTAATAATCACTGTAGGGATTATCCTTACTCTTTCGACTCTCCATGAACCATGGATGTTCATCGGAAGTATGATTGACCACCAGGTCCATGATCACTTTCAGTCCCAGTTCATGGGCACGTTGTAATACTTTCTGAAATTGCTGTAAATCACCGTATTCCGGATGAATATTCCGATAATCCGATATGTCATATCCATAATCTGCATTGGGAGACGGATAAAGCGGGGAAAACCAAATACCATCCACCCCCAGGGAATGAATATAGGGCAGTTTGTCATATACCCCATATAAATCTCCTATACCATCTCCATTGCCATCGCAAAAACTTCTGACCCAGATCTGATAAAAGCACATCCGCCTGTACCAGTCTTTCTCCATATAGAACACCTCTGCCTTTTTTTATGTCATTTTACCTTATCTTTTATTCCTTATTTCACTTCCGCCTGATTCATGTGTCTCCCAGAAGTCCCACTTCATTTTTTTCTTATTTAGATTATTTAGATTAATTAGATTTATTTAGTTGATCTTCTTTTTAATTTCTTCTATGAACTCGTTGATTTTAAGCGTCTCCGCCATCTCTTCCATATTCTCATGCATCTCGTTCAGCACCTTGTGTGGAAAACGAAATACTGCGTCCGTTCCCTCTATAAGATCCATGGAAAGTTCCTTAAATTTCTCTGCAATCATGGGCTTTCTGGAATTATATTTACCACTCTTTTTCAGTTCTATGATCTCTCCATATCGCTCGTATGCCTGGTGCACGCTCTCTTTCCATGAGATATAGATCTCGTCCATGGCATGTTGTCCCACCGCATACACTTTATCCATGTCTTTACACACGTTGGCCAAGAGTGCTTTCATGGAATCAGCGTTCTCCTCTATGAGATATCCGTTTCTGTCATGGGTGATTCCCTCCGCTGCACAGCTTCCCTGGATCAGCACACTGGCCAGACCGCAGGCCGCAGCTTCGCGAACCACAATACCGTTGGTATCATAGGTGGAGGGAAACAGGAAAAGATCTGCCCTGGTATTCCATGCGCGGAGCTGTTCCCTGTCATACACTGGCCCCACGAAGATACATTTTCCAACACTGTTTCCAGATCTGGTTACCTCTGTGTATTGTTCTGCCTCCAATCCATCCTCTAAGAGTCCATATGCTCTCGCCTGCTGTTTCAACTCTTTCTCATCAGGGCCGCTTCCCACGAAGACCATCCGGAAATCCTGTCCGTCGGAAGCAAGCTTCTGCAATGCTTCCAGGATGAGCGGAATCCCTTTGTACTTAATGATGCGTCCCACAAACAGAAATACAGGAACGCCATCCGGCAGATCATACGCTCCCACTACCTTTTGGACATCTGTGTGCTCCACTCTGCCCTTATTAAAATCCACACCATTATTCACCACGCGATATTCTCCCTGGAATCCAAGGGAGCGGAGATTCTCACCTGCACCGTGACTTACCACCCATACTTCATCACAGGCTTCGATATTATTTACCAAAGCCTTGATGGTCTCTTTCTGGATAAATTTTGCTCTCACCGCCTTGGCAATGTCCACGTCAAACTTGGTGTGATAGGTAAATACCACAGGAGCATTAGTCCTGGCACGAAGTATTCTGGCCACAACTGTGGAGGACACCGGGCAATGCGTGTGAATGATATCCGGCTGAAATGCTGCCATATCCGCCAACTCCTCTATGTCCAGAGGATTTCCCGCGCGATAGCCCTTTACGATTTTCGTGGTATTAAAGCTCTTGTAGGGAATGACCTGATAGGGATACCCTGTATAATCGGTACCCGGATAGCGCGGCGTTCCTACCAGCACATTAGCAAGATTTTCTTCCTGCAGAATCTTTCCATAATTCATAACAACATTTGCCACACCATCTATGACCGGTGGAAATGAATCATTTAATAAACATACATTCATCACGTTCTGTCCCTCCTTATGATGTTCTACTTATAAACATTTTCTATTGATATATTTTCTTCCATGTTGTTTTGACCATATCGTTTTGCGTGTGGTCCATAAAAATAACAATTTGTGCAACCATCACTTGCTTTGTAGCACCCTATTCACGGCTCCCAATTCATAAATATTCTCCTTTTCAAAGAATGGATACACTGTGGCACCCACAATTAAATATAAAATCCCTTTGTTTCCACATAGCTGCCGACAACCACGAGATTAGTTAGATACCCTCCTGTACAAAGTCATGGTTTCGCACTCGTAGATATTGCTCATAATCCGCCGTAAATCACTGTTTATTGATTTCCTTGTATCATTTTTAGAAACTTCTTATCATTAAGTTGCTCGTTGGTCAGAAATTTGCCATTGAAAAACATTGCGTATGTAGTACAAGGGCTTGGCACGAACTGTGCCTGTTCTTTGGATTCAACATGAATTGCCTGAAACGGTATGTTGTTTTCCAACGCAGTTTTCTCAATAACAGATACATACTTTCCGTTGAACGGACACTGGTTTGTATAGTATAGAACGTACCCATCTTCTTCAATATGAGGGTGTCTTGCGATATCCTTAAACTGTGGAATATCAGCCTTTTTTTCAAATGGAAGGTACATAAGGACAATGCCTGTGTCGGATTCGTCAGCAACCTTAAATCCCTTATAAGTTAAATACTTCGGGTCAGAAAGAAACGGACGCTTCTTCAAAGAAGAAAGAACACAAAGTCCTGCTTTTCCTTTCGCCTTGCTGTCCTCAATACACGCGCCTAACAGATCGTTTGCGTAACCGTGCCCTTTGAAAGAACCGGATACCCAAAAGCAGTCAATATATATATATTTGTCAGCAATAATAGGAACCCAAGCATTTTCAGCAGGAATATACTCAATAAAGCATTTGCCTCTTTCTGTGCTCTTTAGAAAAACAAGTCCGTCATCAAAGCATTGAGCCATCCAATCCTTTTTTGAAGATACCTGAATATCCTTGTTATTTGAAATTGCACAGCAGATATGCTCCTGCTCTAAATTTTCTTTTGTCACTTTAATATATTCCATTAGCGATATTACCTTCCAAAATTAAAACATTATTTTTAAGAAAAACATTATAAATACCACTTACAATAGCCTCTGCTACTACATTTTCCCCGGAAGCTGAAACCAATCGAAAACATCCTGTAACTGTATTTGTGCTTTTTCGCTCTGCCAGTTCAAAACGGAACAAGGATATTTGATCAGAGTATACGCCCTGTAACGCACCATTTTCGAGTTTGTAAACTAACTCCTTTGTAAACAGCGTTTTGCCATTTACATTTTCCTCTATAAAGTTAATGATTTTATTTCATCTTCACCCATCCTGTTTGGTTTTCGTTTTATTGCAAGAAACATCTTTGCATCATCAAGGGATATGCTCTCATCAAACATCACCCATTTACCGTCATGATATACCTTTGCTGAATCATAAACAGCAATTGAATCCAATGATAGATTATCACGGAGTAATTCGACTTTTTCTCGTTCATCCTTACCAAAAATGATCATAAACCCGAAGCAATCCTGCTTTGCATATAGAGCACACAATGTTTTACCTCCACGACGGTACTTATACTCGTACTTCCATGCTTTACCGCCACTATTCCAGATGTGTTCCATTTCATACAGCTTGTCTATTTCGGCGCAAATTGACGTCCACGCTTGAGAACCTTTGTCTCCAAGTAATGCTTTCAATTCTTCTGTGGTTGGTATCTGCTCTAACATTGTGAGTATCTCCTCCTATTCTGTAAAATCTCTTTGTTTTCATATAATTGCTAATAACTGCGGGATTATTGAGATACCCTCCTATGCAAAGTCGTGGCTTCGCACTCGTGAGTATTGCTCATTTTGTTCGTTTACTATATTTATCAAACAAAAGCAATTAAAACAGCCTTTTGCCATCCGAAATATTTATGCCAAGCTCTTTCGCTATCCCAGTTTGCTTAAATGGATTGATTCTTTCTACTATGCCATCACGCTTAAAAAGTGAGCCTGTATTTTTAAACCAAAAGGTTACATTTGCTTTTACGCATTGTTCACGGATATTAAGCACCCATTCATAATCACATTTACGAGCATCTCGCCCTGTTTCACCACCAACGGTAACATGGTCTACTCCATGAAGATAGGGTGTTAAATCTATCGCTTCTAAAAGCGGCGCACAGGCGATAAACCGCCGTTTGATTGGATAGGATAAAAAAAGCGGTAGCCTGTAATCTGCTAATTTTTGATTTTCAACAGTGCATCCAATGTTCACGTTATCATATCCCTCGCCCCAATCTGACGGAAGTGATTGGGTAAAGCGGTCAATACGCTTTGTCAAAATCAAAAAATCTATGTCTGCTCTTTCTCTAATTATAGCCCAAGCTTCCTTGCGCCATTCGTCAGCCTCGGGAAGAAAAAAGTCGGTTGCAAAGCAGGTTGCAAGGATTTTGTTTCCCTTGATGTTGTATTCGCCTTTTGCATTTTTTCTGATCGGCCAATCAAATTTATCTGTTTTTTGTATGGTGTTTTGACCATATCGTTTTGCATGTGGTCCATAAAAGTAACAATTTGTGCAACCATCACTTGCTTTGTAACACCCTGTCCATGGCTCCCAATTCATAAATATTCTCCTTTTATTTGCTCCTTTTATTTGCTCCTTTTATTTGCTCCATTTACGCCTGACAATCAGCGTCTGCTCATTCTCTTGGTCACAGTTTTGGGAAACTGTTAATTTGCAGTGGTGTATATCTGCAAAATATTGGATAATTTGTATAGACTGTAAATTATCTTTTTCAACGCTTAGCCTTTCTTCGCTTACATTAAACCAAAGAAACATCTGTCTGATAACCCTTTTTCTCGGCTATTACAGCAAACTGCTCCGCATATTCTTTGCAAGACATTTTACCATGTACATAAATATATACCTTATCTGATATGATGTCCCCATGGTATAGAACAGATATTTTCCAACCCATACCATTCCTGCACATCATAATCTACTGTATCCAAATTATATATTTTGGCATTTAATGTTCCTAACATAAACGGGGAATGCGTTGCAATCACAAACTGACAGTCCAAAAATCTTGTCATATGATTCACCTCTTGTGCCAGTTTTACCTGATTTTGTGGTGATAGTGACACTTCTGGTTCATCAAGCAAATACAATGCATCTGGAATCAAAAATTCTTCTAGATACTGCAATGCTGTTTCTCCATTGGAATATTTTTCCTGTGCAAACTCGATAAATGCTTGCTGTTGCTTTCCTTCTCTACTTAAAAGAAATTGTGTTGCCTGCTTTTCGCTAAGTCCCTTTTTGACTAAATCATATTTCATTCCATTTCCGAGAATCTGACGCTGTTGTATCTTTTTTATCTCATATAGTATATCCTCACTTTTTATATACCGACTATTAGCCGGAAGTCTTTTTATTGGGTAGCCGCTCTCATCATCGCCCAATGTATATGCGCATTCTTCTGAAAATTTGTAGCAGTAGTCCACTATTCCAAAAGAATTACTGGTTGCATACTCTCTTCCTTTTAACTCTAACTTATTTGCCATAATATTTAGTATTGTTGATTTTCCTGATCCATTGTTCCCATAAAAGGCTGTAATTGGTGCAAATACAAAAGGTACTACACTTTTTCTACGAAACACATTGTATGGATAAATGTTGGCGTTTGTCACCTCTTCTTCAGATAACTTGAAACTACTTAAAAAGATCATGATAATGCCTCCAATTTTGCATACTGCCCTAAAATCATCATATCAACAAATGATATATATATCGAATTTCAAACGACATGATGTATTTATAGTATACTTCATAATCGTTTTCAGAACAAGTGTTCTTATTCATTTTCTCACGATTCTTTGCTTTTTTTCATTTCCTCGTTCTAATAAGTAATATAATAGGCATAAATGACTGGATGCATTGCATCCCTCTTGAATTGATTTCTGCTCTTACTGTCTATGCCTGCCTCTTTCGATTAACATTGTAAATAGACATGCTTCGGTTTCCTTTAACTCCGTGACGGTCTCATGCACCATATAGGGTCTTCTTTGTACATCCAGTCTTACATCCATTAAATCTATCTGCATAATAATGATCTCCTTTCATACATCCCCTCGGCATTGTAAATGCCAGCAGAACACTGATATACAAATAAATTTCATCATAAAAAACGCCTGTTAGATAATACAATTAAGTGTTATCTAACAGGCGTTTTATTTTGATAAATCCATTGGAAACATCAACACAAATAGGTTCTTACAAAAAGATACATAATAGTTGTGTTCGACGCTTCGCAGTCGCGTTGAGCAGTGTCATTAGAATCCGAACTTCGTCCGGCTGGGCACTGCGTAGGTACTAAGGTATCCTCCCACACTTCGTGTGGGTCCCTCCTTAGTACAATTAGTGGAGTAGACGGGAGTCGAACCCGTGTCCGAAGCCCCTTCCACTGTACTTCTACAGGCTTAGTTAGTCATTTGACATTCCCTCTGGTATACGAAGATTAACATCCTTATACGTTCAGTAGCTTCATGATACGCCCACATGTGCAAAGCTTAGCATGTGTCGTTTCCCATCTAGTCGATGCCAGCTTCTTAAAGGATAGGTACCCTAAGAGTGACAGCTGCCATTAGGCAGCGATTGCTAATTTATTGTCAGCGTTTAAATTTAATTTTGCGATTAACGTGTCGCAACGACCTGCTTCTCCAGCTTCTAAAACCCCGTCGAAACCTTGACTACCCCTTATTTAATTTTGCATATTTCATCCACACCTATATTATAAAGTATGAATTGAAATTGGTCAATGTGATGGCCCGAAATATGCGTACTGCCATTATATTTCTTTTCCGCCTGTCCGTCAATGCGAAAGGCAGAAAATAATATCTTTCATTTTCTACATATTACGAATCTTGAATTCCTTCTGTGCTTCTCTGATCTGATCCTTTTTGGCGATATCCTGCCGTTTATCGTATAGCTTTTTACCTTTGGCCAGACCGATTTCCACCTTTGCCAGACCATCCTTAAAGTATACCTGGAGTGGCACTAAGGTATACCCTTTTTCTGCCAGCTTTCCAGACAATTTCATGATCTCCGATTTATGCATGAGAAGCTTTTTCGGTCTCATGGGATCTTTATTGAAAATATTTCCTTTTTCATAGGGACTGATGTGCATACCGTACACGATCACCTCCCCGTTTTCAATGCGGATAAAAGCTTCCTTCACGCTGCATTTACCCAGCCGCATGGACTTTACTTCTGTTCCATGCAGGACAACACCTGTCTCATATTTTTCATCTATAAAATAATCATGGTATGCCTTTTTATTGTTGGCTACCAATTTCATGCTTTTTTCCTTTGGCATAACACTACACTTCTTTCTCTACTCTTTTTCCTCGTCCGGGACTACAAAATCAATGGTTCTGGCTATCTTATCTGTAGCGTGCACCTGCACGGTTATTTTCTGACCCAGCTTATAGGTCTTTCCTGTTCCCTGTCCCACCATCTCATAGGCATTTTCATCATAGGTAAAATAATCCCCTGGCAGATCAGCCACACGGATCATACCTTCTATGGTATTGGGCAGTTCCACATAAATACCCCAGTTGGTAATTCCAGAGATAACACCCTCGTAGATCTCATCGATCTTATCTTCCATAAATTCTACTTTTTTCAGTTTATCTGTCTCACGCTCTGCTTCATCCGCCCTGCGTTCCATCTCAGAGGAATGTTTTGCTACTTCCGGCAGCTTTCCTTTATACTTTTCAATGCGGTTCGCATTCATTCGATTGCGGAGGCTGTCCTTGATGATCCGATGAATCTGCAAATCCGGATATCTTCTGATGGGAGAGGTAAAGTGACAGTAATACTCACATGCCAATCCAAAGTGTCCTGTAGATTCTATGGTGTATTTTGCCTGCTTCATGCTGCGAAGAGTCAGTCTGCTGATCAAAGGTTCCTCCGCAGTGCCGTCGATCTTCGCCAGGAGCTTCTGCAATTCCTTAGGATGCACTTCCTCCTGTGTGGTCTTCAGGCTGTACCCAAAGTTTCCTATGAACATACTCAGCTTTTTAATCTTTTCTGGATCTGGCGTGTCATGTGTTCTGTATACAAAGGGAATCTCCTGCCAGTAAAAATGCTGTGCCACTGTCTCATTGGCTGCCAACATGAAATCCTCGATGATCTTTGTGGCAACATTTCTGTCATATGGCTTGATGTCAATGGGGTGCCCTTCCTTATCCAGAATAATCTTACTCTCCGGAAAATCAAAGTCAATGGAACCTCTCTTTTTACGTTTTCGGCGTAATATCATCGCCAGCTCTTCCATCTTCTGGAACATGGGTACCAGTTCTTTATATTCCTCTATGGCAGCTTCATCCTTATCTTCCAGGATCTTAGCCACATCGGAATAGTTCATTCTTCTGTCAACACGGATCACAGACTCAACGATCTTATAATCGATGATCTCGCCCTTGGGGCTGATGGTCATCATACAGCTCAATGCCAGACGATCCTCGCCCTGATTCAGGGAACAAATACCGTTGGACAACTGATGCGGCAGCATGGGAATCACGCGATCTACCAGATATACGCTGGTGCCACGTTCCACAGCTTCCCGATCCAGTGCGGAATTCTCCTGCACATAATTGGATACATCCGCGATATGCACGCCCAGATGATAGTTCTCCCCATCTTTGGTAACATTCACAGCATCATCCAGATCCTTGGCGTCCTCACCATCGATGGTGACCATCTGCACATCCCGGAGATCTATACGTCCCTCCAGGTCGCTTTCCAGCACATGAGACGGTATTCTTGCCACCTGATTCATGACTTTTTCCCCAAACTCCACCGGAAGGTCAAAGCCTCTTACGATGGACATGATATCCACGCCAGGATCGTCGATATGTCCCAGTATCTCTATCACTTTTCCTTCTGGCTTTTTCCCATTTTTGCCATAATCGGTAATCTCCACTACCACTTTATGTCCGGATACCGCTCCCTTAGAACGTTCCTTTGTCACGAAAATATCAGATGCCATCTTCGTATTGTCCGGGACTACAAAGCCAAAATTCCTGCTCTGTTCATAAGTTCCCACCAATGTCTTGATGCCATGATTGATGACCTTGACGATCTCTGCTTCCTGTCTCTTACCATGCTGTCCCGGAAGCAATGCCACCTGTACGGTATCCCCGTGAAAGGCTCCGTTGACTCTGGTCTCCGGAACATATAGATCTTCCGGACGCTCCTCGATCTCCACAAAGCCAAAGCCCTTGGGATGGCTGATAAACGTACCAATCAGGGCGATATTCTCCGGTTTCTTATATTTTCCACGTTTGCTGAGTTCTGCGTTTCCTTCCTCCACGATCTCATCCAGGATCTCGTGAAGATCTTCCCGATCCTTTTTTGCTACCTGCAATACCACTGCCAGTTCTTTTTCCTTCATTGGCACATAAAGCGGATCATTCAGCAGGTCAATAATTACCTTTTTTCGTTCTTCTTTGTTTTTTTTCTTCATTTTTCTTCCTTATACGAAAAAAACACTCTTTCGCAAAAGAGTGTTTTCGTTTCATTTAAAATGCATTGATGTTCAAAACTGCTGCAATCACAATAAAACCAACTGCCAACGCTGTAGTAACTTTTACAAGTAATCCCTCCATGGAACGACCTTTATTTTTACCCCAGTATGTCTCAGCAACTCCGCTGATTGCTCCAAGCCCTGCAGATTTTCCTTCTTGCATTAATACTAACACTGTTAAAGCGATACAAATAATAATAAAAACTATAGTTAAAATAAGTCTTAAGACTCCCATTTTCCACACCTCCTAATATCAAAGCAATTCTAAGTGTAACACATAGGAGGCGCATTCGCAACAAATATTTTTATTTTTTATCGGGATGTGGAAAGTGTCTCCATGAATGGTTCACTGATCGCTTCTTTCAAATTCCCCTATTCGTTTATCCATTCCCATAATGTGACCTGACAGCCACTTCAATAGAAATTTCAGCAAATGATTCAGATACTCCTCCTGGTTCTCATCCAGTTCCTCCAGTTTTACTGCGTTCAGCTCCTCCACAAAGCCTTCATGAGCAGTTTTCTGTGCTTCCAGCATGGGATAACCAATCTTCTTCATGTATTCTTCTTCATCGTTAAAATGAAAGATGGTATATTCTTTTAATTCTTCCAGAATCTCCACAATGCGATCATACTTGTCGTGTAAGAACTCTGCATGAATCAGATCATTGGCACGTTCGATAATCTCAAATAGCTTCTCATGCTCTTCATCCACCAGAGAAATTCCTGTATGATATTTCTCCGTAAATGCAAAGGGTGATTCAAATTTTCCTATGAACACATCGCTTCCCAGAATATGATGAAATAGCCAGTGAGAAAGGTATTCCAACAGGCTGAGGACCGCGGTACGCAGATGTGCATCATCGAACTTCGTCACATCGAATTCCTCCACCCGGACAATAAACGCTCTATGTGCCTCTTTCTGTCTTGGCAGTTCCGGATCTTTCATTTTCTCCATATACGCTTCCTCATTGGTAAAATGAGTCTGTGTATATTCTTTCAGTTCTTTTAGTAAATTCATGGCTGTCATACGGATATCTTCATCTGATTTCAGCAATTCATCTGTCATATGGATCAACTGAAACAGGTATCTGTGCTCATTATCGATCTGCTCTATTCCAGTCAGACAATCTTCTGTAAATTGGTACATGGACTTCTCCTCCGTGTGTTATACTTTATGATCTATTTTACTTCTTCAAATCCACATATTTCTGAACAAGTGTAACTAATTCCCTGGCAGTTTCTATCTGCCTGACTGTATCTTCCTACCTATTTCCGTTGGAAATAATCCTTCATGCACATAGTTTTTATTAAAATATGCAATCACATCCTTATGCCTTTTAGATACAATAGGTTCCAGGGAAAGTATTGGATTCTTTATCACATATATTGTACCTTATTTTATTATAATTTAGAAGTCTTAATAAAAAAGAATTAGGTGAACTCCATGTTTTTCTACTGTCCCTGGGTATGCTGAAATGGTGACTCATAGCTTGCAATGGCACCAAGCTCTTCTTCTATTCTTAATAGCTGATTGTATTTCGCTACTCTGTCCGTTCTGCAAGGTGCACCGGTCTTGATCTGTCCTGCATTGGTCGACACTGCAATGTCTGCGATAATGGTATCTTCCGTCTCGCCGGAACGGTGGGATATGACAGCTTTGTAGCCATTTTTCTGTGCCATATCGATGGCTTCGAAGGCTTCGGTCAAGGTGCCGATCTGATTTACTTTTACCAGAATGGCATTGGCTACGCCCAGTTTGATTCCTGCATCCAGTCTCTTGATGTTGGTAACGAAGAGATCATCCCCCACCAACTGAATCTTGGTACCCAGACGCTTCGTCATCTCTTTCCAGCCCTCCCAGTCATCCTCTGCAAGTCCATCCTCTATGGAAATGATGGGGTATTTCTCTATGAGTTCTTCATAGTAGGAAATCATCTCTGCCGTGTCTCTGATTACTTCTTCACTGTTATGACAGCAGCAATTGGACTCCCGCTTCATGTGTTCTCCATTTGCTATGTCTGTTTCATGACGGCTTTGACGGTCTGCATCAGGATATCCATTTCCCTGGCAGTCACATCCAATACTCTCTGTCTGCTTGCTGCATTCACAGCTTTTACCACCACCGGTTGCCGGATTTTCTACTACTACCTGTCCCTGCTCACCACAGCCACATTCGCATTCCACATTTTTACCCGCTATGTTTACGCCTGCCTCGCTTACTCCTGCTTCATAGCTTCCTTTTGGTATCACGTCGATTTCTTCCGGGTGAAATCTATCTATGGAATTATAATCATTTTTTCCTGCACTGCTCTGTGCATTCCCCTGTCTTTCTCCAGTCCTTCTCTTTACTTGTGTTTCACCCGGAAAATGGTACATACCATCCTGTTCATTATATAGCTCTGAAGATGCCACATCCAAGGCGATCTTGATCTCTTTATCCGGCTCATACCCTGCTGCCTTGATGGCTTCTACGATGAGATCCAGCACTGCGAATGCATCCTGTAGATCAGGGGCAAATCCACCCTCATCTCCCACACCCGTGGACAGTCCTTTTTTCTGCAATATTTTTTTCAGGTTATGATACACAAGTACACACATCTCCAACGCCTGTTGAAAGCTCCCTGCCGCCACCGGCATGATCATGAACTCCTGAAAATCCACCGTATTGGCAGCGTGTTTTCCACCGTTTAAGATATTCATCATGGGAACCGGCATTTCCTTGGTGAGGATACCACCCAAATACTGATATAAGGGAATCTCCAGATAATTGGCTGCTGCCCTGGCACATGCCATGGATACGCCCAGCGTGGCATTTGCTCCAATATTTCCTTTGTTATCCGTTCCATCTACATCTGTGATCACCTGGTCGATCATGCCCTGCTGTAACACATTTTTACCAAGCAATGCAGGTTTTAATTTCTTATTTACATTATTAACCGCATTCTGGACACCTAAGCCCATATAACGGATTTCGCCGTCTCTTAATTCTACTGCTTCAAACTTTCCTGTGGATGCCCCAGAAGGTACACTGGCACGACCCTGGACACCGTAGCCACAGCTTACCTCCACTTCCACCGTAGGATTACCTCTGGAATCCAGTATTTCTCTTGCATGTACATCTGTTATTTCCAATTTTGTCAACATCTTCTTACCTCCCAATTTTCTCTTATATATTATCCATATGTTATCCAAAATCAGAAAAAACATACCCTTTCCTATTAATTCTCGTCGTTTTCTTTTATTTATGCTTTTCACAAAATGGTGACAGGCATTTTTGCTTCCCTTGCACGATGGACCAGTCTCTGATTCAGCCTGTTCTGGGTTCCAAAGTCTCTCTGACAGCAGATCAGTGTCTTGCAGGACAAGAGTTCCTTTTCCGCCTTCCGGTAATCCTCTTCCGTAAAATCCTCGTATGCTTTCACAGCAATCACCTGATTGGCAAGGGCATGTGCCACCGGATAGTCCAGGTCATTCTCCGACAGGATTCCCGTAGAAAATGGAATCCCCTTTCTCTGTAGATCACGGTAGGTAAAACACCCTGTATGATTTCCGGCGATAACGAATACCTCCGAGGTTCCCGTACATTTCTCCAGTTCTACGAAGCCATCCTCCTCCAGAAAAGTGCCATGGGCAATCCCATACAACTCCTGGATAAACCCCTCCCTAAAGATCTCCTCCGGTCTTCCGTACCTTGTGATGCTTCCACCGGAAGCATCGCAAGATACGCACAATATTTTATCCGAGATTCGTTGTGCCAGATCCAGTTCGTGAAGTGACATGAGCACGCCGATCTTCTTCTGTCTTGTCATCTTCTGCAACACACCGAAAAACTCCAGCTTATATTTCACATCCAGATAGGAGGTGGGTTCATCCAGTATCAGCAGCTCCGGTTCCTGACAGATGGCACGTGCCAGAAGTACCCGCTGTTTCTGACCGTCACTCAGGTGGGCAAATTCCCGTTCCCTGAGATCTGTGATCTGTACCAGTTCCATCGCTTCCTCCACTTTATGACGATCCGTCTCCGTGAGGATTCCGATGCCATTGGTGTAAGGGTATCTGCCAAGGGCTACCACTTCCCACACAGTCATAAGCTCCGGCGACAGTCGTTCCGTAAAAACAATGGCTGTCTTCCTGGCAAGCTCTTTTTCCGATAGCGCTGCAGTGCTGATGTTATCCAGCAATACTTCCCCTGATATGAGTTTTAACTGTTTGGAAATACTTTTTAAAATCGTGGACTTGCCCACACCGTTGGGACCGATCAGGGTGATGATCTCTCCCTTGGATAAAGACAATTCTATTTCCTGTATCAAGGGCTTTCCCTGATATCCCACCGCTAACTTTTTCGTCTCCAAATACGGAATATCCATATCCTGCTCCTTTATCTGATCATTTCTAATGGCTATCTCTTCTTATCTACTATTTCTTGCCATATCACTTCTGATGATAATTCTTCTTATTTAACATTTCTTACCATATCATTTCTGATGATGATTCTCCCAATTTACTTCGACTTATTTAGCATTTCTCTTCCTAATATTCCCTACATCCCCCTCCGCTGTCTCAGCATGACCATGATGACCACCGGAGCTCCAAATATTGCCGTTACGGTGCTGATGCTCAATTCCGTGGGTGCGAACACAGTTCTGGCGAACAGGTCACAGGACATACAAAATACGCCGCCACCCATGAAGCACGCCGGTATCATCAGTATGGGTCTTGAAGTGCGGAAGAGTTTTTTGATCATCTGGGGAACTGCAATTCCCACGAAGGATACCGGTCCGGCAAAAGCGGTGACACATGCGGACAAGATGCTGGACAGGATCACTAACATTACCCGGAACATCCTGATGGAGACACCCATATTCGCCGCATAAGTCTCTCCCAGGCGATATGCATTCATGGGCTTGGACAATAGAAATGTGATCGTCGAAGCCAGCATCACCACAAACACTATGGTAGTGACATTGCTCCATGAAATACCGGAAAAACTTCCCATTGCCCAGTTATGTAGATTCACAATGTTGGAATCATCCGCAAATGTCACCATGAAGTCCGTGATGGCAGAACAGATATACCCGATCATCACTCCCGCCAGCACCAGTACTGACATATTGTGAACCTTCCTGGCTGCCAGGAGCACTGCCCCCATGGAAATGAGAGAACCGATAAATGCTGCCAGAATCAAAGTCGCAGAGGATAACATCCTGGTGTTGTTCATGAACACAATCATGGTAAGTGCCACCACCAGCTTGGCGCCGGAAGAGATTCCCAGCACAAAAGGACCAGCGATAGGATTTTGAAAAAAGGTCTGTAAGAGGTATCCTGACAGTGCCAGTGCCCCTCCCAGCAACATACCTGCCATAGCTCTCGGCATACGAATCTCATAGATGATCGTGAAAAAAGTATCATTTTCGCTCTTTCCCAGAAAAACATCCCATAATTCCTGTGGGGAAATCGCAATACTCCCCACACAGATACTTATAGAAAACAGGAAAAGCAACAGAACAGATAAGAGTAGAAAATATAAGATGTATTTTCTGATATTATTGTAGTTGGAACAAGTAATTGGCTTCATGATCTCCGCCATCCTTCCCCGTAAGCATTGTGTGAAATTCTTCCATCATTTTTCCAGAATTCATGGATTGCTGATATACATTTTGGGTGGTACACCATACATTTCCCTCCCGGACAGCTTTAAAATCCTCCAAAAGTTCACTTTTACCTGTCAAATCTTCCAGGGATGCTATTTCCCCGTCAATGGTGCTGTTATAGACCAGATAATCCGCATCTTTTGCCTTTGCATAGAATTCCTCCATCTGCATATTTACAGAGGAAGATGCATTCTCATCCTCCGTAAGATCCTGGAAAAGATAAGTACCTCCAGCCATCTCGATCATTTTGGCTACATAATCATTGGTCTTGCGTACCACCACCGTCTCATTGTTGGTAATATAGAAAAATGCAACTGTTTTCCCCGTGGCTTTCACATCCCCCAACTGTCTGTATAGTGCTTCCTGTTCCTCAAAGGCAATCTGTGCTGCCTCGTCCTTTCCCGTCAGGGCTCCATAGAGCTTTACCCACTCCGTTCTGCCAAGAGGATGGGACTCGTAGCTGGAATGATCCACCAATACCGGTATTCCAAAGCTTTCCAGCTTCTCCTTCACTTCCGGTGTATGGAAGATCATGGTGGACTGGATGGCAATATCACAGGCACTGGAACGTATCAGTTCGTAATCTGGTGCACTGTATTTTCCAGCATAGAGAATACGCCCATCATCCATGGATTGCTTTGCAGCATCGATGTACCAGCCATCCCGCTGAATCCCCGAAAGGCATATATGATCCAGCGCATCTATGGAATCAAACATATCCATGGCAGCGGATGCCACCAGATAAATATGCTGTGCTGTCCCATCCAGCACACAAATATCCCGATCCAGGTCAGCGGGTACTTTTCTGTGCTCTGTATTTAGCAAAAAACGACTGCCATCTGATATGGATATCAGTGTAAAGCCGTCGTTATAGTAATCAACTGTAAATTCTGTGGCATACTTTAATTCCATGGAATGATCATAAGTCAATGCATCGCTGAGTGCACGATCCTCCACATTCCAAGGTGTCTCCTGTGATTTTCCGCAGGCAGCACCAAAGAGTACAATACATAGAACACTTATCAGTAATCCTGTTTTTTTTAACTGAATCATCTCATTTGCTTCCTTTATATTTCCTGTTTCTTTTCCCTTATTTCAAATCTTTTTATTTCACATCTTTTTATTTCATTCTTTTTATTTCATTCTTTTTTTTCATTCTTCTTATTTCATTCTCTTTATTTTACATAATTTTCTTATATCAGCTTGTCTTATATGTTTTCATTCGATCCCTCTTTATAAGAACCAGTATCACAATAATTCCCACACACAACGCGATTGCAACAGGAATCACCAAATGGCTGAACCCTGTCCTCTGAATGGAAGCAGAATCCAGACGCAAAGTGTAGGTGATCTCATGGGGAGCACTCATGGCGGTGGTGTCTGCAATCACCTCTATCTCCTGGTCATATACTGTCACCGGCAGTTGGAACACAGAATTTCCCTCCGTGCTCACCGGAAGGTAAGTCTTGCCATCCACCAGCATATAATCATAGTGAGAACTGCTCCACAGGATTTCCACGGTGGTCTCACCATCTGCAACTGTAAGCTTCGCCGGTGAGGTGATGGACGCACGCCCACTTCCCCCACCCAGTGCTACATCTACTGTGTAAGTGCCATCATTGAGATTCGTCTGCATTTTTGTTAATAACATCACAAATGATAAAAAGGAAACAAATATAAATCTCTTCATTTCTTATGCCTACTCCTTTTTGCTTACTCCACTTTGCTTACTCCACTTTATCCGGTGCAGAAACAGATACTTTATGATCATACCAGGTTCCTTTGGTACCGATCAGTGCCAGATCAAATTCTGTATCCAGGGCTGGTACCGGCACATCAAAGCCGTTGACTTCCTCTGTGACTCCATCACTGTAAGTTACGGTATCTGTGGTGGGCTGTAACAGCTCCGCGCCGCTTTTCTGTGCGTCCTCCGCTGTTCCTGGAAAGAGATTTAAAATATTCCTGGAAGTAAGACTCACATGGATAGTCATCACACCATCCTTCACAGTCAGGATACCTTTTCCCTCATTCGCCTCATTTACATGGAACATACTGCTGTCCGTATGAAAATCTGCACTGTAGGTTCCATCCTCTAAGGCAACTTCCTCCGCAACCGTCTCCTCTGTGACAGCGGTCTCTGCTGTGGAGTCTTCTGTGATATCTCCTCCCGTCACTTCCTCTGCTACACTTTCCGCTTCTGTAGTCTCCCCTACAGTCCCGCTCTCCGTCACGGTTTCCTCTGTGGCTGTCTCTGTGTTCATTGTTGTGGCAGTTCCTGCACTTCCACATCCTGCCAGCACATAGGCAGACATCATACACGCCATGATTAATACTACCTTTTTCTTTTTCATGATTTTTCTCCTCATTTTCCTATTTTAGTGGCTTTGCCGAAAACCCATCACATCTGTTTCCCAGCAGATTTCCGGATACAGACCCAAAAAACTCCATGCCACGGAATGGCATGGAGTCAAAAAGGCGCACGAATCACCTGATATCCATCACAAACCAATTACTCGTGGCTGTTATCTGTACATCATCTAAGGCAAGTATCCTGGCTGAAAGAAAGATCTGTCCCTTCTTATCACAGTGACGAGTTCGTACAGGATTCACACCTGTTTCCCTTTTCATCAGAGCCACAGCGCATTTTTTCTGTCCTCTGACACCTCAAATGTATTCAGTTGTATTGCCTACTCAGTATACTGAATAATTTCTTAAATGGCAAGTAGAACATGATCACTGCCAACTCACATTCTCTTTGCCTTTGCATTTATTTTATGGATGCGTTTTGTCTCATACATCCGTTCATCTGCGAGCTTGATCAGTTCTGTCAGCATGGAACCTTCCGGTCTGAAATGCTTCGTATAGGAATATCCAAAGTCTGCGATGGCCGAGAGTTGGTTCTCCTCCCCGTATGTTACTCCCGCTACAGCCTCCTGGAATCTCTGAATCATGGTCTCTGCTTTGCTCTCTGGCAAATCAGGTACTATGACGAGAAATTCATCCCCGCCGTAACGAATCACCGAATCCGCCTGTCTGGTCTGCGTCTTCAATGCTTTTACCACATCTATTAATACGTTGTCTCCCGTCTGATGACCGTAAATATCATTGATCTGTTTGAACTGATAGAGATCCAGCATGATCAGTATGACTTCCTCTGCCACATGATTCTGCTCATGATGTAAGAACATCATCTCATCCAGATAACGGCGGTTATATGCTTCCGTCAATGAATCGATATAGATCTTCGCCTGCATCTCCTCTATCATAAGGATGCTTCGATTTACTTCCTCCGCATCTACACCTGCAGTCTCAGAAATGCGGCTGGCGATCTCCAGTACGACCTTCTCCTGTTCTTCTCCTTCCAAATGAACAGAGACTGGCTGGGATATGACATAGAAAATATCATTTTTTAACAGTTCGAACTTATTCAACGCACAGTGCCCATTTAACGCGCAGATACTGGAACAGTTCTCGCATCGTGTGCTTTTACCCCATATGCTAAAACAGGAATAGGGCTGTCTGGAAATCGTACCATCCTCCATCACCTCAATGATGGTGGTCTCTCTTGGATCCACCAGGCGCACTACATCAAATATTTTTCCCAGGAATGAAATAATACTATGCAGCTGTTTTCCTTCATACTTGGTAAGATTGATGCTCCTCCCATCACCTATTGTGGAATCACTGAAATTTTTATATTCTTTTACCAGGTTACGAAAACGACTGCTGTATTCCAACACATTGGCAAGACGCTTTTTCACCATAGCCGGGATAAAAGGCTTTGTCACATAATCATTCACACCATTTTCCAGCATGCTGATCTGTGTCGCCTCATTATCCTCCGAGGAAATCACCATGACAGGGATATCTGCCGCATCTGCCATCTTATTCTTATAAGATAAGAACTCTCTGCCATCCATCACCGGCATTACCATATCCAGAAGAATCGCCATTATCTTATGACTGTTTTTTTTCAGGATTTCCAAACCCTTCTGCCCGTCCTCTGCCACCAGGATTTCATAGTCACCCACAAACAGGGAACGTAATATTTCCCTGCTTACCTCCTGATCCTCCACGATGAGAAGGCTTCCTTTCTCCTCTTTGTGGTGAATTGCATGAAAAAATGTATTCAATTCTTTTTCTAACATTCTCTCTATGGAAACATCGGTAAAAGTGGCACCGATCAGTGCGGTCTTTTCCACCGCTCCAATATAGGATAAACGTATGTTATACCAGCGGTTAGAACTTCCCGGCAGTAGGAAAAGACACTCACATTCTCCGCTTTTATGGGAGATCGTAGCTTCAGCGATAGCTGCCTGGAACTTGTAAAGTTCCCTGTCGCACAAATAATTTTCCACAGATTCATTGCCGAAAATCTCTATATATGCCTCATTGCCACGTAGAAGATGGCTTCTGGTGTCCGCATATTCAAAGACACTGTAAGGAACTGCTACACTTTCCAGCAACGCACCCACTCGAGTATCCGTCGACCAGGCTCCACTGACTTCTTTTTCCAGACGTTTTTGTTTTTCCAAGATCTGTATTTTATTTTTCATTTATAAACATTCCTTTACACAAAATTATATGCAAATATATGAACTCGTATTTCAAACTTATGTACAACTCCAGTATACTGTTTATTCTATATAATTTCAACAAATTATCTGACAAAAAAAGTCCCTCTAATATAAATAGGTTCAAATACACATCTACTTTAGAGGGAATTTTTCGTATTCTATTCTGTTTTCATTCTAATTGCTACATTCCCATAATATGGATCAGGAAAATCCATGCAAGACCATAGTAGGTAATCACCGCCACCAGGTCGTTTACCGTGGTGATCAATGGTCCTGATGCAACTGCGGGATCGATCTTGATCTTATGGAAAAACATAGGCACTACGGTTCCCACCAAACTGGAAATGATCATGGCAACCATCAATGACACGCCGACACACCCTGAAATCATAAAAGCATAGGGCAGTGTCTTTCCTTTCAACATGAAAATATAGAGTCCTATGAACAGAAATGACAGGACGCCAAGCAGCAATCCGTTGCACAAGCCCACACGCATCTCTTTCATCACCAGTTGAAGCTTTAGTTTTCCTGTGAGATTCTCATCCATGAGTACACGAATGGTCACAGCCAGGGACTGGGTTCCCACATTCCCCGCCATATCCAGGATCAGGGACTGGAAGCAGACGATCAGTGCGATCTGGGATACCACCGTCTCGAACATCCCCACCACTGAGGATACCACCATACCCAGTAACAGTAATGCGATGAGCCAGGGCATTCTCTTTTTCATACTCTCGATGAGGGTCTCGTGCAGATCTTCCTCCGCGGTGAGACCAGCCAGCTTTGCGTAATCATCACCCATCTCTTCATCTACCACTTCTACGATATTCTGCGCTGTGATAACGCCGACGATCACATTATTTTCATCTAAAATAGGGATGGAATCCTCCGCATAATCTTTGATTCTCTCAATACACTCACTGATAGACTCATGAGCACGTACATAGGGGTAGGAAGTACTGATCAGATGCTCCAGATCTGTATATTCTCTTGCGATGATCAGATCCTTTAACTCTAACGCACCGTAGAACTTACCATTCTCATCATTGACATAGATGGTCATGATATTATCGTTTTCCTCCGCCTGTGCGATCAGCTCTTTCATTGCCTGTTTCACAGACAGATTCTTCTGTATCACGATGAAGTTGGTGGTCATGCGACTACCAATCTCATCATCGTCATAGGAACAGATCAGATTGATGTCATGCTTACTTTCTTCATCCATCAAATTGATCAGCTTTTCACGGACACCGTCATCCACCTCTTCCAGAACATCGACCGCATCATCGGAGTCCATGTTCTCAATGATGGTGGCTGCACTGGAAAGTGGCAATTCACCAATATATTTTCCCACATCGTCCAAGTAACTGAATATCTCAGATACACGTTCCGCACCCAGAATATGGTACAACTTTTTTCGTTCTTCCGTATTTAACAGTTCCAGGGATCCGGCAATATCATTTTCATGATAATTATCCAACTGTTCCCGAATCTTCTCGTCACTTGCATTACTTTTGATAACCTCTACCAGTTCCTGCTCGTAGTTAGGTTCTATTAAGATTTCTTTTTCCATCGTTGTCTCCTTCTCTCTCACTCTTCCGATAACCCTTTCAGATTATCCATCACGATGGAAATGCAACTGCCATTACGCTCAAAATCACATTCCTTTTATATCAAAAAAGAGAATGGCAATATACTGTTTTCCACCGCGATGACTACTTCGGCCACTACTGTCACAATTGTCCATTCTCTTCACCTCTATCCTATTTTTATTATCTAACTGCCTAGACTTATCCTTACACATTCTATTCTATGGAAAAAATAAAGTCAATTTATTTTTGTATCGTTTCTGTATCACTTTTGTAAAATCAATCACAGCCCTTATAACGACTCCTTATTCTTCGTAAAAAATTTTATCTTTTTCCAATACCGCAGACTTTCCATCCTGCACTTCTATGATGGACACTGCACAGTTCTTCGGCACACCGCCTCTCCAGATATCATCATCCTCATAAAAATGATTCAGTAGACATCGACCTGCTGCACCGTGGGTGGAGATCAGAATGGTCTTATCCTGATATTCCGGTGTGTGGATTAAAAACTCGTAGAAGTCATGGGTTCGTTCACTCACATCTATCAGATTCTCTCCATGAGGTGGACGCTTAAACGTCCTGGGGTTCTCCACAAACTGCTCCATGAAGTCTGTCGGCAATACCGTACTATTCAGAATGCATTCTCCCTCCCAGTCACCAAAAGAAATTTCCTGGATTCGCTCATCTGTTATTATGGGAATCTCTCTTTCCCCCAGCACGCACTCGGCTGTCTGCCGTGCCCGCGTCAAGGGACTGGTAAATACCAGATCAAACGGTACCTTCTGAAGATTTTTTCCTGTCTCTTTTGCCAGTACAATGCCTGTATCCGCTAATGGAATATCGGTGCGTCCCTGTAATTTTCTCACTTTATTCCACGGTGTCTCCCCGTGCCTGATTATATATAGTTTCATGCTGTACCTTTTACCTTTCTATCCCCTATATCTATCAAAAGATATGATTTTTCATTTGATAGGAAATTCCTTTGAAGTGTCGGTAAAGTAGTGACACATTTAAAAATGGGCTTTACTGAAACTCAGCAAAGTCCATTTTTATTTTCATCGTTCTAATAATGACGATTTTGTTATTTTCTGATCAATAAAGATTTTCCTGTCATCTCTGCAGGCTGTTTCATTCCCATGGTCTCGATCAGGGTAGGAACGATATCTGCCAGGCAGCCACCCTCTCTCAAGGTATAGGCCGGATCATAATTTACCAGGATAAATGGTACTTCATTGGTGGTATGTGCTGTGAATGGTGCACCTGTCACATAATCTACCAGCTGCTCCGCATTGCCGTGATCCGCACAGATGAACATGGTTCCATCTACAGATTTTAATGCATCTACTGCCCTGCCCACACATGCATCTACTGCTTCCACTGCTGCGATTGCTGCTGCTTCCACACCTGTATGTCCTACCATATCAGGGTTCGCAAAGTTGATAATGATCACATCATATTTATCACCTGTGATAGCCGCACATAATTTATCGCATACTTCATTGGCACTCATCTCTGGTTTCAGATCATAGGTTGCCACCTTTGGAGAATTGACAAGAATTCTGTCTTCCCCCTTATTTGGCTCCTCCACGCCGCCGTTGAAGAAGAACGTAACGTGTGCGTATTTCTCTGTCTCTGCGATTCTTGCCTGCGTCATATTATTGGCAGCAAGCCACTCGCCAAAGGTATTCGTCACTGCTACTTTGTGGAATGCAACTTCTTTATTTGCGATGGTGGGATCGTAATCTGAGAAGCATACATAAGTGAGATCCAATCTCTTTTCTCTCTCAAATCCTTTGAAATCATTATCGCAAAAAGCTCTGGTGATCTCTCTTGCTCTGTCTGGTCTGAAGTTGAAAAATACAACAGAATCTTTGTCAGAAATAGTACCGACCGTTTTTCCGTCTCTTACTACAACGGTGGGTTTCACAAATTCATCTGTCTCATCTTTATCATAGGAAGCCTGTATGCCGTCCGGACCTGATACTGCTGTCTGTCCCTCTCCCTTTGTCAAAGCATCATATGCTAATTTTACTCTGTCATAGTTGTTATCTCTATCCATTGCATAGTAGCGGCCCATAACAGATGCCACTTCGCCCACGCCGATTTCAGCCATCTTGGCTTCTAACTGTTCTACGTATTCTTTTCCTGAGGAAGGAGGTGTATCACGACCATCTAAGAAACAGTGTATATATACTTTTTTCAGATCATTTCTCTTAGCCAGTTCCAGCAGACCATAGATATGTGTAATATGGCTGTGCACACCGCCGTCTGATACCAGACCGAAGCAATGTAACGCAGAATCATTTTTCTTACAATTCTCAACCGCATCCAATAAGGCAGGATTGGTGAAAAATGTGCCATCATTGATTTCCTTTGTGATTCTGGTCAGTTCCTGATATACGATACGTCCGGCACCCATATTTAAGTGACCTACTTCTGAATTACCCATCTGACCTTCCGGAAGACCTACTGCCATTCCACTTGCCTGTCCCTTTACAAAAGGGTATTCTTTCATTAATTTATCCATAACAGGAGTTTTCGCTTCTGCTACTGCATTTCCACTTATTTTGTCATTTAATCCATATCCATCCAGGATCATTAATACGGTTGGTTTTTTGCTCATTGTTATTCTCCTTCTATAATATGTCATGAATTGCAAAGCAATCCATGACATATTATACTCTTTTTTGTCCACAGGTGCAACCAGAAGCTTCGCTTTAAAATAAGTACATATATGAATGTTTTCAGGTTGCATTTTACACAGGATGCTTATAAAATAGAATGAATCAAATATTCTATTTGAAATGATAAAATAATGAAATATCTCAGGAGGTACCTATGTTAACATTATTATCACAGTTTTTTATAAAAAATGCTTCTGATAAGGAGCCGTCTGCGTTGCGGCAGGTTTACGGTGTGTTATGTGGATGTGTTGGCATTGCTCTGAATATATTTCTGTTCCTGGGGAAATTCTTTGCAGGCACCATCAGTCATTCCATCTCTATCACAGCGGATGCTTTCAACAACCTTTCTGATGCAGGTTCCTCGGTCATCACGCTGATCGGTTTCCGCATGGCGAATCAGAAACCGGACATGGATCATCCCTTCGGACATGGCAGAATCGAATATTTATCCGGCCTCGCCGTTTCCATCGCGATCCTTTTCATGGCAGTGGAACTGATCCGAACCTCTTTTGATAAGATCCTGCACCCGGAACCTGTGGACTGTAATGCGCTGATTCTGGTCATCCTGCTGGTATCCATCGCTGTGAAATGCTACATGGCATATTACAATTATTCCATCGGAAAGAAGATCAATTCTGCTGGTATGAAAGCCACCGCCACGGACAGTCTCAGTGATACCCTGGCAACTACCGTGGTTCTGTTATCTACCTTATTTACTCATTTTACGGGGATTTTAATTGACGGATACTGTGGTGTCCTGGTGGGATGTTTTATCCTGTTCGCCGGATTCTCTTCCCTGAAAGATACCATCAACCCATTGCTGGGACAGCCTGCTGACAAAGAATTTGTGCAGCAAATCGAATCTATCGTCATGGCACACAGCACGATCCTGGGCATTCACGACCTCATCGTCCATGACTATGGTCCAGGTCGTGTTATGATCTCTCTTCACGCAGAAGTTCCTGCAAAAGGGAATATTCTGGTGCTCCACGATGAGGTCGATAATATTGAACATGAACTACAGACGAAGTTGAACTGCTCCGCAGTGATCCATATGGATCCCATCATGAATGACGATCCTGAGACCATTGCATTATCCGAGAAAGTAAAAGAGATTCTACATACCATTGATGAGACTTTACAAATACATGATTTCCGTATCGTAAAGGGGCCCACTCACACGAACATCCTCTTTGACGTTCTGGTTCCTTTTCATTATCAGATGACAGATGAAGCTTTGAAAAAAGAGATCCAGGGATCTGTACAGACATGGAATCCTACATATTTTACAGTCATTCAGGTGGATCACACCTGTTATTAATACTTTCACATTATTAGAACACTCTAACATCGATCATGTTTTAACACAGTTCTTGCCTCATAACATTTTATTCTATTACAGATACCGAATGATCAGCAAGGAACCTTTTTTTACTTCTATGGTCACGTCCTGACCTGTGAATTCATTGCTGACGCCTACTGGGAAATCATTGGTAAGATTTGCATCTTCCAACTCATATTTTAACCCCTTCAGGGTCACGCCCTTTGCCGTATCCCCCACAGAAAAGACTGCCAGGATTCCGTGCTCCTGCGCGGGTAAGTGCAAACTGTCACAGGTCAGCACCTGCATCTCATAATTATCACCGTAAAGCTTGCAGGTGCGGTTCTGTCTGCTGAGGAATACAAGACACTGCATATTCGCTATGCTGTGATCCACTCTTCCGCCTGTGGCTCCCAAAATGATAAAATTCTCATATCCCTGTGCCATCCCCTCCCGAATCGCCGCCAGCATATCCGTGTCATCTTTCTCCTTAGGAAGCCTGATCACATAGGTTCCCGGGATCTTATCTACATCCACCCCTTTTTCCCCCAAGGAGTCAAAATCCCCCAGAAGAACATCCGGTGTGTAGTGAAGCCGCTCCAATGCCAGATAGCCTGCATCTGCTGCGATGACATAATCACCCTCTACCGGTTTGAAAAAGCTTTCTCTGAAATCTCCCGCTCCCACAATGTAGCACGTCTTATTTTTATTGCCTTTATTTTCATTACTATTACTTCTATTATTACTACCTTTATTAGTACTACCTTTATTAGTGTTACCTTTATTACTGCTACCTTTGTTACTGCTATCTTTGTTACTGCTGCCTTTGTTACTGCTGCCTTTGTTACTGCTGCCTTTGTTACTGCTATCTTTGTTACTGCAGCCTTTATTACTGCTGCCTTTATCACTGCTGCCTTTATTTTTTTCCCTATCTGAGTTCATAAAATTTTCTCCTATACGATCATTCTTAACATACATTTTCTGTCATGGGTGCAATACGCCAACAGATATCCGGTACAGCGTTTCGAAAATAGATTTCTTATCCTTAATTCTATGAGATTGTATGAAAATCCAGTCATATTGTATCAAATTGCTGGTCATCCCGCCAGTGATTTGATACAATATATATCTAAATCAATCCTTTGGTCCAATCAGTAATTCCATCTGACCAATACCTGAATCTCACACAAATGATATGGAGGATAATCCCATGGTAACTTTTAGCCTGTGTATGATCGTAAAAAATGAAGAAAAAATATTAGCCCGCTGCCTTGACAGCCTGAAAGGACTTATGGATGAGATCATCATCGTGGATACCGGATCCACAGACCATACCATAGAAATTGCCCGTACTTATACGGATCACATCTACACCTACTCCTGGGAAAACGATTTTTCCAAAGCCAGGAACTTTGCATTTTCCAAAGCGACCATGGACTATATCTACAGTGCGGATGCCGATGAACTCCTGGACATGGAAAATCAAAAGCGATTTCAGGCATTAAAAAAGGCACTCCTGCCCGAAATTGAGATTGTCCAGATGTATTATTGTAATCAGTTCCAGTATAATACCACTTACAATTATGATAAGGAATACCGCCCCAAGCTATTCAAAAGGCAGCGTTCCTTTCACTGGATCGAACCCATCCACGAGACGATTGCCTTAGATCCGGTGGTCTATGACAGTGATATCTGTATTACCCATTTGCCTGAGAGCAACCATGCTCCCAGAGATTTACGGCGTTTTGTACAGCTTTTCGAAGAGCATGTGCGTCTGTCTACCCATCTCCATAACATGTATGCCCGGGAACTTTTCATTGCGGGAACCCCCAGTGATTTTACAGATGCCATTCCCGTTTTCGAGGATTCCATGATGGACACTGACAGAACGGCAGATGAGATCCGAGAAGCCACCTGCGTACTGGTACGTGCTTACCATCTGGGAAATCATATACATGGCTTCTTTACCAATGCACTGAAAAATATTGCAGGTGATGGCACTTCCGAAGTCTGCTATGAGCTGGGACTTTATTACAGTGAGCGTAAAGAATGGCAGGAAGCTGCCATCTGGTATGAAAATGCCGCTTACGAAACAGAATGTGTACTGAATCTGTGCATCAAAGAACACTACGCTCTGGAAGGGCTGGCTGACTGCTATGATGCCCTTGGCAATCCCTCGGAAGCAATTCTCATACGAAGCAAATTATCATAGATGCTTCCCATAAGAAATTGGCTGCTACTGATAGTCCTCCAGCAGGAACATAGGCTTTATCGCTACCACTTCATCATACTCTGTCTGGCTCACTTCCACACCGGAATGCAATGCTTTCAATCCAGCTTTCAGGTCTTCATAGGCTTCCGCCATGGTATCTGCCCTGCCCTCTTCCACAGAACGATACATTCTGTCAAGTGCTGCAGGATGCGCGTATCTGGCAGGCAGTGGAAAATTCTCATAGGACTGAATATACTTCTCCATCTCTGCTCTGGCTTTCTCCAGTTGCTTTTCCAATGCTATTCTATTATTGCGTGCAGTTGGCAGAATATTGGAAGCTGACACCAGAAATACGATACCGATTCCACCCAATACACAATAAATTCCGATATTCCCTGTACGGGATATCACACAGTAAATGCCGTAAGCTGCCACGACAAATGCCCCCAGAAGAATGGTCAATGCTACCCATTTATAAGTTGGTTTTGTATTATTGTAGACACGCATACTTTTACTGGCATAGGAGAGACTGGTACTGAGTGTCGGTTCCTCTTCCAGATATTCCTTAGCCTTAATAATCTCTGCCATGGTCTCCCGATCCTGCTCTGTGAGATTTTTCTTCTTCCGCTTTTCTCTCTGTGCTTCCTCCCATGCCAGGATTTCTTCTCCCTTGGCAGACAATGTTTTTATCTGCGGAAAATGTGTTTTCACATAATCTAATAACTCATCCACTTTTTGTTCAAATTTAAAATTACATTGTTTGACCTGTCCATGATCATACTCCACCACCAGATAGGGCATGGATGCAAAAACTCCTTTTTTATTAAAGCCCCCCTTTGACATGGCGATTCTCTTATAGATTCTGGTAATTGTATTCATTGGAATATAAAATCGACGATCCAAATAAAAACTATTTAAGTAAATCGCCTTTTCTCCAATCCCGCAAGGTCCTATTTTCTGACAGTTCATTCTATCTGTTTTCAAGTCTTCATCGGGTAAACTGCTGTTCCCCAATTGCTTTGGTCTTATATACATGCCTGTACTCCTCCGTCCAATGCTTCCTTATCATATTCAGGTGCTTCCTTATAATAACAGAGGGACTGTCCAATAGCAACAGTCCCTCCTTTTATTCAATGATGAAATTCATAAAATCAAAAGCGTCATACCCAGCCGGATCATGCACGTTTTTTGATGGTAGTCATGAAGATTCCTAAGAATAATAATGCTACTAAGATACCAATTACATATGCAACTGCAACCGGAACAGCTACTACAAGTCCGAGACACTCAGGTGCTAACAGGAAATATGTAGCGGATACTGCACTCATGAAAGTAGCAGGTACCACTGTAATCCAGTAGTTCTTTTTCTCCTGGAATAAGTACATTGCTGCTGCCCATAACACGATCATCGCCAATGTCTGGTTCGTCCAGCTGAAGTAACGCCAGATAATGGAGTAGTCGATCTTGCCAAGTGCATTACCAACACCGAGGATAGCACCGACGCCAAGTACCGGGATACAAAGCATCAAACGATTCTTCCATGATTTCTGATCCAGTTTGAACCAGTCAGCCAAAACAAGTCTCGCTGAACGGAATGCTGTATCACCGGAAGTAATAGGACAAGCGATAACACCTAACATGGCAAGGGCGATACCAACACCACCCATTGTCTTGGAACAGATGTCATATACACTTGCGGAGCATCCTCCACCGATCTCCAGCAGACCAGTACTGAGTCCTCCTGTCACTTCATAGACAGCGCAGCCTGCTGCTGCCCAGATAAGAGCGATGACACCTTCACTTACCATAGCTCCGTAAAATACGAAACGTCCCTGTTTCTCACTCTTCATACAACGAGCCATCAAAGGTGACTGCGTGGAGTGGAAGCCTGAAATCGCACCACAGGCAACTGTGATGAACATGAAACTCCAAATAGGAGTTGCATTTGGATGCATATTATAGAAATGTGTCCAGATCTCCGGAATCTGATATCCGTGAGTAAATAATCCTACACCAACACCAAGTGCCATGATGATCAGACAGATACCAAAGACTGGATAAATCTTACCAATTACTTTATCAATAGAAATAAATGTTGCAATGAAATAGTAAATTAAAATGATAACCAACCAGAATAATGTACTGGTCACAAAAGATGTAGCTCCACTGTTCTTAAATAAAAGTACGATCAGACCTGCAGGTCCTACCGCAAATACAGTACCGACCATAACCAGTAATACCACAGAGAACACACGCATAACATTCTTCATAACATCGCCAAGATAAATACCTGTAATCTCGGAAATGGAATCGCCATCATTACGTGCACTCAGCATACCTGAGAAATAATCATGTACACCACCTGCGAAGATTGTACCGAATGTAATCCAAAGAAATACGATAGGTCCCCATTCAGCACCTGTTAACGCTCCAAAGATAGGTCCTAATCCAGCTATGTTCAATAACTGAATCATAAATAACTTCCATTGTGGAAGCACTACATAGTCTACGCCATCGTTGATTCTCACTGCCGGAGTCTCACGATCATCAGGTCCAAATGTGTTCTCTACGAATTTACCATAGATAAAGTACCCTCCGATTAAAATAGCTAGACAGATGAAAAAACTGATCATATTTGTATCCTCCTTTTGATTTGTATAACTGACTGTTTTTTCATGTACTACAAGAATAGTACATATCTACAAATATGAATTAATGATACCACATTTTTTATACAAAATAAACATGAAATATTAAATTTCTATAAAAAATAATAAAATATTTTAAAATATTATAAAATATTCTGTATTATTGGATTAATCGCGCTTGATAATTGCTGAACAGCCCATACCGCCGCCCACACAAAGCGTAGCGAGACCAGTCTTGGCATCTCTTTTCATCATCTCATGGATCAAAGTTACCAGAATACGGCATCCGGATGCTCCCACAGGATGTCCCAATGCGATAGCTCCACCATTTACATTTAATCTGGCAGGATCAAATGCAAGGTCATGTCCCACTGCAACTGACTGTGCTGCAAATGCTTCATTTGCCTCGATCAGATCGAACTGATCAATGGTCATGCCTGTCTTTGCCATTACTTTTCTGGTAGATGCCACCGGTCCGATACCCATGATGGATGGATCTACGCCGGCAAGCTCTCCACCGATCCAGGTAGCAAGTGGTGTTACGCCCAGTTCTTTTGCTTTCTCTTCGCTCATGACGATGATTGCTGCTGCCCCATCATTGATACCGGATGCGTTTGCCGCCGTCACTTTACCAACCTTTTTAAAGCATGAACGTAATCCTGAGATTCCCTCTGCGGTAATGCCAGGTCTTGGACCTTCATCTGTATCTACGATGACGGTTCCTTTTCTCGTCTTCACTTCCACTGGAACGATCTCATCTTTGAATTTTCCAGCCTTCATAGCTGCTTCGCATTTCTGCTGGCTGTTCGCTGCGAACTCATCCAGCTGTTCTCTGGTAAGTCCCCACTGATCACAGATATTCTCTGCGGTGATACCCATATGATATCCCTCAAATGCATCTGTCAGAGCATCCTTCATCAGGGTATCTTCCATCACAGCGTTGCCCATACGATATCCGAAACGTGCTTTGTCCAATGCCCATGGTGCTCTTGACATGTTTTCCATACCACCGGCTACAATAATATCTGCATCTCCGCAGGCGATCAGTTTGGCTGCGAGATTGACACAGTGCAGACCTGAGCCACACAATACATTGATGGTAGTTGCCGGTACTTCCACAGGGATGCCTGCCCGTACGGCTGCCTGCCTTGCAACATTTTGTCCCTGGTTCGCCTGAATCACACAACCCATATATACTTCATCGATCTGCTCTGGTTTTACACCAGCTCTTTTCATTGCTTCCTTTACCACTACTGTTCCCAGGTCAGCGGCTGGAACGGTGCTTAATTCTCCACCCATTGTACCGATTGCTGTACGGCATGCACCTGCTAATACTACTTTTCTTCCCATGATGTTACTACCTCCGTTAATTTTTTAACTATCTTTTTCTATTATAAAACCACCGCATCTATTTTGCAACTCCTATTTCATGCTTACATAAACATAGCCCGATATTTTTCCATCGGACTATTATCCTAATTTTATTCTTTTACGTGCTTTTTATAGAATCGTTCTCTGTCAATGGCATTGTTCTGATGTGCCACGATGGTGGTACATACGGCATCACCTGTGATGTTCACTGCGGTTCTGGTCATATCCAGGATACGATCAATGCCCATGATCAGTGCAATGGCTTCCACCGGGAGTCCCACAGCATTGAATACCATAGTCAACGTGATCAGACCGACGCTTGGAATGCCCGCTGTACCGATGGACGCCAGCGTTGCCGTGCCGATGACGGTAATATAATCCATCATATCCAGATGAATCCCAAATGCCTGTGCCGCAAAGACAACTGCCACGCCCTGCATGATGGCGGTGCCATCCATGTTGATGGTGGCTCCAAGAGGTATGGTAAAGCTTGATATCTTTTTCGATACTCCCATTTTCTTCGCCAGTGTGTCAATGGACAGAGGAATGGTGGCATTGCTTGTGGCGGTGGAAAATGCAAATGCCATCACCGGGAAAAAGTTCTTAAAGAAGATAATGGGATTCAGCCCCGTAAGCACTTTCAGTAACCCCAGGTAGACCACGAAGCATTGGACTGCAAGTGCCAGCAGCACGGCGAACATATATTTTAACATAGGAATGAACGCATCAAATCCAAGGCTTGCAAAGGTCTTCGCGATCAGACAGAACACTCCAAGAGGTGCCACCTTCATGACCATCATCGTCATCTCCATCATAATGTCATTGAACTGTGTGAAAAAGTTAGCAACCGTCTCCACACGCTCCCCCAGCTTTGCCAGGATCACACCGATGATCAGTGCGAAAAAGATGATCTGCAGCATGGTGCCATCGGCAAGTCCCTGAAATATATTCGTTGGAATAATATTCAATAATGTATCTGCCACGCTGGTGGGTTCCGCAGATGCCACAGAGCTGCCGGTCTGAATGGCATTCATATTTAGTCCCACACCGGGATCAATGAGATTACCCACTGATAATGCCACGGTAATCGCCAGCGCAGTGGTAAATAAATAGAATATCAGGGTACGTGCACCCACATCCCCCAATTTTTTCGTATCTCCGATGGACATACTGCCACATACCAGGGAACAGAATACCAGTGGAACCACCAGCATCTGCATGAGACGGATGAAGCCCTGTCCGATTACATACAGGACACCGCCTACGATGAATTCCTCTTTGAAAGTACTTGCAGGCACTAAATAGTTTAAGATCACTCCCGTGATCGCACCTGCAATCAATCCTATAAATATCTGGGTGGTAAGACCTAGCTTTTTATTTTTCATATAATAACGATACCTCTTTCATAATCTGCCTTATTTGCACGAAGGAAACCTTTTCTATTTGATATTGCTAAGATCCGCCCAAAATGTCAGTAAAGTAGTGATAACACGAGTGTGTCGAAGACACTTTGTACTGCTTATCCTTATGGCTTACCTTCATGCTTTACGCTCTGTATTTAGATATTCCCGCAATGCCGTTTTCCATTCTGGAAATTCGTACTCACCCAGAATACTCATGACGAAATTGTCCAGTACTGCGTAGGGCGGGCGTACTTTTGAGAAATCAGACTGTGTGGTGGGTACTGCTTTCATATTTGCCTTTTCCCCTGTAATGTTCAGAATCTCCTGGGCAAATTCATAGCGGCTCACCACGCCCTTACATGTGGCATGATAGGTCCCATATTCATTGGTGTGAATGATGAACAGTATGAATTTTGCCAGTTCGCTGGCACTGGTAGGTGATCCATACTGGTCAGATGAAATAGACAGTTCTTCTCCGTTTTGCACCTTTTCCAGAAAACTGCGGACAAAATTCTGCCCCTCTCCATAGACCCAGGTACTACGGATAATAAAATGTCGGTTGGTGAATTCTTTCACATAATTTTCTCCCGCTAACTTGGACTTTCCGTATACCGTCATGGGATTAGTCATATCATACTCTGTATAGGCCACATCACTTTTCCCATCGAACACATCATCCGTGGATATCTGTACAATCTTGGCACGGATCTTGGCTGCCACCAGGCTGAGATTCCTGGCGCCCAGTGCATTTACCTTAAATGCCAGCCGTGGGTCCTGCTCACAGAGCTCTGTCTCCGTGATCCCGGTGCAGTTAATGATGATGTCCGGTCTGTTGACCTCACCAAAATTGATAACAGTCTCCATATCTGTGATGTCCAGTTCACTTTCATCTGTATTAAAAATCTCATACTCCATGGGGTCGATCTCCTGGTTAATTGCTTTTCCCAGCTGTCCGCTCGCCCCGTTTATCCATATTTTGAGCATAAATCACCCTCCTGTTTTTTATCCTGCTGCTTTGTTTCATTCCCTGATATATAGAAACACCACCAGCAAGGTAATACTGGTGGCAAGATTCATAACTTTATCCCCCGCTACTTCTTGAACATCACTTCAGGCGCACATATACCAGTGTTGAGATGCCATTGCTGGACCGCTCAGATTTCCGTTCCAGTTCCTTGAAGGACTGAATCATCTTTCCAAACTTGCTGTATCCATAATTACGGGAATCAAAATCCGGATACCGTTTGCCGATCATATTGCCAAGGTCGCCCAGATACAGCCATCCATCATCATCCGATTTCTCTTCCACGAAGGACAGCACTGCTTTCTTGATGCTCTCCAGGCTTGTGATTGGCTGAATCGTCTCCTCCTCCCTGGTATCATGATTTGTCATTTCCTTATTCTCAATTTCCTTATTATCAGCTTCTTTATTGTCAACATCCTTATTTGCAACTTCCTTCACACCGATTCCCTTGCCTGCAGCGGCAGTTCCATTCCTCTTACCCGCTGTTTTTCTGGTGGTCTTTCTGCCATTTTCCATCTCCGGTTTTTCAGGTGTGTTCCGTTTCTTCGTTTCCTTGGACAGTGTTGTCTTTAATTCTGCATTATATAACACATCCAGCGTCTTGAACTGGGCACACGCCTTGATAAAGGAGGACGGGGTCTTGCTCTCTCCCATACCGATCACACGCTTACCTGCCTCCCGAAGCCGCATCGCCAGTCTGGTAAAGTCACTGTCTGAGGTAGCAATAATAAACCCATCCACCTCTCCTGTATATAGAATATCCATGGCATCGATAATCATGGCGGAATCCGAGGAATTTTTCCCGGTGGTATAGCTATACTGCTGAATCGGTGACAGGGACTGATCTAACAGACACTCCTTCCATGAACCCTTACTCTTATCCGTCCAGTCTCCATAGATACGTCTGATACTGGCAATTCCATACATCTCTGTCTCGCGCACGATGATCTCGATATATTTCGGTGATATATTATCTGCATCGATCAGCAATGCATATTTTTCTTCTCTTTCCATCTCTCTTCTCCATTCTTCCATTTTTCTATGGTTGCATAAAATATCTGTGGGTCAATTGGTTTTGCCAGATGCCCTGTCATACCAGCATTCAGGGATATCTGTACATCCTCGTCAAAAGCATTGGCTGTCATGGCAATAATGGGAACGGTGCCCGCATCTGCTCTGTCCAGTGCACGAATTTTCTTCGTGGCAGTGAGTCCGTCCATAACGGGCATTCGAATATCCATCAAAATGATATCATAGGTACCCGGTTCAGACTCTGCAAATTTATCCACTGCAATCTGCCCATTCTCAGCCACTGTTACGATACAGTTCTTCTTCTCCAGCAGCATCCTGGCAATCTGGATATTAATTGGATGATCCTCGCACAGTAAAATACGTGTTCCGGAAAGTGCATATTCCGACTTCTCTGTGGGATTGGCATACACAGTATGCTCTACTACATCAATGTTCATCTCTACGATAAAGGAAGTGCCTTTTCCCAATTCGCTTTCCACATGTATGATGCCTCCCATCAGCTTCACCAGTTCCTTCACAATAGAAAGTCCCAGTCCGGTTCCCTGGACATTTCTGGAAATCCTGCTACTGTTTTCCTGTGAAAAGCTTTCAAACGCATGAGGCAGGAACTCTTTGCTCATTCCAATCCCATTATCCCTCACAGTAAACCGCTTTTTCGCCTGCTTTCCATTCATTTTCAAATGTTCTATGATCAATTCTACCGTACCGCCCGGCGGAGTAAATTTCACGGCATTGGATAACAAATTCACAAAGATCTGATTGAACCGTACCTTATCCAGCATGATACTGTCATATACGATACTCTTACTGTCAACGACGAAGGATATCCCCTTCTGTTCACATTGATCACCTATGACAGTCTTCATGGTATCCTGGAACTCCTTTATCGCATAAGGCTCCAGATTCAATATCATCTTCTGACTTTCAATCTTGGACATATCCAAAACATCATTGATGATTCCCAGCAGATATTCCCCGGAAGCATGTATTTTATCCAGAAATTCTCTCTTCTGCTGTTCATCTGTTCCTTCCACCAGTTCTTCCCCTGACAGACTTATGATGGCATTCAATGGTGTTCTCATATCATGGCTCATGCGTGAGAGAAACTCACTTTTTGCCTGGTTCGCCGCATTCGCCTCATCAATGGCATTTTCCAGGATCTGTTTCTGTTTCTCTTCCTCCTCATAGAGATCTGTGATGTCCCTTCTGGCAAATACGATTTCCTCCTGGTATTCGTCCAGATACATGACCCGTACTCTCTTACGACTAATCGTTCCCTCTTTATCACGAACCATGTACGTAGTTCTTAACACATTCTCTTTTTTCAGCTCCGAAAGGATATTTTCAAGTTTGATGAACTTTTCATATTTGCCCCGATCTTCCTCCACAATATGATCCTGTAATGCCTTGATAAATTCTTTTCCCAGGTGGAAACGCTCTTTTTGATTCACGCCATCCCACTGATGATTCTCCATAACGATATCGATGGTCAGATCCTTAATATTTAACAGGATCACACTCTCTATTTCTTCATCCAGGACACTTTGGATCGCCAATTGCTCTTTCTTCTCCTTATCAATGTCCTGTATGTACACAAATGCCACGATATCATTTGTACCTGGGTTCGTCATGATCATGGCAGTTCCCTTTACCCAGTGATATGCACCAGTTATCATTCTCCTGGGATAGACGATTTCTGCCGAGGATGCCCCTCCGCGGAACTTCTGCAATAAGCCTTTTGCAAAGATCGTATCCTCCACCTGTTTCTGATACGAAGGCTCCACGTTATCCAGTATCCGTTCTCTCCATCCATCCCCTATGGATGAGGGCAGTTGGATCTCCTGCTCCGTTCCATAGAGGTTCTTATACTCTTCTATCACCATTGTAGTAAGATTTACCTGATAGTAATAGATGTAATCACGAAACACTCTTTTTCTCAGATGCTGTTCTACTTCGTATCGTTTCAGATGCTCCTGCTGCTGGTTGACTTTAATGGAAAATCCCAGTGCGATACGATTCTTTCCCTCACGATTCTCCACTCTCTGATAAATGATGCGAATCCAGTCGTACTGCCGGGTATCCCGGTTCATCCGTCGAATGGTGGCTTCACACTGACGCTGTCCCTTTTCCAGCTTTTCATATATGCCCAGATATTCCTCCATATCATCCGGATGTACAGACCCATTTCTGATGAAAACGGCTGGCACATTATCAATTTCCAACGGATATTCCACAGAACCATGGCGGGCAAACTCCTGTGTAACGATCCTTGCATCAATATCATAGGACCACAATGCGATATCCCCACGTTTTTTGGCAAACTCCACCGCCAGTTGACCTTCCTCCAATCGGATCTGTAACTTTTTCATCTCATCGATATCCGAATATACTACATTAAAAGTGGTAAGCTCCGGGGTCTGGGATACGATACTTCCCTTGATGTTGAGCCATTTATAATTTGTGTCATCCAGCCTGCAGCGCACATCCAGATTCACATCCTTCTTCTCTGCGATGGCTTTCTTCACTTCCTCCTGCACCCTGAGCCTGTCATTCTCATGGACTACCTGCAATGCAGAGTAGCCATAGTAATGCATTCTCTCTTCTCTGGTCTTCCCCAACATGGCATAATAACCATCATTCAGGTATATCTGCTGGATTCGCCCGTCCGGATAGGCATTGCAGATGCCGATTCCGCATGGCAGATTATTCGTCAGTCTCTGTAATTTCTTCTGTGACAGAAGATTCCTGATCCTGTGCTCGAAGAGTTCCATACAGAGGGGCTTATTCACAAAATCATCTGCACCTGCCAGCAATACCCGTCTCTCATGTTCATCCCCGCGATCTGTAATTGCTACCACTGTGGTCTTACTGACCGCCTTGTCCGCTCTTATGGCTTTGATCAATTCCAAGCCGTTCATGACAGGCATGAAAATATCCGTTATGACGATACTGACCTTTGTGCTCCTGATCATATCCAGTGCCATCTTGCCGTCCGTTGCCTCCAGTACCTCATATTGCCCCTTAAAATGCTCCCTCACCATCTGTCTGATCATTGCCACATCATCCACGATCAGCATCGTGTCCCTGGAAACGTCCATCTCCTGTATCCTATTCTGCATATTTGTTCTCCCGATTTTCACCCATTATAATGCCATTCTGTTCTTATTTTAACACAATTTCTTCCAATCTCCTATCCTATACAAAAAATTATAACTTCTCACAGCAAATTTTTCTACCAAAATGGTCGGCAGGTTCAACAATGCGAACCTACCGACCATTTTTTCTTTTCCTATCCCTTTACATTTTCAATTATCTTCCCCGTTCCTTAGCTTAAAGCTATCTGTTTGTTTCTGAAGATATTCCGCCTGTACGGACATTTCTCTGCTGGATGCGCTCTGTTCCTCTGCGATAATGGTATTTTTCTGAACCACATCGGAAATTCTTCCCACATTTTCAGTGACCGTTCCAATAAATTCTTCCTGTAAGGCACAGACCTCCACGATTTCCGACACTTTGCTTTTTACGGTATCCACCTGTTGCTCTACATCCACTAATGCCTCCGCTGTTTCTCTTATCATGCTGTTTCCATTCTCAATGGAAGTCATTGTAGCTTGAACCAGTTCCGCCGTCATCTTTGCGGAATCCGAAGATTTCTTTGCCAGCTCCTTTACTTCATTTGCTACAACTGCAAAGCCTTTCCCTGCCTCTCCCGCATGGGCTGCCTCAATTGCGGCGTTGAGTGCCAGCAGATTAGTCTGCCGGGCGATGTCATCAATGGTCTTGACCACCGCTACGATTTCCTTTGACTGCTGCTCTATCTGAACCATTGTATCCACGGCAGTACGCATCTTTTCCTGACTGTCCGTCACTGCATTTCCTGCCTCCATGGCAATCTTATCTGCATACTGTGCATCTTCTGTCCCTTGCTTTGTTTTCTCAATGGCAGTTTGCAGTATGGTCAGTAATGTAGTGATATCCGCCGCCTGTTTGGAAACACCCTCGGAGAGTCCCTGCGCACCTGCTGCCACCTGCCCAGCGTTGCCTGCAACTCCTGTAGCTACTTCATTTATGGCTACAATGGTCTTATTTAACAGCATGGTCATGGAGTTGATACTCTGTACAAGTACATCATGCTCAGAACGCTCCGGCAGGAAATGAGAGAAATCACCTTCCGCAACGGCTGTGAGTACCTTTGTCTGTTCCTTGATTCCATCTATCACATTGCTGAATGCACTGTATAATATACCGATTTCATCATCACGGTCACTGCCTGTCATCTCCTCTGCATTTCCCGCCGCCACACTGTCGGCGATTGTACAAAGGCTCTCTACCGGCGACACGATCTCCTTTTGTACATAGCGCACCATTGTCATAATAATAGCTACCGAGAACAGCAATGCGAAGAAAATGATACCCGTCATACCTATATTAAAACTGCCTGTGAGTTTACCAATGGTCTGCCCCATAAAAGCTGCATTCTGCGCATAATAGGACTTATCGATTTCAAGGACGGCTACATATGCATTGGAGCCATAGCGTTCAATGGGAATGTAACTTTTAAGGTTTCCACCTTCATCCTCCTGCATTACAATCTCATTTCCCTCAAAGGCAGTCTGAATTATAGCATCCTTATAAATGTTCCCCCTCTGTGTATCCAGTGTGGAGTTTTCAGTCTTACAGGACAGAAGTGTCAGACCATCACTCTGAAATAAATGAATTCCCCAAAGCATGGTATTTTCTTTCAGCAGGCTGCTCATGTTCTCCTCTATTTTAGAAGCATTGAGTGCCGACTGCACCATTCCTGTAATATTGCCCTTCTCATCATATGCCGGCATGGCGGTAAATTTATAGATCTCTCCTGTTTCCTCCTGGATCTTAATGGTGGAAGGAAGTTCTGTGACTTCACCGGTCACCAGCTTCTTATAACCGTCCCACACAGTGAATAGATTAAAGCCTTCCGCCTCCTCCACTGTGGAAAGTGTGGTATCGCCCTTTGTGTCAAACAGATATAAATCCGACATGGCGGTTTCCTTATTGATTGTCTGCATCTTACCCATGGTCATATCCGAATAACGGTTGGCTGTCTGCAGCACAAGGGCAGCATTTCGCATCTGCAAATCAATATTGTCCTCTATCTGATTTAGAAACAGGCGTACCTCATTCCCTCGTGAAATTACGTCAGCCGTAAGGTTTTCCCTGTTTATTTCCTCAATTTTTGCATTGGCATCCTTAGCCAGATAGTGAACTGCAAAGGTCTGGACTGCAAATGCAATTCCCATGAATATAATACTTGCCACCAGTAACTTCATAAAAACCTTTAATAATTTTTGCTGAATTTTCATCTTCTGCACGTCTCCTTATTCTTCATCAATCGTAAAATTCTCAGCAATGATTTCTTCCATTATCCGCTCAATTTGAGGGGCATATTCAATACCACTGTTGTCCTTCAACTCATTTAATATGATATTCTTGTCCAACGGATCGCGATAGGAGCGCTTTGTAGACATGGCATCATAAGAATCCGCAACACGGATAATCTGTACCACCAGCGGCTGTTCATTGGCCTTTTTTCTTTCCGGATAACCGGTTCCGTCAAAATTCTCATGGTGTCCTGCGGCTCCATCCCCAATATGGGGCAGGGCTGTAAAGTCCTTCAGGATGTTTGCCCCTATTGTGGTATGGGTTTTCATAATTTCATATTCTTCATTGGTAAGCTTATCGGGCTTATTCAGAATTGCATCGGGAATACCTATTTTACCAATGTCATGCAAAAGTGCAATATAGTAAACCTGTTCCTGTTCCTCCTCGCTCAATAAAAGTCTTCTGGCGATTTCTCTGGAATAACCGGCTACGCGCACCGAATGTCCATTGGTATAAGGGTCTTTTGCATCTATGGTGTTGGCAATGGTTCGTAAGGCCTGATCTGTAATCATCTTATATTCCTGCTGCCTTTTCTGCATCTTTTTCATGCGAACCCCCATAACAATCCTTGTGGCCAGTACGCCCAGGAGCACAATAATCAGTATCATCATCACCCATACGCTCTGGTACTCCAACAGGCCTTTTGTTTTCGTAATATGCAGGGCTGTACCCACCTCATTTCGGATACCATCCGCATTTGTCGCACGCAGGCGGAACGTATAGCTGCCACCTTTCAGATTGGTATAGCTTGCGGTATTGGTTTCACGTATCTGTGCGGAAGTCTTTTCATGATCAAAGCCTTCCATATAATATTCTACCGTACAGGGAGCAAGCCCGTAGCAAAGCACCGCAAACTGTATTGACAGCCTTTTGTCACTGCTTGCAAGGATAATGCTGTCTGGATTTCTATATACGGTCTCCTCTCCGTTTTCATGTGTCACCGTCACAAAATTAATAGCAGTCTTTGGGGGTGCTTCATTCTTTTTGATATTTTTCTGATTAAGAACACTGATTCCATTTATGGTACATATGTATAGCATGCCGTCCTCTATGCAGTTCCAGGAGTTGGCCATGATATCCCCTGTGAGTCCGCTCTCCATGCCATATTCCGTCACTGACATATCTGTCTTTTGTGCCAGCAACTCTTCTCTTGGCACCACCAGGACTCCACTGCTTTTTAAGATCCAGATATCTTTCTCTGTCACCATCATGTCAAATATACTTCCAATACCTGAGGTAAAAGCCGTGATTTCCGTTATTTGTCTGTCCTTCATAAAATAAAGCTCACTGCCTGCACTAATCCATACTCCATCTGCCTCCTTATCGGCAGCCATACGCAGTACTACACCGGAGCGCAGTCCCTGTTCCACCCCCAGATGCTCTACTTTGCCATCCCCAATGGCATAGATGCCGTCACCGTCACTGCCCGCCAGTAAGGTTCCATCATCCGCCTCCAGCAGACAAAGGATAGTACCATTTACCAGTCCTTCCTTTGTAGAATACTTTTCTGTCACCTGCATATCTTTGATGATACAGACTCCATCCGTTGTGGCAACTGCAAGTCTGCCGTCCGAGAGTGGCAGTACCGCACGTACTCTGTTCACATTAAGTCCATCTGTCTGTGTAATGGTGAGAATCTCTTCCGTGTCCGGCGCATACCGTATCAGGCCATAATCACTATAGGTACTGATCCACAGATACCCCTTCGTATCTCTGGAAAGACTTCGTATTCTAACTCCCGAAAGCATCTTTGTGAGAGCATTCTCCACCGGAGCCCAGTCCCCATCAATCACGGACAGGCCTGAGTCCCCGCCTGCATATACGTTGTCATCCAGGAAACAGACTGCATTTATCGCCTTACCTGCCAGTCCCGCCTGCTCATTCGCCTGATAGAATTTCCCATGCGTCAGTTTGGACACACCTGCCCGTGTAGATATCCATATATTTCCTTCATAATCCTCGCAAATTCCATTTACAAAGGTATCGTTAGATATTTCTTTCACAACATGGAGCTTTTTATCTGCGTCAAAATAGGCAGCTCCACTATTGGTTCCGATCCAAATATCCCCGCCTTTTGTTTTCCACAAGGTGTTAATTGTACAATACTCTTTTGTGTCGAAGCTTTCCTGCTTCAGAGAGGCTGCCGTGTACTTATTATCCTGTAAAGTAAGCTGTATCAGCAGATTTGCAGAGGTACCGATGTAAATATCGTTTTCATCGGCAAGCACTGCATAATTTTCATATTCGCTTAATTCTCCCGCCTGGAAGCCATACACCAGCCTGTCATCTTGCAGGGCAAATGCGAAGCCCTCACCGGCAGTCCCCCACACCACTCCATTTCCATCTGTGGACAAGGTGTAAATTGTCTGACCGTTTACGTCCGGGATGTCAAGTGAAGTCAATACATTCCCATCCAGCTTAGCAAGACCTGTTGCAGTTCCCACATACAATGTGCCATCCTCTGTCTGGGTAAAACACCGAACAGAATTTAAATCTTCACTGTCACTGGTATACTTATCAAATTTACCATTGTGATAGCTGTACAATCCCTTATCATTTGTGCCAATCCAGACAGTTCCTTCCTCATCCTCGTAAAGCGAACGGATGCCGGCAGCATCAATTCCATTCTTTTCTTTGCTGAAGTTTATGAAACGAACACCGTCGTACCGCATCAGCCCGCCATAGCTGCCGATCCAGATATATCCGTCTTTTGTCTGACACACTGCATTTGACTCACTGGTGGGCAAACCATTTTGTGAATTATATAATATTTGTGTTTGGTTGCTCAGTTCCCCAGATTCCTCTGCGCGGACTCTTACAGGTGACATTGTCAAAGTCATAAAAAAAGCAAATGCACCTAAAGTCAGCCTCGTAATTAATTTTGTTTCCATATTCTGTCAATCCTCTCCCCAGATGTGTGCCTTTTAAATTTTCACTTTAAAAAGCAGGGTTTTCTCATTTGTCAATACCATTATAGAAATTTATTCACATTTTATCCAGTACTAAAACAGCCGTGTATCGTTGCAAAACTCGTACTTGACATTTCGTCATATATGTGCATATTCCGTATGGTATAAAAGAATACAAAATGTAATCCGGGAAGAAAATTCTATGGCATCTTACATTAACAGAAACTTATATATGTTTCAAGATTATACATTTCATGAAAAGAAACAGCAGATTTCTGCAAAATGAATGATGCCGACGTATAACAAAACAAAAGACTATTCCTTTAGTATATTTTACTAAATCGAATAGTCTTTTGTAATGAATAAATGTGTATTATAGTGTAGAAATCGTAATATTATTTCCAGTTAACGATCTTTCCAAAGTCTGGTTTGAGAGCTGCTCCGCCTACTAAGCCGCCATCGATATCCGGCTGTACGAATAATTCCGGAGCTGTAGCTGCGTTAACAGAACCGCCGTACTGAATACGGACAGCTGCTGCTGTTGCATCATCATAAATCTCAGCGATGCACTCACGGATTGCTTTACAAACTTCCTGAGCCTGCTCTGTTGTAGCTGTCTTACCTGTTCCGATTGCCCAGATTGGTTCGTAAGCGATAACGGAGGTAGCTGCCTGAGCTGCTGTTACGTTCAGGAAACCAACCTTAACCTGCTGACGGATAAAGTCCATGGTAACGCCCTGTTCTCTCTGCTCTAATGTCTCTCCACAGCACATGATTGGAGTAATTCCGTGCTCGAAGGCTTTTAACATTTTCTTATTTACTGTCTCACTTGTCTCAGCGAAGTATTCTCTTCTCTCTGAGTGACCAAGTACTACGTATTTTACTCCTACGTCTGTTAACATTGATGGAGAGATCTCGCCTGTGTAAGCACCTTTCTCTTCGAAGTACATATTTTCAGCACCGATTTCGATGTTAGATCCCTTTGCAGCTTCCATTGCCGGGATGATATCGATAGCTGGTACGCAGAATACTACGTCAGCATCTTCTGTTGCTACTAATGGTTTTAATGTATTTACTAATTCTACTGCTTCGCTTGGAGTCATGTTCATTTTCCAGTTTCCAGCGATAATTTTCTTTCTTGCCATGGTTAATCTCCTATTTTCTCTCTATGATTGATATGTCATTCAGAGCCAGGCAAATTCATAAAAATATGCGAATCATGCTTGCATAATTGAGCTTATTTTTGTGGATTTATTTGGCGAAGTAACCACATAAGCAAAGGGAAAGCTTCGAAGAAGCGATTTTGCGCATGGGTTCTGAATAGTTACGTTGATATTTATATACATTTGTGAAATGATTCCGCTTTATTTATCGTTTGTGCAAGCTACACCTGGAAGCTCTTTGCCTTCTAAGAATTCAAGGGAAGCTCCACCACCTGTAGAGATATGAGTCATCTTGTCGCCAAATCCCAACTGATTTACTGCTGCTGCGGAATCACCACCACCGATGATTGTGGTAGCATCTGTCTCTGCAAGAGATTTTGCTACAGCGATTGTGCCTGATGCCAGGATAGGATTTTCAAATACGCCCATAGGTCCGTTCCAAACAACTGTTTTAGCGGATTTCACAGCGTCTGCGTACATAGCTGCTGTCTTTGTTCCGATATCAAGTCCCATCATATCTGCTGGAATCTTGTCTGAATCTACTACCTGGATATCAACTTTTGCGTCGATTGGGTTAGGGAAATCTTTTGTGATGGTAGTATCAACCGGTAAAAGAAGTTTTTTGCCAAGTTTTTCTGCTTTTTCCATCATTTCTTTACAGTAATCTAATTTTTCATTATCTACAAGAGATGTTCCGATTTCATATCCTTTTGCTTTTAAGAATGTGTAAGCCATACCGCCGCCGATGATCAGGGTATCACATTTCTCAAGTAAGTTGGAGATAACGTTTAATTTATCAGCAACTTTAGCACCGCCAAGGATTGCAACGAAAGGTCTAACTGGGTTTTCTACTGCATTTCCTAAGAAATTGATCTCTTTCTGCATTAAATATCCTACTACGGATTCTTTTGCAAGTGCACTGACACCTACATTAGAGCAATGTGCTCTATGAGCTGTACCAAATGCATCGATTACGACTACATCGCAGAGGGAAGCTAATTCTTTAGAGAATGCTTCACCATTCTTTGTCTCTTCGATTCTGTAACGTGTATTCTCAAGTAAGATAACGTCTCCGTCTTTCATAGCAGCCACTGCTGCTTTTGCATTAGGACCAACTACTTCCGGATCAGCTGCGAATTTTACTTCCTGTCCAAGTAACTCTGTTAATTTCTCAGCTACCGGTGCGAGAGATAATTCTGGCTTTGGTTCTCCCTTAGGTTTTCCAAGGTGAGAGCAAAGGATTACTCTACCGCCATCTGCGATTAATTTCTTGATGGTAGGAAGTGCTGCTGTAAGACGGTTTGTGTCTGTGATGGCACCATCTTTCAATGGTACGTTAAAATCACATCTGCAAAGAACGCGAAGTCCTTTTACATTAATATCATCTACTGATTTTTTGTTTAATGACATTTTTATGTCCTCCATTTTATCTTATTTTGAAAACATTTAAAAATGGGTCCGATCCTTATGGACCGGACCCATCTAGGATCTTACTTAATATGCCGCTCTGAAACTATTTCTCTTACGAAAACAAGTTTCATAAGCGCATAGTCACATTTTTATTCGCAAGCGATAAAAATGTTTCCTTATGCTAATTCAGAGAAGTATTTGATTGTACGAACCATCTGGCTTACGTATGAATTTTCGTTGTCATACCATGAAACAACCTGTACTAAGTTGTCATCGCCAACCATAGTCTGTGTTGCATCAAAGATTGAACCGTATGTGCTTCCAACGATATCAGAAGAAACGATTTCATCTGTATTGTAAGCAAAAGATTCTGTAGCTGCTGCTTTCATAGCTGCATTGATTTCATCTTTTGTTACAGATTTCTCTACTGTTGCTACTAAGATTGTAGTAGAACCTGTAGGAGTAGGTACACGCTGTGCAGAACCGATTAATTTTCCGTTTAATGCTGGAATAACAAGACCGATTGCTTTTGCTGCTCCTGTTGAGTTAGGAACGATATTTACAGCACCTGCTCTGGATCTTCTTAAATCACCTTTTCTCTGTGGTCCGTCAAGGATCATCTGATCTCCTGTGTAAGCATGAATTGTGCTCATGATACCAGATTTGATTGTAGCTAAATCATTTAATGCTTTAGCCATAGGTGCTAAACAGTTTGTAGTACAGGAAGCTGCTGAGATAACTGTGTCAGCTGCTGTTAATTCTTTGTGGTTTACATTGTAAACGATTGTAGGAAGGTCATTACCAGCTGGAGCTGAGATAACAACTTTACGAGCACCTGCTGTAATATGAGCAGAAGCTTTTTCTTTGGATGTGTAGAATCCTGTACACTCAAGTACAACGTCTACTCCAAGTTCTCCCCAAGGAAGTTCTGCTGCATTCGCTTTAGCGTAAATTGTGATTTTCTTTCCATCAACTGTGATTGAATCTTCACCAGCTTCAACTTTATCAGCCAAAGCATATTTACCCTGTGATGAATCATATTTTAATAAGTGTGCTAACATTTTAGGACTTGTTAAGTCATTGATTGCTACTACTTCATATCCTTCTGCTCCAAACATCTGTCTGAATGCAAGACGACCGATACGGCCAAAACCATTGATTGCTACTTTAACTGCCATTTGTAATTCCTCCTAGAATTAAAAAATATTTTTTTTTGAAAACCACACTGTTACATATGATTGTCAAATTTTTATCAGCAAATTCATTTTACAAGGTTCAACTGAAAATATCAAGATGTAAATGTAAAATTCTTATTAAAATTTGGTGAAGTTTGGAAAAATCCTTATTTTATAAGGTTTATTTTGCTTTTTTTATCAAAATCAGTTACAATTCTACTATATACACAAATCATTCAATAGAAGAAACCGTAACTTTAATCAGGAAACTGTACTGTAATAAAAACTGTAACTGTTTTCTTTCGATTTTCTGTAACCCAAGTATGAACAATCTAACATGGAAAGGAATTATGACTATGGCACTTACTGCTGATCTACACTTACACACAAACTTCTCCGGCGATTCCACTGCAAAGATGGAGGACATGATCCTCGCAGGTATTGAAAAAGGCTTAACACATATGTGCTTTACAGAGCACCATGACATCGACTATATAACAGACGGAAAGCCTGACGATACTTTTCTGGTAAATGTGGATTCTTACCTCTACGAATTAGCTACCTTAAAGGAAAAATATATGGACAAGATCCAGATTCTCTTCGGTGTGGAGCTGGGTGTCCAGCCACAGATCAAAAAAGATCTTCTGATCTTTGCCAGAAGCCGTGAGTTTGATTTTCTCATCGCCTCCGCCCACCTTGTAAACAGAAAAGATCCCTACTATCCTTCTTTCTTCGAGGGCCGTTCTGATAAAGAAGCTTATGAAGAATATTTCAAAGCTACTTTGGACAGCATCAAAGCGTTCCACAACTTTGATGTTCTGGGTCACCTGGATTATGTGGTTCGCTATGGCAAGACGAAAAACGCTGAATACTCCTATGAACAGCATGGGGATATCATCGACGAGATTCTCCGGTTCCTGGTAGAAAATGAAAAAGGGCTGGAGCTGAATACCGGCGGTTACCGTGCCGGATTGAACGCGCCAAATCCATGTATCGATATTATAAAACGCTACAGGGAACTGGGGGGCGAATACGTGACTGTAGGCTCCGATGCACATGCACCCGCTGACGTGGCATGCGGCCTGGATAAAGCCAGTGAGATCCTGAAATCCATCGGATTCAAATATTATGCCATCTATGAGAATCGTTTGCCGGAAATGCGAATCCTGTAGGTGATAACCACTACTTTCCCAATATTCCCAGTGATGGGATATCTTTAATCAGAATGTATACGAAAAACTCAGATTCCACTTTTTGCGTAGGAATCTGAGTTTTTCTTATATTTCTTATATTTTCGTATATTCTAGAACATTTCATATTTCCCGGAACATCTCATAAGTCCTGGAACATTTCGTATTTCCCGAAACATTTCATAAGCCCTGGAATATTTCGTATTTCCTAGAAGTCAACTTCTGTATCATAGTAGCAGCATTTCAACAGTTTTTCCATCTCTTCCTGGTCAGGCTGTCTTGGATTGGAGCCTGTGCATGCATCTATGATTGCATTTTTGGCAATCTCAGGTAATCTCTCCAGGAATACATCTTCCGGTACGAATCCCTGCTCTACCGGATAACTGTCCGTTCCATAATTTTTGATGCAATGAGGAATCTTCAATTCATCATTCATCTTGCGAAGATATGCGATCAATAAAGCTACCTTCTCATCCAGAGTATCTCCACCCAGCTTCATGAAATCTGCGATCACACCGTAGCGTGCCTTCGCTGTCTCATCTTTGGCATTGTATGCGATGACTTTTGGTAAGTACATGGCATTGGCTGCACCATGGATAATGTGTGCACCGTGATCTGCAAATGCCGCACCTGTCTTATGTGCCATGGAGTGAACGATGCCCAGCAGTGCGTTGGAGAATGCCATACCTGCAAGACATTGTGCATTATGCATGGAATCTCTCTTTGCCATATCTCCATTGTAGGAACCGATGAGATCACGCTGTACCATCTGGATGGCATGGAGTGCCAGGGGATCTGTGAAATCGCTGTTCGCCGTGGATACATATGCTTCGATGGCATGTGTCATGGCATCCATACCTGTATGTGCTACCAGTTTCTGTGGCATGGTCTCTGCAAGCTCTGGATCTACGATAGCTACATCCGGTGTGATCTCGAAATCTGCGATTGGATATTTAATTCCTTTTTCATAATCTGTAATAATAGAAAATGCCGTTACTTCTGTAGCAGTACCTGAGGTGGAAGAAATGGCACAGAAATGTGCTTTTTGTCTCAATCTTGGAATGCCAAATACCTTGCACATATCCTCAAATGTGATATCCGGATATTCGTATTTGATCCACATTGCTTTTGCTGCATCGATGGGTGAACCGCCGCCGATTGCCACGATCCAGTCAGGCTGAAATTCTGCCATGGCTTTGGCACCCTTCATAACGGTTTCTACGGATGGATCGGGTTCTATTCCCTCGAATAATTTTACTTCCATTCCGGCTTCTTTCAGATAAGATTCCACTTTTTCCAGGAATCCGAAACGTTTCATAGAGCCACCGCCCACACAGACAATTGCTTTTTTCCCCTGGAATGTCTTCAGTGCTTCCAGCGCACCCTTTCCGTGATATAGATCTCTTGGTAATGTAAACCTTGCCATAAAAAAACCTCCTTAATTGATATGTTATGTTGAATTGTTATTTATTTAACAATCCGTAACTATATTATAACAAATAAGGTAGATTGTGTATAGTGTATTATTGTAAATATTATTTTATTTTTATTTTATTTATTTCTATTTCTATTCTTACTTTTTCCCGATGATTGATCCCGGGTATTCTCTGCTCGTTCATCCCAATATGGTACCGCCGCCCAGCACAAACTCCCCGTCATAAAATACCACTGCCTGTCCCGGAGTCACTGCTCTCACCGGCTTCTCAAAGGTACAGCGCACTGTCTTCTCGTCCAAGCGCTCTATGAGGCACATCTCACCCCTGTGGCTGTAGCGAATCTTCCCCAGGACACGCATGGGTTCCACCAGATCCTCTATGGACATAAAATTCAGATTGGTGCAGGTCAGGGTGTCTGTGAACACGTCCTCATTTTCACCAATGACCACCTCATTGGTTTCCGGACGAATCTCTGTGACGAACACCGGATGTCCCAACGCCAGATTCAGCCCTTTTCTCTGCCCTACGGTGTAATGGGTGATTCCCTTATGACGCCCGATGATCTCCCCGTCCGCAGTGACAAAATTCCCTGCTCCCGGCACTCTGCCTGTAGCGGCTTCATCGATAAAGCCCGCATAATCATTGTCCGGAATGAAACAGATCTCCTGACTGTCCGGCTTATGCGCCACCGGAAGTGCCATCTCCTCCGCGATCTGTCTGATCTCCTCCTTGGTGTACTCTCCCACGGGCATCATGGTATGGGACAACTGATACTGAGTCAGATTATACAGGGCGTAGGTCTGATCCTTCGCCGCTGTGGCCGACATACGCAGGGCATATCTGCCATTTGACAGTTGATCTACTCTGGCGTAGTGACCTGTGGCGATATATTCTGCACCGATGGCGAGACTTCTCTGGAGGAGGGACTCCCATTTCACATATCGATTGCAGGCGATACATGGATTGGGCGTCCTGCCCTGGAGGTATTCCTCCACGAAATAGTCCATGACATTTTCCTTGAACTCTTTCTTGAAATTCATCACATAATAGGGAATGTCCAGCGCCTGCGCCACACGCCTCGCATCATCCACCGCTGTCAGTCCACAACAGCCACCACTCTCTTCCTTGGCGGCTTCCTCCTCGTCCTGCCAGATCTGCATGGTCACGCCCACCACGTCATAGCCCTGTTTTTTTAACAAATAAGCTGCCACTGAGGAATCCACCCCGCCGGACATACCTACCACTACTTTTTTACCCATTTTATTCTCCATTTATTTTCATCCATTCTGTTCACTGATCCTGCCTACCGGAGTTTCCTGTTTCCATCTTTATCAAAGGTTCTTCTAAGTGCTCTTTCTGTAGGAACAATGGAACCAACCAGAAAAAGCAACTGCATAGCACAGATGATACCACCTGTCAAGCTTACCACATCTTCGTTTTTATGAATCACACAAATCATTCCAACTATTGTCAGCACTGATAGAATCAATCCATATTGAAACCATACTCTCCCACAATATGAATGTGCAAACATCCATGTATCTTTATTTTTCATGGACATGGATGTTCTATATCCAAATACAGAATTAATGCTTCCTGGTGCACTTTTTAAGAAATATCTGCCAAATCCCATCATCAAAAGCGGAATCGGTAGATCACTGATAAATATAAAAAGCCAAAAACCCATACAATATCCTCCGTTTGTTGGGATATCCGTCCATATAAATTTGCCTCCAGACAGGCTGACATTATCCTTCCGTTAAGTTATATCATAAATGATTTTCCTATAATATTCAACATTTTCACCAAACCAAATTTTCTATTCAATGGGATTTTCATCCCTTTGGAAATAAGCGATGCCGTATAGGAGAGGAAACCTGTACGGCATTTTTCTGTATCAATATTCTATATCTGACTTGCGCTGTTGTTATGTGTCCTGCATCCCTCATTAGTACTCTTCTTTTTCCTCTTCCTCGCCCTCGTGAATGTCGGACTTTGGTTTGGTCAGTCCCTCTATCCTGATGTGATGTTTCTCCGCATAGTCCCAGAGTGCGGCATGAATCGCCTCCTCCGCCAGAAGAGAACAATGCACTTTCACTGGCGGCAGTCCGTCCAGTGCTTCCATCACTGCCTTGTTGGTCACTTCCATGGCTTCCTGAATGCTCTTTCCCTTTACCAGTTCTGTTGCCATACTGCTGGTGGCAACCGCCGCACCACAGCCAAAGGTCTTGAATTTACAGTCCCGAATGATTTGATTGTCATCGATATCCAGGTAGATACGCATGATATCTCCGCATTTTGCATTTCCAACAGTACCTACACCGCTGGCATCCTCTATCTCTCCCACATTTCTGGGATTATTAAAATGATCCATTACTTTTTCACTGTACATATTTATTTGCTCCTGTCTATTTTTTCTATATTTCTATATTTCATTTTTCTAGTACCTTACTTATTTTTCTTCACAAAATCCTCATACAGGGGGGACATATTTCGAAGATACGCCACGATTTCTTTGATGATATCTACGGTCTTATCGATCTCTTCCATGGTATTCTCTTCACTCAATGTGAGGCGAAGGGAACCGTGAGCGATCTCATGTGGAAGTCCGATTGCCAGCAATACGTGAGAGGGGTCCAGGGAACCGGAGGTGCAGGCCGAGCCGCTGGAAGCACAGATACCTTCCATATCCAGTTTGATGAGGAGGGATTCCCCTTCCACGAACCGGAAACTGATATTCACATTGTTGGGAAGTCTCTTTTTCTCATCTCCGTTGAGACGACAATAGGGTACTTCTGTCAGGATACGCTGTATCATATGATCCCGAAGCTGGATTTCCTTTGCAGTCTTCTCCTCCATGATACGAAATGCACGTTTTACCGCTGCACCCAGACCTACGATGCCTGTAACATTTTCCGTTCCGGCACGTCTGGCACGCTCCTGCTGACCACCATGGACAAAGGAGCGAATCTTTACTCCTTTTCTGATATACAGAAATCCGATTCCTTTTGGTCCATTCAGTTTATGACCGCTGGCACTGAGCATATCGATGTGGCACTCATCCACATTAATGGGAAGTTGTCCAAATGCCTGTACCGCATCGGAATGAAACAATACGCCGTGGGCAGATGCGATCTCGCCGATTTCTTTCACGGGCTGTATGGAGCCGATCTCATTATTGGCATACATGATGGAGATGAGTATGGTGTCCGGTCTGATGGCTTTTTCCAGCTCGTCCAGTTTCACGATACCATGTTCATCCACATCCACATAGGTGATCTCATAGCCCTTTTGCTCCAGATATTCACAGGTATGCAGGATGGCATGATGCTCGATTCTGGAGGTGATAATGTGCTTCCCTTTCTGCTTATAGGCATCAGCCGTGGCTTTCAATGCCCAGTTATCTGACTCTGAACCTCCTGCTGTAAAATAGATCTCATTGGCAGCTGTACCCAGAACATCGGCTATGGTCTCCCGTGCTTCCATCACAGCACGTTTGCTCTCACTTCCCAAGCTATAGATACTGCTGGGATTGCCATAATGCTCCGTAAAATATGGCAGCATTGCCTCTACCACTTCCGATGCTGTCTTTGTGGTGGCAGCATTATCCAGATATATTATTTTTTCCATTGTTTCCTCTTTTCTACATGGCATTTCTTTTTGATTCCCGTTTCATATGCCTGTTTTTATTTCCTAGTATTTTGATAAGAATAATGTAATTGAATAATAACACCGCTTTTTTGTTCTGTCAATATTTCACAGCACATATATTAGCATTAACATTATGAGAAAGTGTTCCCATATTTCCTATGCGTAAACAAAGAGTGACTCCCCTCATCAGTGGTACCCTGATACTCACCGCCACAGGTATGATCAGCCGAATCATTGGGTTTTTCTATCGAATCTTTCTATCCCGCAATTTTGGTGAGGAAGGAATGGGTATCTATCAGTTGCTTGCCCCCATTCTGGCACTTTCCTTCTCCTTTTGTGTGGCAGGCATCCAGACTGCCATCTCGAAATATGTGGCGGAGGAATCCTCCGCCAAAGACTGCAATGCATCTTTTCATAAATTTCTCGCCGGTACTGCTCTCTCCATGATGCTGTCCCTTTTATTCAGCTCTGTCACATACCGGCATGCCGAATTTCTGGCCTCAGAATTTCTGTTGGAAAGCCGCTGTGCCCCCATGCTCCGCATCATTGCTCTATCCATTCCCTTTGCCTCCATGCATTCCTGCGTAAACGGGTACTTTTATGGTATCAAAAAAACAGGTATCCCCGCCGCCACACAGCTTGCCGAACAGCTTGCCCGCGTAGGCAGTGTTTACCTGTTATTACTTTATGCTCACCAGAAAAACGGTGTTATTTCCATCAATTGCGCCGTCATCGGTCTGGTGGTAGGTGAGATCGTCTCCATGCTCATCAGCTTCTTTGCCATCTACCAACGATTCTATCAGATCCGTGCAGCCCTTCGACTGCCGCGGCTGCAGGAATGGACCCACGCCGGCTCCGCCATTTTTTCCCTGGCTCTGCCTCTCAGCGCCAACCGAATCGTCCTGAACTTCCTGCAAAGTATTGAAGCCATCCAGATTCCAAACGCCCTGATGAAATATGGTCACAATAACTCTTCCGCTCTTGGTATCTACGGTATGCTCACCGGAATGGCATTGCCTCTGGTACTCTTTCCCTGTGCCCTGACGAACTCCCTGGCGGTTATGCTGCTGCCCACCATCTCTGAGGCGGAAGCCGCCAATAACCATAAGAAAATTCATCATACCATCTCCACAACTTTGCATTCCTGTACGATTCTGGGCATTTTCAGCACAGCCCTCTTTCTCTTTTTCGGAGAATTCCTTGGAAATTTTCTCTTCTCCAATAAGACTGTGGGGGGATATATCATGACCCTGAGCTTCATCTGTCCTTTTTTGTACCTCTCCACCACCCTGGGAAGCATCCTCCACGGACTGGGACGCACCCGCATCACCTTTTGTTTCTCCATTGTAAGCCTGTCCATCCGCCTCTGCTTCGTGTTCTTCCTCATCCCGCTCTATGGCATCAGGGGATATCTCTGGGGACTGCTGCTCAGTCAACTGATACATACCTTCCTGCTCTACCTGGCAGTGAGACGCATCACCCGTTTCACTTGATGAACCCACAGCTTCCTAGAGCTTTCCTTTTTCATGGAGAATCTCTTCCACCAGATTCACACATTCGTAGACCATGCCATCGCAGTGGGGCTTCTTCTCCATGCCCTGCTCCTTGCTGGTGCGGAGCAGGTCGGCGCAGTCCATATGGCTCTGGTGTCTCTCTGCCAGTGCTCTGTGGTATGCACTAATGGTCTGTGGATCATCTACGCCGAACAGTCCCAATGCCATGAGTCCTCCTGTGATGGCACCACAGACGGATGCCCTTTTCATACCTGCGCCAAAGTTGGACGCCACCTGATATGCCACCTCATCGCTGACGCCTGCATCCTTTGCAAAAGGTAATACCACAGACTGTGCACAGTTGTAATGCGGGGTGACGATTGCTCTCAATTCTACTGCTTTATCATAATATTTACTCATTGTTCCTTTTCCTTTCATCTCTTTCATCTAAGCTTTGATACAATTCTTATGTTCCCATTCAAAAATCCATTTCTGTGATAGGATTTTTTCACTCTCGTATCATTTTCTTACAGTATATGCAGTAAATGCATATACCTGTTGAATAGTTACCTGATTCTTACCATCCGATTTGCATCATGTTCATTTCATTTATGCTATATATTACTATTTTTTCCCCCAGTTCGCAACAATTTTCATAAAGGTCGCTTCTTGCACATCTATCTCTTCTATAATATAATAGAAATGTTTAAAAATAGCATACAAAGGAGAAACGATCATTATGGGATTTGATTTTATAAAAAAACTGCCTACACCGGAGGAAATTCGTGAACAATATCCGCTTTCCGGCGAATTGACGGCAATCAAAGAAAAGAGAGATCAGGAAATAAAAGATATTATCACAGGTGCCTCAGATAAGTTTCTGGTCATCATCGGACCATGCTCTGCGGACAATGAAGATTCCGTGTGCGATTACATCACACGTCTGGCATCTGTCTATGACAAAGTGAAGGATAAGCTGGTATTAGTGCCACGTATCTATACCAACAAACCGCGTACCACCGGTGAGGGCTACAAAGGAATCATCCATCAGCCTGATCCTGAGAAAAAAGAAGACTTTCTCCAGGGACTGATCGCCATGAGGAAAATGCATATTCGAGCCATGGAGGAGACAGGACTCACCGCCGCCGATGAGATGCTCTATCCTGAGAACTGGGGATATGTTTCTGACATTCTCTCCTATGTTGCCATCGGTGCCCGCTCCGTGGAGGATCAGCAGCACCGCCTTACTGTAAGTGGTTTTGATGTGCCATCCGGCATGAAAAACCCTACAAGTGGTGATTTCTCTGTCATGCTGAACTCCGTGTACGCTGCCCAGCATCCACACTCTTTCATTTACCGTGGTTACGAAGTGAAGACCTCTGGAAATGAACTGGCCCACACCGTGCTCCGTGGTGCCGTGAGTAAACATGGCAATGCTGTATCCAATTATCACTACGAAGACCTGAGTCGTCTGTTAGAGATGTACAACAATATGGATCTGAAATATCCTGCTGCCATCATCGACTCCAATCACTCCAACTCCAATAAAAAATACGCAGAACAGGTGCGTATCGTAAAAGAAGTGCTCCACAGCCGCAGACTGAATAGTGATATTCACAATCTGGTAAAAGGTGTTATGATCGAAAGCTATATCGAGGAGGGCTGCCAGAAGGTGGGCGGTGGTATCTATGGAAAATCCATCACAGATCCATGTCTCGGCTGGGAAGCCAGTGAGAAGCTCATCTACGACATCGCCGAAAGCTGCTAATACATTTGAAACTATTCAGAGCCATGCAAATTCATAAAAATATGCGAATCATACTTGCATGAGTGAGCTGATTTTTGTGAATTTATTTGGCGAAGTAACCACATAAGCAAAAGGAAAGCTTCGAAGAAGCGATTTTGTGCATGGGGCTCTGAATAGTTACTTTACTTTATTTTTATATGCCCGTGTACCTAAAAGGCTCATCCTCTCGGATGAGCCTTTGCATATACTTCTCTGATTCTGTTATGATTCATATTGGCATAGACCTGTGTGGTGGATATATCAGAATGTCCCAGCATCTCCTGTACACTTCGAAGATCTGCCCCATTTTCTACCAGGTGTGCTGCGAAGGAATGTCGAATGGTATGAGGTGTTATATCTGCATCGATACCTGCCTTCTTTGCATAGAACTTAATGAGCTTCCAAAATCCCTGTCTGCTCATAGGTTGTCCGGAACAATTCACGAACAGGGCATCCTCTGTTTCATCTTTGATCATTGCCTCTCTTGATTTATTCAAGTAGGAAAGCAATGCTTTTTTTGCCTCTTTTCCAAAAGGAATCACGCGCTCCTTATGTGCATCCTTGCAGATGATGAATCCCATCTGGAGATTCACATCCTCTACCTTCAAGGTAATCAATTCTGTCACTCTGATCCCTGTGGCATACAATAACTCCAACATGGCTTTGTCACGAAGTTCCTTTGGCATCTCTCCGCCTGGCTGCTCCAATAGATCGACCACCTCCTGCGTGGATAAGATCTCCGGCATCTTCTTCTGTATCTTAGGTGCCTTCAATGGCTCTGACACATCTTCTGCCACGATATGTTCCTTTACAAGATAATGAAAAAACGCTTTGATGCTGGCAATATATCTGGATATCGTCGCTGCGGCAAATTTATTTTTCTCAAGGTATAATACATAGGAATTTAAGTTCGTGGTGGATATTTTCTTAACCGTATCAATTCCCTGCTCTACCATATAGTGACACATCTTACTCAAATCCCGCTTGTATGAAAGTTCGGTATTTTTCGATGTCTGCTTCACATTATGTAAATAAGCTATAAAAGCTGTAATCTCCTGCTCCATATTATACCAAACCCTTCCCCATAAAAAATATGACGATGTTTCAAGTCGTCTGATTCATATTATAATAATTTTTTTATGGAAAAGCAATTAGAAATTTTCCCGTCTTTTCTCTATTTTCAAGGCTTTCGGGGAAAAAGTACAAGATGTCGCGAGAAAGTATTTTCCAATGCACTATATGTTGTAAATTTAATCTTTTTTATTATTTTACAAAAATTTTAAGATTGTTACAATTTTTGTCACTAATGTTGGATTTACATAACTTTCCGTAAAAATCCCCATCGCGACAACTCCTAAAAAGCAAAAAATTTGAAGCGCAGACTGATACAGATACCTTCGCCCTCCCAGCAGAGACTCGCTGCCTGATCTGGCACTGCAGGTATAGAGCAAGCCATAAAATCCCGGAATATAAAAGAGAATCTGGGGAAAAACACAACAGAGAAACAATGGGATACCCTTCCATCCAAAATGATTGGCATACACACTTGCCATCATGCCAAAGGAAAATCCATACCAGATGGTAAATACATACGTCACCCAGATATTGCGGGCAATCAGCCCGGTCATCAGGATGAGCAGCACGATCTGTATCCTGTTCTGCAGGATGCAAAGGAACAACTTATGCTCGTCTACCTGTAGATATTTCAGTCTTTCCAGGGAATAGATACTGAAATACCCCTCCTGAAATACCGAAGTCTTTGCAAAGAGCAGGACTACGACCACCCCTGCAAGAAAGGAAATAAATAACATATTTTTAAATTTACGTAAAAAAACAGACATACTTCGAAATCACCATACAAGATGTTTTTCTAATATATGTCTGTTCTCTTGGAAAGATACTTCTATCTGTATCCATAATCACATGAATTATTTTAATGTCCTACTTTTTAACTGCTCATTCCTGTCAGCCATGCAATCTACATATATTTATTCTTATATGCCAGCAGTGCTGCTATGGTCTTGGAGTCCTGAATCCTGCCGTCATAGATCATCTCTTCCAGCTCCGCCATATCATAGGGCTTCACGTCTATGTACTCATCCTCATCCAGATGCTGGTGACTGGGAATCAGATGATCTGTCACATAGATATCGATCTTTTCATTGCAGAAAGCAACCGTAGTACGGATGGTAATCAGGAGTGTCACTTCCTCTGTGCGATATCCTGTCTCCTCCTCCAGTTCCCTCATCGCTGCGATATCTGTGGGTTCCTCCGCTCCATTCAGTCCACCTGCTGGTATCTCCAGGGTATAGCGATCCAGCGCATTGCGATACTGACGCACCATGAGGATCTTGCCATCCTCCGTTACAGGTACTACCGCCGCTGCACCCTTGTGCCCGATAAAGTCCCATTTTACAATATTGCCGTTGGGGATCTGTACGGTGTCCTGATAATAGTCAATGATGGCACCCTTCTGTACCAGTTCTCGCTGTAACCGCTTAAATTCTTCCGCCATGATATCCACATACCTTTCTCTATACGCAAAATATGCCTCTACACACTTTTATTCTCAATCCTTTAACCTTGATCATTCTATCTGATCTTCTTCGCCGTTCTTTTTCTATCACATATTCCACTGAGCAATTACGCTGCCTCTTCCAGCAGTTTTTCCACGCTGGCAAGCTTCACGCATAATACGAAGATCTCCGTGGCGGCTGCCATGTCTTCCGGTGTCGGGAAAGATGGTGCAATACGGATATTGCTGTCCCATGGATCTTTCTTATATGGGTAAGTGGCACCTGCACCAGTGAGCACCACACCTGCCTCTTTACATTTTGCGACGATATTTTTCGCACAGCCTTCCATGGCATCAAATGAAATAAAATATCCACCGTAAGGTTTCATCCAGGAACCAATACCCAGACCTGATAATTCTTTATCCAGTTCATTGATGACTGCCTCAAATTTAGGTCTTAATATTTCAGCATGTTTCTTCATCTGATCCTTGATACCATCCAGATTTTTAAAATATTTCACATGACGTAACTGATTCAGCTTATCGTATCCAATGGTCTGTATGGTCATGGATTTTTTCATCTCACTAAGGTTTGCCTCAGAGGATGCAACGGCAGCGATACCTGCTCCTGCAAAACTGATCTTGGAAGTGGAACAGAATTCATATACCATATCCTCATTGCCATATTTTACACAGGCACTTAAGATATCAGGAATCTCGATTTGTTTCTCTTCATATAAATGATGTACGATATAGGCATTGTCCCAGAAAATACGGAAATCTTTTGCGGCAGGTTTCAGCGCCGCGAATCTCTCCACTGTCTTATCTGAATATACAACGCCCTGTGGATTGGAGTATTTTGGTACACACCAGATTCCCTTAATACTGTCATCTGCACTTACAAGCTTTTCGATCATATCCATGTCAGGCCCATCCTGATGCATAGGTACATTGATCATTTCTATTCCAAAATGTTCTGTGATGGCAAAATGTCTGTCGTAGCCCGGAACCGGACAGAGGAACTTTACGGTATCCAACCTGTCCCATGGGGTGTTGCCCAGTATGCCGTGTGTCATGGCACGTGAAACCGTGTCATACATGATACTCAGACTCGCATTCCCGCAGACGATCACCTGATCTTCCGGAACACCCATGATGTCCCCCATCAGCTTCCTCGCTTCCGCCAATCCCTCCATGACTCCATAATTTCTACAGTCATCACCTGACTCTGACTTTAACACTGATTTAGAATCAATCACATCCATGATACCCATGGTCATATCCAACTGTGCCACAGAAGGTTTCCCTCTTGACATATTTAATTGTAAGCCTTTTCCTTTGGCATCTTCATACTGTTTCTGTAACTGTGTTCTTAATGTTTCAAGTTCTGCTTTGCTCAATTCCTTATACGCCTTCATGACTCCACCATCCTAATAAATTTTTTCTCCTCTTGCATGTCCGTTGTCGAAAGACAACTGTTTCCCTAGGAAACATACACTTTGCTTATTTTACTACAAAGTATTTCAGTATACAAGTTTTTTGTACCATAAAATTTATTTTTATTCATTTTTTTTATAAGGCGCAATATTTTTCCAGGATTGCATACAGCTTATCATAATCCACCGGCTTTGAAATGTGACCATTCATACCGCTTGCCAGCGCATTGTTCATATCTTCTGCAAAGGCATTTGCCGTCATGGCAATGATAGGGATCGTGGCAGCTTCCGGATGAGCCGATCTTCTGATAGCACCCGTTGCCTGGTATCCGTCCATCACAGGCATCTGTACATCCATGAGGATCGCCTGATAGGTTCCCGCAGGCTGGACTGTAAATCGATCTACCGCCTGTCTTCCATCCGTCACTGCATCCACTACCAATCCTGCCTTCTGCAAAATTTCCATAGCAATTTCCAGATTCATGGCATTATCCTCCGCCAACAGCACATGTACGCCCTTTAAGCGATCCGATTTCTCTTCCCCTGATGACACGGGTTCATATTTACCGTAGGTGGATACCAGCAGATCGAATAGCGATGATTGGAATAAGGGTTTCGCAATGACTTTATCCACGCCGATTTTCTTGGCCTCGTCCTCGAATTCCACCACATCATAGGTGGTTGCCACAAAGATCGGCTGTTCCATTTTGCAGACTTCCCGCATCCGGGATATAAGATCGCTCATTTCTTCATAGGACATATTCCAATCAATAATGCAGAGATCGTATTTAAATTCTGTCTCCATGCGGCGTCTCAATTGCTGAACAGCCTTTTCAACTCCCATGGATACATCTGACTTCACTTTACATCTCTTTAACAGTGCCTTGATATAATCACAGGAATCCTTCTCATTTCCTACGACCAGTGCCCTCACATGACTATAATCATGCTGCATCTCCTGTGCATTCTGTTCCTCACACTTTTCAAAGTGCAGAGATACCACAAACGTAGAACCCTCCCCCTGCTTACTGATCACATCAATGGAGCCACCCATCATCTGTATCAGATTGTAGGTGATGGACAATCCCAATCCACTGCCACCGTATTTCTGGGCGGTTGTAGCACTTTCCTGTTCAAAGGGCTTAAATAATCTCTGCCTGTATTCCTCCGACATACCGATTCCTGTATCGCTTACCATGAATTTCATGAACACGCGCTTTTCATCCAGCTGTACCTGGGTGACGGACAATTTTATCGTTCCGTCTTTCGGCGTAAATTTCATAGCGTTGGAGAGGAGGTTCATAAGGATCTGATTTACCCGCAGTCCATCTCCAATGACCTTTTCTTCTGTCACATCAAGTAAGGATACACAGAACTTGACATCCTTCTCCTTCGTCTGGTTGAAGAACATGGTGGAGATCGTCGTCAATTGACTCTTTAAGTCAAATTGTTCATGTGCAATCTTCATACCTCCACTCTCTATGGCAGAGATATCCAGTACATTGTTAATAATATTCAGCAGATGTTTCGCTGCGATCTCACTGTTCTCTACACAATGCATCACCTTGGAAGGATTCTCTGCGGAGTCGCGGGCAATCTTCATGTAACCGATCACGGCATTCAGTGGTGTCCTGATCTCATGACTCATCTTTGACAGGAACTGTCCCTTTGCAGCACTGGCATTTTGCGCTGATTCCAGTGCATCCTTCAGGATCTGTCTCTGCTGCTCTTCATTTTGTTTACTGCTCTGTATATTCTTCTTAAAAATCACATAATTCTCTGGATGTTTTTCATCCCGGGGCACTGCCTTAATAATGTAGGAGTACCAGTTGTAATCACCATCGCCATCCTTTACCCTGCACTCAAAGTACTGTTCGCTGCCTTCCTGCCGGATCATCCGTCTGGTGGTGGTATCTGCAAAAGCTTCCACCACCTGCTGCAGTTCTTCCTCCGGAACGATGTCCTGAAAATATGCTCTGTCAAAAGGAATATACGGTTCTTTCTCCTCCAGCAGCTTTCCCTCTGCCATATAATAAGTGGTCTTAAAGTTTTCCTTCAGATTGACTTCCACCACCGTCTCATAACTTTCACATACATAGCCAATAAAACGACCTTTTTCCATGGAAGCCAGCAGTTTATTTTTTTGATTTCTGTTGGTCTGGATCAATAGCAAGATAATGAACAATACAATCACCGCACATACGATGACAAACAGTACAAAAATTGGATGCTCATAGGCAATGGAGATCAACTCTGTACTATGGGTTACGTTAGTACTTTCCTCCAGCATTACTCCCTGAGTGTAGGAAGTTGCCAGACTGTTCACCCCTTTATTCAGTATAGAAAGTAAGCGATGATCCTTTTCATCATTCACCCCTATGGTAAGACCGAAAGAAAAATCAGGCATGATGGTATATTGCAGCCGATTGGTATAATCCGCCGTAGCTGCCTGCTCTGCGATATACACATACTGGAATGTTGCATCCGCGTCCCCTCTCTTTACAGCATCAATACAATCCTGTGTGGACTCATACTCTTTATAATGAAATGGATAGATCAGATCATTGTTGAAACCCATATACTCTGTGGGATCCCGCAATGCTGCCACCACCATGGTATTCTTATCCGTATCGGAATCTCTCCGTGTCAGCATGGCAATAGTGGAATTAATATAAGCGTCTGTTTCCTTTAGATTATATCTCTGAGCCAGACTATAATCCAGATATGCTGTGAGATCAATATCTGCCTCCCCGGAAGCCAGCTGTTCTTTATACTCCCATCGATCCTTTGAGGACAGAATCTCATACTGTATGCCCAGGCGTCCCGCTATCTCTTTGAAAATAACGGGAGCGATTCCCTTTGCCACGCCTTCTTCAAAATAGGAATAGGGCCTCAACTCCGGATTCATGGCTATTTTAATGACTGTGTTATCATCCTTTAATTCTTTTAAATACGCCCGCTCATCCACAGAAAACGAGATGGCTTTTGAATTAATGTCCTGATAATATTTCTGAAATAGTACCGTTCTCCAATCCGGCGAATAGACATTCAACTGGGCAATTCCCTGATTAATCTCCTCCAGCAGTGCAGTATTGCCCTTTTTCACGATGGCATAATACTCCATTGCATTAAATTCATCCAGAATCACTTCATCCTGTACCTGACGCATATTGCTGGTGACTGCGATGTCAATATTTTCTCCGGATTTGAGATCTGCCAGAAGATCAGAGATATCATCATAGTAGACTGGCTCATAGGAGAAGCCTTTCTCACTGGCATACTCCTGAAAGTTCTCATTGTGAGCACTTCCTTCCACCAGCCCGACTCTGACACCCTCATAGGTTTCATAATCTCCCGGGATAATCTTGGTATTATCTGCCCCGGTGGTCATAATGGTGGAACTGGTACCGATAGATTTCTCAGAGTAATCAAATCGTTCCAGTCTGTCCGGCGTCTTATTGGCCAGTGTGACCATATCGATTTGTCCGTTCTCCAGCATGTCCAGCATATCGCTCCAGTTATTATCGTATCCCTCATACTCATATTTCCAGTTATTATAGCGGAGCAGCATCTGTAGGAAATCATAACCATATCCGTTCATGGTTCCATCATCATCCATGATATGATAGCCGTCCGAAGAGAAAAAGCCCACCCGCACAGTACGCTGCTCCGTATTCTCTGTGGCATGCACGCATGTGCCTGCAGTCATAATGATGCTACAGCATAATAACAGACTCCATAATCGTCTAAGTTTTTTCATATGTATGCTCCATTCTCTTGCTTAACCTATGGTATAATTTATATTTTAACCTATCCTGATCAAAATGTCAGCCTCATTTGATACCGGAGCATACATATTTTGATAAGTTTATATATGGAAGTATTACAGACATGGCAGTATTATTTATGATGCTGCCGATAGGAAATTTCGGAGAAGTTTCCTATCGAATCAAAAAAGAGTGATAAAATTACTATTTCTTTAAAAATAGTTTTTATCACTCTTTAAAAAGCTCGTTTTGACTAGCTAAAATTACTTCGCATAATCTACAACACGGCTTTCTCTTATTACATTAACTTTGATCTGACCTGGATATTCTAGTTCTGCTTCAATTTGTTTTGAAACATCTCTTGCTAATAATACCATATCAGCATCGCTAATTTGTTCTGGAACTACCATAACACGAATCTCTCTACCTGCTTGAATAGCAAATGATTTGTCAACGCCTTTGAAATTGTTGGTTATATCTTCTAATTGTCTCAGTCTACTAGTATATGTTTCAAGAGTCTCTCTTCTCGCACCTGGTCTAGCAGCGGAAATCGTATCTGCAGCTTGTACAAGACATGCGATCAATGATTGTGGTTCTACATCTCCATGATGAGACTCTACAGCATTAATAACGATTGCTGATTCTTTGTATTTTCTACATAATTCAACACCAAGTTGAATATGTGAGCCTTCCATCTCGTGATCTACAGCTTTACCAATATCGTGAAGTAAACCTGCACGTTTCGCCATTCTAACATCTAATCCCATCTCAGATGCCAGCAATCCTGAAAGCTGTGCTACCTCGATAGAATGTTTTAACGCATTTTGACCATAACTAGTTCTAAACTTCATCTTACCAAGTAATCTTACTAATTCAGGATGAATGCCATGTACACCAACTTCCAATGTTGCGGCTTCACCTTCCTCTTTAATCATTACTTCTACTTCTTTTTGCGCCTTTTCTACCATCTCTTCGATTCTAGCTGGATGAATACGTCCATCTACAATCAATTTCTCAAGGGCAATTCTTGCAACCTCACGTCTGATTGGATCAAATCCGGATAAAATTACTGCTTCCGGTGTATCATCGATGATTAAATCAACACCAGTCAGGGTTTCGAGAGTTCTAATATTTCTACCCTCTCTACCGATAATTCTACCTTTCATTTCGTCATTTGGAAGTTGTACAACAGAAATCGTAGTCTCTGATACATGATCAGCCGCACATCTTTGGATGGCAGTTACTACATATTCCTTTGCTTTTTTGTCTGCTTCTTCTTTTGCTTTGCTCTCCATTTCTTTGATGAGCATTGCGCTTTCATGCTTTACTTCGTCTTCAACAATTTTCAATAAATAATCTTTTGCTTGTTCGGAGGTTAATCCAGAGATTCGTTCCAGTTCCTGTACCCTTTGCTCATTTAATTTTGCTATGTCTTGTTTTTGTTTTGATAACTCTTCTTCTTTTGCCATCAAGCTTGATTCTTTTTTCTCAATCGCATCAGCTTTCTTATCAATGTTCTCTTCTTTTTGCTGAACGCGTCTTTCATAACGCTGCGCTTCGGCTCTGCGTTCTTTGATCTCTTTATCCAATTCGTTTTTCGTACGAATAGATTCTTCTTTGACCTCTAACAGACCTTCACGTTTTTTTGTCTCAGCAGCTTTCAGAGCTTCATCAATAATTTCTCTGGCTTTGTCTTCTGCATTGCCAATTTGGGACTCTACAATCTTCTTTCTGTACGTAGTTCCAATTGCGGCACCTACAGGTACACCAATCACAAGAGTTATTATGACAGCAATCATAATTCCAGCCATATACAGGAGCACCTCCTTATTTAATTTTCATTGTACGAATATCAATATTGAATGTAATAAATACATTCTAATACACAATTTTACAACACTTAAATTTTAAACTGTATTTATAGTTATGTCAAGTAAAACAAGTTTTTCAATCATAAAATTCAGCAGTTTGTATAACTTTTTTGATATTTTCCGACGTGAAACCCTTTCTGTATAAGAATCCATATAATTTCATTTTTTCCTGGGAAGTAGCAGTTTCCCAATCAAAGTGCCTCTTCTCCACCAGCTTTTTGATCAACTGTATCTCATTCTCTTTCATCTCGTCTGACTCTATCTGTTCGAAGAATTCTTTTATGATGTCTTTCTGAATCCCCTTTTTCATCAGATCCTGTTCGATCCTTTTCCTGCTTCTGTAAGACAATTGGTAAGTAATGTACTGCTGTGCATATCGTCTGTCATCAATATACCGATAAGACTTCACATAATCTACAGCTTCCTGTATGATCTCATCGGGATAAAAGCCTTGTCTCAATTTATCCCGCAGCTGTTTTTCCGTGTATTCTCTATCTTTAAGTAAATTCAAGCTTCGAAGCTTTGCCCTTTTAGGCAACACCTTCTGCATAATCTCATCATAATCTTCCTGCTTTAATTCCTCGCCCAATTTCACATGGTATAGACGCAGTTCGCCTTTGTATAATACAAAGGCGAACTCCTCATCTATATATACTTTGCTTCTCGCTTTTGATACTTCTGTAACATTCGTTACGGTCATGAAGTACCTCCTCTGCACCTGCAAGCTATTACTATAGGTGCTTTTTTAATTTTACCTTATTTTACTTCCGCGGTGTCTGTTTTTACAGCATCTGTTTTTACTGCATCTGCCTTTGCTGCTTTTGTACCTTTTGTTGCTTTTTCTGCAGGCGCATTCTTTACATCCTCTTTTGCATCGTCCTTTGAACCATCCAGCTTATAATAGGCTCTGACTTTTGCTTCCACCTCCGTACATATGTCTGGATTTTCTTTGAGATAAGTCTTTGCATTTTCTCTGCCCTGTCCGATCTTATTGCCTTCATAAGCATACCATGCACCGCTCTTATTGATAATATTTACTTCCGCAGCAAGATCCAGGATATCCCCTTGACTTGAAATACCTTCTCCGAACATGATATCGAACTCTGCTTCCTTAAATGGCGGCGCAATCTTATTTTTCACTACTTTCACTCTTGTTCTGTTACCAATTACCTCTCCGCTCTGTTTCAAAGATTCGATTCTACGTACATCCAAACGAACAGAAGAATAGAATTTTAGCGCACGTCCACCTGTGGTCGTCTCAGGGCTTCCGAACATGACACCCACCTTTTCACGTAACTGGTTGATAAAGATAACGGTACAATTAGATTTACTGATTACCGCTGTCAGTTTACGCAATGCCTGTGACATCAATCTTGCCTGTAATCCCACATGAGTATCTCCCATTTCTCCATCGATCTCTGCCTTGGGAACCAGTGCTGCAACAGAATCCACTACCACAATATCAATAGCACCCGAACGCACCATAGTCTCCGTGATCTCAAGACCCTGTTCCCCTGTATCGGGCTGTGAAATATACAGATTATCAATATCAACACCTATATTCTTGGCATATACGGGATCAAGTGCATGCTCTGCATCGATAAATCCTGCGATTCCGCCTCTCTTTTGTACTTCTGCAATCATATGTAAAGTTACGGTGGTCTTACCACTGGATTCCGGTCCGTAGATCTCTACGATTCTTCCCCTTGGGATACCGCCAAGTCCTAATGCAATGTCCAGACTTAAAGATCCCGTAGGAATCGTCTCCACGTTCATCTGTACCGCCGGGTCTCCCAGCTTCATAACAGCCCCTTTTCCAAATTGTCTCTCTATCTGTCCCAATGCGGCATCTAGTGCCTTTAATTTGTCTTCTCTTTCCATACCGGATCTCCTTCTTTTCAGAACATCTGTTCTCATATGATTCATACTAAAACATTTGTTCGGTTTTGTCAACTTATATTTTATATTTTATTTCTATCTTGGTTCTATTACTATTTCTATTCTTGGTACTATTCTTGGTTCTATACTTATTTCCATACTTGTTTCTATTCTTGTTTCTATTCTTGGTTCTATACTTATTTCTATATTTGTTTCTATATTTGTTTCTATTCTAGGTTCTATCAGGTGCTGTCTTTGACTCACAAGAATCATTTTACCGCACGCATTGTCCCATAAACATCCCTCAATGGCATCTCCTCCCATCATTTATCGTTTTTTTGAAAATATATGGCAGATTTGCCAGAAAATAATAGAAAACATAGCAAACAGATTCTGCTACATGATCGACCTCAATACTGTAACATAGGACGTCCTGCTTGTAAATGCATTTTTTAAGGACAGTCCCTTTTCTAAGAACTGTCCTCATTGATTCATTTTTCATACAGGCAATTCCCTGTTCACATCTTAAAACGATTTCAAATACTTTTCATAATCCTTAAATGTGACCGTCACCCATCCGGAATACGCGGAAGAGGCATAATTAAATCCCACTTCCATCCCCTGAGGTGTATAGAAAATAATACTCTGTGTACTGTCATTCAGATACTCTGCCAATTCCTCCAGTGTACTGTCATCCACGATGGCAACAGGACCATCCGTCTCATTCTGCGCAACATTACGATCCTTGAAGACCTGTGCAAATTTCTCGTCAATGTCCAAAATGCCGTCATTTTTTATAATGCTGCCATTCTGGAGATCAATATTGATTCCATATAAGTCAAATCCGGCTCCTTCATCAATATACCAATGTTCATCCAGCACAATACTCATGACTTTGTCGTCATTGAAAGTCACATATGAATCTGTATTCAATTCCAGCGTACCCTCGTATCCACTCTCCCCATAGCTGTCAAAATAGTTGCCTGCCATGTAAGCCGAATACATTAATATATCATTGTTCAGTTCTTCCAGATTCGGAATATCCCCCTCCAGCTGATAGTAGCCTACACGAATGGCAACATTGCCTTCATCGGAATAGTATTCATAATATTCTCTGTTTATTTTATAAGCAACGCTTTCGTCAATACTTTCACAAATACTGTCATAATACTCACCTGTGAACTCAGATCTGTCGTGATTCTGATGATCTGTTCCCCAGCTATTGACATATCCATCTGCCAGGAATGGGTCTTCTCCTGTAGACTGATCCGGTGTGAAAGGTTCCTCCGTACCACGATCTTCGCCATTGTCAAAAGGTGACTCCGTATTATTTCCCTTGGACTCTCCATCGGGATTCTCATAGGTATAAGGCTCGCTTTGCGTCATCTGTGTCTGAACTGTCTTCATCGTCAGAAAACCAACGATAATAACTACGATGATCCCCAATACAAAAATCGTACCTACAATGGCCAGCGCCACGATCAGACCTGTGTTCTGTCCCTTCTTCTGTCCCTGGCTGTTTTGATACTGATTCCCCGGATACTGTGGACCATTTGGGTATGGATTTCTCTGGTACGACTGTTGCTGCGTATTCTGATATGGGGTTCCCGGATATGGCTGCTGCACATTCTGGTACTGGTTTCCCGGATATAACTGCTGTTGGTTATTCTGCTGTTGATTATTCTGATACTGCTCTCCCTGGTATGGCTGGCTGTTCTGCACTGCATTTCTTCTCTCACTATAGACTCCATGCTGGAGCATAGGGTCGAGGGGTTGTTGAGCATCGCCATTAAAATCCTCACTGCGTTCGGATGGGCTCTGCGTAGGCAATGCCTCCTCTGGAGGCATCACAGGTTGAGCATCGCCATTAAAATCCTCACTGCGTTCGGATGGGCTCTGCGTAGGCAATGCCTCCTCTGGAGGCATCACAGGTTGAGCATCGCCATTAAAATCCTCACTGCGTTCGGATGGGCTCTGTACTTGCAATACCTCCTCTGGAGGCATCACAGGTAACTGATAACCACAACTTTGGCACACACCGTCTTTTGTCACTGCCCCACATTTCGGACAAAAATCAAATTTACCCTTTTGTTCATTCATAAGCATTTATACCTTTCTGGTTACTTTAATCTTTAAATGTCACTTGACTAAAATATTCTAAAATACATTTTCTCATCAATACCAGTGCCGCTGCCACTGTGCTCTGTCTTACTTTCTCACGGTTTCCGTTAAAATGACATTCTTTCACTGTCACTTTGCCACAAACACTGCAGCCAATGTAGACGAGACCAACTGGTTTCTCCGGTGTTCCGCCGTCCGGTCCTGCAATACCTGTCACGGATACCGTCACATCTGATTTTGTAATTGCAGCAGCGTATTTTGCCATTTCCCGCGCCACGACTTCGCTGACTGCACCATTTTTCGCCAACACATTTTTCTTAATTCCCAGAATCTTTCTCTTTGCTTTATTAGAATATGTAATGTGTCCGGATTTATAGACTTCTGATACCCCCGGCACGTTGATCAGCCTTGCTGCCAGCATACCGCCTGTACAGGATTCCACTGTGGAGACCGTAAGTTTATTCGCCAAAAGTAAATCCACCACTGATTTTTCCAGCGTGATATTTTCTTCCGTTGTATAGACATTCTCCCCGAATCTTACCTTCAACTCTTTTACCAGAGGTTTCACTAATTTCTTTGCTTCTTTTTCGCTTTCTGCCTTTGCGGTGACGCGAAGATGTACCTCTCCCATCTTAGCATAAGGTGCCAGTGTGGGATTGGACTGTTCATCCATGAGATCAACCACCACAGTTTCCACCTGGCTCTCACTGATACCGCAAATCTTAACGGTCTGTGAATAGATCGTCCCTGGCTCCAGTTCCCTCAGATATGCTGTCACCGTTCCCTCAAACATGGGTTTCAGTTCATTTGGTGGTCCAGGCAGCAGAATCAAATGCTTGCCATTTTCTTCCATAATAATCCCCGGTGCTGTTCCGTTCTCATTGTCTACCACAATACAGCCCCCTGGAACCATAGCCTGTTTCCAGTTATTCTCTGTGATATCCATGTTTCTATTGTTAAAATACTGTTCGATCAACTCTTTGGAATGTTGGTCAAATTTCAATTCTCTGTTCCATGCTTTCGCAGCGGCGTCCTTGGTGAGATCATCCTTTGTAGGCCCCAAACCTCCGGAAAGGATCACAATATCCGCCCTGTCACAGGCTGCATGAATACTCTCTATCAAACGCTCCTCATTATCTCCCACCACGCTCTGATGATAACAGGAAAATCCAAGCGTTGCACATTTCTCAGCCAAATAGGCTGCATTTGTATTTACGATGTTGCCCAATAATAGTTCCGTTCCTACAGAAATCAATTCAACAATCATTATTTAACATCCTCTTTCATCACATTTTTGTTCTTCACCAGATAATCGATCAAAGATACCACTGTCAAAATAAGGGCGATCCAGATGACGATCTGTGTCACAATCGTTAATAGTTCAATATTGGCTATGAGCAGGCATATCATGATCATTTGGAAAGTTGTCTTAAATTTACCCCAATAGCTGGCCGCAATGACGATGCCATTATCCGCTGCAATAAGGCGAAAACCACTGATAATAAATTCACGGCTGATAATGATAATTACCATCCAGGCTGCCAGTTGTTTTGTCTCCACCAGGCAGATCATGGCAGAACACACTAATAATTTGTCAGCCAGGGGATCCATGAATTTTCCAAAGTTCGTTACCAGGTTATATTTGCGGGCAATCTTTCCATCCAGCATATCTGTGAGACTTGCAATGATAAAGAGAGCAAGCGCAATCCATTTGGACGCTGCACCGGCATAATCCGTCAACATAAAAAATACAAAAAATGGAATCATGAATACACGTAAAATTGTTAATTTATTAGGTAAGTTCATTTTATCCTCCTCGCACCATCCGGTGCTTTCTTAATTTAATAGGAAATTCCTTCGAAATTTCCTATCGGCGGCATCATAAATGATACTGCTAAAATGTGCTCCTCTCACTCCGCAAGTTCACCGATCAGATCATATTCATAGGAACCGGTCACTTTTGCAGTGACATAATCCCCTGTCATAAGTTCCCGATCCGTGTTGATGAAGAGATATCCGTCCACATTGGGTGCGTCCTTATAGGTGCGGGCTACATAGGCATTCTCATCCGCTACTTTTCCTTCGATAATGGCATCTACGCATTTACCTATCATGGCTTCTGCACGTTCAAAAGCAATGTCCTGCTGCAGTTCCATGATCTCTGCCTGATGCGCTTTCTTCACTTCCTCATGAATCTGATCTGCCATGGACGCTGCCGGAGTGTCTTCCTCCGGTGAGTAAGTGAATACACCCAGACGGTCAAACTCCATCTCATTTACAAAAGTCAGCAGTTCTTCATGATCCGCCTCTGTCTCTCCCGGAAATCCTGTGATCAATGTGGTGCGAAGGCAGATGTCTGGAATCTCTTTCCTTAATTTGCCCACTATTTCCCGCAGCTCCTCCTGGTTCGTCCTGCGTCCCATGCGCTTCAGGATTGTGTCAGACGCATGCTGAATTGGCATATCCAGATAATGACAGACCTTCTTTTCCTCTTTGATCACCTGAATCAGTTCGTCTGTGATCTCCTCCGGATAGCAATAAAGAATGCGAATCCAGTATAATTCGGAAATCTTACACAACTCACGTAAGAGTTCCGGCAGTCTCTTGCTTTTATACAGATCTACTCCGTATAAAGTGGTTTCCTGTGCCACAAGTATCAGCTCCCTGGCGCCATTTTCCACAAGCTGCTCCGCCTCTTTTACGAGACTTTCCATGGGAATGCTTCTATAGTTGCCGCGAATTTTTGGAATGATGCAATAACTGCAGTGCTTGTCACAACCCTCTGCAATTTTCAGATAAGCATAGTGACCACCTGTTGTGACAACTCTCTTTTTCCCATAGACCGGCGTGGCATTGATATCTGCCATGCAGATTTCCTGTTTTCCACTAAGTACATCTTCCACCGTCTCCACGATCCTGTCAATGGCTGTCGTACCAATAATGGCGTCCACCTCAGGTATTTCCTTTTGAATCTCTTCCTTATATCTCTGTGCGAGACATCCCGTCACTATAAGTGCTTTACAATTTTCTTTTTTCAATTCTGCCATTTCCAGGATGGTATTGATACTCTCTTCCTTGGCATCATTGATGAAACAACAACTGTTCACTACGATGATATCCGCTTCGTTCTCATCGTCCGTGAAGGTATATCCCTTCTCCACCAGCATCCCCAGCATCACTTCCGAGTCTACCAGATTTTTGTCACATCCCAGTGACACAAAAAATATCTTCATATATACTTCCTTTTCCATTACTTGTAATATGTTGTTTTACATGGTAAGTTCCATACCACTTTTATCTATATCCTCTATCTACATCATAGAAGAAAAACGGGAAGAAATCAACCTCCGTCATTTCTTCCCGCTCCCGATTTTACTTTATTCTTCTTCAACGCCTGTAATTTTAATTTTGCCCTGATTCAGTTCTTCCACTGCGATTGACAATGGTTTCTTACCAACGCCATCGATGAGTGGTTCCTCACCTGCGATGATCTGTCTTGCTCTCTTGGATGTAGCCATAACGATGGAATATCTGCTGTTAACGACTAACTGTTCTCCCTGTTCTACCTCGCTGTTTACGACGTTCATTAAATCTGTGTAAGATGGATGTAACATAATTATTCTCCTTTCGAAAGTTGCTTTAAATCTTCTTTGATTGACTGTATAAATTCTTTATTTCTTATGGGTGCATTATGTGCTGTTATGATCAGCTGATTGAGTTCCTCCACACATGCATCCAATTGATTGTTGATTACGATATAGTCGTAGTTCTCAATTCCTTCCGCTTCCTCGTCGGCTCTGGATAATCTCTGGCGAATCACTTCGGGTGTCTCTGTTCCTCTCCCGATCAATCGTCTTTCCAGTTCCTCCACACTTGGCGGCATTACAAATACCAATAATGCGGTCTCAAATTTCTCTTTGATCTTCAATGCTCCCTGAATCTCTATCTCCAGAATCACATCTTTTCCCGCTTCCAACTGCTGCTCTACATAAGCTTTGGGCGTTCCATAATAGTTACCACAATACTGTGCATATTCTACAAAGCCACCCTCTGCGATCTTTTCCTCAAAAGCATCCCTGCTGACAAAGAAATAATCTCTCCCGTCCACTTCTCCTGGTCTGGGTGATCTTGTGGCCATAGAAATAGATAAGGCATAGTTATCATATTTCTGTAAAAGCCGTTTCATCACAGTGCCTTTCCCTGCTCCTGAAAAACCTGATACCACCACCAGAATGCCTTTTTTGCTCCTCATGGAACTAATCGTCTTGTTCATCGTCATGATTATTATCACTTTCTTCCTGTGCGCGTCCTGCGATTGTCTCTGGTAATAATGCTGACAGTACTAACTGACTGTTAGACATCACTAAGACTGATTTTGTCTTTCTTCCCTGTGTAGCATCAATCGCCATTCCAGATTCCTTTGATTTCTGCACCATACGTTTCACTGGCGCTGAATCCGGACTTACGATTGCTATGATCTTCTCTGTATTTACGATATTTCCAAAACCAATATGGATTAATTTATTCAATGTTCTGAATCTGCTCCCTTACTTTCTCGATCTCTGTCTTGAGTTCGATGGCATGATTGGATATCTCCAGGTCATTCGCCTTGGAGAGAATGGTATTGGCCTCACGGTTCATCTCCTGTGCGATAAAGTCCAGCTTACGTCCGATACTGCCGCCCTGGATAAGGGTGTTCTTCGTAGTCTCGATATGACTCCTGAGGCGGACGATCTCCTCATCCACACATACTTTATCTGCAAAGACTGTGACTTCCATGAGCAGTCTGTTCTCGTCTACTTTGACATCTTCCAGCAGATCTTTGACTTTCTCTTCCAGCTTTTCTCTATATTCCGCAATGATCTGCGGGGAACGCTCCGATATGAATTCCACATCCTGGAGCATACCATCCAATTTACTGATGAGATCCTCTTTCAGATGTTCTCCTTCTATAATGCGCGTCTCTACAAATCCTTTGGCGGCCTCATCGATGGCTCTGGCAAGCCCTTTCCAGATCTCTTCCTCATCGATATTCTGCTCATCCATGGTAAATACTTCCGGATATCTGGACAGTGAAGAAATACGAACATCATTCTCCATTGCAAAATCTTCTGCCATCTGATTCAGATAATTCATGTACTCCTGTGCCACATCTTTATTATATTTGATGCACACATTATTCTCACTGAAGTCTTCGTAGGTAATAAAGATATCGACTTTACCCCTCTGAATGTACTTTTTTAATAGATTACGGATAGAGGATTCAAAGAAATTCAGTTTCTTAGGCATCTTGATATTGGCATCAAGATAGCGATGATTTACAGATTTCATCTCCACTGTAAATTTACGATTTTCTTCGGTGACTTCTGCTCTTCCGAATCCCGTCATGCTTTTGATCATATCGGTTCCTCTTTTAATTTTTTAGGTCTGCATATGCAGACTTCATTATATTATAAATCAATAAAAAACCCCCGTCAAGAAATTTGCTCTATTCCTGAGATATCTGTGTCAATCATCAGGGAATAATTGGTATAGTATACCACGAATCCAGGCTTGCCACCACTTGGCTTCTTCACATTTTTCTTTTCTGTGTAGTCAATCTCTACTTTTTCCTGACCCTTTCCCTTGGAATAGTATCCTGCCAGGCGTCCGGCTTCCTCAAACGTCCGATCCGGCAGTTCCTCCCCATTGGTCTTCACGATCACATGGGAGCCGGGTATTCCCTTCGCATGAAACCACCAGTCATTCCCCACTGCGAACTGGAATGTGAGTTCCTCATTCTGAAAATTATTCTTACCCACATAGATGTGATATCCGTCACTGCTGATATAATGGAAGGGCTTACTGGTGATCTTCTGCTTCTTCACATTGCCTTTGCGACGTACATATCCACTCTGTGTAAGTTCTTCCTTGATCTGCACCAGATCTTCCTCCTGCAGTGCGATGTCCAGTGCAGTACTGACAGACTCCAGATGTTCTATCTCTTCCCTGGTCTCCCTGGTAAGCTCTGACAATGCCTCGAAAGTCCTTTTCAGCTTTCCATATTTGTCAAAATATTTTTTTGCATTTTCCGAGGGGGTCAGCTGTGGATTCAGGGGAATGGTAATCATCTCATTGGTATAGTAATTCAGTGCCTCCATGGATTTAGAGCCTTCCGGTACATTATACCCATAGGTATTCAGCAGTTCCCCATATACCTTTAACTGATCCTTTTTCTCCGTATCCTTCATCTGTTTGATCTGCAGATCATATTTCTTCACATTGCGTTCCAATGCAGTCTGCACGATTCGACGCAGATCCACAGACTTCTGTCTGATTCTGGTAATGGTGTTCTTCTCCGCGTAGTAAGTCTCCAGCAGTTTGGAGATGGAATCAAACTGTTTGGTCATATCGTCCCCATACAGGGTAAGCGGTATGGAGGCGTATTCCACAGGTGCTCCATTTTCATAGACAATATTCGGTGCGAATTCCCCTTTTTTCGTGGACTCCATCACCTTGGAAAATACCTGAAAAATGCGTCCTGCCTGTTCCTTCGTCAATGCGTTGGTGGGAATATCTGCATCCACCTGTGCACGGTAGCAGATCTCCTGTGCCACAATGGGGGAAATACCCATGAAAGAACCATAGATTGCCTTGTAGACCGGAAGGGATTTTTCCCGGAGCAGTGAATAGAACCCCTCACTTCGTTCGGAGGGGCACTGCGTAGGTGCAGTGCCATTTGAATCCTCACTTCGTTCGGGGGGGCACTGCGTAGGTGACGTCTCTTTCAGAGACATCACAAGTGTAGGGTCTCTCTTGTCCTGGGTTTCGGGGATGAAATAGGTTCTGCCCGGAAGCACTTCACGGACGGAGCTTACCATGCCGGATATATGTTTGATACTGTCGATGATCATATCCTTGTCATCACAGAATATGATATTGCTGTGTTTGCCCATGATCTCCACCACGAGATACTTACGGCACACATCTCCCAGCTCATTCAGATGTTCCACAGTGATGCGGATCACACGTTCCAGTGCCGGCTGTGTGATATCGATGATTCTGGCATTCTGCAGGTGCTTTCGCAACAACATACAGAAATTTGGTGCTGTCATGGGACTTGTCTTATTATTTTCAGTAAAATAGATCAGGGGCAGGGATGCATCCGCTGATATGAGCAGTCTGTATTGATCTTTGCCCCCTGCCTTGATGGTAAGGAGCAATTCATCCTTCTCCGGCTGGGCGATCTTATAGATTCTCCCACCGATCATCCGTTCCCTGCACTCTGCTACTATATTCGCAATGGTAATTCCGTCAAAAGCCATCTCTTTGCTACCTCTTTCTCATTCTGATCTGTATATAGACAGTAAGTCCTCATACTGCCTGTAGGAGCAACGCTTACTGCATCATAAATCTCATATCGTGAATCTGCAGCAGCATCTCTTTCTCTGCCGCTATCTTTTCCAGACGTTCCATAATGATCTGCTTCCTGTCACTCATGCTTTTCAGCACAAAATACTCCTTTTGTTTCTCTGTCTGCTGACTCATATGTTCTGGCACCGCGGACAGTGTGATTCCCTCCTGATAGGCAGTGCCCATCACAGATGGGAGATCTTCCTGACTGATAAGTGCCATGCATATCTTCTCAATGGCAGGTGCAAAATTCATGGACTCCACGTCCAGCACAAGCCGTACTGTACAGTCCGGCTCGCTGAGACTGGCAACTGCAACCTTGTGAATCTTTGCAGGATACCCGAATCGCACTGCCAGCATCTCCACCATATCGATCATTCTCTTCTGCTCTGCATTGATGGCACTTGCCACCATTCCATTTTTGGTCTCCTGAGGCATATTTTTCAGAAAATCCAGATTCATCATGGGCGGTAATTTCATGCCACCCAGACTTCCATTCTGTTCCATTCCTCTCATCTGCTCGAAAAAAGTATCCAGCAGTTTATCATAATTAATCTCTCTGATATCTAATACAATTCGAAACATTTCCAGCTTCCTGCCTTTCTCGCGTATCTTAAAATACAACTACTATTTGTGTTATTTCTATTGTTATCTCTATATATTAATTATATATTGATCCTATATTTACCTAATATTGATGTAATATTCACACTATACCCATCTGATATTCATGTAACGTTTTCACACTATATTACTCTGATATGGATGCAATGTTCATACTATAACCGCCTGATATCAGGTTCCTGCTGTCTATCGGCTGTCCAGCATATCTTTCAACAGATATACCCGATTGAAGGGAATAGAGAAATAGTATCCGTCCACAAAAGACTCCGTCATCTGCATCACTTCTCTCACCACTGCCACGCCCACAGCTTCTCCCTCTTCTCTGGTCATGTCTGCCCTGTACCGTGCCAGGACAGAATCCGGCACATCGATACCTGCCATCTCATTTTTCATGAAAGTGGCATTTTTCAGACTGATCAGGGGCATCACCCCGCAAATGATCCGGGTGTCCACCTGGGATCTGATATATCTCAGCTTTTCTGCGTCCTCTTTGCCAAACAGGGGCTGTGTCATGAAAAATTTTGCTCCCGCCTCAATTTTCTTCCGCATTCTTCCGATCTCAACATCCAGATTCAGACGATTGTAATTCAATGCACCTCCGTATACCATCTCATCCCCGGCGAACTGCTCCCGGTTCATCTCCTGTATGGTACGCATCATCCCCACCGCCTCGTAATTGAATACGCTCTTCACTTCCTGTCTGGCGGTTGCCGGCACAGGATCCCCTGTGATCACCAGCAGATTCTTGATTCCGTTGATGTGGGCACCCAGCAACTGCGAACGTATGGCAATGGCATTCTTATCTCTGCAGCAGATATGAGGCATTACGTCTATCTTCACCTCATTGGCGATCTTCACAGCCATCAAAATAGAATCTGCCCTCGTCCTGCCGGAGGGAGAATCTGGAAAAGTCAGCACATCCACATTGGCATTTTTCAGGAGATTTGCCGAGTCCATGATTTTCTCAAAATCTGCATTGGGGGGAGGTGACAATTCCACTGCGATGAGTTTTTCCCCTGGCTTTTTATGTGCAAGGAATCCTCCGTTTTCCCAGGCAGATGCCTGTATCTTAATATGCTTATGATGTTCATTTTTCGGGGCATCCAGCCTGCGTGGGATTTCCTGTGCCAGTCTCCGGATATATTTCGGATCAGTACCACAGCAGCCACCCAGAATGCTGGCACCTATTCCCTCAATATCATGCACCTTCTCTGTGAAATAATCCATATTCTCCATGAACACGATACGATCCTGTATATTCTGTGGATAACTGGCATTGGGCAATGCGGTAATATATTTATGGTCAGGCAGCTCCAAATGACTCATGATCTGATATAAATGTCCCGGTCCCACGCCACAGTTAAATCCAGTTGCTTCTATATAATCATCACTTGATACCAGCTCCATCAATCGTTTGGCACTGATACCGGTCTCCGTATATCCATGCTGATTCACACAGAACTGTACGATTACAAATAATTCCGGATTCTCCTTTTTCACATCCGCGATGACCTGTTCTATCACATCCAGATTGGCAAAGGTCTCGAATAACAGAATCTTCGCTCCCAGTTTGATAAAGGTTTCACAAATAAAATAATATTCGTCATAGAGATCCTGACTGTCCCTGATCCTGGTCTCCGGTAACGGTCCGATATCCCCCGCAATATACACGGATTCCTCAGCACTCTCTGTTGCTTTCTCCGCCAGTTGGTACCCTGCGGTGATGTTCTCCTCCAACTGTTCTCTGTTGCATTGCAGTGCTATGGTATTGGATGCAAATGTATTGGTGCGAATCATCCTCGCCCCCGCTGCAATATACGCCTGGTGAATCTGTAAGACTGTGGATGTCTGCTCCAGATTGGCACGCTCCGGCATATCCCCATTCCCCTTTGATGCGTAGTACGTTCCAAACGCACCATCACAGATCAGATTATTCTTCTTCAAGTATTCCCTTATTCCCATGCTGTGGTACCTTTCCTGTTTCTGATTTCATCTTTCTATTATCTGTCTTTTATATCCGGTTTCTTATTCTCAGTTTCTTATTCCTGGTTTTTTATACCTGATTTCTATTCCCAGTTTCTTATACCTGGTTTCTTATTCTCAGTTTCTTATTCCTGGTTTCTTATACCTAGTTTCTATTTTTTGTCTGTTTGCAGGATATTCTATCCCTCAACCTCTTCTCTCCTGTGAGGCACTATATGAAATATAACACATTCCACCTCATATCGCAAAAGGAACTCTGCCATCCTCAATCGCAGAGTCCCTTTCTATTAGAATATAGGTATGAAACATCCTTACCTATCTGTTCTTAGCCAACCAGCCAGTCATACATTTCCTGATACTTCTTCGCCGATACGGACCATGAGAAATCTGCTGCCATATCACGGTCAACGATCTTATTCCACTCGCGCTTTTTATTATAGTAGATTCTCTCAGCATAACGCACCGCATCCATCATCTCGTGTGCATTGTAATTGGTAAAGCTGAATCCTGTTCCGGTACTCTCGAACTCATTGTAAGCTTCTACGGTATCTTTCAGTCCACCGGTCTCACGAACAATTGGCACAGTGCCATAGCGAAGTGACATGAGCTGACTCAATCCACAAGGCTCGAATAAGGATGGCATCAGAAATGCATCACAGGCTGCATAGATCTTGTGAGATACTTCCTCCGAATAATAGATATTGGCTGAGACCTTTCCATGGTATTTCCAGTCAAAGTGGCGGAACATATTTTCATATTTTTCATTTCCTGTTCCCAACACCACGAACTGAATATCATCCTGACAAAGCTCATCCATCACACATGCGATAAGGTCAAGCCCTTTTTGATCTGTCAGTCTGGATACCAGACCGATCATCATCTTCTTATCATTCTGCTCTAAGCCCAGTTCTGCCTGTAGAGCACGTTTATTTTTGATCTTCTCTTTTCTGAAATTAATGGCGTTATAGGAATTGGCAATGAGCTTATCCGTCTCCGGATCATACTCTTCGTAATCGATCCCATTGACAATACCACGCAGATCATTGCTTCTCGCCCGCATCAATCCTTCCAGACCTTCTCCGTAGAATTCTGTCTTGATCTCCTCCGCATAGGTATCACTCACTGTAGTGATGGCATCTGCGTAGACCAACCCACCTTTTAACAGATTAGCATCCTTATAAGCCTCCAGCTTATCTGCGGTAAAGAAATATTTAGGAAGTCCTGTGATCTCCTCCATGGTCTTCACATCCCATTTACCCTGGAACTTTAGATTATGTATGGTCATGACCGTCTTAATATTCTGATAGAACTCTCCTCCCTGGAAACGTTCTTTCAGATATACAGGTATCAGACCCGTCTGCCAGTCGTGACAATGAATCACATCCGGTTTAAAATCAATCACGGGTAAAATGGACAATGCTGCCTTGGAGAAAAATGCGAACTTTACAATATCCTGAAACTCATCTGCACTGTATGGTTTATCTCCGGAGAACATCCCTTCATTGTCGATAAAGTAATAGGTAACACCATCTACCTTCGCCTCCAGAATGCCTACATACTCATTTTTCCAATGGAAATCCATGTAAAAATGTGCCTTATATTCCATGATATCTTTCCACTGCTGTTTCATACACATATATTTAGGCAGAATCACTCTCACATCAAAGTATTGCTTATCAATGCATTTTGGTAAAGATCCCACAACATCTGCCAGACCGCCTGTCTTAATAAATGGAACTCCTTCCGATGCAACAAATAATATTTTCTTCATTGTAAATCCTCCCAGCTTTTCCTTTGTAATGCTATATCCCCTCTGCTTCATTGCGTATTAACGTCATGCTCTGTGAGCATTCCTGACACAGATTACTACGTAATCTGGTCTTATTAACGTCATGCTCTGTGAGCATTCCTGACACAGATTACTACGTAATCTGGTCTTATTAACGTCATGCTCTGTGAGCATTCCTGACACAGATTACTACGTAATCTGGTCTTATTAACGTCATGCTCTGTGAGCATTCCTGACACAGATTACTACGTAATCTGGTCTTATTATACCTCATATTAGTGTTCAATAAAAGGGATAATTTCAGATATCATTGGTATTTCGATATTGAAGTCGAATCTTATCGGCAATCAGCGCGATGAACTCTGAATTGGTAGGCTTTCCTTTTCCGGTATTGATGGTGTAACCGAACAAGGCATCCAGTGTCTCCATCTTCCCACGGCTCCATGCCACCTCTATGGCATGCCTGATGGCACGCTCCACTCTGCTGGAAGTGGTCTGATACTTTTTCGCGATGGTGGGATACAATAATTTCGTGATGGAATTCAGCATCTCGATATTATCCACAGACATCATGATCGCTTCTCTCAGGTATTGATAACCCTTGATATGTGCCGGCACCCCTATCTCATGTATCATAGACGTCACATCCTTTTCCAGATCATGGATCACAGGCTCTTTCGTCTGAATCACAGATTCCACACCATTCTGCATCTGCTGGGTATTGGATGGTACCGTTATCATAATCTGAAATTCCTTATCCTGGTTCATCAGATCCGTCAGTATCTTGAACACTTGCTCATTATCTTTCGTAGTTACTACATCAAGTTGTTCCATAATGACCCTCCATAATGTTACATTTTTGTTCATCCTGAACATCGGCCATCTTAAATTTGCTGACCGCAAATGGCTGATGCTGCATGTCACGTTTTCTTTGAAAACCCGACACATTTATTATAAAGGTATGTCATTTCTTGTTGCAACTCTTAGGCACCGCAATTTTGCTCTTTTTTCTCTATTCTTCCTCCCGCAAAAATTCTTAAGGATTTTACCTGGGTGCCACTTTTACTTCAATTTTCTTCATCACATTACAGTAAAGTGGTATGAGGAAAATAATGGCGGAGATCCATGCTGCCGGATCTGTGAAGCAGGCTGCCGTATATCCATACACCGGTATCACAAAAACAGCCATACCCGTTCTGGCTACCATCTCAAACACCCCCGAGAAAAATGCCGGACCGCTATATCCCAGTCCCTGCACGGTACTGCGAAAAATATTCAGAAGGCAGAGAATGATGTAGAAGCATCCGATGGTGCTAAGGTACTGCTGTGTCTTTGCAAGAATCTCCACGTTGGATGAATCCACGAACAGCGTGGCAATAGTACTTCCACACAGGACCAAAACAATACCTGCGAAAATGCTGTAGGCAACGCCAATGATGACACTGTCTTTCAAGCCCACTCTGATACGCTTAGTCTCCCCTGCACCCAGATTCTGTGCACCAAAGGTAGCCATGGCGTTTGCCAAGGCATCATAAGGACACATCGCCACCTGTTTGATCTTAATGGCAGCGGTGTAGGCTGCTACCGCCACGGAACCAAGCCCATTGATGGCACTCTGTAACATGATGCTGCCCACCGCCGTGATGGAGAACTGTAATCCCATGGGGATTCCCAGGTTCAGCAGTCTTCTCATCAATACCAGTCTCAGCTTTTTATCCTCCGGCTGCATCTTTAATATTTTAAAATGATGGTGCATATAAATCAGACATAGAACTCCCGAAACTGCCTGCGCCAAAATGGTTGCCAGCCCCGCTCCCATCACACCCATATGGAGATTCAGGACAAAAAAGAGGTCTCCCAGAATATTTAAGATCGTGGAGATGACCAGGAACATAAAAGGCGTCCTGCTGTCCCCCAGTGACCGTATGATCCCCGACAATATATTATACAAAAAGGTAAAGGGAATCCCCAGGAAAATAACGATCAGATATTCATAAGCTCCCTGTATGATATCCTCCGGTGTGCCCATCCATCGCAGGATAGGAAAGCACAGGAGGCTGGTGGCTGTGGTCAGGAGCAGCGCCAGGATTGCTGCCAGGAACATACTGTTACAGATATATTTCCTCATATCGGATTCCCGTCCGGCGCCAAAACACTGTGCCACCGGTATGGCAAAACCGCTGCAGGTTCCCATGACAAATCCAATGATCAGAAATGTGATGGAGGAACTGGCACCTACGGAAGCCAGGGCTTTAATGCCCAGTGCTTTCCCCACGATGATGGAATCCACCAGATTATACATTTGCTGAAATAAATTTCCCATTAAAAGTGGAATCGTGAACTGCAGAATCAACTTCATAGGAGTTCCGTGTGTCATATCTTTTGTCATTTTATCTATTCCTCATATTATGTAATATCCACTTTATATTATTTCTCTTCTTACTCTCTTTTTAATTCACATTCAGCTTCTTTACAATAGGTCCCAGCTGTTCCAGTAAGAGCTTTGCCTTGCCGAATTCTTTTTTCTCCAATAGCTGCTCCACACGCATTTCCAGTTCCTTTTTCTTCTCTTCCAGCAATAGATACTCTTTGTCAAAATGATTGGCATAGATCATCTGACGGAATCTGCGGATACTCATCTGACGCAGATGGTCGTCCTCCACCAGCAGCACATAATCCATGGAATTTGCCACACTATAATAATCATGGGATACCATGAGTACACTGCCCTTATAATTTTCAATCGCCTGCTCCAATGCCATCTGCGCATAGACATCCAGATGGCCTGTAGGCTCATCTAATAGCAACAGATTAGCACCTTCCAGTGAGATCACCGCCAGTTGGAAGAGATCCTTCTCCCCACCGGACAGATCTTCGAAACGCTTTCCAGCATCCTCCTCCACGAACCCATATTTTCCAAGGAAGTCCACTGCCTCAGACTTTTTATGGAAACTGCTTTCTGCTCCTTTTTCCTCACTTTTTTCCATAATAATCTCTGTCAAAGTATGACCTGCCGGGTACAGTTCCCCTGTGACCTGGGAAAACATGGCAAGTCTGGTATGCTGGCTGATCTGTATGGAAGACTTTTGATTGTCACAGATTTCACGAAGCAAGGTGGTCTTTCCCGTTCCGTTTTTTCCAACGATGGCAACCTTATCTCCCAACTTCATCTGAAAATTCACATGTTCCAGCAGTTGTTCGTCAAATGACACCTCATAATCCACCAGTGATAAAATGGGTTCCGCGTCCTGTTGTACTTCTTCCTCCATCTGAAAAGAGATCTCCGGTCTGTTCACATAGACGAAGGGTGCTTTCGTCTTACGTGACTCCAGGCGATCCAGAAGCGTCTGTCTGGCATGCACGCTCCGTCCCAGAGACGCATTATCCATGGCTGTGGCATTGGCACGAATACGGTTCACGATATTCTGCTGGCGTTCAATCTCCTCCTCATCTTTCGCCACCGCTTCCTGCAGCTCCACTTTGGTGGACAACAGTTCCAGATTATAGTCCAGATAGGTTCCTTCAAATTCCTGGATATCCGTATCCTCCAGATGCAGGATATGATCAAAGCAATGGTTCAGCAAATATCGATTGTGGGTAATGATCAGCAAAGTTCCCTTATGTGCATTGATCAGATCCTTCAATGCATTGATGTGGTCAAAGTCCAGAAACACATCCGGCTCGTCCATGATCAGCATCTTGGGACTGAGCATCATCTCCTTGATGACCTGGATCAATTTGAACTCACCACCGCTGAGATTGGATAATTTCTGATTCTCCAATTTTTCCAGTTGTGCCAATTTTAACTGTTTTTTAATATTGCTCTCATAGTGGTCGCCATCTATGGCATCCTTTTCATCCAGGGCAGCCTGATATTCCTCAAAAACAGCATCCAGATCTGTTTCCGTTCCCATCTTATCGCACAGTTGGGCAATCTTATTTTCCAATGCCACGAATTCTTCACTGATAAAGGTAAAAACAGTGGTTTCCTCTGGCTTTTCCTCCTGGGAAAACTGGCTTACATACCCTATTCTACTATTTTTATAAGCTTCACTAAATTCTATTTTTCCCTCGTACAGATACTCATCCGGCTGGAGCATCATGGACACCAGCGTGCTTTTTCCCGTTCCATTGGAACCGATAAACGCATAGTGACCATCATCTGCGATGGTAAAGGACACCTTTTTATACAACTCTTTCTCCGGTATGGAGTAGGAAAGCTTTCTTACTTGAATCATGGGGTACCTCTTCTCTCTTTCATTTCCTTATTTATCATTGCTCGCGCAAATTTGAAAAGCCACCATGAAGGTGGCTTTTATATGGCATATGTATTATGTACTCTCTTTCAATTCTACTATAACAGTATATGCAATTTCCCACATATAGTCAATTATAAAAATAATTCATTCTGTTTATATTCCGAACAGGATTTCTTCATCTTTTGGGCTCCAGCGGCTAATCGTAATGGATTGATGGTACGTGCTTTAATTGGGCAGATACTGACACAGCGCATACAGGATATACATTTCCCATTGTCTGTTTTGTTTGGACCATTTCCCGGAATTGCCCCATAGAGTTATAATTCCTTTTTTGCATATATTCTCAGTGTTATAACGTAGGAAAACGCAAAAAAGAGAATGTAAATAGTAATAAATGCCGCCATTCGTACGATGAAGTAGGAAATAAATTGATTAAGCACATTTAAGATCAGCACAGCCAGAGTGATTGCAACTAAAACGCTGATAATTAATACGGTTTCGCTTTTATCAGTACCTACAAGGTATGCGATAGGAAAAAATAGTGCACCCACAAACAAAGAGATTCCGATTCCTAACGCAAACATGGAATAAATATCATTACCAATTCCGTGCACGAGCATTGTAACCATGGTTACCGCCAGGGCAAGGCCAGTACCGACACCTAACCAAAAGATATAGGACAAATATTTACTCTTGATAATATCTGTTCGCCTAACAGGCATTGTGATCTCAAATTTATTCCAATTAGAGATGGCGTCCTTTCGCGAACTTACAACTGCATTTATAGAAAGTGCAGTGATTGTAATATAGACGAACAGTTCCTGTGCAGTAGGGTTCCCTGTAACCAGTACAATCGCAGCCACAGCAAGTACTATGGTCAAGAACAATTTGATGTTTCCAATGGAAGAATAAAAATTATTTATCAACAAGCCTTTCATTATTTTTCCCCCTTTATATAGAGCAGCATTATTTCATCAATGGTTGCTGCATCAATCATTGCTTTCGGATATTTTTTCTGTGCAGAAGACTTATCTGCTACCAAAACATCCCATTCATAATCTCTTTTGCGATATACAATCATATCTTTCTTGTCCAAAGAGTCAAATTGAGCTGCACCACATCGCATAATACCATACTTATATTTCAAATCGTCCTTAGACTTATTAAAAACTACCTTTCCGTTGTGGATAAATACGATATAGTCGGCCACCTTTTCTAAATCACTTGTGATATGAGAAGAAACTAAAATAGAATTGTTTTCATCCTGTACAAAGTCTAAGAACATATCTAAAATATCATCACGAACAATAGGGTCAAGTCCACTTGTCGCCTCGTCTAGTATTAATAATTTGGAGTTGTGAGAAAGTGCAACTATCACTGATAATTTCATTCTCATACCTTTAGAAAAGTCTTTGATTTTTTTATTTCGTGGTAATGATAGTTGTTTCAATAAATCAAAATATCTACTTTCATCCCATGTTGTGTATGTGTTCTTAAAAACATGATTTAATTTCTCCGGGGATAATGCGTCGGAAAAATTGTTTCCGTCAAAAACAACACCAATCTCATTACGGATGCTGCAATCCATTTCCTGTTCCTGTTTTCCCAAAATGGATATCTCTCCGGCATCTTTCTGTATAATTCCAAGAATCGCATTAATGGCGGTGCTTTTCCCTGCTCCGTTCTCTCCAATCAAACCCACGATACTCCCTCGTGGAACACGAAAAGATATCTCTTTTAAGACAAAATCTTTATACTTTTTTGTCAATCCTTCTACTTCCAATGCATACTTTCCCATCTCTAATCCTCCTGGTAAAACAGTTCCAACAATTCTATTAGTTTCTCAAGGGAAATACCGCTGGTTCTTCCAATCTCGGCAGCCTCCTGTAAGTACTCCTCTGCTTTCTTCTGTTGTTCCTCTTGATAAAAGTCTCTGTTCTGTGCGGATACAAAGCTTCCTCGCCCTACTGTTGTTTCAATAAAGCCGTCTCTTTGCAGATCTTCATAGGCTTTTTGAACAGTGATTACACTCACATGAATAGATTTTGCCAGGGAACGCATAGAGGGTATGGGATCACCTGTCTGTAATTCTCCGCTCATAATCATAGCTTTCATCTGTGATGTGATTTGCTCATAGATTGGTTTACTGGTATTACTGCTAATTATGATATCCACAATCATCCTCCTTCCGTACCATATTGTACTTATTGTTTAAGTACATCATAGTTCATTATAAAACAGATGTCAATCTTCATTTCACCTGGAGTTTTGTAAGTCTGCTTCATTATCATTTATAAAACACAACTGTTCCGCCAGATCTCCAATAGGCTTCAATCTATCATTTATTCTGTCCTTAATCTTTCAGTCAAGGTATCCCGTTCAATAGATTTACAAATACAGAAACTTACCATCATTTGCAACCCTATCAAAACCACGGCGAAGATCAATATGGGCAATACAGAAACTTGGAAAACAATAAACTTGAGTGCCATGACCTCATTGGCAAGATAACAAAACAATCTGCCACAAATTATGCCCGCTACAGTGGCAATACACACCGCTTTGACACTGATACTTGCTCCCTCACGATATAGCATTTTGCGAAGCTGCCGGTTTGTCATGCCTACCGCTTGCAAGAGAGCAAATTCACGTTTACGGATAATGGCACTATTGATAAGCACGTTTGCCATATTCAGCAGCCCAAAGACAATTACAAGTGCAGATATACCGTATAAACTGCTGGCTGCAGCTCCTATAAAATCTTTATATATCCTATATTCATCTGCATAGATGTGCAGCGTCAGGTTTGGATTTTGACTAATGATACGCCCTAATTCCACCTCTATCGCTTCTGTACTACTTTCGTTGCAAAGAATAGACAGATGGGAAGCATTGCTGAACGGTGAAATTTCATTGATTACTTTGGAAGATGTATAAAATAAACCTGTTGATGGGAAGTAGGCAATTCCTATTACCTTGAATTTCTTTTCTGCTGTTGTGCCGTTTGTTTCAAACTCAAATCCCAAGGTATCACCAACTTTAATCTCATCATAATTAAGTGTACTGTTGTCCACTCGATACTTATTTATAATAATACCATCTGTGCCAATATCCTTATCGTCTATACTACCGCTTACTACCTTACTAACATTTACCAATAACTCTGGGGAAAGACTCTCGATAAACTCTGTTATATCATCTGTATCCTCCGTAACTTTTGGATCCAAAAGAGTGCCTATCACACCTTCTTCTTTTATCACCTTTTCTACGCCGGGAATAGACAATATTTCATCTATTAATTCGTCGGATAATGGATTGTTCTGAATGATTTGTGGGAAACGCTGGTAAAAATTATCTATCTGTACACCAACTTGAAAATCCTCATTGAGCGGATAGTTCTGTAAGAGCATAGCAGGAAGATTGATAGATGAAATCAATATGGCAAGAGCAATCATCAGTGTTCCGCTAATACTCAAAGAAACAACAGCCATACGGTTCTTTTTTCGGTTGACAGTCAAACTGTTCTTTGCCAAGGTGTGGGGGGTTATATTCTTCAAAGCCTTATGTTTTTTCCCAATGTCGGTATCGGTATATTTCATGGCTTCAATGGGAGATACAGAAGCAAGTATCTTCGTTGGTTTCCGTAAGGCTGCCTTGATTACTATACATATCAGCATACCGGACACAAGCGTTATGATAATATTATAAACAATCCACTGCGTTCCGGAAATAAACAATGCAATGACCAAAGAAATCACCATGCCAAGGGGGATAAAGCATAGCGCTAAAATATTTCCCTGCCGTTTCAAAAAGTAGCGTAACTGTTTTTCGGTTGTTCCAAGAGACATCATTTGGGCGTACATTTGTATGGAGTTGATGACAGAAATGTAAAAAATGCTGTATATCACAAAGCTGCTTGCAAACATAAGAAATACAGCGAACAAAACAATCCCCACAAGTGCCGTCGGGTCCAGGTAAAAGCCCTCTATATACCTATCATTCAGAAGAATGTCATAGTCTTTTATATCAAGTGCTAAACCCTTATTTTTTAGATATTCCTTTTGAGCTTCGGCACTCAAATTATTTTTTTCGGTATTTAGCTTTGCGAGCATATCCACACTGCCAGGGGTCTGTGTACTAAAAGAGGAAGTGGCTATACCGCTTGCCTGCCGTGCAAAATCCATTCGGAAATCATTTGATGTTAGAACATAAAACTGATTGGCATCTTCCTGCTTTTCATTTTGAATGATACCGCAAATTGTAAATTGCCGTTCTTCCTGCCGATTTGTCAAGGCATTCATGTAGGAAAACACAAATGTGTTTCCAATAGATAAACCATGCCGCTCCATATAAGTGGCTGATATGATTGCTTCATCCGGTTTAACAGGAATGCTGCCACTTAACAGCCCAAATCCTAAAAAACCCATAGAAACCGAATCCATATAGGCGAGGGTGGTTATGCCATCTTTGTCCACTGTACTTCCAAAATTCTTATAAAGCCCCACTGCTTCAAAATCACTGTCATTCAGAAGTGTGTCCTTCGTTTCTCCATTGACCGCCCGGTACATGACATGGTAAGGAGTTTCATTTGCCAGTGAGAAAGCACTGTTAATCAAAACCATAACCACAACTGCCATAAGACAGGTTGCAATCAGAACGATCGTTCCAGACAGGAAAGTTTTTAATTTGTGAGCTTTCAAATCTGCTTTTGCCAATTTCTTTAATACGCCTTTGTTGTTATTGCCAAACAATATATCATTCATTGCTACCACCTCCCTTGCTCGGCAATCCTGCCATCCTCGATACGAACAATTCGATGGGCGAGCTGAGCAATTTCGGCGTTATGTGTAATCATTACGATGGTCTGATGGAATGCATCACTTGTACGTTTCAGCAGGCCAAGAACGTCTCCGCTGCTTTTACTGTCGAGATTTCCCGTTGGCTCATCGGCAAGGATAATGGCGGGTTTAGATATTAATGCACGGGCAATCGCCACACGCTGTTGTTGACCACCGGAAAGATTGTTCGGCATATCCTGCATTTTGCTTTCTAAGCCTAACATCCGAATAACCTCGTTCATAAATTTTATATCCACGGTATCGCCGTCAAGCTCCACAGGTAACACAATATTTTCATACACACTCAAAATGGGGACGAGATTATAGCTTTGAAAGACAAATCCAATGTTGCGGCGGCGAAAAATAGTAAGCTGTTCATTGCTCATGTGAGCCAATTCCCTGTCCCTTATTTTAACACTGCCATAAGTAGGAATATCTAAGCCTCCCATCATATTCAGCAGCGTAGATTTTCCACTGCCGGAAGTTCCAACAACAGCAACAAATTCCCCCTGTTCAATGGTGAGTGTAACGCCGTCCAATGCCTTTGTCACGTTTGGTTCTGTGCCATAATACTTTTTTAGCTCTGTTACTTGTAAAATACGCATGCTTAAATACCATCCTTTCACTTGATGGCTTTATTCTAAAGGGCAATCCTCGCAGAAATGTCACGTGAGAGTCCACTTTCCCTCTCTCAATTCTCGCAAAGCTGTGACATTTGAAATTTACTCACTTATGAGGAAGAAATACAGAAAAGGTTGAGCCTTGAGAGGCTTCCGAACTTACCTTGATATAACCACCCTGTCTGGTAATGATTTCACGGGCAAGATACAGACCAATTCCAATACCGGGGGTATCGTGTACTTCTGCTTCCCGATAAAACCGTTTGAAGACTGCCCCTTGATGATTTTCAGAAATACCCTTGCCTGTATCGGTAATATCAACTTTCAAATACATTTCCCAATCCTCTACAGAAACACAAATATTGCCATTCTCCGGTGTGTACTTCACGGCATTATCAAGAATATTGAACAGGGCTTCACTTGTCCACTTACGGTCATGCAACACGGTTAAATCTTCTTTGCAATCCACATCAACCGCAATGTGTTTGTGCTCCGCATTTAGTAGGATACCGCCCAATGCCGCCGCAAGTGTATGGTAAATAGGCTGTACTTTCAATTCTAATGAGATTATGCCTGTTTCTAAACGGGAAGTTTTTATCATAGCCTGCATGAGAAAATCCAATTTATCAAGCTGTCCACTGCAAGCCATTAAGAATTCCTTTTGCTTTTCTTCGGACATAGACTGCTCCAGCAAAGTAGTATTTATCATTTTCAGGTTTGCGATTGGTGTTTTCACTTGATGTGAAATATCAGAAATCAGTTCCTGTAAATCCATTCTTTCTTTTGTAATACTGCGGCGGTTTTCCTGCATCACTTCATACAAACGTGATAATCGATGGTTGATTTTATAAAATAGATTTTCTTCCTCACTGGTCTGTGGCGGTTCCATTTCACCAGTCATCATATCATCCAACAGGCAACATAATCTATCTGAAAAAGCGGTTATCTTTCTGCGTAATGCCATGATAAAAAATGCCACGCAAAGGAATATGAGCATAAAAAACAAAAGTCCACACCATATGGCATGAACATTATCTGTCAATAAAAAGAGTACAGTAGTCACTTATTTATTCCTCCAATCCACATATAGCCCATGCCGTAAACAGTTTTTATATACTGCATAGTTCCCGTTTCAATTTTATTTCGAACACGGCTCATAGCGGAAGTCAGAGCATGTTCATCCACAAAGTTACCGTCCGTATCCCACAGTTTTTCAAGAAGTACCTGCCTGGTCAGAACAATTTGAGCATTTTTCGTAAGCACTTTCAGTAAACGATATTCCATAGGTGTGAACACAATACTTTGCCCGGCAAGTGTGGCTGTCATTTCAGAAAAATTGATAAACAAATTTCCATCCTCGTAGCACTCCCCGCCATTTTGCTTTGAAATGCGGGCAAGCAATGCAGTAACTTTTTTCTGAAAAACGCTCATTGGAAAGGGCTTTGTTACATAATCGTCAGCACCTAATTCAAATCCACGCAACTGGTCGCTCTCCATATCACGGGCGGTGAGAAAAATCACAGCCGTATCGGGGCGGTATTCCTTAATTTCCTTACAAAAATCAAAACCGTCACCGTCCGGCAAATTAACATCCAGAACGATAAGGTCATAATCTTGTTTTTCACAATATTGCTTAGCGACAGATTTTGTCATGGCTGCGTCAACGGTGTATCCTGCCGCAGAAAGATTGTAGCAAAGTGTGTTGTTCAAAAGGCGGTCATCCTCAACCACTAATAGTTTCATATTATCATTTCCTTTTCATAAAGCAGCACAATTTCATCAATGCCTGCCATGTCAATAATTGTAGCAGATGCCCTGTGCCGTCATCGCCACTTCACAGGGATTCAGTATCTACGGTACTTTTGGGTGGTTTTGTGTATTATAGGAATATTACTATTGTATGCTTTCTTCCATTTGTATCAGCTTCGTCTATTTCTGAATACACTACATCAATAGCATCCGCAGCTTGATTCTTCTTTTCCTTCAAAAGTGCTGAAGCTTTTGTTTCGCCACTCTTTACGCCGTGAACAACTTCTTTAATATCATCCCATTTTTTCCTAATTCCCGGGGCAACCTTGCCACTCCACCAATTTCTAGTTAATGTGGCAATTGCTTGTCTATTTTGTTCATCTGATAAAACCTCTTTTACTCCTTCATATAGTCCTTGAAGATAACATTCATTTTCTTTTTTACTGGCATGCCTTACCTCCGTTATATTCCGAATATCGAAGCAACGATTCCAATTATGGCACAAATTACTACTATTCCCAGAAGAAGAAACATCCCCTGCATGAATTGCTTTTGTTTAAGTTCTTCATTTTTCCTTTTCTCTTCTTGCTTAATTTGGTATCTAGTCTTTTTAGGTGGATTCTTTGCTTTCTGATCCATCCCTTCCTCAACAAGCTTTTCAACATCTGCCTCCAAACTTGCTTCTTTATTTTTTAGACTTAACTTCAACTTCATATTATCAGCTTCTCTTTCATTTATGTCATAACAGGTCTTGTATTTTTCGCGAATATGTTATTCTCTCTTCACATAAGTCAGTTCCACATCATATCCCAATTCTTCCATCATAGCCAAAAAAGTCTTATTTACCACGCCATCCTGCTTCTTCACAATCCGGTTCACATACTGGCTCGTTGTCTTCATTTTTTCGGCCAACTGCGCCTGGGTAATTCCTTCTTCTATGCACTTTACCTTAATATCAACATCGATATTATTTTTTACTATGCTTTCACACCTATCCATTCTTGATAAATAACACGTTTCAGATAATTTATCATACCACAGTTTTTATGATTTTTCCACTCAACTGAGTTGTAGCACGAGAATACACGCTGGTTCTTTTATAGCTATATCCAGGTGATGGGTGCTCACACTTATATACTAACACCATAAATCTTTATGTAAAAATAAGGCTAATGCTTTGCAACTATATCTATTCCCACTTGAAAAACTTCAAAGAAATACCGATACAAATAACCGCAATGATAATCATTACAAGAACAGAAAGTAAAACACTGTTAATTTCCAAGCCTAACGAAGCCATTTTTAGCAATTTAATTCCTTGTGTCAGTGGCAAGATGTTTGCAACCTTTTGTAAGACTGTGGGCATGACCTCGTAAGGCAGCGTTGCCCCCGAAAATATCAGCATAGGAAAATATAAAATGCTTGCGATAGCTCCTGCCATTTTGGTGTTGGGTGCGATACCGCCTACCATCATGCCAATACTGAACATAGATACGACGACCAAAAGATACCCACTAAAGAATGTACCAATCGAGCCATGAAATTGATACCCAAAAAACAGCTTTGCGGTAAGGTACAGCATCACAAGGGAAACAAGGGCATATAGGGTGTAGATTGCCACTTGCACGAATAAAATCAGTGCGGGGCTAATGGGGGTTACTTTGTATCGCTTTAATATTTTTCTGCTACGGTATTCCGATACAACCAGCGGCAATCCCATTACGCCGCCTGCACAAATGGAAATTGTGGCAAGTGCGCTGAAAGACTGTTCCAAAAAAGTATATCCCGCACCCTCGAAAGCAGGCTTGTTTCCGTAAATAATTCCAAGAATGATTAGCACCACAAGCGGAACACAGATTGCAAAGATAAACATATCCATTCCCCGTAAGGATAGCTTTAGCTCGGTTTTGAGCATTGTGTTAAAGGTTTTCATCCGTTTGACCCTCCTCGTCTGTATACCAAAGATAAGCGTCCTCAAATTTTTCGTGCGGACTATTTTTCACTGCTTCGGAAACTGTACCGTAAAACACAATTTCTCCGTTTTTCAAAATGCAAATTTGGTCGCATAAGGCTTCTACCTCGTCCATAAAGTGAGAGGTTAAAAGGATTGTTAGTCCTTTTTCCTTTAGTCCGGAAAGTATCTTCCAAACCTCCCGCCGTGCCTTTGCATCAAGCCCCGTTGTCAGCTCGTCCAAGAACACGACCTCGGGGTTGGGGATTAGTGCAAGGACGATAAAAAGGCGTTGCTTTTGACCTCCCGACAAATCCTTGACCAGACTTTTTTGTTTATCGGCAATCCCAAACCTTGTAAGCAAGTCCGCAGGATTTGCAGTATTTCGGTAAAGGCAGGCTGTCACCTCGCAAAGTTCCCCGACAGTGATTTGCTCTTGATAGTTGGTTTCTTGAAACTGAACACCCACTTTTTCAAACAGCATTTTGCGGTTTGTCAGTGGGTTCATGCCCAAAACAGATACTTGTCCACTGTCTGCTTTTTTGGTTCCCAAAATACATTCAATCGTTGTGCTTTTTCCTGCGCCGTTTGCACCGAGTAGTCCAAAAACCGTGCCGCGGCTAACTGAAAAACTCACATTGTTTACTGCGAGCAGCTTGCCATAGGACTTTGTAAGCTGCTTGACATTAATTATTTTCTGCATAGATATTCCTCCTATTTTTTTCTTCAAAAAAAGAATACCACCAATAAAAACATTGGTGGTAAAGTGGAGGGTTATGAAAATTTAAGTTTCATTTCTTGGAGCATAGCAATCATTTGACCTGCGTTATTTTCTGCGGCAAAAAGAGAAGTAATGAGTTTGTCACATACGGCAATAATATCCGTATTATCTTTGGGTGTATTCAGCGCATCTAATATATCTACATTTGGGTTTTTCGACAACTGGAAAAGCATTTGTAAAATTGCTTCCAACGAGTAGTTTGCACACCGTAAGGAGCGAATGATTTTGAGCTGCCGTATATCATCATCCATATAAACACGATACCCATTTTCTTTGCGTTTGACTGTAAGCAATCCGTTCATTTCCCAATTTCGCAAAGTATCCATTGAAATATTAAGATACTCGGATACCTCTTTTCGCTTTAGTGCATGAAAATGTTTTGCTTCTTCACCATGTAAAATTTCTTGCACCAATGTAACGGCTTCCTCGGCGTTGGTGCGTTCTCTTTGAAGCTGCTCTAAATACTCTGCTGCAAGAGAAATCGCCTTATCAAAATCACCTGTAGCTGATACTTTTACCATTTGAATAATTTTCTTGCGCAAGCCATTTTGAAGCACCTCAATCTGAAAAGCAAGCCGAGCCAACTTGAATTGTTCAATATGAAAATCAGTAAAAACACGGTATCCGTTGGTCTGTCGTTTTGCTTTGGGTATCATCTCCCATTCCTCATAAAGCCGTACCGTGTTAGGATGCACCCCAATTACTGCCGCAACTTCAGCAGTTCTATAAATATTCATCTTTTACCACCTCCCGCTACAGTACTATTATCACAAAGCAAAAGTCTGGTGTTATAGTGGAGGGTTTTATTATATCAAATATAATAAAGCTCTGCAAATATGATTCTCTCTAGATTATTATCACATCAAGCTGCTCTTTTTGCCCTTTTCTCTTAATTCCTTTCCTTGATTTTTCCCTTGCTATTCTCAATGCACCCTATAAAACAATATAATAAGTAGATTGCTTCACAGTAAGCACATTACCGCAAATATGCGTAAAATCAAGGCTTTGTGGGGACTTAATAGCAATTAGAGTAAGGCTTTGAAACCTTATGAAATGTGAGTGATAGAATATAAATCTCTCGCTATTGCACTTAAACTTGCAACTTCGAGATTACTTTTCTTTCCCTACATCAAGTAGTATGAGTGCCGTAACAGGGGTGTTGCTCATAATCTTTACCGATAAATAGCAATTGAACCAAGTCGCTGCGCGACGGCCTGCCAAGGCTGTGGCGCAGCGACTTGGTTCAATTCCGATTTGCTGCTCCGTCGCATATTATAAATTTCTTTGTCCGTCATTTGTTTTGAATTCACTACGAGATTAGCAAGATACCCCGTAAACTTATTAAAAATGCCGTGCAGCATGGACTGCTCACTTCGTTCATCTTTACCCAAGAAAGCGTGTCAACTTTTTGTTTAAAGTTCCTGTAAATCTTTATTAAATCCAATGTGTATTAAATATTCAAATATATCATGATATGGTGTTTCATAAATTTGCCGTGTTTCATGGTCATAGAAAAAAGTTGATCGAGACAGCTATTGTTTTCAATTTTTAACACATACAAATCTCCACATCCATTGTCGGAAATTGCCAAATATCCTTCAAGTGGACAAGACCCGCACCCCAAAATATAAAAGTCCCCATTAGCATCAAGAGAAAAAACATTAGTAAATACAAAATACCCACCACCATAGATTTCCAAGAATTGGCGGTATTTCTCTGGCAATCCTACATTTTCTCTTTTTTCAAAGGCTTCTATCTCAGTGAGAGTTGGTATTTTATCGTGATTAAGCTCAAACAATAGTGGATGTTTTGTTTTTGCCAAGCTAACATGTAAACGGCAAGTACTTTCCAGCCAAAAATGGAAATTATTTTCCAGCACTTTTTGGCAAATAAAATCCAGCACTTTTGTTTATAGTTCCCAACGGATAATCCGCGGGGGATTTTTTTAGCTAAACGGGAGCTCCTCATCTGCATTA